>JAFXPK010000033.1 GCA_017527905.1 Paludibacteraceae bacterium
GTTACCACAGCAGAGAGGTGACCCTCGAAGCGGGTGCGGGTGCCGCTCCATACACGATCTGGTACGACAATATCCCAGCAACGATCGACAACAACACGCATTTCGACAACATACCGTTCGGTGTCCACACAATGCATGTGAAGGACTTCTACGGTTGTGAGACTTCCAGGATCTTCCAACTCGATCCTCCGGAGCTAGTCATCAAGGAGTTCACTACACCTAATGGTGACGGTGTGAACGATACTTGGGAGATCCCTGGCCTGGCTGAGGTTTATCCGTCCGCTGTCGTTACCATCTTCGACCGTTACGGTAAGATTGTCGCACAGTTCTTCGGCGCGGATTCTGGAGGTTGGGATGGAACTTACAACGGAAGGCCTTTGCCATCCACCGACTACTGGTATCAAATCGACATCGAGGAGATCAACAGACAATATGTGGGTCACTTCACGTTGATACGCAGATAAAGAAGATAAAGTTAAGAGTTTATATGGCAGAAGGGGGCTCTGGAAAGGGTTCCCTTCTGTTTTGTAGGTCCATGACCGGTTTTCATCTCTAAAAAACGTCGGAGGAATGCTTTTTAATCCCTCCCAAATATTAAATTTGCATAAAAATCATAGATATGAAGAAACTAATATTTACCATCGTGTTGGCGAGTGTGATGATCGCATGCGCCGGCGAAAAACCTAAAGCAATGGAACCATCTAGTTATCAAACAAGCAACAAGGAAGGAATGGAGGAAGTGTACAACTTTATCAAGAGTTGCGAATACTATTTCATCGCGACGGTGGAGGGCGACCAACCAAGGGTGAGGCCGTTCGGTACCATCCATATCTTCGAGGATAAGCTCTATATTCAGACGGGGCATAAGAAGAACGTGGCGAAACAAATAGCCCAAAACCCTAAGACTGAGCTCTGCGCCTACAACGGAAAACAATGGATCAGAGTGGAGGCCACATTGGTGGAGGATGGACGTGTGGAGGCGAAGAAATCCATGCTGGACGCTTACCCGAACCTCCGTTCCATGTATGATGAGAACGATGACAACACGGCTGTTTACGTCCTCACTAACGCCAAGGCGGATATATACTCTTTCCCGACAGACAAGAAGACAATCAATTTCTAGAACGTAAGACATCCAGAATCGTCCATGGCTAATAATCCCAAGGAATTAGGCACGGAGAACGTGCGCCAATTGCTGATTAGTTATTCAGGGCCTGCCATCGCCGCAATGATGGCTTCCGCGCTGTACAATGTGATAGACCGTGCCTTCATCGGACAGGGTGTCAGTGCGTTGGCCATATCAGGACTGGCGATTACCATGCCGGTGATGAACCTCTCCGCCGCGTTTGGTGCGATGATTGGTGCGGGTGGTGCGACCCTGACCTCCATTAAGTTGGGGCAGCAGGACATCGGTAGCGCGCAAAAGGTATTGGGTAATGTCTTCCTGCTGAATGTGGTCCTCGGTATCATATTTATGGTTCTGGGACTCATGTTCCTGGACGAGATACTCTATTTCTTCGGGGCGAGCGAGAACACCATCAGCTATGCCAAGGATTTCATGCAGGTCATCCTGATCGGTAATGTGATTACCCATTTATATTTGGGCCTTAATAGCGTGATGCGAGCTTCAGGCCATCCTACTAAGGCGATGCGTATGACGTTCCTGACCGTGCTTATCAACCTGGTCTTGGCTCCTCTCTTTATCTTCGTGTTTAATTGGGGCATCATGGGTGCGGCGAGCGCTACAATTATCGCCCAAACGGTGGCTTTCGCCATCATCATGAAGCACTTCTCCGACAAGGGAAACATATTGCATTGGAGGCGTGACATATTCACTTTCGATACTAGGATCATCAAGGGCATCATCTCCATCGGAATGGCTCCCTTTATGCTGAATGCCTGTGCCTGCCTCGTCGTCATACTCATCAATAGGGCGTTGAAGGCGTATGGCGGTGACCTCGCGGTTGGTGCCTATGGAGGCATTGTCAACAGTGTGTTGATGGTCTTCGCCATGATTGTCATGGGCCTTAATCAGGGTATGCAACCTATCGCAGGATATAACTTCGGCGCACAAATCTATTCGAGGGTTCGTAAGGTGTTGAAGCTGACCATTCTCGCTGCCACGGCGGTGACCACATTCGCCTTCATCGTGTCGGAGTCCATCCCTTACTATGTGGCAAGGCTCTTCACCACGGACGAGGAACTCATCTCAATGGCCATAAGAGGGTTGAGGATATGTGCCGCCGCATTCCCGATTGTGGGATTCCAGATGGTGACGTCCAACTTTTTCCAATCTGTGGGAAAGGCGTCGAAGGCGGTGGTGCTCTCCTCGACGAGGCAGTTGTTGCTGCTCGTCCCTTTGCTGCTGATACTTCCCGCGCATTTCAAGAGCGTGGAAAGTGTGTTGGCATGTATGCCTATTTCGGATGCGCTCTCCAGCATCATCGCATTCATCTTGTTGAGGATTGAGATGCGTAAGTTCAGTAAACTGAAAGATAACCCTATAATCGAATAATGATGGGAGGATTAGATATGGATAAGAACATCGTCATTAGCATAGGAAGGCAGTTCGGCGCAGGAGGAAGGCGCGTCGGACAGGCGTTGGCGAAGGAGCTTGGCATCGCCTATTACGACAAGGAACTCATCATGGAGGCTGCCAAGGAGTTCGGTTTCGCACCCGTCTTTTTCGAGGAGAATGACGAGAAGTCAGCCTCCTTTTCAGGCAATGTGCTGCAGTGGGTGGAGAGCTTCATGACGAACGGAATGGGCTCCAAGAACTATCTTTCGCAGGATACGCTTTTCGAGATGCAGTCGGAGGTGGTGCGTAAGGTGGCGGAAAAACACTCCTGCGTCATCGTGGGCAGGTGCTCCGACTATGTGCTGCGAAACAATCCTAACTGCGTCAGCGTGTTTCTTCACTCTTCTGACAGTGATAGGGTCCAACGGATCCAAGAACGCTCGGAACTTACTGAGGAGGAGGCTATCGCTAAGATGCGCATGGAGGATAAGAAGCGCGCGGCATATTACAACTTCTACTCCAGCAAGACGTGGGGTGCATCCTCCACTTACACCCTTTCCATCGATGTCTCTTCCATAGGTGTGGAAAAGACCGTCCAATTGATCATATTCTACTTGCGGCAGAGGGGAATGGTCGAATGATTCGCCTGTGATTGCTTAGGAATAGACACCTTAAAAGGGGCGGCGGACGCTTCCCCGAACTTGAAATATAATTCGATTTATGCGCAGAATATTTATTCTTTTGGGTATGGCTGTGCTCTTATGCTCTGCTGTTTCTTATGGGCAGAAAGAGGCGCCGAAGCGTTGGAAATTTGACGTGTCGTTGGGTGCGGCCTTCAATTCAGGAAATGTGGAAAACCTCGATTTGAAGAATGCGGGAGCTGTCGGACGCAATGATAGTCTCCTCTCTTTCGACTTGGGTTATAAGTTGGTCTATAGCCAACAGAATGGCAAAGAGACGAACAAGGGCATCAAGGGAGGAGCGAAGGTCGATTTCTTCCAATATGACCGCTGGTCACCTTTCGTGGCGATGGAGTTCATCACTAATAAGCACAAGGGTTACGACTACAAGGTGAGTGCGTTGTCTGGCGTGAAGTTTAGGATATTATCGAAGTCGGACACCTGTGACTACTCCGTCAGTTGCGCGTTCATGTTCGACAGGGTGGATTACACCCCGGAGGAGAATAAGTTGAATGACCGCAATTATAGGCTCTCCTTGCGTCCCAAGATGCGCCAACGGGTAGGACAGGTGCTCACATTGAGGGCGCATGCGTTTTACCAGCCTAGTTTGGAGGATTTCGGGGATTATATCATGGATTGCTTCGGGGCGGTGGAAGTGAAGGTGACGAGTCACTTCCATATCGGGTTTAATGTGGAGTGCGAGTATCGTAGCGAGGTGCCGACGGACGATTATAAGCATCGTGACCTCTATTCGGAGGTGGTTTTGGGACTGAGATTCTAGTTTTATTGTCTGTCGCCAAATGGCGGCTTTTCTCACGTGTTTTCAGGTGCGGGGGTGTTGTCCCTAAGGCGTAGGCGTACATTGCCTGTGCGGGGATTATATGGGCCTGTATCGGGGCGTTGATGTGAGGATTGTCTCCTCGATATTTCGCAGGCAAAAGGCTCCATAAAGAGAGGGGGCTGATCACCATAAAGATGATCAGCCCCCTTTGCTGTATGAGAAACTCAGTGAGTCTCTGATTACTTAACGATCAGTTTCAAAACTTCACCGTCAGCATTTACGAAGTAAACGCCCTTCTCTTTGATGCTGAATTGGTTAGCGAAGTTAGGGATTGCAACGAACTCCTTAACCACCTTACCTGCGATGTCAGTGACTGATACCTTGCAACGGTTCAATACGAACAATACGCATTCGCCATCCTCAGATGGGTTAGGGAAGAGGTAAGTGCCGTTGATAGCCTCGCTATTTTGCAGGCCAGAGCGGTCGATGTTCTCTTCGAACTCCATGCCTACGCAAGTTACGTCGTCGATCTCCAATTTCTTAGTGGAGTTGTCGCCACCCTTAGCCATCCAGCTGAACTTGATGACATCCTTAGGATCGTAAGTTACCTGACGGCCCCAGTTCTCTTGAGCCAAAGAGCTAACATCGATGGAAACTTCTTTCCAGTCGTTAGATCCCTCGATCAATGCGCAGTGGTAGTTACCGTCATTGATAGAGTTCTTAGACATTGCAGCTCTGAAGTAGTGCTCTGAGCCCTTGAACTTGTAAGTGATCTTAGAACAGTTAGTGATGTCGTATGCGACAGGGCTCTCTACTGTAGATGTTTTGTCGAGGTAGAGGTCAACACCGCAGTAAGGAGGCACATTTCCGTTAGTTCCACCCATCTTAGCGTCTACAGAGATGTAGCCCTTTTCTGCGGATACGGTTGCTTTTGAAGTACCGCGGTCAGAAGCGTCATCGAAATCAACCCAGATACCACCGATGCGGCTAGTGAGGTCGTTGTCAGCGACGTCGTCGATCAATCCTGGATCTACGTAGCCTTCCTTGTAAACTTGGAATGATACGCTCAAAGTCTCAGTCTCTTCTCCATCGGAGATAGTTACCGTGAATATGTTGGAACCAGCCTTCAACCCAGTGATGGTTGTCTTAGCGGAAGTAGGGGATGTGATAGTGGCAGCATCACCCGTAACTTGTTGCCATTGGTAAGTGTAATTTCCAGTTCCACCGGCTGCGGTACAAGAAACAGACACTTCGTTCTCTGGCAAGAATATCTTTCCGCCCTTGCTGATGGATACAGTGAACTCCTCGTTCTCTTCCTCCATTGGGGTTGCCTTGTAGTTAACCCAGCTTGAAACGGCAGAGAGTTGGTTCTTACCATTGCCGTTCATATCGCTGTCAGACCAGTCATAAGCCTTGTAGCAAGTAGTCTTGAGGATAGACCATCTCTCGTCCTCACCACCCTTGTTACTCATAGACCAGAAGCAGTTGATGACACCGTGCTCCTTGAAGATGTTGTGCATGCCACCGTCGCTACCGCCAGCGTCGCAACCCCACTCAGTTACTACGACAGGTATGTCGTTGTTCCATCCTGGCTTGTTGTTCCAATCGGTTTGGTGGTTGTATTGAGCGTAACCGTGCCATGTGTAGGCGATGTTGGTTTGGCCTTGACCTGCGCCAGTCACACCGTCTGGGTCACGGGAGAATTGAGTTGATCCCACGATGATGACATTGTCTGGGTCGATTGCTCTGATGGTAGGGATCACTTGCTTAGCGTAGTTTACAACAGTACCGTTGTCGTCAACTGGCTCGTTGAAGATCTCATACATGACGTTAGGGTACTCTCCCCATTTCTTGGCGAAATAGGTGAAGAACTCGTTCGCCTTGCTGGTCCAGTCTTGAGCTTTGTGCTCGTGGAAGTCGATGATGACATAGATATCGTTCTCGATACAAGCCTTCACCACTTCATCCACTTGTCTCTTAGTACCCATAGGGGCTGCGACATAGTTGTTCATGTTCCACAATCCGGCACCACCCATGGCACCCAAGTTGCTCTTGTCACAGCTTGACTGACCGTTGCTTCCGCAAGGAGCGATGGATACTGGCAAACGGAGCACTTGTACGTTGTACTTGTCAACCAAGAACTTCACGTTCTCCTTGCACCACCACAAGCTGGATGAACAGCTCCAGAAGTAGCTTACTCCTGCGAGAGACACTTTGTTACCGCTGCCATCGCCCACGTAGCCTTTGTTTGTGTTCAAGTCTCCGTGTTTGGAAACGACGAACTCTCTACGTTTCTTAGGCTTCTGCACCTTAACGCTGATTTTCTCTGTGTAGTTACCCATCTTGATGGACAATTCATCAGTTCCCTCTTCGCTGCCTGCGGTGTACAAACCGTTCTCCACCTTGCTTGGCCATGTGATAGGCATGGAGATCTTTTGTCCAGCCGCATTGTAACCAATGAGGGTGATGTAAGTTTGCTCGTAAGGAGTCAAAACCAATTTAGAAGGGTTGGTCTTGATCTTAGTGACTTCATTGTCAGTGATGTCGGTCAATGCGAATTCCAACTTGTCGATGTTGGTTGATCCTGACGTCACCTTGAGGAGTGTGAACGAGTGGTCTCCTTCCTCCAAATACAATGCTGGGCTCTCGCTTCCGTCTGTTTCCCAGTAGTTGCTCAGGGATGGTTGCCACCAGTTCTCGCCGCCGCTGTAGTTTCCTTTCAGCTTGAGGCTGCACTCGGTTCCGTTATCCATCGTGATTTTCACAGCCGCGTCGATTTGCGCGATGTACTTGATGGATACTTGGTAAAAACCTGCTTTAGGCGCTTTCATGTGGTATACGATGGATTCTCCCTCCTCGTCGAAGTAACCCAAGTTGCTTCCACCACCACCTTGACCTTGCTCGGATATAGGAGCGGAGTATTTGTAATCCGCCTCATCATCGTCGAACTTTTCAGCTTCGACCGTCACTGTCTGAGCCATGGTCGCAAATGATGCTCCCATTCCCAACAGCGTGAAAAAGAATTTTCTACTGAAATTTTTCTTCATGGTTCTATGTTTTTTGATTATTAAATATGATAGTTATCTAATATAATATTTGTTCCCAATCGATGGTGTTTGTCTCGTTAGGATACCTCTCTCCCTCCTCCTTTGGTTTATGAGTTTTCCTAATCCAATCATTACACCTTATCTCCGCAAAGATAATGTAATTTTTTCATTTCGTGCTTTTCTTGCGTGAAAAATCTCCTCGACGGGACTTTGTTTTACAATTTTTAATTATGTGGTGGAAATAGATTTAGGGATAAAACGTTATGTTCCATATGTATGCGTAATTCCCTATGTGTTGCGTCTGAATCTTATGTCTGTCCGTCGGATTCCCTTTCCTTCGGAGACGGAAAGAGGAGGAAGTTTTTCACAAAACCCCCTCCTCGGATTATGATTTACTCAAACTAATTTTTGTCATTTGATTCTTTTGTAGCCATATACGGCCAAGTCTCCCAGTTCCTCTTCTATACGGAGCAATTGGTTGTATTTCGCCATGCGGTCGCTTCGGCTGAGGGAGCCTGTCTTGATTTGCCCGCTGTTGGTGGCCACTGCGATGTCTGCGATGGTCGAGTCTTCCGTCTCTCCGGAACGGTGGGAGGTTACGGTGGTGTAGCCATGGCGGTGTGCCATCTCTATGGCGTCCAATGTCTCGCTGAGTGAACCTATCTGGTTCACCTTGATGAGGATGGAATTGCCGGCTCCCATGGAGATGCCTTTTTGCAGGAATTTCACGTTGGTCACGAAGAGGTCGTCTCCCACCAATTGGCAACGTTGTCCGATCCTTTCGGTCAGTTTGACCCAATTCTCCCAATCGTTCTCGTCCAACCCGTCCTCGATGGAGTCGATCGGGTATTTCGTGATCAGGTGCTCGAGGAAGTCTATCTGCTCGGCCGCGCTGAGTTTCTTTCCGTTAGGGTCTTTCTGCTTCCCGTCCTTAAGTTGTTTGTAGTCGTAGAAATATTGTCCGTTCTCGATCACGGCGAACTCGCTTGCGGCGCAGTCCATCGCGATCTTGATGTCCTTGCCAGGCTCGTATCCCGCGTCTTTTGTCGCTTGTATGATGCAGTCGAGCGCGTCCTCGATGCCGTCTAATTTAGGAGCGAATCCTCCTTCGTCGCCCACAGCTGTGCTCAGTCCTCTTTTCTTCAGAAGCTTGGCGAGTGCGTGGAACACTTCGGCTCCCATGCGTAACCCCTCACGGAAGGAGGAGGCGCCTACTGGACGTATCATGAATTCTTGGAATGCGATGGGTGCGTCGCTATGTGCTCCTCCGTTGATGATGTTCATCATTGGTACGGGTAGCACGTATGTGTTGGTTCCTCCCAAATAGCGGTACAACGGGAGTTCCAGGTAGTTGGCGGCTGCCTTGGCGACGGCGAGTGAGACTCCTAGTATGGCGTTGGCGCCCAGCTTGCTCTTCGTCGGTGTGCCGTCCAAGGCTAACATTTTTTTGTCTATGGCGCGTTGTTCCAATGCGGAGAACCCCTTGAGCGCTGGGGCGATTATCTTGTTCACGTTCTCGACCGCCTTGAGCGTTCCCTTGCCTAGGTAACGGCTCTTGTCCCCATCACGCAACTCCAATGCTTCGTTCTCTCCCGTCGATGCGCCGGATGGTACCGCTGCTCGACCCATCACGCCACTCTCTAAATACACATCTACTTCTACTGTCGGATTGCCCCTCGAATCCAAAATCTCACGGGCAATAATTTTTTCTATTTTCATATTTTTGTTTGTGTTAATTGTTCAGTGCAAATTTTCTGCTTTTGGACCTTGAACACAATACAAACAAATGGGTATTCCCCTTCCCGTCGATTGCAATTTGTAGTTAACTATTTCTGATTAGAGAAACCTGCTGGAATCACTATGTTTTGTCATCCTGCATATGCCCAGGGGAATGGTTAAATAGTAAATTGTAAATAGTCAAATAGTAAATGGCAAAGCGCTTAAATAGTAAATCGTAAATAGTCAAATAGTAAATAGAAAAAGCTGTTAAATAGTAAATCGTAAATAGCTAAATAGTAAATAAATCTTACTTTTTGTGTGCGTCTATAATCTCCTGGCAAAGCTCTTTCCATCCCTCCCAATCCAGTTCGTCGGTCAGGTGTTCGTTGTGGAAGAGGGTGATGAAGGTGCCATTGACGGACTTCACCTTGTCGCTCAGGTTGAGGATGTACTGTTTGCTCTCCTCCATGGAAAGGTGCAGGTTGTTGCGCAGGCTTTTGTCCATGACGACGGTGGGGTAGAGGGTTAGCGGACGGACCTCGTTCGTCTTTAGGTTGAAGAACTGGAACGGGAAGGATGTGCTTGCCCTGAAGCCCGGGTTGTTGGAGTAGCAGAGCGACCAGTCTGTGGTGAAGCCCTCCTCGATGAGCGTCTCGTAGGTGTCGGGAAGGGTGAACCGTAGGTAGTGGAAGCGGTTGTGCAGGGTTGGTTTCCCTAGGCATCTTTTCAAGGCGTTGTTCTCCATCCGTAGCCTCCACAGTTGCTTGGAGGCGTTGTAGGATGGGTGAAGTCCTGAGACTACCTCCTGCTCCAATGCTTGCCTGACGGCCTTGTAGCGTAGGCTAGGGTAGATGACCCCCTTGTCCTTCTCGCCGAAGCATCCGCAGTGGTAGAAGAAATGGGGCTTTTGTGGCAGTCCTTGGTGCATCTTCGCCACCTCCTCCAAGTTGAAGTAGGGGTCTTCCTTCTTGCGGAGGACCACCTTCAGTCTCAGCTTCGCCCGTTTCCTCCGCCCTTTCAGTGCGTCTTTCATCAGGAAGAAAAGGGTTTGGGTCAGTCCGTGGTTGCGGAAGGCGAAGACATTGTCCACGTCGATGGTGGGGAGGTAGGTGAAGTGCGGCGGGTTCTCCGGCTCGCCGAGGTTGGGTAGCATTCCCGCCAGTTTATTCGCCCAGAGGTCGATGAGCGGTTCCTCGAGGAAGTGCAGCTTGAAGGATGCGCTCTCCTGCACGGTGAACCTGCCATGCTTGTCGCTGAGTTCGGAGGTGTACTCCTCGTAGCGGGTCAGCAGGTAGAAGGCGGCGGAGAAGAGGTCGAAAGGGATCTCCCCGTCGGTCGCGAAGAAGGCCGGAAGCCCTTCCCACGTGATTCCCTCGATGGTCTGTTTATGGATGTCCTCCTCGAAGAGTAATCCGTTGGGACGTATGGTGAGTGTGCCCTCTTGGAACGTGTTCGCGTAGCGGATGTCCGCTTTCTCGCTTGCGTCCGTGGTGATGCGCAGTTCGTGGCCGAGGACGGTCTTGAAGAGGTGCCCGCAGATGTAGGCGAGGCGGGGACTTGTTTGTTCGGTGTAGATTGTGATCATTTCTTCTTGGTTTGTTTTTCTTCTAAAAGTAATAGTCCGTTGTCGTTGAAGCTGAAGTAGGAACCTTTCCCCACGATGATGTGGTCTAGCATGCTGATTTCGAAGATGTTGCAGGCCTCCTTGATTCTCTGCGTGCTTTTCTTGTCATGCTCGCTGGGGATGATGGCGCCGGAGGGGTGGTTGTGGCTGAGGATGATGGAGGAGGCGAGCAGGTTGCAGGCCTCCTTCATGATGAGTTTCACATCCATGATGGCGAGTGCTACGCCGCCGGAACTGATTTTCTTGCTGGATATGACCTTGTTGGCTTGGTTGAGGTAGAGTACCCATACCTCTTCGTGGTCGAGGTCCTCCATGTATGTCTTGAGGATGTTGTAGGCCTCTTCGCTCGTTGAGACGGAGGGCCTCTCCAACGCCTTCTCCATGCTGCGGCGCCTGCCGATCTCCATGGCTGCTGCGATGGTGATGGCCTTGGCCTCTCCGATGCCCCGGTAGGTCATCAGGTGGGGAAGGTCTTTCGTGCTGAGTTCAGCGAGGTTGTTGCGGTTGTCCGTCAGGATGCGTTGCGACAGCTCTACGGCGGTCTCCTTGTTGTTGCCGCTGCCGATGAGGATGGCGAGCAGTTCGGCGTTGGAAAGCGCGCCCGCTCCTTTCTGCAACATTTTTTCGCGCGGGCGGTCGTCGATCGCCAGCTCTTTTAGACTCAAACGGTTAGGTAAATTTTCCATGATGCTAATTTTTTATTCTGTTCCTCACTCCTTTTGGGCGGCGATCTGGTTGATGAGCGGATTCCCGTACATGGTCCAAAATCGTTCCTTCAGGAAAGGGATGTCTTTGTTCGGTAATTTTATCTTGTCGATTTGCTTGTCGACGTAGGCTTCGAACTCCTTCTTCTCCTCTGGGGTGTAGTGCTTGCCCAGGTTCTCCGTGGTGTGGTGCAGGTTGTCCATCGCCACGTAGTTGTGAGGGTATATGAGGTAGTTCTGGTGTATCTTCCGGTCGATGATCAGCGCCACCTTGTCGATGACCGCTTGCCTGTCGTCCGCATCGTCTACGAGCCTTTCGATGTCTGGCGAGATGCTTGGGGTGATCTGTATGCTGACGTCCCCCTTGAATCCGATGATGCCCACCCGCATGTTCTCGATGTCGTCTTCCGGCCTCTTCTTGAAGTCGGCGTCGTCTCTCTTCTGCTGGAACTCCATGGCTTTCAGGTAGTCGCAGGAGTCGTATTTGTAGGTGAAGCTGATCGGTGTGATGTTGAGGTCGATGAAACTCTGCTTGATGTTGCCGGTGGCGCTGATGGAGAACATCTTGAGGAGGCTCTCCTGCGTGCGGTCATCCGAGTCCTTTGTGCGGCCCTCCCTTTGCGCGATCCAGATGGAGGTGCGGTTGGAGGTGATGGCCTCCCGTATGTAGTGCGAGAGGGTGCGGAAGGCGTCGAAGAGCTCACGTTTCGTGCCGCTTCGGCGCACGAGGAAGCTCTTGTTCAGCTTCAATGCGTCGGTGATCCAAGGACGGGCGCATAGGTTGTCGCCGATGGCTATCTCCGTGGTCTCGATGCCATGTCTGTCCATCAAGGAATTGAGGATGCCGGCGTCCATGATGATGTCGCGGTGGTTGGAGATGAAAAGGTGTTGTTTGCCTTTTTCGATGTGTTCCGTACCATATAGGTGGTAGGTGCTGCCGGTGGCGTCCATGGAGCCGAGCAGGAATGGAGCGATGAGTTGGCTCTGGAAGTCATGCACGGTTTTGAAGGAGCGTAGCCATTGGATGACCTCCTCCGGTTTGCGGTTAGGGAAGATGGCTTTCGCCACGGCGTATACCTCTTCGTTGCTGGTCATCCGTATGATCGCGTCCTTCACTTCCTCATCCCTGTAGGGACGTATGCTGTCGTAATTGAAATCGTTTGCCATTTTGTAATGATCTATTCTTTATCTGCTGATGTATACGGTGTCGCCTGTGGCGGGTTGGGAGTTGTCGCCCCTCCTGAGTTTGTTGTAGCGGCGGATCTGCCATCTGCGCAGGTCGAACTCGTCCGCGATGGACTCGTAGGAGTCGCCTCGTCTGGCGGTGACGTACTTCCTCTTGCCCTCCTTGCTGACGCTGTGCGTGTCGCACACAGGGATCTCGCCCATGCTGCTCTCTTTGAGGTATTTGGCCTCCGGGGCGGTCGGGGCGGTCGGTGCGCTCTCGCCCTCGTTGCCTGGCTGGGCTGGGTTGATCACGTCGCTTGGCATGTTGCCCAAGGCTATTTGGTCGTATTGTTGCAGTTCATATGTCTCGATGAGTTCGATGAGGCGGTCGGCATAGTCCTTGGCGGTCGCGTAGCCGCACGCCTTCAGTCCCTTCGCCCAGCCCTTGTAGTCGGTGACGTTGAGGGAGTAGAGCGACTCGTATCTCTTCTTCTTGAGGAATTGGGAGTGGTCTTCGTAGGAGAGCTCCGGCTTGCTGTATTTGCGGAAACACTCCTGCTTCTGGTCGTCGTCATGGTAGACCCTTTCGCCCTTCCAGTCGTCGTGGCACTTGATGCCGAAGTGGTTGTTGCTTTTCTTGGCCAACTCGCTTTGCCCGGCGCCCGATTCGAGGATGCCTTGGGCGAGTGTGATGCTGGCGGGTATGCGGTGTTCCCGCATCTTCTCTATGGCTATCTGTGAGTATCTGTTGATGTAGTCGATGTTGACCTGTAGTTTTTTCGGCGCTGCGGAAAGGACGCATGCGTATGCTAAGAGCGTGATGATTGTGACCGAAATTTTTCTCATTCTTCCTTTTTTTATTATTTTTACAAAGATATATGATTTTGATACAATAGAAAAATTTTTTGTCATGGATACGAAGGAAATAATCTGTAGGGTGGAGGTGCTTTCATGGAATGAGTTGAGCGAGCAGGAGCGCCGGTTGATCGATGAGGCGAAGAGGGCCACGGAGGGCTCCTATTCCCCATATTCCAAGTTTGCGGTAGGTGCTGCGCTGTTGTTGGAGAACGGGGAGGTGGTGCGTGGAAGCAACCAGGAGAATGTCTCCTATCCTTGCGGATTGTGCGCCGAGCGTACTGCTCTCTACTACGCCAACGCCACGTACCCTGACCAGCCCGTTCGTTTGCTGGCCATCGCCGCCCGTAATGCGGAGGGTTTCCTTTCTTCCCCGATCACACCTTGCGGGGCGTGCCGGCAGTCTCTGCTGGAGACGGAGAACCGTTTCGGGAAGCCTATCTCCGTGCTCCTCTATGGAGAACAAAAAATCTATCGGCTGAGAAGCATCGCCTCGTTGCTTCCTCTACAGTTCGAGATGTAGGCTAAATTCCTCACGGAGCAAAGAGTTCATGGAGTTTGAGGCGAAATCATCGCATCAGCGCTAAGTAAATAGTAAATGGTAAATGGATAAATAGTAAATACTACATGTTTGGTGCGGTAAATGAAACCGACGTGCTCCATATATCATTAAACAATGTTAAATAACACATTTTGAGCCGCATTTTTGTTTTTGTGATTGAAAAAATGACTAACTTCGCGACTCATTTTTTTAAATTTATAAAATTTAACATTGTGTTATTATGAAAGCATCACTATCGGATGTCTTTGCACCGAGGTTGTTTAGTTGTCTTAAGGATTATAGTAAGGAACGTTTCATGACAGATTTGATGGCGGGTATCATTGTGGGTATCGTCGCCATTCCTTTGGCTATCGCGTTTGGAATCGCTTCGGGCGTGGGTCCGACAGAAGGTTTGCTCACTGCGATTATCGCGGGTTTCCTGGTTTCTTTTTTCGGCGGAACGAAGGTGCAGATTGGTGGACCGACGGGTGCGTTCATCGTGATCGTCTATGGCATCATCCAACAATATGGCTTGGGTGGTCTGACCATCGCCACGATCATGGCGGGTGTCCTGCTGATTTTCATGGGGTTCTTCCACTTGGGTAGTGTCATCAAGTTTGTCCCTTACCCTGTGATCGTGGGTTTCACGGGCGGTATCGCGCTGACGATCTTCTCCACGCAGATGAACGATTTGTTCGGCTTGGGCATCACGGATGTGCCGGCTGACTTCATACATAAATGGATCTGTTATTTCAAGAACTTCAGCCATGTTAATTTCTGGGCGTTGGGTGTGGGTCTGTTGAGCTTGCTCATCATCGTCCTCACTCCGAAGATTTCGAAGAAGGTGCCTGGCTCGTTGGTGGCTATCGTGGTGATGACGGTGGCTGTTTATCTCCTGCGTGAGTTCTGCGGGGTGACTTCTATCCAGACCATCGGCGACCTGTACGAGTTGCCTTCCGGCATTCCGATGCCGCACGTGCCGGACATGACGCTGGCGGCGGACGAGACTTATCTGAGCGTTATCCGTAGGTTGTTCCCTGCCGCGTTCACGATCGCGATGCTGGGCGCTATCGAGTCGTTGCTCTCCGCCATGGTGGCGGATGGTGTGACGGGCGACAAGCACAACTCCAACACGGAGTTGATCGGCCAGGGCATCGCCAACGTGGTGGTTCCTTTCTTCGGTGGTATTCCTGCCACTGGCGCCATCGCCCGTACGATGACGAACATCAACAATGGTGGACGTACGCCGGTCGCGGGTATCGTGCATGCCTTTGTCCTGTTGCTGGTTTTGTTGGCTTTGGGCAGATTGGTCGGCTATATCCCTATGCCTTGTCTGGCGGGTGTGCTGATCGTCGTTTCCTATAATATGAGCGGTTGGCGCGCCTTCGTCTCTTTGTCCAAGAGTCCGAAGTCCGATTTCTCCGTGTTGATCGTGACCTTCATCCTCACGGTGGTGTTCGACTTGACGGTGGCGATAGAGATCGGTCTGCTGCTGGCGGTGGTGCTCTTCATCCGTCGTGTGAACGAGTCCTCCATCATCCGTGTCTTCCGTGACGAAATCGATCCGGGCGACAACTTGGACGTGACGGTGCACGAGGAGAAACTCATCATCCCGGAGGGCGTTGGTGTCTATGAAATCGATGGTCCATACTTCTTCGGTATCGCCAACAAGTTCGACGAGATCATGAGCGAGGTGGCGGATGCGCCTAAGGTGCGCGTCATTCGTATGCGTAAGGTTCCTTTCATGGATTCGACTGGTCTGCACAACTTGGAAAACCTCTGTATGCAGTCGCAGCGCGCGAACATCAAGGTGGTGCTCTCAGGCGTCAACAAGCATGTACGCTCCATGTTGCTGAAGGCTAAGTTTGATCAGTTGGTCGGAGAGGAGAATATCTGCTCCAACATCAACGAGGCGCTGGCCAAGGCGGGTGAGTACGTGGGAGAAGTTAAGAATTAAAAGTTAAGAGGTAAGAGTTTGTGAACTCGTTGGGAGGGGAAGGAGAGCGCATATGCGTTGTCCTTCCCTTTTCTGTTTTTTCCCCGTTTTGGAAGTGCTGATGTTTTTTGACTATGGTCAATAAATGTAGGGTGTGAAGAATTGCGCCTATTTTGTCGGTATGTTTACCTTTGTACGTTTATTTGAAAAAAGGTTGTCTTTTTCATCAATCAGCTAATGATGCAGTTGTGTGGTTGCTGAAATGTTAAATGAATTTTTATTAACAAACAAAATAAATGAAGTATGGAAAGAAAAATTTACTCGTTATTCTTTATGGTAGGTGTTCTCCTTGGAATTGGTAATGCATTCGCTGGAGAACAAGCATCGATAAAATTACCTATTCCTTTCGTGAGGGATACGGGATATTGTCTGGACGGAATCCCTGCTGATTTGACGGAACTCGCTATGATCAATCTGGTGGATCCTAATAAAACGTACGAACTGGTGTGGTATGATGCACAAACGGGAGGACTTGGCTCCACCACACCGCCTACCGTTTCTACAGCTACGGCAGGTGTGACAACTTACTACGTTTCGCAACGAGACGTCGCCGATATAGAGAGCGAAAGTGACCGTGCTCGTATCAATGTGGAAGTGTATGACTTCTCATTGGATTTCGACTATGAGAGTAAATGTGGCGGATTTGTCCAATTCACGAATATTAGAACGCAGACGTCTGGTGATGAGGTGATCGCATATTCCTGGGATTTCGGCAATGGAAAAACTTCGAATATGATGGATCCGAGCATGGTTTATGCGCAGCCAGGCGAATATCAGGTTGTTTTGACCGCTATATCGGCTAAAGGTTGTGAAGTTAGGCTCTCGAAGGTGGTGGAAGTGCGTTACTTCCCGCCTTTGCGGATTGTCGGACCGGATTCGGTTTGTGTGGGGGATACGGCGCATCTCGAACTTATTGGTGCACCAGAGAACTGCAGTATCGTATGGGATAGGGGTGATAGAACTCCCGTTATTAATGTGAGGATATTTTACGAGGAATCCATGAACTTCCAAGCTACTGTGACCGACGAATATGGCTGTTCTTACGTTGCCTCAATAACCGTAGTAGGTGTGAATTGTGAGAATGTGGGCACGAAGAACAATGGCGCTGATGAAGGATGCAGGGTGTGGACTTCCGCTCTCACGATCTATGTCCAGGGCGCGAAGGATGTGGTTGACGTCTATGACTTTGGCGGCAGACTCGTGGAGAGGAAGCGGGCTGACGATGATACGCTGATCTTCAACATGCCTCAGAAGGGCGCATATGTCGTCAAGATGGGCGAGTATAGCGTAAAGGTGGATCTATAATAAATTCGCCTGCATCTGTGGAAAAAGAACAGGAGGGCGTGCCGAATTATAATTTTTGACATGCCCTCTTTTACAGCTTTTATTTATATTTGAATTTGGAACTTTTCCGAACGATCGACTAATAGGGACCTTCGGTCGTTTGGATTGTGGTAGATCAGCGTCCCTTTGAAAAATAATGAAGAAAAGAATTTTACTAGGCGTGCTCATGTTGGCCGCGGGAAGCGGAACCATGATGGCACAAACGGCGGATAGGGAATCCTTGGGTTTCCACACGGTGCCTGGCTATCCATATTGCCCGATTGACACAGTGGCGGAATCATGGTCATTGGTCACCGATCATATTGTTCCCCTGCAATCCTCAACTTCTTTCATGAGAACGAGCATGAACACGTTGGGTGTTTCATATCGTACGTTCGTGTCCAGCCCAGACGGTGCGGATATTGTTGTGGCGATAAATGATTATTTCGAGAAGTCCACACCGGTGAAGATTGAGGATCTTAGTGCGAAACGACCTGCGCCAAGGAAGAGATCGACGCAATCCAACCAACAGACTGTTCTGAAGATCGGGAAATTCTCCATCACCACAGGGTCGTCCAAAACAGTGGAGCCAACTACTCCTCCACCACCGCCGGGACCACATGCTTTGGTCGCATTGTCCACGAAAGAGGTGGGTTTCTCGGTGGAAGTCTCTACGCAGAGTGGCGTGGTCTATACGGATACGCTCTACTACTTACAGGACTTTGTCTCTAACCCGTTCTTGGACAAGAAACTTGCGGAAGATGATTTGTATAAGAAGATGTCTGGTTTCACATTGGCCAACCAATTGAAGGACTATTCCCCATTCTTGTCCAAGGTGATTGGATCGACTCCGTTGTCTACGGTGAAATTCCACGTGTACAAGGTGAGGGTAAGGAAAAAATGCACGATTGACTATACCGACATAAACACATCCGTGGATAAGTTCCAGGAGGCGTTCGACTTCCTGAAGAAACGTCCATTCGAGTTGGATCGGTTCAAGGAGATGGCCGCCCCTTCCGTGAAGGTATGGCAAGAGGCATTGGCCCAGTCGAATCCAAACGACGAGAACGCGAAGGTGAACAAGGAGATAACTGCCGCGATGTACTATAACATGGCGGTGTATAGCGCTCTTTGCAAGGATTTCGCAGGCAGCGAAAACTACTACAAGAAGGCGGACGAGGTGCTTTTCGACTTCGGGGACGCATCAAGGATGGCTAAACTAGTGAAAACATGGGTTGTGGCACAAGAGAATTATAAGAAATCTCTTTCGGAGTAATAATGGATGCCAACCTCCACAAAAACTGAAAAGAGCCCTCGGATGAGGGTTCTTTTTTTATCCCCCACACCCGAGTGCACACTCCGCATCCGAAATAAAGAGGTCAGGGAAGGGACAGCGTAAATTCACCGCTCCCATCTTGCGATTATACATGGGAAATGATATATTCGCAATTATTAGTCGAAATTCAACAAATATATTTATGAAAAACATTCTGTCATCTCTGATATTCCTCTTGGCGCTCGCCTCGTTCCCTGCGGAGGCCCAAACCGGTAACCCCTTGAAAAAGACGCTTTGGGTCGTCAAGGATTCCGGGTCTGTCGTCTTCTCTCCATACGACCTGATAGATGACGAATCATTGATCCAAAAGAATTTCGGAGCTATCTTGGTGGTGAAACCTATGGCTGAAAATGTCTCCGTCTTCATGAAGAAGCATTCCATGAAGCCTCACCTGAGGATTGAGTCGAACATTGGACGCCTTTCCTTTTTTGGATCCAGTCTGGCACAAATCAGGATCAATTCAGACTCCATATGTCCATCATATTTAAAAAAATATAGAGGAGCTTATAAGCCTATTGTTCCGAATCAATTGTATCCTGATAGAGACGGAATGTCTATATGTTGTTGTGTGGTTTCGGGAATCGACAAGAAGGTGCGGACTTTGAAGTTGACCGTTTATGACAATTTCAGTAATAAGATCTTAGGGGAACGAGTGTTTGATCTGTCACCAACCGTCGTCCATTCATATTCGACGGAATTACACTATACGGATGTGAATGGGAACCCACAAGTTTATACGGACGGAACAAAGAACTGGATACCCGCCGACACGACAATCTCCGCCAAGGTGGTTGCGAAGGACGAGTATGGCGCAATGGTAGCGGTCATGAGCTTCCACCTTTGGGATTCCAATAGTATGGGGAACACACTTGTCCCAGAGTTCTCAGGGGACGAATTGCCGGCATCCTCATATCCGATGAATTATATAAATTCTAGATTATTTACAGGGAGTGGGTTCTTCGTTATAACTCCCAAAATAAAAAAATCGCTAGACAAGTGTGACTATGTCAGACAGTTGGTGATAGGAGAGTGATCCATGCGAATGTATCGAACTTTCTTTATTCCTTAGATTTGGTGTTATATCCTATTCCGTATCGTGCTGTGTGTCTCTAGTTTGATTATTCTATGTCAATAATTATATTTCAAATTACGGCTCGGTCAATATATTCCATATATTTATTTGTAAAATTGTGTTAAGATGGAAAGTGGTAAAATATGCGGCTTGGACGAAGAATAATGGCTCGGATATTTGGAATTCTGAACGAATAGTCTTAAGTTTGGGTATAGCAGTGATGATTGATCTGCATCTTATTGTAAATGATGTTGAACCTAATTTTTACGGCCATGAAAAAAGGAATCGCAATTTTCGCAGTGTTGGGCGTATGCGCCGCAGCTGCAGTGATCTATCAACAGCACTTGAATAACACGTGCGTAGTTAGTGCAGCGAATGTGGAGCCAGAGCCAGACATGGTGCTTCAGGAGCCTGTAGAGGAAAACCTGGGTGGGGAGCAGCTCTTCTCCTCCATAAGGGATGAGTTCACATCTGCACAAGAACAACCGTCCTTCTATGAGTGACGGATGACGTGCGGGTAAGTTTATAACAAGTTAATGTTCACCCGATAAAGGTAGGGTGGGAATGAAACAGGGGGCTCTTCGGGGGCCCCCTTTTTGTTAATTAAGAATTAAGAATTATGAATTATGAGTTTATGGGGATGTGCGGCTCTGCGCAATGCTCGCATACGAGCCCTGAAAGGGCGTAACACATATAGCCTAGGGCAACGCCCTAGGAATTTATGAATTACGAAACGTGCGTTTCTACGCAATGCGCACAACCTTAGCCCTGGAAGGGCGACATCCTCCAGGCAGGGGTGTTAACCCCTGTGCATGAAACGGCGGGTACAACCGAGCCCTGAAAGGGCGACACATGATAATTATGAATTTTGAATTAAGAATTATGAATTTATGGGGATGTGCGGGCTCTACGCAATGCGCACAACCATAGCCCTGGAAGGGCGACATCCTCCAGGCAGGGGTGTTAACCCCTGTGCATGAAACGGCGGGTACAGCCGAGCCCTGAAAGGGCGACACAAGATAATTATGAATTATGAATTAAGAATTATGAGTTTATGGGGATGTGCGGCTCTGCGCAATGCTCGCATCCGAGCCCTGAAAGGGCGTAACACATATAGCCTAGGGCAACGCCCTAGGACAATTATGAATTGCTAACGTCTCCCGCTCCCCATTTGCTCATTTAAATGAATATCGCTATCTTAGCGGCGCTATTTTTAGTATAATACCATGAAGAACATTTTTCAATATGTAGTTTTGGCGCTTGCCGCCGTCATATTTTCCGTGAGCAATCTATTCGCGAAGGTGGATATCACCTCGAACGGTGTCTATTATATCTTCCACTCCTCGGGCATGGCGCTCTCGTCGGTGGACGGGACACCGAACCTCCATACCTTCAACGCGGGTGAGGCGCAGCAATTCCGCTTCGTGCAGTCGGGTAGCTCCTACTTGATAAAGAGCGTGCAACGTAATTCGAACGTGGCGAAGACGGGGCAGTGGAACACGGAGTTCTCCTCCTCTACGGGTAACGTCGCCAAGTTCTCCGTGGAGGATTGCGGCGGTGATTATGTGCGCTTCCGATGTGCCGATAACAATCTATGCCTCGGTACGGACGGTACTGTGCCGGGCGCCAGCGTCTATTCGGACAAGAACGGACGTGAGACGCTCCACCTCTGGTATTTGCGTGAGGCGAACGGTTCTTCCCTGATCACGGACGGTCTGTACATGACCATCGAGAAGGCTGAGCTCTTCCTCTCGACAACGAAGGGCGGCGATGGGGAAGGGGAGTACCCTGTGCGTTCCCAAGAAAAACTATTGGCTGAGATAGACGCCGTAAAATCGGTCTACGAATCGCCTACCTCCCAAGCGGAGGTGGTCTCCGCCACGACGAAGCTGGCGGACGCCCTCAATGCCTATAAGGCGGAACGTAATTCGCCAGTCTCCGCAGGCGTGAAGTACTATATCGTCCATGCCAGCAACCGTTACCTCTCCAACGAGAATGGCAATGTGCAGATCAAGAACCGCTCCAACGACACGAAGAGGCAGTTCGTCTTCGAGGCGATGAGTGATGGCTCGTATGCGCTGAAGAACGTGGCGTCGGGCACTTACCTGACCGCTTCGGGCGAGTATGACGTGAAGATGGCGAACGGAACCTCTTCGTCGGCCGCCCACTTCAAGGTGGCTTACGCGCCGGACGAGGAGCGCTACATTCGTTTGCAGGTGGTCTCAAGCGGGAAGTTCTTGGGCACGGATGGCACATCGGACGGCAAGGGTGTCTATAGCGACAAGAGCGGCTCGGACGGAAAGCACTATTGGTACCTCGTGCGGGTGGATGCCCCCTTCGGACAACCCTACCACTCCTTCCTGATCGGTAGCTCGGCGATCCGTATGGGCATGGACTGGCTCGATGCGGAGGGCAAGCATATCAATGCACATGGTGGATGTGTGCTCTATGAGGATGGCACCTACTATTGGTTCGGCGAGAACTACCGCCCTTCCCCTGTGCGTAGCAACGGTATCGTCTGCTACACCTCGAAGGACCTCTACAACTGGAAGAGGGAGTGCATGGCGTACGAATGCCCTGAGCAACCGTTAAGGAGCGATTACCAAGACATGAACTATGGCCGCACTTTGGAGCGCCCGAAGGTGATGAAGTGCCCTAACACGGGGAAATACGTCATGTGGGTGCACTGGGAGAATGGTTCAGGCTATGCGGCCTCGCGCGTGGCCATCCTCTATGCGGATAAGATCACAGGCCCGTATAAGTTCGTGAAGACGATGCGTCCGAGGGGGGATGCGCAACCTTCGGGTTCGCGCGACCAGACATTGATGTTCGATCCAGACTACAACGTGGGTTACCACTTCGGGTCGGCCGAGGAGAACATGACGATGCACGGCACCCTGCTGAAGGATGACTTCCTGGACCTGAGCAACACGTGGGAACGCATGTTCGTCGACAAGCAGTATGAGGCTCCCGCTATATTCAAATACCACCAACGCTTCGTGGCGATCACTTCGGGCTGTACGGGTTGGGATCCGAACCCTGCCCACTCCTCCTATTCGCAGCTGCCGCTGTCGGGTTGGGCGGACAATGGCAACCCATGCGTGGACGCGAACGCTAACAAGTCTTACTGCAGCCAAAGCAACTACGTCTTCAAGGTGCCGGGCAAATATGACGCCTACATCTACATGGGTGACCGGTGGAAGGGCGGCGACTACTTCCCGGACGCCAACGTGGGCGAGTCATGGCACATCTGGTTGCCGATCGATATGCGCAGCGGCTATCCGATCATCCGTTTCTACGGGGAGTGGAGCCTTGATCTATTTGATAAGCTGAACCGCTATAGGCGTGTGGAGACGTTTGAGCCGGGCAAGACCTACCTCTTGCTCTCCAAGAACGCGAACAGGATATTGTCCAACAAGGAGGGCAAGCTGGCCCTGACGGAGGACAATGACGACATCAACCTCTCGTTTAGGATCTCCGCCAAGGATGACTATTATATCCTGACGGATGTGGCATCCGGGAAGGCTTTGGACGCTACGGATGGCGGGCTCTCGTTGCGGGACTCCTCCGGCTCCCACGAGCAGCAGTGGAGGATTGTCTCTTCGGGCACGCATGACGGCTATTACTACTTCTATCCACGCAGTTCCTCCTCTTCCGCCATGACGAACTTCAGCGCCACGCCGACGCTGAACGGTGTGGTCGGCTTGGGTACGGCGGGCAAGACCGCAAGCTGCCAGTTCGCCTTCTGTTTCGATTCGAAGAAAGTACATTATGCACCGATATCTGACGAGTCGGACGGTTCCTACGCGCGATGGATCGAGTCGAAAGGTTACAAGAAGGTAGAAACGGTAGGAGTGCTTGATCCCTACTCGAATGAAGGGTTGGAAGATGATGTGGTGGTCTATACAGGAAAGAATCAATTGACGGTGCGCTCTCCCTGCGCATGCGACGTTTATATCTATACGTTGGATGGCCGCCTAATACGCTCCTTCGGTGTTGAGGCTAATGCCTTGGTAGATTGTCAATTGTCTGCCGGCGTTTACTTGGTGAACGGACGGAAGGTGGTGGTGGAATAATGCTGTTATTTTGTTTAATGCCCATTCTGTGTGGTGGTGAAATAAATTATCTATACACGTTCTTGATGATATCAATATGACATGATGAGTTTTTTCAATTAACTTATTGTGTATTTGTAAAACATTCGTTAAATTGCGCTCGATTTTTGGTTTAGATATAGCAGCGTAATTCAGTGTTACTTTATCTATCATTATTACCATAAAGACACCATCCTATTCGCTTTATCAAACTGATAATCGGTTGTTTATTGATGTGTAATGTCGTTTTTATTATTGACTTTTATTTATTTAATCCAAAAATGAGACTTAAAAAAGCAATCATGTGCCTCATGACAGCGTTTGTGGCACAGTCTATGGTGGCGAGGGTCGTCACTGTGGAGAATGTCAAGTATGACATCGATGAGAGCGGGAAAACCGCAGTCCTGACAAATGGAAGGAATGTGAATAGGGATTATTTCAGCATTCCGTCATCCATCCGGTATGGCAACATCACTTACAAGGTTACGGATATCGGGGATGAGGCCTTCTCTAATAACAAGAAAATAAAGGAGGTGGCTGTGCCTAGAAGTGTCATGACTATAGGAGACTACACCTTCAAGAACTGTACCCAATTGAGGAACATCACTTTCGAGGATCGTCTGAATGATTTGGGCGAAGGTGCGTTCTATGGTTGTTCCAGATTGAATAAAGTGCGGATTCTGGACCGTTATCGTAGCTCGAGTATAAACATAAAAAAATACACCTTTTATGGATGTGAGGAATTGGATTCCTTCCCTCCCTTCTCCATTCGCGACACCATTGGTGATTTCGCTTTCGCCAATTGCACTAGCTTGAAGAACATATATTATTTTAGTTTTTTGAAAAAAATAGGGGAGAAGGCCTTCTTCAATTGTCGTTCGCTTGAAGAGATATTTGTTTCCTCATATGAGTGTGACTTTGGCGCATCCGCATTTGGCAATTGCGTTAATGTCAAGCGGGTGGAAATCACGCCGAATAGCTTGGGTAGCAGATGCTTCATGAACTGCAAGTCGCTTAAGACGGTTACGTTCGGGAACAAGCCTATGAATACGCCAATCGGAGATAGCTGTTTCATGAAATGTTACGCCTTGGATACGGTTAAATTCACCTATTGTGAGCCTAAGTTAGCGTTGGTGTACGATTTCTTCGAAGATGACAGGAAACCATTCCTGCTGGGGAAAGATGTGTTCCTGGAGGCTAACTCGCTCAACCATATATATGCGCATTACAAGGAGGTTGAAAAATACAAAAAAGAAGCATGTTGGGCGAAATATGCGGATAAGATATTCCCTTTTTTCCGCATCATCGCGGAACCTAGGTCTTACAAAGAGGGTTTATATGACCCGGTAATAGAAGAAGATGGTACCCGTGACGTGATCACATATGTCTATGGGGAAGGTCAAGATGCGAAGATATTCATCTATGAAGATATCCAGTTGCTTAATTCTCTCATTCTGGATGGTAGAAGCATAAGGGATAGTATGGCTAGTAGGGGTGTTAATACGCTCACAATTAGAAATGTGGACAAAGACCATTTGCTCCGTTATGAATACAAATATGAAGACCAGCGTTATGACTTCACGGTGGACGATATCCTTTATTCTGTCAACGTGGAAGAACATTGCGCCTATGTCAGGGGTCGAAAGGCATGGTCTTGGGGCACGTCGAATCTTGTGTTACCCGCTTATGTGGAATACCAAGGCGACCTTTATCCCGTAAAAACGGTAGACGGAATGGGCTATGGGTACAAAATGGCTCAGATAGTAACCATATCATTGCCTAATACTGTTGAGGAAATAGCGGATATGTGTTTCGCGGGGAACGAATGGCTAACCAGCGTAACGTTCGATGAAGAGCATACGAAATGGGACAGAATCGGGGCGCGCGCATTTGAAAGATGTACTAGTCTTGAGTCTATCACCTTGCCGAAGTACCTATCTTCCATCGGAGAGGATGCCTTTGTCGGATGCACTTCCCTACGTGAGGTTAAGGTACTCTCTTCATATTGCCATATTGGACAAAACGCTTTTGGAGACAATGACAGTCTTGTCATTTGGGTGCCATACGATCAATTGGATTATTACAGAAACGAAAAGAATTGGAGCAAGTATGCGGATCAGCTGGTTCCGTTCTACACGATATATGTGCAGGAACATGAATTCTACGATTTGGATGTCTATTCTGGCTATTATTGGGGGGTCGGCGATGACGTGAAATACTATTCCTACAATGTCTTCGAAAACGAATATGATGTTCCTTTCCAGTTCCAGATAGGGGATTTCGTGTACCAGATCATCAAGGATGGCAAATACCTCTCTGTTAGCGAAGGACAAAATGGACTCCATTTGGAGAATATCAAAAAGGACGTTAAGATTAAATTGATCATGAAGCACTTCGGACAGGAGGATGATGTGCATGTAGGAAAGTATTTCTACAAGATTAACAAGGAAACAAAAACGGCAACCGTGACGAACAGGGAATTGCGCATATCAGATGTTGTGGTTCCTGTTTCATTCCTGTATGAGGGAGAAAGATACACGGTTACGGGTGTCAGCGGTGGAATATCTTCTATTCCGAATGTGCACCAAACGGAAAGGATAGAACTGCCTCGCATGGTCAGCAAACTTCCAAGCTTCATTTGCTACAATGACAATTATCTTGAGGAGATTGTCTTCTCGGAAAATTCAAGGCTCGACACTATAGGGGACGAGGCGCTCGCATATTGCGGAAGGCTCGAGGAAATCACGTTGCCTTCCCGCCTCCGCTACATCGGAAATGAAGCCTTCAACGGAACACCATTGAAGGAGGTGACGCTTTACTCCGGCATCTGTAATTTGGGAGAAAACGCTTTCGGGGATGTGCCTGACGACTTCAGGATTTATGTGCCTGCAAAATACTTGCAACATTATAAGAGTGCTTCGGATTGGGAGAAATACAAGCCATATATCTTCTCAATCGAAGACGGTGATTCGAATGATAATGGATTTAAGTTCTTGCCGATATCCGAGGACGAGAACTTAGTGATGTTCGACGAGGACGAGCAAGGGGAGACCCCTTCCGCACAATCCAGTCATGTGAATGTGTTTAATCTTAGGGGACAAATCGTCAAATTGAATGTGGAGTCAGCCAACTGGTATGAGAACCTGCAGGACGGACTTTACATCGTAGAGGGACATAAGCACATCGTTAAAGGAGGAAAGGTTTTCTACGGGAAATAAACTTCCAATAACCTGAAATGCAAGGGAGGACATGTCGTTTCAGATCATGTCCTCCCTTCTTTCTTCCTATGTCTAGTCCCCAAATACGGTTACTTCATTGGTAGTTCTGTATATACTAAAAAAGAGGGCATATCAATTTTGATACACCCTCCTATATACTGTCACGCCCTTTCAGGGATCGGTTGTGCGCATCGGGTAGGGATACGCACTCTCCAAAAACTCATAATTCTTAATTGACTACGTCGAACTAACGTTTCATAATTCATAATTATCTTGTGTCGCCCCGCTGGGGCTCATGGTACATCATGTGCCTTTTGCACAGGGGTTAACACCCCTGCCTGGAGGATGTCGCCCTTCCAGGGCTAAGGTTGTGCGCATTGCGTAGAGCCCGCACATCCCCATAAATTCTTAATTCTTAATTGACTACGTCGAACTGACGTTTCAAAATTCATAATTATCATGTGTCGCCCTTTCAGGGCTCGGATGCGAGTATTGTGCAGATCCGCACATCCCTATAAATTCAAAATTGACTTCGTCGAACTATTGTTTCAAAATTCTTAATTATCTTGCTTTATCTCCCAATGGTATTCCTTCGGTTCGCTCCAGTGAGGGTTTTGCATTCTATATCTTGTCTCTGTGGTGACAAGGATCATTCCGTTGGCTCCTCTGGCACCCAGTGCCGCGCATTCCGGGTTGGAAGGTTTCACAACCTCCACGTAGGCCACTTCGGACAGGGGCAGGGTGGATATCTCGCCGACTTCGAGCCCATCCACGAAATAGATGGGTTCTAGGCTACCTTTGAAGGTGGTGGCGACATTGCTTCTTGGCACCTTGGCGTTGATGGCGGCGAGCGTCATGCTTTCCCCGGTCTTCTCAAGCGCCTCTTTCATGTATATCTGTCCGCTATGTTCGCTCGTAGGCTCAAATGGTGCCCTTTTCTGAATGATGTCCACTCTGTTTTTCTCTTCTTTGATGATGAATTCGACGCACCCTTTCATGGGAATGATAG
The DNA here is from genome assembly GCA_017527905.1 of Paludibacteraceae bacterium. Classification (GTDB taxonomy): domain Bacteria; phylum Bacteroidota; class Bacteroidia; order Bacteroidales; family Paludibacteraceae; genus UBA1181. The sequence continues at coordinate 27,685 of JAFXPK010000033.1, forward strand.
AGATTTTCCCACTGACCGCAGAGTATAGGACGAGTGTGTCCCTGTTGGGGTCTGTGTTCTTCAGCGAGAACCTCCCTTTCTTGTCGGGTTGGGTGTTCTTCCCTGTTCGGTTGATGATGATGGTGACGTCTCCCTTTTTGTAGGGGGTATCGGAGGTGTATTTACCTGTGATGGTCTCCGCGCTCGCAAGGAACGGAAGAATGCCTAACGCGATGAGGATTGCCGTGCTTTTCATGGTGAGGTACGTTTAAGGGTTTGTGTGTTATTGGGGAATAAGCGTCAGCACCATTTTGAGGCCGAGCTTAGGGTGCTCGACGGTGATGACTTGCTCGTCGAACACTGCGTTCATCTTCTTGAGGAAGCTACCGTTCTGCAGGACGTGCACGATACCGTTGTCCTTGTAGTAGAACATGTAGTTGTTCCCTCCGCTTTTGGTGTTCACGCTATAGCCCCATCTGCTTTGCCCTTTCAGGGGCATGTAGACGGTTCCGGGGAAGTCCTCCGGCACGTCGACCATCAGGAGACTCTTGAAATCCTTTTCGAGGATCTTCATCACGACCTTCTTGTTGAGTTGCTCCATGCAGCTGTTCACGACGAAACTGTCCTGCGAGACGGAGAAGTCGAAGATGGGTATCCCGAATTGAGTCATCATGATGAGGCGGAATTTACGGGGGTCTTGTGTCTCCCGTGATAAGGCTAATACGCCTGTGATGCTCTTGTCTTTGAAATCCACTTGGGCGGAGTAGTACCGCGCCGCTTCGTATTCGTCAAAAACAGGCATCAGGTTGGAACGGTGCATCTTGACGGAGGTGGTAGGACGAAGCCCCGATTGGTTGAAGATCTTGGGCGTGCAACTTACCAACCCCGCCAATGCTGCCGTTAGAAGTAATATCTTCTTTGTCATCTAATCATTATTTGATCGAGAAGACTGAATCGTCTATCGAAACGTTTTTCTGCTTGTCGGTGAAGACATACTCCGAGTAGTCGTTCTTCGACTGGTTAGGCTTCAAGGCCTCTGTCATGCGCATCTTCAGCACGGTGAAGTCTGACGAGTCAAGGTAGAGATCCACTCTCTCCGCAAACTTCTTGATGTCGGCGCTCTGTGGCGTGATCACGATCAGATAGTCTGAACCCTCGACGAAGTACTCCATCTTGTAATTGGAGCCCATGTTGGAGATGTTGCCGCTCATGCAGGCGGAGATCACCTTCTTCAGTTCTCCCATCATCGGGTTGGAGCTGGCGTCCATCACCATAGGCTTGCCGTTGGAATCCATCATCAGCTTGTTGCCGTTCATCACGAGGTTCTGCTTGAAAGGCATCAGGAACTCAAGTTTCACCTTGTCGTCCTTCTTGTAGTAGAACTTGCCGGATGATTTCATCGTGCTGGACATCACGGAGACGTATTTCACAAGCGTGAAATCGCTCTTGATGGAGGATATCTTGGCTGCGCTGGATTGCATCTTCCCTTTCAACCCGTTCACGTCTGCCACGGGCTTCGCTGCTTGTACCAATGACAAAGACAATGAAGCCAGCATTGTTGCTGCGATGACTAAAATTCTCTTCATAATCTTTAAAATTTAAGTTAGACAATAGCTTTATCGCTCATGTATCCACCTTCGCTTGCGGCTTAGGTGTAGAGTCCACCGTTGACAGCGATGGTCTGTCCGGTGATGTAGGACGCCGCATCCGACACGAGGAATCCGACCGTCGCTGCGATCTCCTCCGGTTCTCCGAACCGGTTCATCGGAATTTGGGTCTTCAGAGAGGCCTCGTCCAAGTCGTGGGTCATGTCTGTGCGGACAAAACCAGGCGCCACCGCGTTGACGGTCACTCCCTTGCGGGCAACCTCTTGCGCCAATGCTTTCGTGGCGGACATCACCGCACCTTTGGCTGCGGAGTAGTTCGTTTGTCCCGGCAATCCCTTCTGACCGGAGAGGGAGACCATGTTCACGATCCTTCCGTGCTTCTTGGTCAACATAGCCTTCAATACCGCACGTGTCGTGTACATGAAGCCGTTCAGGCTGGTGTTCAACACCTGTGCCCAATCCTCGTTGGACATCCATATCAGCAGGTTGTCACGACGTACGCCGGCGTTGTTCACCAGACAATCGATGTATTCGCTCGGATGGGACTCTTGCCAATCGGTGATGGCTCTCTCCACCTCGGCGGGTTGTGATACGTCGAACTTCATGATCTCCCCGTCAGAGCCCTTCTCTTGGACCATCTTCAGGGTGTTCAACGCTTCTGCCTCGTTGGATTGGAAGTTGATGATCACGTAATAACCCATCTCGGCAAGTTTCACTGCGCATGCCCGGCCGATACCTCTGGATGCGCCTGTCACTAATGCTACTTTCATTGATATAGAAATTATGTTTTTGTTTCTTACTCTTTTTAATTCCTTAATCAGGGGTAAATATATATCTTTTTGCGGAATACCCCAACTCAATTCCCTTTATGGCGCGATTCTATCGTCCAATGTACTTTTTTTGTCGATTAAACGCCTTGGGGTAAGTGCTTATTCGAAGCGTTTCCCCCGCAAATAGGTTTGCATCTTCGCGATCTCCTCGTATTTGGTCGTGTCGTCCACGAACTTAGGGAAGAAGGCCCTGATCTCGTCGTATATCTTCTTCGTCTTAGGCGCCAACTTGCCGGAGGCCTCCAAGCAGTCTATGCCTTGCACGATGGACATGAAGTGGATGGCCATCACCTGGTAGGCGTTGTCCACCACACGCTTCGCCAAGAGGGCGGAGTTGGTACCCATGCTGACGACGTCCTGGTTGTCGTTGTTGTTCGGGATGGAGTGCACGTACATCGGGTTGGAGAGCGTCTGGCACTCCGCCGTGGTGGAGGTGGCCGTGAATTGGCACGCCTGCATGCCGTAGTTGAGGCCTAGCACACCCATGTTGACGAATGGCGGGAGGATGCCGTTGATGCGGTCGTGGAAGAGATAGTTCATCTGACGTTCCATCAGCATGGTCAGCTTGGTGATGGCTATCTTCAACTTGTCCATCTCGAAGGAGACGTAGTCGCCGTGGAAGTTGCCTCCATGGTAGACGGTCTGCGTCTCGACGTCCACGATTGGGTTGTCCGTCGCCGAATTGACCTCGTTCACCAATATCCGCTCCGCGTTTTGCAGCGTCTCCAGTACGGGACCGAGGATCTGCGGCACGCAACGCAACGAGTAGTAGGGTTGCACTTTATGCTTGAATACGCTTTCGCCCTGGTGACCGCCGTCGTAGAGCTCCTTCTCGCGGCTGAGCATGCATTGGCTGCCTGCGCTCCATTCGCGGAGCATACGGGCGATTTCGCTTTGCCCTGGCTGGCGACGCACTTCGTTGAGCTTCGCCGCCATGAAGTCGTCGTAGGAGGAGGAGATCTCGTTGACCATCACCGAGGCGATGACGGCCCACTGCAATAGTTTCTTCGCATCGAAGAGGTTGACCAGTCCGATGCCGGTCATGAAGGAGGTGCCGTTGGTGACGGAGAGTCCCTCACGCACGTGTATGCCTAACGGTTTCAGCCCGAGCTTCTTCAACACTTCGGAGGCGGGTTGGAATACTCCTTCGTAGCAGACTTTGCCTTCCCCGATCAGTGTGAGCGCCATGTGCGCCAACTGCACGAGGTCTCCGCTCGAGCCTACACTTCCATGCTCTGGGATGAACGGGTAAATGTCGTTGTTGATGAAGGCCGCCAGCAAATCCACCAGTTCGGGATGCACACCCGATTCGCCTTGGATGAAGGTGCCGATTCTGGCGATCATGGCCGCCTTCACGTAGATGTTGGGGAGAGGGTTGCCCGCTCCCGCCGAGTGGCTGCGGATGATGTTGTATTGCAACTGGACCCTCTCGTCGTCGCTGACACGGTATTGGGCCATCGGTCCGAACCCTGTGTTTATGCCGTAGATGACGCGGTCCTTTGAAAACTCCTCGAGGAATTCGTAGCTTTTGCGAACCCTTTCTGTGACACTGGACGTGAAGGCGATCTTCTGCCCTCCGTACAAGATGGATTCGATATCTTCTATCGAAATATAATCTAATTCTTTCTGCATCCTTTTCTGCATTCTTAATCGTCGCGAATATACGATAATTTGGCTTGGTAGCAAAACCGCCACCTGACATCTCGTCAGATGGCGGCTAAAAGTAGTTTTATTTATTGCTAGTGTATGTAAATGTTTCGTTTATGAGATTTTCGCTTCATGTCGCTTTCAGTGTGTATTATTTAGAATTAATCGTTGTTTTCTTTGTTATCCGGACGTGGTCCGTGATGTTTAGGGCCTCTCTTTCCCCCGTGCATTCCTGCGCCTGGGTGTGGTCCCCTGTGGCAACCCTTGCGGAATCCGAACATCGGACACGACTTCATGTCGATCAGTTGTTTCTGCTCCTCGATGGTCAGGTTGTCGAAATCAGCCCATTTCTGCTCCAACTCGGCTTTCTTCGCCTCCATTTGGTCGATTTCAGCCTTGCGCTCCTTGATCAGCTCTTTTTGCTCGTCCACTGTGAGGCTGTCGAACTTCATCCACTTCTCCATCTTGGCTTTCATCTCCTCTGGGCATCCTCTCCTGCATTCACCTTTGTGCGGGCCTTTAGGCATCATCCTTTCCGGTCTTCCTTTCTGGTCTTCGCATGGTTGGTTAGGGCATTCGGACTGACACTTCGCCTCGTCTTGTTTTGAACATTGGCATGCGCACTGTTTGTCGCATTTGCAGCACGAACTCATCACCATGATGCTCAATAGAGCAGTTGATAAAATAGTAATTAAATTCTTCATTTAATTCAGTTTTAATTGGTTTAACCTTATGTCACAAATATAGTTACTCAATATCCATCCTGAAAATAGGATCGACGAAACGGTCTGTTGAATCGATGAATCGGGTAGTCTTTCCGATGAATGGTTTTCCCTCTCCCTGTTGTTTGGGAGTGAATTTGCCTTTATTCCTCTATGCCTAGCGCCTCTTTTCTACGTCTGGAGAGGCTTTGCCAGCGCTCGTCATTATCCAATATCCTCAGTTGCCTTTCGATGAGGCCTTTGATGTCCGAGCGCACTTGCTCTTCTTGTTGTTTAAGGATATTGTTCATGTGTTTGTCGCGGATCTTCTCGGCTTGAGCGCTGAAATTTTTCAGTTCTGTGAAGTATTGGTTGACTCTTTCCAGGAGGTTCGTCACCGGGGTGGTTTGCCTGCTTTGGGTCTCCTCCATGTGGTCGATCTGTTCCATGGTTTTCCTGAGGGTCTCTCCCACATTGAGGCTTTCGGCGGCATATTTGTTCTCCTTGTATTCCTTTTCTTTGGTAAGCCAGCTGGCGACCGTCGGTTCCTTAATGAATCGGATGACGGATTGCCTGAGGACTTCGTATAGCGTCTCCGCGGAATCCGGGTTGTGGACGGCCGAATCGATCTCCTCGATGCTTTCCGCACATTGTCCGCTGATCTCCTTCCCCATCTTGGAGATGAAATCGGCGAAGTCGTTGAAGACGTCGAGGAACGCAGGCACCTCCGCGCTCTGTATGTCCATGATGGACCGAAGCGTCTCCGCGTTGCCGCAGGCGATGACGTGGTATCGTTTCAGGAATGTCAGCATGAATTGCTTGAGCTCGTTCACCTCGGCGGGCGAGTCGAAATTGTAGAAGGTTGGCAATGGTTTGTAGGCGGCTTCCTCCTCTTTGACCGCCTCGTTGTCGATGATGATTCTGGCGTTGAATATCTTCTCGGATATCTCCTCCCCGAAGTTGTCCGCCACGGCGCCTACGAACGTTCCTTGCGTCAGTGTGGAGATCCTAGAGGCAGGGATCATCGTGTCGTTTTGCTCGCTGATGCTGGTAGAGACGCCCGACGAGTTGTAGCTCTGGCTCTTCCTGCGTTGCATGTTCTTGCCGAAGCGCTTCTCGAGTTGGGTGGCGGTGTCGCCCGTCACCTGTCCGCAGAAGAGGTTGCCTATGGTGTTGATGATGGCTTTCGCCTCCTTCTCCCCGTAGTCGCGTATCAGTTGGGTGAAGTCCTGGTAGCCTAGGCAGACGGATACCTTGTTGGAGCGGGCGGTGGCGATGAGGTTGTCCAATCCCCTGAAGTAGATGGTCGGCAGCTCGTCGATGATCAGGGAGATCGGGTGCCTTCCCTTCTTGTTGATGACCTTCACGATGCGTCCGTTGTATAAACCCAGGGCGGTGGCGTAGATATCCTTCTTCTCCGGGTTGTTGCCGACGCAGAGCACCTTGGGTTCCTCCGGGTTGTTGAGGTCCAGGGTGAAGTCGTTCCCCGTCATCACCCAATAGAGTTGGGGCGAGCTGATGCGTGAGAGTGGTATGCGGACCGAGGCGATCTGCCCTTGCAGCTGGTCCTGCGCCCCGCCTTCCCAGGCCTCCATGAAGGCGGACATGTAGTTGATGAGGCTCGGGTTCATGCTCATCAGCGGTATGCAGTCGCTGTATTTCGCGTTGATCCATTCGATGACGTGCGGGAGGGTGCAGTATTTTCCCCCTTCCACCTCCTTCAGGTACCAGATGGAGGCGGTGAGGTAGTTGATCGGAGACTCCACGAAGAAGTCGCCCTGTTTCTGCGCCCAGCTCTTGTTGAGGTTCAGCATGATGGTGTAGGCGCTGTCGTAGGCGTCCGTGATATCGCTCATGAACGATGGATGGATCGGGTTGCAGCGGAGCGAACGCCTTGGGTCGTCGAAGTTGATCACGCAGAATTTAGGCTTCACGCCATACTTCGCCTTGAATGATTCCTCGTTCCATTTCATGTGGTTGTAGACGATGGTGGAGAGGTCCGGGAATTTGAAGTCGTAGCAGTACATCGTGAAGTTCTTCTTCATGTGCTGGCGGATGAACTCGTTGATGACCGCATAGGTCTTTCCTGAGCCTGGGGTGCCCAGCACGCTTGTCGCGCGGAAGGGGTTCACCACGTTGATCCAGCCCTCACGCTCCTTCCCCTTGAACCTATATTGTGTCTTGAGGTTGATGGAGTAGGGGTTATCGATCAGTTCCTCGTTCTGTCTGAACGACTCCTCGTTCTCGCTGTTGGTCTCCTCGAAGGAGCGGCTCACCTTGTGGATGTAGTTGCTGCCGAAGATGAAGTAGAGGATGCCGACCCCGCTGGCGAAGATGTAGGCGATTGTTTTCAGGAGCGGTTGGGGTATCCTGAGCATGGCGGGACTGAGGATCACGAAGAAGAGTCCGAAGGCGATGATGCACCATCCCTCCGTGCGTATGGGCTTGATTTTGAGCACTGTCTTCCCGTTGTCGTTCTCTTCCACGACCCGTCCGTTTTCTCCCCTGTCGATGATCCCTATTTTTTCGAGGCACCCGCAGATGGGGGATATGAACGGGTTCATCTGGATCTTCTCCTCCTTCTTCCCCCGTTCCGCCCATCCGTAGAAAGCCACGAAGAGAAGGGCGATGAAGAGCGTGATGTACACGGAGCTGAACAGGTGGAGTTTCTGGTCCGCCATGTGGAGGAACATGTAGGTGCGTTCATACACACCTTCGGGGAGTATGGTGGCGAAGAAACTTTGGCAATACCAATAGATGTTCAGTATGTAGAATATAATTCCGATCGCCCTTGAAAAATCGAGCGTCTTCTTCAGTCCGTCTTGGTTGTCTTGCCCCATAGTATATCTTTTTCTTGACGAACACCTTTCCTGTGGTGCTCTTGATTCTGTTTAATATTTTAATCCGACATTCCCGAACCGGCAAACTTTGGTCCGCCAATGCGTTATTTTTGGCAAAAATAGTAAAAAACTCAACACGTGGAATGCTTTTCGTGTAAAATTTGTGTAATTTATGCGTAAATTTACGCTTTGAAGGTCTTTTGGAGTGTGGAAAGATGCCCCCTTATGTGAAAGAAGGTTAAAAAGGAAAAATATTTTAAAATTATGTTGTATAACATAAAAAATAACCATACCTTTGCAACGTGTTTTTCATGGTATTAGATTTAAGGTTAAAATTACGAGGTTGGGATGTCGGGATGACATCCTTCTTTGTTTTATATAAGTACCTAATTCTTACAGATGTAAACGGGCGATAAGTCGTGTGAGGGGAAGACAAGTTCCGTGGAGGTCTCGGGAGAGTGAGTCCTATGCGAGGTGGAGCAGGATGATAAGGGTGACGGTCGTCATGGTTTATTGGGCAGGAAAGGGAAAGGACTATGGAAGAGGTATGGAGGATTTCCCGAGGGAGTAATTTCGGGGAAGATGGTTGATGTGGGCGATCTTTTATGAATTTTTAAGCACAAAACACGGTAGGGGTTTTCCCAATATCGTAAAAATCTTTATTTTTGCACGTTTTTGGTCGAGAAACAAAATAATGGCATTGAATTATCGTTTCTTTTCTGAAAACCAATTTGAAAGGAAAATGAAGCATCGGAAACATAAGGTCGGAAAATATATTTGGATAGTGTTGATGGGTCTCTGCACGAGTATTGCCCAAGCACAGGATCGTTATGTGGGTGAATTAGGCTTGTTTTTGGGAGATTCGTATTATAACGGGGATGCCAATTCGACGAAGATATTCTACGAGAACCATTTAGCGTTTGGTGGGTTTGTCCGTTATTTCCTTAACGATCGTGGAGTACTGAAGCTGGATATTATCCATGGTAGTGCGTCCGGTGACACGCGTAACTTCGACAATGTGTTGCCGAATGGTCAGGAGGCCTCCTTCAAGCAGAATTTCTGGGACATCGGTATTCAAGTCGAGCATAATTTCCTGAAATATGGTTTCGAGAGTTGGGACAGGGAGATCAAGAGGCACACCCCGTATGTGTTGATTGGTCCGGGCCTGACGATGTATGAACATTGGCGGGGTAACATGATGGCCTTCAATGTGACATTCGGAGTAGGGTACAAGTTCAAGCTTTGGAAGCGGTGGAACCTTGGCTTCGAGTGGTCAATGAGGAAGTTGTTCATCGACAATTTCGATGTGGTGGACAATGAGAGCAAGATATTGAATGACCCGTATAGGATGGGACACCGAACACTGAAGAATAATGACTATTATACATGCGCTGTCGCCTTCGTATCGATGGATCTCATCAAGAGGAAGTCGAAGTGTAATGTCTTAAGGAGATGATATGGATTTAAAGGAACAAATTAATATGGAGAGGATCCCCCAGCACGTGGCCATCATCATGGATGGTAACGGCTGTTGGGCGAAATCGAAAGGATTGGATAGGATTTTCGGGCACCGCGAGGGTGTGGATTCTGTGGATAAAGTGATGGAGGCAGCTTCCGACCTGGGAGTGAAATACATCACTTTGTATGCTTTTTCCACCGAGAATTGGAACCGTCCGGAGCAGGAGGTGAACGCCTTGATGGAAATCCTCTCCCAAGCGCTGAAGAAATATATCGAGAAGATTTCCAAGAATAATGTCAGGCTGATGGTTGTCGGCGACAAAAGCCGGCTGTCGCAGCTGACGCTTTCGAACCTGAGCGAGGCGGAGAAGATGACGGAGATGAATACCGGTCTGACCATGATACTCGCCATCAGCTATTCTTCCCGGTGGGAAATCGTCGAGGCCGCGAAGCGCATCGCTTCGGAGGTGAAGGCTGGATCCTTGAACGTCGACCAGATCGACGAAAAGGTTTTCTCCGACCATCTCGCCACGGCGGGCATACCGGATCCCGACTTGCTTATCAGAACCAGCGGTGAACTTCGCATCAGCAACTTCCTGATGTGGCAGTTGTCCTATTCCGAACTCTATTTCACCCCTGTCAGTTGGCCGGAATTCAAGAAGGAACAGTTTTTTGAGGCAATCATCGATTACCAAAAGCGTGAGAGACGTTTTGGTAAAACAAGTGAACAATTGTCGTAGCATATTAGAGTATTAGAATGAGAAATTATTTATACATCTGCATTTTTTCCCTCCTCCCGTTATTTGCCTCTGCGACAGTCCGGGGTGTTCGTGTGGAGATGAATGAAGATAGTATTCGTCAGGTTGAAGTAATAGATTCCGCTGCCGTCGGGGCAGAGGAGCCGATGATCTCGTATTCGACGACCGCAAAGGAGTATGTCATCGAGGATATCGAAGTGACGGGCGCAGGCAGTTATGACAAAAAGGTCCTCATCGGTTATTCAAGGCTCAGGGTGGGCGATAAAATCAAGGTGCCTGGAGAACAGATTACGAAGGCGGTGAAACGCTTTTGGAAGCAGGGTCTCTTCTCTGACGCTAAAATCTATGCGGAGAAGATATCCGGAGATAAGGTTTGGCTGAAAATCGAGCTGGAGCAAAGGGACCGCATCTCGGAAATCAATGTCACAGGTGTCAAGGAGAAGAAAAAAGAGGATATCCTTGGCGCAATCGAGCTGAAGAAGAACGGTATCGTGACGCCGAACTTGTTGGCTCGTACGAGGGAAGCCATCAGGAAACACTTGAGCGGAGATGGCTACCGTAACGCGGAGGTGGAGATCAGCACAAGGGATGACCAGAACAAAAAGGGCTTCGTGGTCGTCAACATCAATATAGACAGACGTGACAAGGTGAAGGTGCACCGCATCTATATGTCGGGCTTGAATCAGATGAAGGAGTCGAAGGTGAAGCGTGGCATGAAGAAGACCAAGGAGAGGAAACTGGTCAACTTCTTCAAATCGAAGAAATTCATCGATGCGGAGTATGCGAACGACAAAGGATTGGCGATCGAGAAGTTCAACGAGTTCGGATTCAGGGATGCTCGTCTGATCAGTGATAGCGTGGTCGAATACAAGGAAAACCGCGTGGATGTCTACATGACCTTCGACGAAGGCAAGAAATACTATTTCCGCAACATCAATTGGGTGGGAAACACCATCTATTCGAGCAGCGTATTGTCTACAGCCTTGGGAATAAAGAAAGGAGATGTATATAACCAAAAACTGTTGAACGACAGATTGATGGGTGACGAGGACGCTATGTCTAACCTCTACTTGGACAATGGTTACCTCTTCTTCAACGTGGATCCTGTGGAGACGAAAGTGGAAGGTGACTCTATCGATTTGGAGATGCGCATCTATGAGGGCCAGCAGGCGGTCATCAACAATGTGGTCATCAAAGGCAATACCGAGATTTACGAGAATGTGATTCGCCGCGAGTTGCGTACGAAGCCAGGCGAGCTCTTCAGCAAGACGAACTTGCAACGTTCCGCGCGTGAGTTGGCCGCGACGGGCCACTTCAATCCGGAGAAGATGGACATCCGTCCTGAACCTAATCCTGAGAATGGTACGGTGGATATCGTATACAACTTGGAACAGAAAAATAATAACCAGGTGGAGCTCTCCTTTGGTTATGGCCAGACGGGTGTGACGGGAACGGTCGGACTGAGGTTCACCAACTTCTCCATCAAGAATATCTTCAACAAGGATGCATACCGTCCGTTGCCTCAAGGTGATGCGCAGAATCTCTCCATCTCCTTCTCTACCAACGCACAGTATTACACCTCCGCCAGCATAGGCTTCACGGAGCCTTGGTTGGGAGGAAAGAGCCCTACATCTTTCTCCACCTCCCTGTATTGGTCTAGACAGTCGGGCGTGAACAGCCGTTTCTTCAATGACCATTATTCCACATTGTATGACATGGATAACAACTCCACATATGCGAGTGCGGTGGATCCGGACAAACGTATCGTGACGCTCGGAGGGTCCGTCGGTATCGGTAAACGTATGGATTGGCCGGACGATTATTTCTCCATGTATTGGGAACTTTCATACCGTCACTATTCGTTGACGAACTGGGAACTTTTGGAGATGACGGATGGTACTGCCAATAATTTGAGCATCTCCACTACATGGAGCCGTAACTCATTGGATAATCCGTATTACACGAGAAAAGGATCGAAAATCTCTTTGATGGCTCAACTCACGCCTCCATATTCGTTGTTTAAGGATAATTCCAGGATCCACTCGCAGGTGGACCGCTATCATGCGGGTAACGCCAACGAGGATTACAGGGGATTGGCGGAGGATGAATTCCAGGAAATGATGCAGGATCTCTATAGGTGGGTCGAGTATTGGAAAACGGAGTTTAAGGCACAGACGTTCACTCCGATTTCATCTAACCAGAAATTGGTCTTGATGACTCGCGCCGAGTACGGATTCCTGGGCTACTATGATTCATACCGCCGTTCTCCGTTCGAGCGTTACTCCGTGGGTGGAGATGGTATGACCGGAACAAGCTATACGTACGCCACAACCGCCATCAAGGTGCGTGGATACGATAATGGGTCGTTGACGCCGAAGGATCCTTACAGTAGGAAAAGTGCGGGAAACATCTATTCTAGATTGTCCATGGAGTTGCGCTATCCATTGATGTTGGAGACCGCAACCACCGTCTATGTGCTGGCTTTCGCGGATGCCGGAAATGCTTGGCGTGATTTCTCCGACTTCAATCCGTTCAATCTGAAGCGTTCCGCCGGACTTGGCGCGCGCATCATCCTGCCGATGATTGGATTGATCGGTTTTGACTGGGGTTATGGATTCGACTTGTCGAAGGGAATGGGAGGCGGAAGCAATTTCCACTTCGTGATCGGACAAGAGTTTTAGTTTCTGATTATATAATTGTTATTAATAAATGACGAGTATGAAAAAACTGATTATGACAATGTTGGCGGTCGGTGCATTCTGTTGCGCTTCCGCTCAGAAAGTGGCTGTGCTTGACATGGAGTATATCTTGAAGAATATCCCTATGTATGAATCCGCGAACGAGCAATTGAAGCAAGTTTCCGAGAAGTGGCAGAAAGAGGTGGAGGCTAAGAACGAGGAAGCTAAGGTATTGTACAAGAACTATCAGACAGAGGTCGTATTCCTTTCTGACGAGATGAAGGTGAAGAAGGAGAATGAGATCGTTGCCAAGGAGAAAGAGGCTAACGAAATGAAACGCAAGTATTTCGGCCCTCAGGGCGAGTTCTTCAAGAAGAGAGAGAGCTTGATGAAACCGATTCAAGACGAGGTATACGTCGCGGTGAAGGATGTGGCTGACACCAAAGGTTACACGGTCGTTTTGGATAAGGCGAGCAGCTCCAACCTCATCTACTTCTCTGTGAAGGCCGATATCAGTGATGAAGTGTTGACGAAGTTGGGATATTCGAAATAATTCGTAACTTCGCACGCTGAAATTTTAGAAAAATCTTTAATGTAAATATTATGTATAAAAAATTAATCGCTTTGTTATTCTTGGCTATGCCTGCTTTCGGTATGGCTCAAAACACTCAGATCAAATTGGGTTATTTGGATGTTCAAACCTTGTTCCTTGCGATGCCGGACGTGCCGCAGATTGAGGCTGCCTTGAAGGATCTCGCAACACAACACGAGGGTGAGATTAAGAGAATGGAGGATGAGTATACCCGTAAATTGACAGAGTACAAAGAGGGTGAGGCAAAGTGGGATGACGCCATCAAGAAGAACCGTATGGAGGAGATCCAAATGCTTCAGATGAAGGTTCAACAATACTATCAGTCGGCTCAGACTCTCTTGCAACAGAAGCAAGAGGAGTTGCAGGCTCCAATCCGCGAGAAGATGCGTAAGGCAATCGAGGAGGTTGGCGCAGAGAACGGGTTCCTTTATATCTATGATTTGAACACGTTGCTTTACAAGTCTGCAGACGCTATCGACGTTACTCCGTTGCTCAAGAAAAAATTGGGTATCAAGTAATTGTGAATTTTGACAATAGAAAAGAGGACAGATTGTCCTCTTTTTTTTTCTAAAAAATTGTTCCCATGGCTCTGTTCCCTAATCAGTCTGGTCCGATTGGTGTTTTTGACTCCGGATATGGTGGTTTGACCATCTTGTCGGAGATCCGTAAGCGTTTGCCTGGATATGATTATCTCTATTTGGGCGATAATGCGCGTACACCGTATGGTACACGCTCCTTCGATGTCGTGTACGAGTTTACCCGCCAATGTGTCGAGAAGCTATTTGAGTTGGGTTGCCCGCTTGTCATCTTGGGCTGTAACACGGCTTCGGCTAAGGCGCTGAAGTCCATCCAGATGTATGATTTGCCGAAATGGAACCCAGACCGTCGTGTGTTGGGTGTCATCCGCCCTACTATCGAGCAGATTGGTGAATATACCCAAACGAAGCATGTCGGCCTCTTCGCCACCATAGGAACGGTGCAGTCGGAATCGTACCCAATCGAGATACATAAGCTCTTCCCGGAGATTGTCATCTCTTCCGTGGCTTGCCCGCTTTGGGTGCCGCTGGTGGAGAACTCGGAATACGACTCGGACGGTGCGGATTATTTCGTGAAGAAATATGTGGATCAGTTGCTGGCGAAGGATGACCAGATCGATACGGTCATCTTGGGGTGCACGCATTACCCTTTGTTGTTGCCTAAGATCAGGAAATATTTGCCTGCCCATATCCGCATCATCTCGCAGGGCGCGATTGTCGCCTCCAGTTTGGAGGATTACCTCCGCCGCCATGTCTCCATGGAGAAACTGCTGACGAAGGGAGGCTCCTGCCAGTTCTTCACGACGGAGTCGGAGGAGAAGTTCAAGAAGTCCGCTTCCGTGTTCCTGTCGGAAGAGATTTCAGTACGTCACACGCAGCTTGATTAGTCGCCAGATAGGGGCGTTGCGTGCGTCTGGGAGGTTAATTCACTTGGGAAGGAAGGATTCCGAACTGGTCCTTGAATTTCTTCGAGAAGTAGGATGGGTCGCTGAACCCTACTTCGTAGGCTATCTCCGAAATGTTTTTGCCGTCGTTATGGTCTTGCAACAGTTGAAGGGCTTTGTTGAGCCTGTATTCCATCAGCCATTCCATAGGTGTCTTGCCTGTCAATGCCTTGATTTTCCTGTTCATGGTAGGTTTACTAACCATGAGCGCGGAGGCGAGTGACTCAGGCGAGGTCTCGCTATCCTGGTATTTGTCCCTGACCGCTTCGACGAAGGATTGCAGGAACGGGTGGATGGTTTCTCCCTGTTGGTCGTTGTCCATCGCGTTCTTCACTTTGCTTGTCATGGTCCGTTGCAGAATCACTTTTTGCTGTTCTTGTTTGATTTTCAGTATATTATTTAGCTTTAACAACAACTCGAGTTGGTTGAATGGTTTGGCCATGAAATCCACAGCCCCGTAGATCAGACCCAATAGACGGTCTGTCTCCTCGTTCTTGTCGGAGACGAAAAGGATAGGGATATGTTTCAGACTATCAGAGGAGGGCAGTTTGTTCGTCTCGCCTTTCATGGAGTTCTCCATGTCGCACATGATGATGTCTGGGGCCAACATTTCTATCGATTCGATCGCCTCGTTCCAATTAGAGGCTTCCTTCATGTGGATATAGTTGCTCAGCATGTTCTTGATCACCTTTTTTGTCTCGGGGTCCATGCCTATCAGTAGCAGCAGGTTGTCGTTCAGCAGTGTCTTGTCGATTACCAGTTCGACGATCTCCTCCGTGGTGGTCTCCTCTGTGATGGAGGGACTCTCGCCTAGTACGGTGAACAGCGGGTTGTGCAGGTCGTGGGTAAGGGCATGGATCAGTTTCTGCCGTTCGCGTCTTGTCTCTTCCAAGATGGCTGTCTGCTCGTCTATTTCGTCCTTCAGCAATGCTTTTTCTTTCTTCAGACGTATGATTTTCTTGTGCAGGGGGATGAATAGGAGCGAGCCGGCGATCAGCAGTAGGATGGTGCGGAACCACCAGGTGCTCCACCATGGCGGGAGGACGATTATCGTCAGTTCAATGTGTTTCAGGGGTTTCCCCGCGTTCGATCGGAAGGCCTCCACCTCTAGCGTGTAATGGCCGGTCGGTATGTAGTTGAAGGATATGATCCTTTTTTCGCCTGCGGGAGTCCAGGTGTCCGTCAACCCCTTCAGTCTATAGCGGAGGGTGGCTTTCTCCCTGTAGGAGTGATCGACGAGGTCCACGTGTAGGTCCACATCCGTCATGCCGTATTTTAGTTCCAGCGCTTTCAAATCGGAGAGGTCTCCTTCTTTTATCAGAGGGTTGTCCCTGCTGATTTTCTCTTTCGAGACATATAGTTCCGCGAAGGAAAGATGTTGGATGAGCGTGTCCGGTGCGATATTTTTAGGGTCAAAGGAGTAGAATCCTTCCGCTGTGCCGAAGTATAGCCGTCCGTTGGAATCCTTGTAGCTTGATTTGTAGTAGAACAGGTCTGGGTAGTTGCCCGGAAGCCTCGAATATGTTTTGTGTTGATAGTCGAAGGAGAAGATGCCGTTGGCGGAGGCGACCCAGAAGTTGCCGTTGTCGTCCCTTCGGATGATTCGGTACGAGTCTTTCGGCATGAAGGAGAGGGTGTCTATCGCAAGGCCGTCGGCCGAGAACCGCAGGATGCCGTGGTTGGAGAGAACGAAGAGGTTCCCCTCCTCATCGCAGTCTGCGTCAGCCACAGCGAACGGGTTGTGTGATTTCGCTGCGTAGATTTCGGGGTGGACGACGTGTGGGGTTGTTCCGTCGAATAGCCACAACAGGTTGGTGGAGATGATCCAGCACGATTTCCCTGAAGCGCTCATCACACGGGCGGTCCATTTGCTTTCCGAGCCAGGGTTGTCCGTGTCTTTCAGGAGTATTCTCCGCCATGGTTCGTTGTCGCGTTTGAGGTATGGGTCGTCGTTCGCGGAGCAGGCCCATATGGTGTTGTCTGCTGTCTCGCAGACGTGGAAGAAGATCTTTGTCGGGTTGAAGTCTGGCTTGTAGCTGACGGGAGCGGATGTGCCGGATGATGAGAGGAGGTATAGTCCGCCTCCCCATGTGGAGACATAGATGCCTTCGTGGGTGGTATTGACGCCTAATACGTTGTCGCAGGGCAGATGGTACTGCTTGATTTCCCTGAAGTCGGGCGAGACGGAGTAGACACCGTTGCCGTCCGAACCGACCAAGATGTTACCGTGTCCGTCCTCCGTGAAGGAGGTGCAGGCGGAGTGGGGGAACCCATAGTCCTTCGAGTATAGGATGGTCGAGTGGTCGTCCATGTTGAGCGACCAGAGGCCAGAGTTTTGCGTGCCGAGCCATAGGGTGCCGTCCTCGCTTTCGATGATGGAGTATATCTTCCTCAGCCCGTCCGTGGGGGCGTTAGTCGGTACCACTTCAGTGAAGGTGGTGCCGCTCGTTATCGAGTCGGTGAACCATAGTCCGTCACCATCGGTGGCGAACCAATAGCGGCCGTTCCTTCCTCTCAACATCTTGTTGACGCTGTTGAAGGGGAGGCGGATTTCCTCCTTGATGCGGAAGGCTCCGTCTTGGCATTCCACGATCCAGAACCTATTGCTCAGGAAGGTGACGATCCATTTATTTTCCTCCATGGGGGCAATCCCCGTCACAAAACCGCAATGGTCATGTTCCTCATTGAAGGCCTTTAGGGTGTGTCCGTTCGTGTCATATATGCTCAACTGATTGATGGAGCCGAGCCAGAAGCGGTTGTCATTGTCTATGTGGAGGAAAGAGATGAAGGGGGATTGAAGCGAGTCGAACGCTTGGAACTTGGAGTTGAAACATTTATGTTGAGAATCGTATCGGAAGACCCTTTCGTTCGTAAAGAGGTAGCGGGATCCGTCGGAAGCGCATCGCACGCCTTTTATCTGCGAATATCCCAAGGAGTCCAGCTCTGTGGGCATCATGTCTAGAAAATCATCGATTTTACGGTCGTATTTTTGGAATGTCCCGCTGAAGCTACCCACGTAGATGTCTCCATCCATGCAGTCCACGTAGTACAGGTCTTCCCTCTGCATGTTGGGGTACTTGTCCTTCCTGAAATGTTTGAAGAGCTTCCCGTCGAAGCGGTCCAGTCCGAAGTCGGTCCCCAACCACAGGAATCCGGAGGAGTCTTGCGACATGGAGAAGATCAGGTTGGAGGATAGGCCATCCTCGGTGGTGAAGTGGTTGAAACGTACGTGCGCCTTCGGCCCCATGGAAGCGTAGGAATCCATGAAGAGAATAAACATCCACAATATAAGCGCAATCTTCCTCATTCGCAGAAAAAAGAGAACTGCTACAAACATACTCGGAACAGGTTTCAGGGGTCGTTCGGAGTGCGTTTGTGGCAGTTCCCAAGGTACGACAAATCTAGGTAAATCGCAATAAATGTTTAGGAATTGTATAAGGTTATCTGATAAACTTATGGTTAAATCCCGCATCGGTCCTCAGAACGTATACACCTTCTGCGAGGGAAGAGAGGTCATATTCCTGCTCTTGGGAATTGTACAGACCTTGGAAAACTGTCTTCCCCACGATGTCGATGATTTTGAAGGAGCAGGCGGAACCGTCACCTCCGCTGATGAGCAGGCGCCCGTTTTGTACGGTCACAGAGGGTTTGTCGGACGTTGTGCTTGACACCTTGTTCTGCTCGCCTTGTCCTTCCTGCTCTTCCCTTGCCTGCATCGCCGCCAGTTTCTTCTCCCTTGCCGCATTGAAGAATTCGATCACGTCCGGCACTTTCCCCTTGTTGACCTCATGGCCGCTGCTTGTAGGGATGTATTTGCTCTCGATGTTGTTTTTCTGCAGTTCATCATAGAGCAATTTGCTTTGACATTGTGCCACGATATTGTCCGCGGAGCCATGTACGAGTATGTACGGAGGATCGCTCGGATCCATGAACGTGACCGCAGTGGCCAAGGCGTATATGTCCGGGCATTGGGAGGCGGAGCAGTTGTTCATCATAGGGGAGATGAAATTGTTCAGGTCCATGGCGTTCCCGCAGTTCAGTTTGTTGAGGATTACCGGACCCGACCAGTCGCATACCGCATCCACGCTACTGCTGAATTCCGTGAAATTTCCTAAATTACCTTCTATGTCCACGGTCGTGGAGCCAACGGTATATTCCTTCACGTTGCGGCTTGCACCCATCATGGTCGCCAGGTGTCCACCGGAGGAGAATCCGGAGATGGCGATGAAGGAGGTGTCTATCTTCAGGGATTCCGCATTGCCCCTAAGGTAGCGCACCACCGCCTTGATATCGTTGAGCAGTCCGGGCCATTGCGCCCCCGCATCGTTGTTCGCGCGGTGGTTCGGCGTCACGTAGATGTAGCCTGCTTTCACGGCACCCTCACCGAGGGTGGTCAGATCGGCGCTTCCTTTCGAGTTGTTGCTGGACCATGCGCTGCCGTAGATGTGGACGATGACTGGATACGACTCTTTCTCCTCTTTAGGATAGTAGATGTCCAATGTGTGGTAACCTTTACCGTCCCCGACGTAGTTGATGTCCTTCTTGGACGAGTAGGAACTCAATCCGGAAGTTCCTCCACCTCCGAATCCCCGACCTTGGGAGAATGCGTTGAGCGTCATTGCGCTGAGCGCGATTAATAAAATTTTTTTCGTGTTCATGATATTAAACTTTTAGTGCATATAGAGATGTAATACAAGTGCTTCTCGTATTTGCCGCAAAGGTATACCCATGCTTTTTTATGGCTTTGGAAACTGGGTTCAATTAATGGTAATAGAGAGTCAATCCATGCCGATTTCTCGGTGGAATCGTGTTTTTTTGAAAAATGGTAGAAGTTTTATTTTGTACGCTTATTGGATGAAATGGCTTATCTCTCCGGCTGCGGTGAGTGTCAGTTTGTGCATTGCGCGCGTGCAGGCGATGTAGAGCAGGCTGCGGTCCATTTCGGTATGGTATTCCTTCTCGTTCACGTAAGGCACCACGACCTCGTCGAACTCCAGACCCTTGGCCGTGTGGGCGGTGGTCACGATGATACCGTTGGTGAAGGCGGCGCTCTCGCTGGAGAGCAGGCACACTTGGTCGGTCTCTTCCGAGAGTTGCTGGTGCAGTTTGATGGCCTCTTTCTCCGTCTTGCAGATGAAGCCGATGGAGGTGGCTTGCCCGATGTGCTCCGCCACGACTCGTTTCAGGTATGCGAGTTCCTCGTCGCCTTTCTTGAATGGCTTGATGACAGGCTCTTCGCCGTGTCGTTCGATGGCCTGCAGGTCTTCGTTCTTGGAGATTTTCTGTGCGAACGAGGTGATCTCGTAGGAGGAACGGTAGCTTTTGCAGAGCTTCATCACCTCGGAACCCTTCAGCACGTCCTGTATCTGCGTGTAGGTGGTTGAACTGTACGGGTTGACGGATTGCAGCGCATCCCCGAGGATTGTCTTGTTGCAAGGGAAGAGGATGGAGAGCACCTTGTATTGGATAGGGGTGTAGTCCTGCATCTCGTCCACCAGGAGGTGCTTGATCGGCAGTTTCTCCTTGACGCCCTCCATCAAGATCTTCAGGTAGAGGAATGGTGCCACGTCCGCATATTCCAGTTGACGGTTCTTCCCCCTCTTGTAGAGGTCCGGGCGGCCCAGCCAGTCGTAGAAGGCTTGGTAGAGGGACACGTCGCTGTTGCCGTCGAACATCTTCTTCAGCTCCGCCTTGATTCTGTTCTTGTCGGTGGTGGAGATCTCCGTGCGGGTGGCCGCTGCGATTTCCCTGGCGATGTCTTTGGCTATCGGTTCGAAACGGTCGCGCATCGGAAGTCTATGGTAGGCTTTGAAGCGTTCGTCGATGTACTCTTTCGGCACGGGTATCCTGCCCACCTTCAGGTCTGTCGGGTGGAAGAAGGTGTTCTCCACATGGAGGACGAAGCGGTTCATCAGTTCGATGAACTCCACGGAGGATTTGAAGCGTATCCTTTCCACGAAGGCCTCGTCATTCTTCTCCAGGATCTCCGTCACCTGCTCGAAGAAGGTTTGGAACTTATATTTTCCTTGCAGTTGTTTGTCCATCAGTTCTTCGAAACCGCACTCCTCGATGGTCTCCTCGCCGAGTTCCGGCAATACGTTGGAGATATAGTCCGCGAATACTTTGTTTGGGGAGATGATGAGGATATCCTTGGAGGTCACCTCGCCCTTGTGTCTATAGAGGATATAGGCGACGCGGTGCAGGGCGATGGATGTTTTTCCGGAGCCGGCCACACCCTGGATGATGAGGGTCTTCGCGTCCTCGTTGCGTATGATCTGGTTCTGTTCGCGTTGAATGGTCGCCACGATGTTCTTCATTCGCTCGTCGGAGGTGCTGCTGAGCTCCTTCTGTAGCACTTCGTCCTGTATGTTGACGGAGCTCTCCAGCATGAACTCCATGACGGAGCGGCGGATACGGTATTGCCTTTTCAGGGAGATGGAGCCCTCCACGCGGCCCTGCGGTGCGTCGTAGTGCGCCGGCCCGGTCTCGTAGTCGTAGAACATGGTGGAGATGGGCGCTCGCCAGTCGTGGATCACGTTCTTGTTCGTTTCCGTGTCGTAGTAGGAGTGGATGCCCACGTAGATGGGTTGGACCGTTTTCTCGCCCTTCTCCTGGAAGTCTATTCGTCCGAAGTAGGGGATCTCCATCATCTTACGGATTCTTTTCTTCCTCTCCATGATGGCCTCGCTCGATTCCACCGCTTGGCTCACGTTATGCCGCACCGCGCTTTTCTCCGCCCGGTCCAGCTCCGATTGGTTCTCCCAAAGGTAGGCTTTGTATTCCTTGAGGTCTTTGATGTTATGGTTTATGATCTCGTCCAGTTTGGTGATGATGATGCCAAGCTTTTTGATGATGCCCTTCATGTAGGCGACTTCTTCCTTCTCCGTTTGATTGAAAACTGACATGTCCGTAAATTTTTTTACAGACGCGAAGGTATAAAACATTCTAGATTGAATTAAGAATTTTGAAACAATAGTTCGACGAAGTCAATTAAGAAACGTTAGTTCGACGAAGTCCATTTTGAATCGGTAGCTCGATGTGGGTTAGCCCTGGAAGGGCGACATCCCCCAGGCAGGGGTGTAAACCCCTGTGTGAAAGGGCATATGATGTGCCATGAGCCCCAACGGGGCGACACAAGAGAATTATGAATTATGAATTATGAATTGTGACTTTTGAATTAAGAAACGATAGTTCGACGAAGTCAATTTAGGATTAAGAATTATATTTTTTTGTTTTGTTAACACAAGTGATACATCGTATTTAAATAATGCTTAATTTTGTTTTGATATTTAAACGAATTATTAATCACTTAAAGATTTTTTAGAAATGAAAAAATTAGTGGTATTGGCTTTAAGCCTTTTGGCTAGCTTGAGTACATTCGCTGGTCCACAGGGAGACGATAATGGTTTCGGCCTGAAATTTTTTGCTGGATTGCACGGTGACAAGTATGGCCGAGTTGACGGTGGAACGTATAGCAAAGATTATCCAAATGCTTCTCCAACATTGGGTTTTGCGATAGACAATCGCTGGTATGTCGCTAATCCAGGCAAGGTGGGTATCGCCATCAACGCTCGTTAGTTCGACTTCTCGTATGCGAGGGTAAAGCATAAATTGGCTCAGTACACATCGAAGACGAAGTTCTTCGACACCAACTTCTTGGGTATCGGTGCTATTGGAACCTATTATTTGGACGACAAGTCGTGTGTTGATTTGTATTATAACATCATGCCTAATATGTTGGTGGTAGCTACTGAAAACGACGTCAATGACGATTCTAGCTGCTCTTTCGGATTCGGAGCTTCCCACAGGGTTGGTGCCGCATATAGGTTTAAAGTGTTCCAAGCAGGTTTCGAGATCAAAGGCGGAAAGTTAGCTTACCAGGATTGGGGAGATGACGTGAGTGAACTCATGGTCGGCAAAAAGATCCGTACGGGTTCATTCAGAATCTTCTTGGGATTCAAGTTCTAATATAACCGGTGCCGCCTGTAATGGGTGGCGGGAAAAATAAAAAGGAGGCCAATCGGTCTCCTTTTTCTCGTATATATGCTTTGTTTCATAGTGGGTTTAGTATGGGAAAAAAAGATGTCATCCCGATATCCTTTTTTCAAACCTTAAATCTAATACCATGAAAAACACGTTGCAAATGTAGTGATTTTATGTTACAAAACATAATTGTTTAATATTTTTAACATAAAATTTTACATCTACCGAATCATTTCACATTACTAAAAACATGACGGAGCTATTTCCCCCGTCTATATATGGTGCTGTCGCCGTCTGTTGTGAATCGGAAAAATAACCTATTATTTTATTATTGTTATGTAAATTCAACGCAAAATATTTGCAGGTGTGGATTCTTATACTTAACTTTGCGCAAATCAATATTCAATAACGCTAAAAAAAGGAGGCATTATGTTAGACTTAAAGACCGGTAAATTCGTGATCGACGCCGAAAAAGGATGGGAGGTTCATCCTTTCATGACTAGGGAGGAGTTCCAGAAGTCGGGGCTGTTCAACTCTGAGTATCAGATAATCGACAAAGACTACAAACTAAGTGATCCATTTTTCAGTTTCAAACCTATCCTAATGAATGGTTGCAACATGTACATGACCATCTTTGTGGGGGGTAGGCATGACTGTGTCAAAAGGATTGTCCTGACGTCGAAGGAGGCATACGAACTCCACGAAGGGGCTTACGAAGCGAATAGGGAGGAGGCGGCGTTCGCCATCAAACGGATGCACGACGAATTCCTGATGCGTGAAGTGGGGCTGGACAAGGAAAGTATAGATTCAGGGAAACATGAGAATTGGTATACCGTGGAATGGGGAGATTTCCATTCCAGTATGAGTTTAAGGTATGACCCCGTTATCGAGATTACAATAAGCTATGATAATCTAACGGAGGAAGACAAAAAAAGATTAGATGAAATACCTGACGATGTTTGTTGGAATTAAAAAGACGCATGACTATGGAAGAAAAAATAAAAACCGCCTCGGAATGGCAAGGCGGAGACCTGTATGCGGGCATAGACTCGTATGAAAAGATAAAACTAAAGGCAGGAACAGAACTCTATGCCCTTATCGCCTATAACAAGGCTGGGAAGATGAACACTTGCGAATATTTCTTCCCTAAAAATGAATTGGAAATGGCGGGAAACGATGCGACAAAGCTGAGTAGACTGCTGCAGATCGCCCCTTGGGAAAATCCCGAGACAAAGGAGTGCTCGTACAAAAAAGAGTTAGTCGTATTCAAACTAGGGAAGGAGACCGAGGTGGAGACGGGTAAGACGGCAGAGAACACCGCATACGGGATGGGGGGCATGACGCAGTATTATATTCCAAGCGAAGGGAAAACGTTCAACGACATATTAACCCTGTCCAAATTTGACAATGGAGAAAACAGCAAGATTCTATCTAACAATGAAATGGCAAGAGAAGACTATGGCTATGTCATGGAGCGGTTGTCGCAATTACAACTTCGCCGCAATCTGTTTTGTGCGCAAAAGGCGAAATTAGACACAATGGACATCATCCAAAATTCGCCTTTAGAGAAGGATGTGGAGATGGCAAGAGGAAACCTGACTAAATTAGACAAAGACATATTTGGATTCAGTCGTAAAATTAAGGACTCTATCGAGGTGATCGGCAAAGTCCCCTCTCCTCTCTACGATAGCCTCAACAGGCAATTGGCGGAGGAGATAAAACTGCGGGAAGGCAAGAAGGACGTGCTGGTGCTGGGCAATGCGAAGGTGGAGCAATCCCTCACGCAAGTGTCAGAGGTGTTGCTGGGCAATGCGAGCCTCAACGTGGTGACCCTCGAGGAGGACAAGTCGCAGGCGGTGGCGCAGAACCTCTTCAGGAAAATCGACGGGTATGACCCGAAGAGGAATTGGAACGATATAGACGTGGAGAAGCAGGGGTTGGTGGATGTCATGAACATCAACCGCATCAACAAGGAGTGCCAGAAGGTGATGGCGGAGGAGTCGCTGAAGCCTCGTGATTTCCAAGCCTTGGAGCGCATCGCCTTGCCAACTTCCGACGGGAAGGTCAAGGAGTATCGCCTGAACGAGATCTTCGATGAGCGATCCGTGCAGAAGATCCACTCGGCGCAGAACGGTCAGTTGACCGAACCGCTCCAGATGAAGAATGGCCAGTCGGCTAAACTGATGATGCTCGGTGACAAGGCGCGCCTCTTCCTCGGTCAGCCGAAAGAGAGTCTCGGCCAGACATTGAACAAGATGAGCCTGGGCGACACGGAGCGCAAACGCCTCCTCAACGGAGAGACGATCGCCTACAGGCAGATACACGTGAAACTGGATAAGGACCTCAACTGCGTAGTGGCGGGTGCGGCGGGCAGGTTATCCCCTGCGAAGGAAACCCAGTCGCAGAAGATGGACCCGCCGAAGGTGAAGCGGCCACAGAAGAGACGGAAGGGACTGTCGATGTGAATAATCCTCTCTTGTAGGCATATGCAAAACTTCCCTAGACATTGATGAAAATATTGTGTTATGACATTGTGCTCAAAGTATTAAGGGAATAAGGAAACAATTATTACCTTTGTGGAAACAGTATATTATTTGAGGCTATGGAAATGAATAAGACATACGAGTGTGTGGGCACATGCTCAAGATTCATCAATGTGACGGTGGAAGACGGAATCATCAAGGAGGTTCGTTTCATGGGTGGTTGCCATGGCAACACGCAGGGCATCGCCGCGCTTGTGAAGGGTATGAAGGTGGAGGATGCCATCTCGAGGATGAAGGGCATCGACTGCGGCGGTCGCGGCACCTCTTGCCCGGACCAGCTGGCGCATGCGTTGGAGACTTTCTTGTAATACGATTGGCAAGAGTCAGAGCCGTACATCGATTATGTTATAAGAAGCTGTGAAAAGGCATATGATTTCGTGTCAAATTATCCCTCATGTGACAATGCGCTTTTCGTGATAGTGCCAGGTGATCCTTTGCAATGTAGATAGGCACAAATTTTGTATGCAACACAATAATATGCAGTTTATTAAGTTTTATAAATAAAAAATGATATTTATGAAGCACCGTGTTTGTATACTATTCGCAATTTTATTGTGGGGATGTTCCTTTTCCCATGAAATGCAGGCTCAAAGCGCAGCAAAGTACACAAAGTATGTGTACGTGGGTCCGGAAGAGGCAAAAAACGAGACTTTGATCGATGTAGCTCCTGGCTGCAAGATTGGTTGTTATAGGGGGGTAATTAGATTCCTGCGTTATGAGAATGGCGATTTTAAGCTCATCGCCTACAGCTATAACACTAACGATAGCTATTACGCTAAAGATAAAGACAAGGAGATCTTACGGATCTCATGTCGGTATCTCTACAGTAAAACATGTGAGACGAATGATAGCGATCTTTCAAGAGGGTTTTGGAGTACAGCATCGGAATTTCAAAAACATGAGTGTGTGAAGCCATATTTTTCACTTATATCTGAGGATTTCATGGAAGTCTCAAATGAAAGGAAAATCCAAATGTTGGACTCTTTTATACATGTCCATAAAAAGAGTGGAGATTATGATATTCTAAACGAGAAGGAGGGCAAAGAACTCAATGCTATTTTCCATGACAAAACAAATGGGTTCGATTTCATAGGAAAGAAAGTTGGGTATATTGGATCACATGGAAAACCCGGTGAAAAAGGATATTTTTTGTATAAGACGGTTTTTTTGCCAGAATCCCTTCAATATGCCACGCTCTATCTCTTCGATGAACAGCAAAAGATAGAATCGGGTGGTTACGATGCCGCAATAGTGTATAAGGGAGCAGCCCAAATCCCTATCGAGGATGTCATACAAAGATTGAGGCATGATTAGCCTCGGCAGTGCCTTGGCGGAACCCCGTAGAGACGCAAGATTTTGCGTCTCTGCAGTCATAACTGTTGCGGTGATCGAGCGTTAGAACATCCGCACGGTGGTGATGGAGAAATATGATCATATGCAATAAGTATGGAAAAAGAAGAAATAAAAGAACATATCGAATGGGCAAGCAAGTGTATGCAACTGCACATTGAGAGTCAGTGTTCGAATACTAAGGTCAAAGAATTTGCATTTGTTGTTATCCTTTTGAATGATAATAATCGTGATTATTCCTATAAAGAATTTATAAATTTTATCAAAGCAAATGATTTCGACCCAATTAACGACATAGAGTTATGTGATCAAATTGGTAGGGAACAAAATTCGTTAACATGGATTGATTTTGTTCCTTTAAAGATTGAAAATAATATACTCACATCTGTTTGTAAATTTGTCCCTTTTGGAAATTTTGAGAATGAAATTGATTTCCATGTGAGTATTGAAAGATTTCGTCATTATCCGATAGAAGGTCAGAAATATGATTTGAATTATTTTTGGGAGATAAGTGATGAGGATTACAAAAAAAGGGAGGAAGAATGGTGTAAAAGATCTCGAAAGATTCTAAGGAAATATGAAGGACAAAAATGGTTTGCCGAACGAATATATAAGTACTTCGGGAAAAAAGTTAAGATACTGGATTTAGACAAAGAGATGAAAGCCATTAACGTATTTTCTTGATTTGATTTATATAAATTGCACCAAGCAAATGGCCATATAAATAACAATAAAGTTAAGTGAATATGGATTTCAATAGTATAGAATGGCATGATGTAGCCATAGATAAATATGTGATAGACAGGTCTAATCCGGGGAATGAGGATACGATACAATTCTTTCTCAGCGACTATAGTGGGAAAAAGATGAAATTAATTTTTTGGGACGTATACCAATCGAACATGAGATTAAATTTTGCTATTATTCCTGCAGAGGGGAAAGAAACGATATGTTGTGCTCATCAAGAGGGTTCGGAAAATGAGTTGGTGCAGAATCTCTATAAGTCGTGGAAGGGCCTTTTTGATGATATTCCCTTGAATTACTACGAGATAGAGATGAATTCCACTGGTAGTAAATTCCAAATCGTTGCAAAAGGTTTTACTTATGAGATTTTGCGATAGAAACATATCGTCTCAATCCTGTTAAGAGGATGTTGTGCGTTTGCAGGTGAAATTATAGTTTTGAACCTGCCTACGATTAAAAATCTCTTTATTAATTAGAAGTGGCGACCGAGCAAGTTCCCGTAGCGGGGCGGATCGGCCGTTTTTGTTTTAGGGAAGGGGAAATGCAACTATGAAAAAGAGGTCTACGCCAATGGTGTGAACCGCGAAATTCACTATCTTTACGGTGGTAACGGCTTGGCGGCCATCTATGTCAAGACAGCGGGGAAGGATACCTTGTTCGCTGCGGTGACCGACCGTCAGAACTCCCTCACAGCGGTGATGGATGTCGCTACCAGCAAGATTGAGAAGTTCTCCTACAAACCATGGGGTATGCGCCGCAACCCTGCGAACTGGAGCGAGAATGTCGTGACCGACCAACCAGCTCGCTTCGCTCGTGGTTACTGTATGCATGAGCATTCAAGTGTGTATGGCGATGATGGCATTACTATGGGACATTTCTCTAATGTCAATATTAATGACGAAGAGGTTGGGGATTTTTCAAAATTTGTATAGACAGAACATCGTGGCACTTATATGCACGAATATGGACATCTCTATCAAGGAAGCAACTATGGACCACTTTATTTGCCATATATTGGTGTTCAAAGTATATTAAGCGCAGCCAATAAAGAAGTAGATCATATGCGTCAATGGTATGAGGTGGAGGCAAGTTATTATGGGAAACGATTTTTTGTAAGAAAATATGGGCCACAGGTGTGGACAGATTTAATGGAAATTTATAATCCGACATCAAAATAATAGGAAATGAAGAAAATACATTTTAAAATAGTGTTGTTGACATTGTTCGTCTCTGTGTTATCTTCTTGCCACGAATGGTTGGAAGGGTGTAAATATGGAGTAGAGATGAAAAACACTTCAACTTCAGAAATATATGCATTATACAGATACAGATATAAACACGAATATATCTGTGATAATCATTTGACATTAGATTCGTCAATGTATGAAAAAACCCAAATCCCGGTAGGAGACAAGAAAACGGTTCTTTATGTAAGTGGCTTTAATTCAGATGAATTTTGGAAATCCACCGACACTATATCTATCTTTGTCTTTCTCAAAGAGGAATTCGAGGGGAAAACATGGACACAGTTAGTGGATTCAGGCAAGTCCTTGCAAGTATATCATCTTTCTGGAGACGATATCCGCAGACTCGGTTCTTGTGTGCCATTCCCGCCAACGGGTGCGGTGTGCGACATGGTCATAGATCCTTCTTGTGGAGAATGAAAAATGAAAAAAATTAATGTGTTTTCATGATTCCACAATTTAGATGTCAGGTGGTGGTTGGGTTATTTCAAGTGATTACAATTTTTACCCCCAATATATGGTTGGAAATTTGCCGAAAATGAATGACGGATTTTCATGCTCCTTTGGATTTGCCAAACTCTAAAATTATACCTAATTTCGCGGTTAGTTAATTGATGATATCATACATAAACTAAATCATAGATGGTTCTATTTTTCAAGAAAGCGGACGCAGGCTATATAGCTGTTGATGCGGACCAAAAGTTTGGCGCTCAGGACTTGGAGAAGCTCACATGGCTCTTCTCCGGCGCGGAGTTCGTCGATGAGAAAAATATCGCGGGGTGGTTTATCGGTCCCCGCCGTGAAATGATCACTCCTTGGAGTACTAATGCGGTGGAGATCACCCAGAACATGGCGCTGAAGGGTATCCGTCGTATCGAGGAGTACTTCGCCTGCAAAGGGAAGGATTCCGAACATGACCCGATGCTGCAACGTGTCTACAATGGCCTGGACCAGACGATCTTCACCATCGACAAGAAACCGGACCCTATCGTTTACATCGAGGACTTGGCCGCCTATAACCAACAGGAGGGCTTGGCCTTGAGCCAACAGGAGATGGACTACCTGAATAGCGTCAGCGAAAAGATAGGACGTAAATTAACTGATAGCGAGGTGTTTGGATTCTCTCAGGTGAATTCCGAGCACTGCCGCCATAAGATCTTCGGTGGTCTCTTCATCATCGACCGCGAGGAGAAGGAGTCTTCCCTCTTCCAAATGATCAAGAAGACCTCCGCGGAGAACCCTAACAAGATCGTTTCCGCCTACAAGGATAACGTGGCCTTCAACGAGGGCCCTGAGATTGAGCAGTTCGCTCCGGCGAGCGGCGACAAGCCTGATTTCTTCGAGGTGAAGAAGATGAAGTCTGTCATCTCCCTGAAGGCTGAGACGCATAACTTCCCGACGACGGTCGAGCCTTTTAACGGTGCGGCAACGGGTACGGGTGGTGAGATCCGTGACCGTCTGGGCGGTGGTAAGGCGAGCTTGCCTATCGCGGGTACGGCGGTCTACATGACCTCCTATCCACGTACGGAGAAGGGTCGCCACTGGGAGGATGTCTTGGATCCTCGCAAATGGTTGTACCAGACGCCTGAGCAGATCCTGATCAAGGCTTCGAATGGTGCGAGCGACTTCGGTAACAAGTTCGGTCAACCGCTCATCTGCGGTTCATTGCTCACCTACGAGCATGCGGAGAACAACAAGAAATATGCTTACGACAAGGTCATCATGTTGGCGGGTGGCGTAGGCTTCGCTAAAGAGAAGGATAGTCTGAAGGGCGAGCCTGAGCCTGGCGAGAAGGTGGTCGTGATGGGTGGTGACAATTACCGCATCGGTATGGGCGGTGGCGCTGTCTCTTCGGTGGAGACGGGTCAATACTCCAATGCGATCGAGTTGAACGCTGTGCAGCGTGCCAACCCTGAGATGCAGAAACGTGTCTCTAACGTGATCCGCACCTTGGCGGAGTCCGACAATAACCCGATCGTATCTATCCACGACCATGGCGCGGGCGGTCACTTGAACTGCCTCTCCGAGTTGGTGGAGTCGACGGGTGGTAAGATCGATATGGACAAGTTGCCGATCGGTGACCCTACCTTGTCCGACAAGGAGATCATCGGCAACGAGAGCCAGGAGCGCATGGGCTTCTTGGTGAAGGATAAGGATATCGATCTGATCAAACGTATCGCCGACCGTGAGCGTGCGCCGATGTACGTGGTGGGTGAGACGACGGGCGACATGCAGTTCGTCTTCCAACGTGCCAACGGTGACCAGCCGATCAACCTCCGTTTGGATTACATGATCGGTAAACCGCCTCGCACGGTGATCAAGGATAACACGGTGGTGGAGAAGTTCGCTCCTGTGCAAACCGACGATAAGAATATTCAAAAATATATCAATGACGTGCTCCAATTGGAGTCCGTGGCTTGTAAGGATTGGTTGACCAACAAGGTGGACCGCTCCGTCACGGGTAAGATCGCCCACCAGCAGTGCGCCGGTGAGTTGCAGTTGCCTTTGAACGACTTGGGTGCGGTGGCATTGGACTACAGAGGCAAGAGCGGTATAGCCACCTCCATCGGACATGCGCCTTCCGCCGCTTTGGTGGACCCTGCCGCAGGCTCCGTATTGGCCATCTCCGAGGCGTTGACCAACATCGTGTGGGCTCCGTTGGCGGATGGTTTGGCGAGTGTCTCCCTGAGCGCCAACTGGATGTGGCCTTGCAAGAACCCGGGCGAGGATGCCCGCTTGTACAAGGCGGTTGAGGCTTGTAGCGACTTCGCCTGCGAATTGGGCGTCAACATCCCTACGGGTAAGGACTCGTTGTCCATGACCCAGAAATACGGTGAGGACAAGGTCTTCTCCCCTGGTACGGTGATCATCTCCGCAGGGGCTGAGGTATCTGACGTGCGTCGCATCGTCTCCCCTGTATTGATCAACAAAAAAGATTCTTACATCTACCATATCGACTTCTCGTACGATGCGCTGAATCTGGGAGGTTCCGCTTTGGCCGCCACGCTGAACAAGGTGGGCGACACGGTGCCTACCGTGAAGGATGCGGAGTACTTCGCGGATGCCTTCGAGGCGGTTCAGGAACTGATCAACAAGAACCTGATCCTTGCGGGCCACGATATCTCCGAGGGTGGTATGATCACCGCCTTGTTGGAGATGTGCTTCGCGAACACGAAGGGCGGTCTGAAGGTGAACCTGAAGGATTTGCCGGAACCAAGTCTGACCAAGATCCTCTTCTCCGAGAACCCTGGTGTGCTGATCCAGGTGGAGCACAAGGCGGAGGTGGAGAAGATACTCCACAACGCTGGTGTGGGCTTCGCCATGATCGCCAAACCGACCGAGGAGCGTACGATCGTCGTGGAGAAGGATGGCAAGAAGGAGGTGTTCGACATCGATGCGTTGCGTGATGTTTGGTACAAATCCTCTTACCTCTTGGACCGCAAGCAGAGTGGCGAGGCGTGTGCCAAGGAGCGTTACGAGAACTACAAGAAGCAACCGCTTCAGTTCAAGTTCGACGAGAGCTTCTCCGGCAAGCTTGGCAAGATGGGCTTGACGGCCGACCGCAAGAGACGTTCCGGCGTGAAGGCAGCCATCATCCGTGAGAAGGGTACGAACGGAGAGCGTGAGATGGCTTACTCCCTCTACTTGGCGGGCTTCGACGTGAAGGATGTACACATGACCGACTTGACTTCCGGTCGTGAGACGCTGGAGGACGTGAACATGATCGTCTTCTGCGGTGGATTCTCCAACTCTGACGTGTTGGGCTCAGCGAAGGGCTGGGCGGGCGGTTTCCGCTACAGCGAGAAGGCGAAGGAGACGCTGGCGAAGTTCTATGCGCGTGAGGACACCTTGAGCTTGGGAATCTGCAACGGTTGCCAGTTGATGGCTGAATTGGAGCTGCTCTATCCTGAGCACGAGAAGAAGCATAAGATGTTGCACAATAACTCCCACAAGTTCGAGTCTAACTTCGTGGGTCTGACGATCCCTGAGAACGACTCCGTGATGTTCGGTTCGCTCTCCGGCAGCAAGTTGGGCGTATGGGTGGCTCATGGCGAGGGCAAGTTCGACTTCCCTTACGCTGAGAGCGAGTACAATGTGATCGCCAAGTACACCTATGAGGGTTATCCTGCCAATCCGAACGGATCCATGTACAACGTGGCGGGTGTATGTTCCAAGGATGGTCGCCACTTGGCGATGATGCCACACTTGGAGCGTGCCATCTTCCCTTGGCAATGGGCTTACTATCCGGAGGATCGTAAGGCGGTGGACGAGGTGACCCCATGGTTGGAGGCCTTCGTCAATGCCCGTAAGTGGATTGAGAACAAGAAGTGATGCTTCGAGCAAACTAGATAGGGGAGCGTGCCTTAGCGGGCACGCTTCTTTTTTTATGTTCAGGGGTAATTAGGCGATTTATTCAGAGTCTTCGTCCGGCTCCACATGGATGGAGGTTTGTATCTCCTGCCCATACTTCTCACGCAGGCTACGTTCCACCTCTGTGGAGATGTTATGCGCCTCCACGATGGTCATGTCGGGCGATACGACGACGTGCGCGTCCACGATGATGCTGGTGCCGTTGCGCCGCGTCTTCAGGTCGTGTATGCTCTCCACGCCCTCCACCTTTGAGGCGATGGCGATCATCTCCTCCTCCATTTCCTGGGGCAGAGCCACCTCCAGCAGTTCCTTGAGGGAAGGGATGCCCATTTGTATGGCGGATACGAAGATAGCGACGCTGATGCCGCAGCAGACGATTGGGTCGAGTATCACCCATTCGTCGCCCAAGAGGATGGCGCCACCGATGCCTAGGGCGGATCCGATGGAGGAGAGAGCGTCCGTCCGGTGGTGCCAGGCGTTCGCTATGACGACGGGGCTGGAGACATCCCGTCCCACCTTCGCCGTGTATCGGAAGAGCAGTTCCTTGGCGATGATGGAGGCGATCGCCGCCCAGAGCGCGATGGTGTGAGGCACCTCGATCACTTTCCCCTGCACCACGCCGATGATGGCGCTAAGGCCCGTCAGGCACATTTTCGCCGCCACGAAGATCAGCATGAGGCTGACGAAGAGGGTGGCCATGGTCTCGTACTTTCCATGCCCGTATTTATGGTCCTTATCCTTCCCCTTGGAGGATATGCGGACACAGACGAGCACCACGATGTCCGATATGAGGTCGGACAAAGAGTGGATACCATCCGCTATCATGGCCGCACTGTGACCCAGTACGCCGGCTATGATTTTTGCTACAGTCAACAACACATTGACGAATGAGCCAAGCAGAGTGACCCTTGTGATCTTCCTCTCCCTGGTTCGCTGAACCGGTTCCTCCATTGCTAATATCGTTCCTTTAAGTTAAGTGTTACTACAAATTTAAGCATTCGGGGTGAAAATGTTACCGAATGTGCCCCTGTTTTTTGATGAAAAATCACGACGGTTCCGCTTGCCGTATTGGGCAGTTGTATTTATTTACTATTTAATTATTCACGATTTACTATTCTAGGGTTTGGCGGAATGGTTTTTATCCTCCTCTTCTAAATGAGTTCGCTGATGTCGGACGCGTATTTACTCGCAGGTTGTTGGTGGAGATATTAGGATGATTCTATAATATTATTGACGGATAAAATTCCGCAAATTAAATAGAAATGCATATTTTTGTGTATCCGCATTGGAGAATCGGTGAGGATAAGGTAAGTCAGGTGAAATAGTACTGATAGATTATCAATCATAGCGTTAGCTATACAAAAGATATGATTATGGCAGAGGAGGAGATAAATAAATACAGGCTGACCAGCATGGAGGAACCCTCTGATGAAATGCTCGCTTATATTATGCGTGAGGCGGCTGAAGATGCACGGAAAAGCAACGAAGCCGCTCTCAAGAAATATTTTGGGGAGATAGCGGAGATGTATAAAAAAAAATACGGAGATAGGAAATGTCTGCAAAAAAGCCAGTCTTGATCATTGTTGCAGGTCCGAATGGTTCTGGGAAAACCACGGTGACGAGTAAAATACTTCGACACCAGTGGTTGGAGGATTCTGTGTATATAAATCCCGACAATGTGGCTCAAGAACGTTTTGGTGATTGGAATTCCGAGTCGGCAGTGCTTAAGGCTGCGAAGTATTGCGAAGAGTGGAGAGAGCAGTGCTTGGTTGAGAAACGGAGTATGATATTTGAAACCGTATTCTCGTCCGATGAGAAAGTGAGATTTGTTGAACGTGCGGTAGAGGCTGGTTTTTTTGTCCGATTGTTTTTTGTCTGCACATCATCGCCAACTATCAATGCTGCGCGTATTGCAGGAAGGGTAATGAAGGGGGGACATGACGTGCCAATATCCAAAATCGTTTCTAGATATCAAAAGTCCATACTGAATTGTAAATTTGTTATCAAAAGTGTCCAGCGAGTTTATCTTTACGACAATTCCGTAGAGAATGGAGAAGCTCAGTTGTTGATAAGATATGCCGATGGCCGTGTGGCGAAGCGGTATTGTGCATCTTTGCCGGAATGGGCAAAACAGATTACGGAATAATTAAGAGCGATATAAATTTGATTGTGGGCGAAGGATTTTAGTTGTTATTTTGTCCGTCTGTTCGGCATAGTAGTAGGGTGATAGAGCTTTTGCACAAATCCAAACATCGGGACGGTTTTATGCTTTGTAATCATCCAACCTTTTTCAAGCCCCCACAATCGCAACCACCCCGCTGATGGCCATGTATATGTAGACGATCTTGCGCAACGTCTCGATCGATATGCGTTCGAACACCAGTTTGCCCAGGTAGGTGCCCGCCGCCACGCCCGCCACCGCATAGACCCAGCCGATGCGTACCTCATGGGTGAAGAGACCGTTGCCGGCGCGGAAGAGGGTCATCGCCACGTTGCCGATGAAGAAGTAGATTTGCGCCATGGCGAGGTAGTGCTCCTTGTCCTTCTCCGAGGCGAGGAAGTAGAGCACCGCAGGGGGCCCCTGCATGCCGAAGAATCCGCCCATCACACCGCTGAGGCTTCCCATCGAGATCTGAAGGGGTACCGACGGACGTACCTGAATGTGTTTGCTGACAAAGAGGAAATAGAGGCTCATGACGATGAGCATGATGCCTAACAATACCTTCAACTGACTGTCCGCCATCGTCGCGACGAACTGTATGGCGACGAAGGAGACCACCAGAAACGTGAGCAGAATGGGTATCATCCGCTTCCACACCACGTACTTATAGGCTCGGGAGAGGATGAAGACGGATTGTGTGGCGGAAAGGATGCCGGATAGGGTCACCGACTCGCCATAGGAGGGCATCAGGTAGGGCAACATCGTCATGATGAAGATGCCGAACCCGAACCCGCACACCCGCTGCACAAAGGCGGCTATCATGGCTAGGACGAACAACGCTACGATCATAAACAGTGAGAACTCCATACCGCTTACAAATTTCACCGCGAAGATACATAGTAAATGGCTAAATAGTAAATCCCCAATGGCTAAATAGTAAATCGTAAATAACTAAATCGTAAATACAAAAGGCAAAATAGTAAATCGTAAATAGCTAAATAGTAAACACAAAAGGCTAAATAGTAAATCGTAAATAGCTAAATCGTAAATACAATCATTCCGTCGGACGTTGGTAGAAGTTCCCTATCAGTTTCTCCGTTTGTATCGTATTGATGAAAGCGTCCGGATCGATTTTCCTCACCTCCTTGTTGATCTTCGGATACTCCTCCTGCGAGACCACGGAGTAGACGATCGTGCGGGGCGAATGTTCGTAGGCGCCCTCCGAAGGTATCAGTGTCGCCGTGTGTTCGCTCAGTCGGGCGATGATTTCGCATACTTCGTCGGGATGAGTTGTGACAATGAGTAACGTCGCCTGCTGGTACTTCTTGTAGAGTGTGTGGAGGATTTGTGTGGATGCGAATTGGAAGATGATTGAATAGAGCGCCTTGTCCCATCCGAAGAGCAGTCCGGCGGCGGAGAGGATGATGATGTTCACGCCCAAGACAATGTTCCAGGCATCCCTGTGCCGTTTCTCCGACAGGTATATCGCGATGAAGTCCGTACCCCCGGACGTGGCGTTCACGTACAGGCATAGGCTGATCGAGACACCATTGATGATGCCTCCGAATATACTGATCAATAACGTGTCGTAAGTGATTGTGTAAGACGGAAGTAGGTCCGTGAATATGCCTGTCAGCAATATCATCAGGCAAGAGTAGAGCGTGAACTTCTTGCCTATGTATCTAAACCCGATGTAGACGGGTATCGCATTGATGATGACGTTGACGATGGTGTAGGGGAGTTTGATGTTGAAGAACATGTCACATGCCCTCAATATCAAAATGGTCAAGCCGGTTGCGCCACCTGGATATAGCTCCCCGGCTTGAACAAATGTACGTATGTTGGCGGACATCAGCAAGGCAGACAGGACAACGAAAAGAATCCGTTTGGCATCCTTCTTCCAGATCGTTTTTATATTCACATCCATATCTAACATTCAAGTCCTCCCAATACTAATTCATAATTGACTACGTCGAACTAACGTTTCATAATTCTCCTAGGGCGTTGCCCTGGGCTATATATGTTGCGCCCTTTCAGGGCTGGTGTTTACGAGCATTACGCAGAGTCGCACATCCCTCCCCTTAATTGACTACGTCGAACTATAATTCAAAATTCATAATTCAAAATTGACTACGTCGAACTGACGTTTCATAATTCTCAAAGGCTTTTTCTATAAATCTCCAGCACGTCCTCCTTGAACAAAGGTTTGAAGTTGCCGACATGACCGTTGCCGACACATTTCCCCGCCATCTCCTCCAACACGTTAGTGCCCAAACCCAGCTCGGTGAGTGTGGCAGGCAGTCCTATGGCGGTGAAGAAGGCACGGAGCTTGTCAATGCCTCGGAGGATCGTCTTCTCCTCGTCACGGTCCGCCTTGATGCCCATCACGTTGACGGCGAACTGGTAGAACATCTTCGGGTTCTCTTTGTAGACGTGCCTCATCCAGTTAGGCGTGAGGACGGCCAAGCCTGCGCCGTGAGGAACCTTGCAGTCCTGTGCGCTCAGTTCGTGCTCCATGTCGTGGCAGCCCCAGTCTTGGATACGACCGCAACCGAGGAATCCGTTGTGGGCGACAGATCCGGCGAGGGAGACCTCCGACCATGCCTCGTAGTCCTGAGGATTCTTTATCAGGAGATAAGCGTTGCGCATGATGGTCTTGAGCGTCGCTTCGCAGAGCGAGTCGATCAGCTCCGTGTGGGTGGTCTGCGTGAAGTAACGTTCGAAGATGTGGCTCATCATATCGCAGACACCGTAGGCGATTTGGTTCTTAGGCAGGGTGAAGAAGATGACCGGGTCGACGACGCTCACCACGGGACGGATCTTCTGGCTGCTGTAGCCCAGTTTCCTGCCCTTGTAGGAGATCACCGTGTCTGGGCTCACCTCGCTGCCCGCGGCCGGGATGGTGAGCACGGTGGCGACCGGAAGGGCATTGCTGACCTCTCCGCCACGCTCGTAGAATGACCACACGTCCGCCTCGTAGTAACCCATGGCGATCGCCTTGGAGGTGTCGATGACGCTACCTCCGCCGACGGCCAGGATGAGCTGAACCTGCTCCTTTTTGGCTATCTCAATGCCTTCCAGCACCTTCTCGTAGGTGGGGTTGGCCTGTATGCCGGAGAGCTCCACAAAGGAGATCCCCTCTTCTTTCAGTGATTTCGTCACATCATCATATACACCGTTGCGCTTGATGCTTCCGCCGCCATAGACAAGTAAAACCTTGCTGGCAAATGGTTTGATACGAGAGCCAACCGTTTTGCGCTGGTCCCTCCCGAAACAGTACTTCGTAATGCATTGAAAAGAAAAGTTATCCATACTTTAAATAATGATTATAAATTGAAAAACATGTTGTGGCGGAGACATCCATGTGTCACTCTATGCAAAGATAGCATGTTTTGTGCGTTTTTGGTGATAAGTGAGATATAAAATTCGCTTGTCATTTTGCCGGAGTATCTGGGACAAATCCCTTCTGTTCGTTCGGTCAAAATTTGCCATATTCGGTTTATTTTTGTATTATTGTTAAAATCAAAAAATAAAATTTAAGTCTGAAACATATGAGAATATCGGTCGTTGCAAAAATCATGACAGCGGTTGTCGCTGCTATTTTATGTGTTCATCCGTCCGTATGGGCGATCAACACAGTTCAACTGGAGGAGGCGGGGACACTTCCTTCCGTGTTTTCCGCAGGAGAGAAGGAAGTGAAGATATTGGGTGACCTCAATGGTACGGATATCCGGTATCTCCGCCAGTTGATAGATAATCAGACCGTTACGTCGTTGGACCTTTCCGAAGCTAATATTGTGGAAGGTGGAGAATCCTATGATGGGGATCACAGGACGGGTAACGACACCATTGGAGAATCCATGTTCTCTGGTTGTTCATCCCTGCGTCATGTTGAGCTTCCTCGATCGGCCGATGTCATCATGCCCAACGCTTTTTCACGTTCCGGGTTGAGGACGATAGAGATTCCCGACAACGTTGTGGAGGTGGGTATGGATGCCTTCGCCTATTGTTATGAATTGGACACCGCCGTGGTAGGCAAGAGGGTCTCGAGTTTGGGCCAGGGCGTCTTTTATAACTCTTCCGTCAAGGAGGCCTACATCAAATCCTCAATTGTGCCCAACATCACCTACTACCTCTTCTCTTCCGAGCCGAACCTCCATGTCTATTCCGAGATGCTGGGTGATTATGAAGCCTCCGATTGGTCTCAATTCGGTGCGCTCGTAGGTGATTTGGAAACGTTTTTCCCGCAAGAGGAGGACCCTTCTGCTGTTGTGAACGCTCAGATCGGCACCTACTTCGAGGACGGCGCCTGTACGGTGCTGAAGCCTGCGTATGCGTCGATGACGGACGAAGAACTTGCCCAGACGATGGCGGATGGGGGGTTGCCGGATTACTTTGTGGATATTGCCCTGAAGATAAAGAACGATCGGTGGAACGTTTATGAAAAAGACTTCCGCATCCAAGACTACCGAGCTTACAGTGATGCCAACCATTGGAATAACCTGCTCATGAGTACCGGTGGCTCCTATATGGGCAATCCTACGGGTATCTATGCGGGTGAGAACGAACCATTGTATGTGTTTGTGGATCAGGATATTCCGGAGGATGCCACGCTTTATATCGCAGGGTGTTCCGGCAACGAGCTCATCTCGAATGCACGGTCCGGGAAGAAACTGTTCAAAGGGTTGAACATCATAGACGGGCGGAAAAATGCGTTGTATTATATTCTTTACACGGCCGATACCCGTTCGAAGACAAAAAAACTCAGTGAGTGGCCAACCATCAGAATCCATGTTGAGGGAGGTGTGGTGAACGGTTATTATGACATGGCGCGTCACACGGAGGATGATTATGTGAACCTACTGGGCAATGCGTCGCACGAACTTTTCACCGTGAAGGGGGCGGAGACCCTGCTCAACTTTAAGACTTCGACCTACCGGGAAATTTTTCCTACGTCCATCGACAGCAATGTTATTTGGTTTGATAGTCTTACCGTATGGGAGAAGGAGCTGATGGGCATCTGCGAATCCGTCGCCACAGGAAAGCGTGCCAATCCGCCATATTGTCTGACGGGAGGAGAAGCTATCTTCCCGATTTATTACAACAACCCGAACTTCGCCATAGAGGGGCAGGCTTCGGACGATGGGTATGCGAACTCCTCGCCTTATCGCACCTCCTACAATTCGGCAGGGTGCATCTCCGCCACGTTCGATGTTAGCCGTGAAGATCAAGACGATTGGTGCGCAGGACATGAGTGTGGGCACAACAATCAGGGCGCCATCAATCTGGAGGGTTGCACGGAGGTGTCCAACAATCTCTTCTCCAATGTCATCTGTTTCCTTGATGGACGTACCACCACCAAGGGCTCTCCGTTATCGACAACGATGAACGACTATGTTCAACACACTCCGTTCTTCGCCCGAAATGTCACTAGCATGATGCGGATGTATTATCAACTGTATCTCTACTATCATCAGGCGCAGAAGAACACGTCGTTTTATCCTACGCTTTTCCAGGAGTTGAGGAATGACCCGTTATCCTTGTGGGAAAATACCGATAACAGCTCATTGAAGTTCGTGCGGAAGGTATGTGAGGTGGCGCAGGAGGATTTGACCGACTTCTTCTCCGCATGGGGATTCTTCGAGCCATGCTCCTTGGTTATCGACGATTATGGTTTACACACGTTAACCGTGACGCAGGAGGACATTGACAAGACGTTGGCGGAGATTTCCAAATATCCGAAGAAGAATAGGGAGATCCTTTTCGTGGAGGATCGTGCGCAATATGTGCTCTCCAATGGTTTCCTTATTCCTGCCGGCGAGAAACGGAACGGTTCGGAAGTGGTCGGACAATATGCCAACCTGGGGCAGTTCTCAGACTATTTGCTCGATTCCATACCGTTGGCCGCCTACACCTATAGGCAAACGGACTCATTGTTCGCGATGTCGGGATCGGGTGGAATTGGCTTCATCATGTTGGACGATGACGACAACCTGTTGTATGCCTCCAACACGCTGGATTTCTGTGTTCCTTCTTGCATTGGCAAGAATTATTCGATTTATGCGATGGATCCCGACGGTACGCTGCATGAGGCCTGCCGTATGAGTGGAGGTGCGGAGGTGGTTCACATGAGCGAACCGGGGACGCTTTCCGACTCGCTCACGGATCAGGTGATAAAAGCCATCGTCACTGGTCCGA
Source organism: Paludibacteraceae bacterium (assembly GCA_017527905.1). Taxonomy (GTDB): domain Bacteria; phylum Bacteroidota; class Bacteroidia; order Bacteroidales; family Paludibacteraceae; genus UBA1181. The sequence continues at coordinate 68,849 of JAFXPK010000033.1, forward strand.
TCAATGGCACGGACATCGCCTATCTCCGTCAGTTGGTGACGGATGGACATCTGCAGTCGCTGGACCTCTCCGGCGCTACCATTGTGAGCGGAGGTGATGCTTATTACGAATCATACGTGACCGAGCAAGATGTCATCGGAGAATTTTCCTTCGCCACTTGTGCCCAACTTGTGTCCGTCCAGTTGCCGACGTCCGTCACGATGATTAAGGAGAATGCGTTCTCCCACACGGGGCTGAACGGAGTGACCATTCCGGACGATGTCACCCTCGTGGGAGTCGATGCGTTCGCCTACTGCGACAAGCTTTCGGAGGTGGTGATTGGCTCTGGTGTCAAAAGGTTGGATCAGGGTGTTTTCTATACTTCGGAGGTGAAGAACGTGTATGTCAAGGCGACCACTCCTCCGCATATTGGCAATTATCTCTTCTCGTCTGAGCCGGTTATCCACGTCTATGCCAGTGCCTTGGCGGACTATGAAGCTTCCGATTGGGCGAATTTCGGCAAGATAGTCGGAGACCTTGACGATATCAACTTCCAGGAATTGACCCGGTTGACTCTTCCTGTTAGTGATGAGCGGGAATATGGGGCGGAAACCCTTGTTTACGATTTGTTCGGACGTGAGGTAGCCCGTTTCCAACCTTCCGTGATATACGTGAAGAATGGAAAGAAGATGGTGATTGTACGATAAAAACTGGATCGCCCGGTCCTTTGGACGTGCTAGGGGAAAAACAGTTCGTTATAAGAAACACAATGTCATGGAGAAAGAGCAGTCGATCACTGCTTTTTCTCCAGCGTGACATTGACTATCTGTTGCTTGGTTCCTCCTTTCCCTCGGACGAACGACACGACCGTGTCTTTCTGTGTGTATTCGGGGTGATCGAACCTTATTAGGAAAACCTCTTCATCGCAGCCTTTGTAGGTTACGGACACGACATAGCTACCATTCTCGTCAGTTCTTGTCGAGTCGGAAATCGTGTTGAAGTAGTGGTGCTTGCTGTGCACGTCAATGGTGGGGTGTTGATTCTTGGGTGGTGAACTGGTATATGTACAGTCATAGACCCTCACATCCCTGATGGGTTGGCCCTCCACGTCCTTGGCCTGACCTACAACCCTGAAATCGGCGCTGGGGCAGCCATATGCCATGTGTATGCAGGAGCTAAACCCCAACAACGAAAAAAAGAATGTCAGTGCATTGTGGAAAATAGATCTGAAATTTCGCATACGTTTTCCCTCCTAATTCGTTGGTAATTATACGAATTTCCGAAAAATTTCCGAAAAAAGCAAGTGTTTGGCCGACTTAAGGTATAAGCCCTAGGTGTTCGTTGTTCTATTAATACCCATCGAATATAGAACGGTTGCTGCCTTTCTCAAGAGGAAGTGTGACACCCACTTTCATGCCTATGCAGATCGGTATGACCTTCTCCGTCAATGTGCTGTTCAGGATGCTTTTCTTGTCGATACCCATCGTTGCGTCGTGGTTGGATACCATGTCGGAGATGCCATAGGATAGGTAGCCGCCCATGTGCAGATAGCAAGATTTGTTGAGGAAGAAGGTCCACATCATGTCTGCGTATATGGAAAGCGAAGGAGAGTTCTTGTCGATATCGTCGTCCCCGCTCGCTTCCTGCTTATTGAGGCCATGGTGAGGTATCCTGCTCAACTCCGCCTCGATGTCCCCGCCAAAGTAGGCGCGCGTCTCGACCGTTCCCCGTGTGTAGTCATACTTGGAGATGAACGGGAAGGCGATCTTCGGTCCCACACCGAAGATGAACTGGGATCTGTTGCCTATGTCAAATCTTGCGTAGAGCCCGACGGGGATCTCCAGTTGGAAGGTCCTTTGCTTCTCGTTGAAATCGTCGAAAATGGTGCGCAGCGTGTAGGGAACACCGGCGTCCGTCTCGTTCGTGATCTCTTTCTCGATGGTCTCGTTGATGTAGTAGTTCGCCGTGAAATAGGAGAGCCCTAACCCTACGCCGTAACCGAAGTTGTTCGCGATGAAGTGTTGGAACTGCCACTCGAACATGACA
>JAFXPK010000034.1 GCA_017527905.1 Paludibacteraceae bacterium
CACCACCACGCCTGGGCTCAAGGAGGCGGAGGAGAAGCTACGCATCGCCTCCATGAGCGAGAAGGACCGCAAGGAGTACTTCGCCCACGTGGACGCCATCATGTCTCAGAACGACACCATCGAGACCTACAAGAAAGAGGGCCGTGACGAAGGCGAAGCGATAGGGTTGGCACGAGGCAGGGCGGAAGGTGCGCAAGCCAAAGCGCTGGAGATGGCTAAAAAGATGCTGGCGAAAGGTTTTGACAAGCAAACGGTAGCGGATCTGAGCGGACTCCCGCTCGAGAAGGTGGAGAAACTTTAACCCACCTGTTTAGACGTACAAACGTTCCCCAAAAATATAAGTGCCGATGCGCACGAGGGTACTGCCCTCTTCCACAGCGATATGGTAGTCGCCCGACATACCCATGGAGAGCTCACGGAACGCTGGGGCATAGCTGTTTTTCACTTCATCGAATAATGTTTTCAACGCACGGAACTCCTTACGGATCTCTTCCTCGTCATCCACGTGGGAGGCCATGCCCATGATACCAACGATATTCACATGCTCGTACGCTTTGTAGGCGCCGTTGGCGAAGAAAGCGCGAACCTCTTCGGGGGAGAACCCGAACTTCGTCTCCTCACGCGCCACGTGCACCTCAAGGAGGCATTCGACCGTCCTGCCACAAGCAGCTGCCTGTTTGTCGATCTCCTTCAGCAAGTGTTCCGTGTCGACGCTATGGATCAAAGCGACGAAGGGCACGATCATCTTCACCTTGTTGGTTTGCAGATGACCGATGAAGTGCCATGATATATCCGAAGGCAATAGATCTTTCTTAGCGACCAACTCCTGCACCTTGTTCTCTCCGAACAAGCGATGCCCCGCATCGTACGCTTCTTGTATAGCCTCGACGGGGTGGAACTTAGAAACAGCCACTAATCTTGTCCCTTGGGGAAGGGAAGCATTGATTTCCTTGATTCTATCTGCGATGGATGACATGGCGCCCTCCTTTTTTTTTTCAGGTTAGTTTATCACGCTGGCGCGCTGTAATGAAAGATGTCCGCGATGGCGGTCTCCGTCATGCTGACGATATCGCTGTCCGAAATGGAGTCCTTAAGGCCCTCTTTCAGGTTCTTGAATGCTTCCTGCATATCATCCGCATGCACAAGCATCACACTGGAGATTTTCTTCTCCTTTGCGGAAACCTCGTCCACAGTGATGAAGTTCACCTTACACTTGAACCACTTCTCGCACTCGATGTCTTCTCCAAATATCTCACCGATCTTAACATGCTTGATGCCCTCAATGGTGAACAAGCCGTTCTCGTATGCGCTCGAGAAGAGGGAAACCTCCTCGTTCACACGTTTCTCTGCCTCTGTGAAGGAGAGAGCGTCCACCAAATAGATGTCAGACATTTTTTTGTTCTTCCCGGAATCGTCCAGCTTATTGTAGCAGACCTTACATTCAAACCAATAATTCATATGCTTAAGATTCTTATATTCGAAAAAGCACCCCTACGTGAATAGACACGTATGGGGTGACAATTATGTGAAAGGGGAGAGTGCCTTAGGCAATCACACCCAGTTTCTTTCCTACTTTGCCGATCTTCTCCAGCGCTATGGCAACCTGCTCTTCCGTGTGGGTAGCCATCAGGGAGAAACGGATCAACGTATCGTTGGATGGAACCGCAGGGCTCACCACAGGGTTCACGAAAATACCGTCTTCGAAGAGGAGCTTGGTGAACAAGAATGTCTTCTCATTGTCACGGATGAAGAGCGGGATGATAGGTGTCTCGGTATGACCGATCTCAAAGCCCAAGTTCCTGAATCCATCCAAAGCCATTTTCGTGAGCTTCCAAAGATGATCCATACGCTCCGGTTCGTTCTTCATGATCTCAAGCGCAGCCAATACGGAAGCCGTAGCGGCCGGCGTGATGCTCGCGCTGAAGATGTATGGTCTCGCATTGTGGCGGAGGAAGTTGATCACGCAAGAATCAGCGGCGCAGAAACCGCCGATGGATGCGAGGGACTTACTGAAAGTACCCATAATGACATCCACATCCTTCGTCAGACCGAAGTGGTCGCACACACCACGACCCTGCTTACCGAAGACACCCAAGCTATGAGCCTCATCGACATAGATGTTCGCATTATATTTCTTTGAGAGAGCGACGATCTCTGGCAGTTTGGCCACATCGCCTTCCATACTGAAGACACCGTCCACAACAATCATCTTGATCTTGTCCGGCTCGCACATTTGGAGTTTCTTTTCGAGTGACTCCATGTCGTTATGCTTGAATTTCAAAGCCTTGGAGAAGGACATTTGTTTACCTGCCATGATGGAGGCGTGATCCAACTCGTCGAACAGCAGATAATCCTCGCGGCCAGTCAGCATGGAGACAACGCCCATGTTCACGTTGAATCCTGCGGAGAAAATCAACGCTTCCTCTTTTCCGACGAATTCCGCCAATTTCCTTTCCAACTCCACATGTATATCCAATGTGCCGTTCAAAAATCGAGAACCCGCACAACCAGAACCATATTTTTTAGTCGCCTCAATGGCGGCCTCTTTTATTTTAGGATGATTGGTTAACCCAAGATAGCTGTTTGAACCGAACATTAACACCTTCCTACCGTTCATGATGACCTCGGTATCTTGTTCACTCTCTATCACTCTGAAGTAAGGGTATACACCCAACGCTTTAACTTTCTGCGGCTCGGTGTACTTGGATAATTTCTCTTGTAATAAACCCATTTTCGTTTTCTAAGAATTACGGGGCAAATATAAACATTTTTTCACATATAACGGTAACGCACAGAAAAATATATAGGGGTGTCAGTGAATTAAGAAACACTGATTCGTTGTGGTCGATCAAGAATATGCGACAGTGCTTTTTAACACAAGGGAAGGCGCTTCGTCCCTAAAAAAAGATTCCCGCCCTGAATGCAGAGCGGGAATCATTTCCTATGCCAAGGCGAATCCGGAGAGACGCCCTAATGTCTATTATTCACCCTTCAACATCACGTTGGTGTATGTCTTGTCGCCCACTTGGATGCGCAAAGCATATTGACCAGGGGTCAAAGAAGAAGCGTTGAACGTATAGCTGTATTGACCAGCCTCCAACTGCTCGCTCATGAAGGTAGACAAGAGACGACCGTTCAAGTCGAGGATGTCAACCGTCACCTTAGCGTCAGCACCCATGGTGAAAGCCAAGTTGATACTCTCGGAGAATGGGTTTGGAGAAGCCAAGTAATTGAAGTCAGCGGTATATTCGAAGTCGTCACGACCAGGAGCGGCGGACTTCACAGCGTCGTTCTCGTATACGGCAGGAGTCTCCATGAACATCTCAGCATATTTGCCACCGCACTTGCAACCCGTATCAGTTGAGCTTTCGCTCTCCACAACGATGAGCACCGGATAACGCGCGCCCTCAGCGAAATACTGATAACGTACGGAGCGGATGTTGTAAGTAGTCTTACCGAATGCTTGCTTATATTCCTTCACCACCTTCACACGTAACACGTTACGGTAAGTGTTTCCGTCAGGCAACACGAGCGTACCCCACGCATCAGCTTTGGTGACGTAGTTACCCTCGATAAGAGAAGGATCCCCGTTGTTTGGAGTGTAAACACCATCCATCACACCAGCCTTCGTATCCTGGTATGAGAGAGGGAACATCAAATCCACGATAGGCTCCTTGAAATCGATCTTAGCGCCAGGAGTGATCATACCGAAGTATCTCTTCTCAGACTTAGTGATCTCAAACAATGTATGCTTTGTTCCGCCCTCGTCGCAGCTGAGCCTGTATCCTTGCTCTGCCACAGCGTTGAGGTCTTCTTGTTGGTCAATATACATGTCCTTGAGGATCTTAGCCTTGGAGAAATCCCAATACTGATTAGCTCCTGCGGCACCTTGCTCCTGATACTCGATTTGCTTCATATTACGGTAGTCACCGATACGAAGCTGATTCGCTTTATATGACAAACTGTATTGCGCAAAACAACCAGTCGCAAAAAGCATAGCTGCAGATAAAGTAAATAGTTTTCTCATTTCCATATTTTTTAAGCGTTAAAAACGTGGTAAATGTAGCAATAATTTTCGAGATTCAAACCATATAATAGTTAAAAATTAAGAATTAAGGGTTAAGAGTTGAGAAACGTTAGTCCGACACCGTCAATTAAGAGCCGTGAGTCAGTTAAGAGTTAAGGAACAGGTGGTTATGATGCGGGATGTGGAATGTGCGGCTTTACTCCTGCTCTCCCTTGATATGAGGCAGACCGATGCGGAAGCGCACGGCGATAATTCTGGTGGCAGCGACACTGAAGGCGCAAAAGATTTGTGACCATGAATTATCCACCCCGATCAGATGACACACATAATAGACAAAACCACCTATGATACAAGCGATTGCATAGATTTCTTTCCTGAATATCAAAGGAATCTCGTTGATGAAAATGTCACGGAAGACACCTCCCGCCGCACCGGTGATGCAACCCATCACGATCGCCACCCAGAAGTCATATCCCGCCCCCAACGTCTTCTCTATACCTACCACCGTGAAGAGCGCCAGTCCGATGGTATCGAAGATGAAAAAGGTGATATTCAGATGGATAAGGTATTTGCGGAAGAGGATGACGAAAAGGAGCGCCACGCCGGACCATATCAGGTAGTTGGCGTTCATCATCCAGAAAGGGGACTCCCCAATGCAGAGGTCGCGGATGGTACCTCCACCGATGGCCGTCACCAGTCCCACCACGTAGGCGCCGAAGAGGTCGAAATCCTTCTTCGCGGCGAGGCGGATGCCACTGATGGCGAAGGCGAACGTTCCGATGTTTTCCAGTATTTCGGTCAATCCAATCATAGCTCCTCGATCGTAATGGTTTTCTTCAGGGCGGTGCCGAACTCACACTTCAGTTTTCTGACCTCCTCCCGGATGTCCTCCAAACGTTTTATCGTCTCAAAGACCCTTTTCACATGGTCTTTATCCTCTTCCAACACCTTCTGAGCTCCTTTGATGGTTAAATTACGCTGTTTCAGCAGGTACTGCACCATACGAGCGTTTTCAATATCCTCGTCCGTATAGAGACGATTACCCTTGTTGCCTCGGCGCGGGGAGAGGATGGTGAATTCACCTTCCCAATAGCGGAGGGTGGACGTCTCAAGACCAAGCATTTCCGCCACTTCGCTGATTTTGTAATATCTCTTATCTTCGCCGAGGTTACCCATGGATCAGTCGAAAATGTTTCCGTTGTTGGAGACGATTTGGATCATCTCGTCATATTGCTTAGGCGAGAGGTCCATGTAGTAATAGTTACGAGGGTCCACCACCTTGCCCTTGTAGCGCACCTCATAGTGCACGTGCGGACCCGTGGACTTACCCGTGTTACCCATGTAAGCGATGACCTGGCCGCGGACGACAGGCGAACCCACCTTCAGATTGTTCACGAAGCTATTCAAGTGTCCGTAAAGCGTCTTATAGCCATAGCCATGGTCCACGATCACCACATTACCGTAGCCCTGCATCCAACCGCGGAAGTCGATGACACCCTTGCCCGTGGCGAAGATGTTGGTGCCGATCTCGCCGGAGAAGTCCATGCCGGCGTGGAACTTAGGGGTCTTATAGATAGGGTCGATACGGTAGCCGTAACCGGAGGCCATACGTTTCAGGTTCTTGTTCATAACAGGCTGGATGGCCGGGATGCAAAGCAACATGTCCTCCTTGTTGCGGGCGAGATTCACCACCTCGTCGAAGGAAGTGGATTGCACGAAGAGCTGCCTGCGGATGCGGTCCATCGTGATGGCGGTGTTCGCCGCGATCTCCGAATTGGTGCGGGAGCGCAGGTCCTTGTACTTGTTCTGGTCTCCGTTCCCCATGCGTATGCCCTTGCTGACAGGGTCGGCCTGCACGATGAGGCGGTACAGGTTGTCATCCCTCTGCTGGATATCCGTCAGGACACTCTGCACCTCGTCCAACTGAGCGTTCAGCAACTCATACTGCGCCTCCAGCTGTTCCCGCTCACTGCGCAGTGTTTTCTCCCTCGGGGATTCGATGAAAAGGGCGAATATGATGAAACAAGCCAAACCCGTCAAGACACCCGTGAGCAAGTGGGACAAGAACCAATTCGCCCAATGTCGTATAGTGTTGTCAACCCGCTCGAACGATAACGTTTTGGGGTTGAACTGGTATTTTGCCTTTGCCATGTTATAGTTTCCTAAATAAAATGCGATGGCAAAGATAGTTTTTTTGTCGGAAATGTGCTACTTTCGCGACACTGAATATGGTGGGTACTTAAAATTCACCGTTGAAAGCAGGTCAAACAAAGGGTTTGAAAACAATTTTCATTATAATATGTTAACAGCAAAAGAAATCCGCAAATCGTTCACCGACTTCTTCGCGTCGAAAGGCCACACGATCGTTCCTTCCGCACCGATGGTGGTGAAAAACGACCCCACATTGATGTTCACCAATGCGGGCATGAACCAATTCAAAGATATATTTTTGGGCAATGCGCCCCGTAAATACCCGCGCGTCGCGGATTCGCAGAAATGCCTCCGTGTGAGCGGAAAGCACAACGATTTGGAGGAGGTGGGCCTCGATACCTACCACCACACCATGTTCGAGATGTTGGGCAACTGGTCCTTCGGTGATTACTTCAAGAAGGAGGCGATCACCTGGGCATGGGAATACCTTGTGGATGTGCTGAAGATCGACCCTAACCGTCTCTATGCGACGGTCTTCGAGGGAAGCAAGGAGGACAACCTTGAGAGGGACGACGAGGCCGCTGAGATCTGGGCGCAGTTCTTGCCTAAGGATCGTATCATCAACGGTAACAAACATGATAACTTCTGGGAGATGGGCGACACGGGTCCGTGCGGTCCTTGCTCCGAAATCCATATCGACCTGCGTGACGACGCGGAGCGTGCGAAAGTGCCTGGCGTCGAGCTGGTCAACAAGGACAACCCGCAGGTCATCGAGATCTGGAACAACGTCTTCATGCAGTTCAACCGTAAGGCGGATGGCTCGCTGGAACCGCTTCCTGCCAAGCACGTGGACACAGGTATGGGCTTCGAACGCCTCTGCATGGCTTTGCAGGGAAAGAAGTCTAACTACGACACGGATGTTTTCCAACCGATCATCAAGGCGATCGGCAACATCTGCGGTTGCGAGTATGGTAAGAAACGTGAGACCGACATCGCCATGCGTGTGATAGCGGACCATATCCGTACGATATCCTTCTCCATCACCGATGGTCAATTGCCTTCTAACGCGAAGGCGGGCTACGTGATCCGTAGAATCTTGAGACGTGCCGTACGTTACGGCTACACTTTCCTCGGACAACGTTCTGCTTTCTTGTACAAGCTACTCCCAGCCCTCATCGATACGATGGGCGACGCTTACCCTGAACTGATCGCTCAACAATCGCTCGTCGAGAAGGTGATCAAAGAGGAGGAGGAGTCTTTCCTCCGCACGCTGGAGACGGGTATCCGCTTGCTGGATAAGGTGATGGCGGACACGAAGGCGGCTGGCAAGAGCGAGATCTCCGGCAAGGATGGTTTCACCCTCTACGACACCTTCGGCTTCCCATTGGACTTGACGGAGCTGATCCTCCGCGAGAATGGCATGACGGTCAACGAGCCTGAGTTCAACCAGGAGATGCAGAAACAGAAGGAACGCGCGCGCAACGCGGCAGCTGTGGAGACGGGCGACTGGGTGCAGCTGAAAGAGGGCGAATGTGAGTTCGTCGGCTATGACCTGCTCTCTTGCGACGTGGAGATCCTCCGCTACAGAAAAATCAAACAGAAGAATACAGAGTACTATCAAATCGTGCTGAACAGGACTCCTTTCTACGCCGAGATGGGTGGACAGGTCGGTGACACGGGTCTGCTGAAGTCTGACGAAGAGACCATCGAGATCATCGACACGAAGAAGGAGAATAACCTCAGCGTGCATATCGCCAAGAAAATGCCTGCCAACCCGAACGCTTCGTTCGTGGCGGAGGTGAACGTGGAGCGTCGCCAACAAATCGCTTGCAACCACACGGCGACCCACTTGCTCGACTACGCTTTGCGTCAAGTGCTCGGTACGCACGTGGAGCAGAAGGGTTCCTACGTCGCACCGGACGCCCTGCGTTTCGACTTCTCCCACTTCCAGAAGGTGACGGACGAGGAGTTGCGTAAGGCGGAGCAGATCGCTAACGCTATGGTGCGCCAGAACATCCAATTGGAGGAGCACCGCGACGTGCCGATCGAGGATGCGCGCAACATGGGCGCCATGGCGCTCTTCGGTGAGAAATACGGCGACACGGTACGTGTCATCCAATATGGTCCTTCCCTGGAGCTTTGTGGAGGTACACACGTGAAAGCAACCGGCGAGATCGGTTTCATCCGCATCCTCTCCGAGGCTTCCGTATCGGCGGGTGTCCGTCGTATCGAGGCCGTTTCGGGCGCTAAGGCGGAGGAGTTCATGAACATGCAGCAGGATATGCTCCGCGACCTGAAGGCCCTCTTCAACAATGCGCCTAACCTCGTGGCTTCCATCAAGAAGTCTTTGGAGGAGAACACGGCCATGAAGAAACAGGTGGAGCAATTCATCCAGGAGAAGGTCATTATCCTTCGTGACAAGCTGATCCAAAGCGCCGAGGAGCGCAATGGACTGAAGCTGATCGTCCTCAAGGGCGAGTTCGAGGCTGACTTGGTGAAATCAGTTGCCTTCCAAATCCGCAACGTGGTGACCTCTTCACTCGTCTTCATCGGTGCCACCAAGAAGGGGGACAAACCTGCCATCACCCTGGCATTGTCCGACGACCTCGTAGCCGCTGGCATGAACGCGACACAGTTGGTTCGTGAGGCTGCGAAGGAGATCAAAGGCGGTGGCGGTGGCCAGCCATTCTTCGCGCAAGCGGGTGGTAAGGACGCCGAAGGATTGGAGCGTGCCCTTGATATTCTGAGAAGCAAAATCTAATAACCTGAATACATGAAATGAAGCGTAATGGAGGGCAGGTTTCCCTGTTCCTCCATTATTGTTTTTAAGAGTTATAACAGAACTGTCCGTCCATGAATCACTACACAATCAAAAACCTCTTAGGTATTCTTCGCAAACCCGCCATCGCCTTGCTAGCTCTCCTGCTAGCCCTTCCGCTGGTGGCTGGTCCGAACGAGGAGAAGATCCTCCTCGTCTCCGTCAACGACATGCATGCCACGTTCGACAGATTGCCTAAACTGAAACACTTGGTGGATAGCCTGAAGAACCTCTGCCCGAACGTGCTGGTGCTCTCCGCAGGGGATAACCGCACGGGCAACCCGTTCAACGACCAATACCCTGTCTCTTCCCTGCCCATGACGGAACTGATGAACTATGCAGGCTTCGACGCCTCCGCTGTCGGCAACCATGATTTTGATGCGAAGACCAGCGGACTTATCGAAATGATTAACCATTCGCACTTTCCGCACCTTGCCGCGAACGTGGAACTCCCCGACAGCCTGAAAGGTCGGTTGCAGGGGTACAAGATATTCACAACGGCCGGTGGTGTGCGGATAGGCGTGTTGAGCCTGTTGCAGCTCAACAGGAATGGCATACCTGACACGCATCCCAAGAACGTGGAGGGGGTACGGTTCTACCCTGTCAGGGAGACCATCGAGCGTCACCGCTTCCTGCGGAAGGAGTGCGACATCGTCATCCTGCTTACGCACTTGGGTCTTGACGTGGACCAGCAATTGGCGGATGAATACGCTGATTTCGCGGATATCATCGTGGGGGGACATTCCCACACGAAAATAGAGGGGGGCATAACCCGGAACGGGGTGCTGATCACGCAGGCGGAGAATAAGCTGAAGTATGCCACCGTGACAACCATCGAGACCAGCGGCAAGGCGATCGTCAGCAAGCGGGCGGAGCTCGTGGACCTCAAGTCCATGCCTTCGGACAAGAGTGCGGAGGCGTTGGTGAAGTACTTCTCCGACAACGACGAACTGAACCAGGTGATCGGTCAACTCGCGGACTCCATCCGGGACGTGGAGACGATGGGAGGATTGATGGGCCAATCGTGGATCGGAGAGACGCAGGCGGACGTCGCCGTCATCAACAACGGGAACGTCAGGATCACTGAATTGCCTGCGGGCGATATCCATCTGGCGGATGTCTTCCGCATAGACCCTTACGACAATGATGTCATCCTGCTGGAGCTGACGGGCGAAGAGTTGAAGGCGCTCCTCCTGGCCTGCCAACGTGCCGACGAGGCGAAGTTTCCCTTCCTGATCGGGGCGAAGTACGAGGCGAAGGTGAACCCGAAGGACTCCTCCCAAATCGAACGCCTCACCCTGAAGCATATGGACGGGAAGAAATTCGACATGAAAAAGAGTTACAAGGTGGTGACCAGCAGTTATGTGATGAGTATCTCGAAGTTCAATTACAAGAAGAAAAAGGAGGTGCTTGACGTGAAATGCAACGCCTTGATGGTCAGGTACATCAGGCGGGTTCGGAACATCAGCCAGCCGAAGATTTGCAACGTGTTGGTCAGGTAGAAGGGCATGGTGGGTTTGGTTAAGCGCTTGTTCATTTACTATTTAACTATTTACAATTTACGATTTAAACATTTACTGTGATTTTCTATTTAGCTATTTGTTCACTTACTATTTAACTATTTACGATTTACTTCGTATATTTGTTTGTCAGATATTCTTTCGAAAATAATTTATCATAACATGTGTAGACATATAACGGCTATATTGCTTGCGGGTTTTGTGCTAATGGGTTGTCTCTCCTGCCAAAAGGGAGAACCGCGGCACGCCATCAATTTTTATCATTGGAAATCCTCCTACCAGGTGGATGAGGAAGTTCGGTCGTACACGAAGGAACTCGGTTGCGAAAAGGTTTATTTGCACTATTACGATGTGGTGAGGAAAGACGGACGTGTGTTTCCCGTCAATTTCATAAAACCGATTAAGCAGAACCTCCTGCGTCAGGATTCGGTGCGTATCATACCCGTCATATTCATAGCGAATGAAGTCTTTATGAACATGGATGAGTCTGGACCCAGTCTTCAGGAGTTGGCCGGCAAAATCTCCCGACTGAATAACACCGTTTCCTCCTATGTGGGTGGGCCCAGTTATCGTGTAGCGCATGTGGGGAACGAAGGGGAAATGTCAACCGACTGGCCCGCTTCGGTGGACGATTCCAATTCTCCCCAATGCGGGGAAATCCAGTTTGACTGTGACTGGACGCAAACCACCAAGGAGAACTATTTCGCCTTCCTCTCCTTCATGAAGAAATCTTTGCCGGGTGTGAAGATCACTAGCACCATCCGCCTGCATCAGATCAAGGACAGGGAGACGATGGGGGTTCCGCCTGTCGACAAGGGATACCTCATGTGCTACGCCACGAGTGGGGTCGACGATGGATCGGACTCCAATTCTATCCTGGACATCAATCTGTTGAAAAACTACACCCAGGACCTGAATAGTTACCCGCTTCCGCTCGACTATGCGCTTCCGCTCTTCTCATGGGGCATCGTCTCCAATCAGAATGGGAAAGTGAAACTGGTAAATGGTCTGACGAACAGTGACATGGACGAGACCAGGTTCAAGAAGATCGGTGAGAACAAGTATGAGGTGCTGGAGGATTGCTTCCTCAACGGGCTCTATATCAACGAGGGTTTCACCGTCGAGATTGAAGAGATCACGCCTCCACTCTTGCGGAGTGCCATCCAATATTTGGACGAAAAGCTCAATAAGGAATACACCATCGTATATTTCCACCTGAGCAAAGGTTTTTTGAAAAGATATTCCATCGATGACTTAAAATGAATTTGATATGAGACGATACCTCCTTATAACAGTTTTGTTCCTTGGTTGGGCGATGAATCTCTTCCCTTGTGCGGAAGATGGGGAAAGTACCATAATTTCTCACAATGACCTCTTTCCCGAAGCTGTACCCTATGAAGACGGCTTCGATTATCTTATTGAGAACGAGGAATGCAGGGATTTCCAATATTTCTACAACCATTATTGTTTCGGTTGCTACAAAAGGAAACCCAACTCCGGGAACATGGAGGAGTGGGCGAAATACCTGAAAATAGACGAGGAACAGGCCTATTACCTGGTCAATAAGGTGCCTCAGCAGGCGATAGACTCTTTGCTGGTTTATGGGTCGAGTAACGATCCCCAGCTGAAGTTCGCCGACAAGGCTTTCTGCAAGAAATGGAGGAACGCCTTAACCTACATCTCCTTCGCGAAGTATCTGGAGCCTTATATGTCTTGGGAAAATGGCGACGATTATGATCTCTGGCAGTATCCGTATGATACAGAATGGTACGAGCCAAGGAGGCCAAGCATCCTCAATTTGGACTATACGACGGTCCTGAACAATATGATCGAGGCCTATGACAGGCAGAAGGACAAGGAGTTGAAACTCCGGTATGGCTATCAAATCGTTCGTTTCGCGCATTATAACGGGCAATACGAGGATGCGGTGCGATACTTCGACAAGTATGTGGAATCGCTGAACTACAAGCCGGAGATCTACTATTATGCGTTAAGCCAAAAGGCGGGCGCATTGTGCGGATTCTACTACCGGACAGAGAAAGGTGCTAACTTACGAGACCAAGCGGACAACAAATATGCCATGGACTTCCTTAAGGTCTTCACCTATTCCAGGGATCTGAAATACTCTGCCTATAAATCTTTGAGCGATGGCGCTTTGGGGGATTTGTATAAAATGGCGAAATCTCTCCCCAAACGGGAGGCATGCAGCCTCTATTTCATGTTGGGATTCAACTCCTTCAACAGCGGATTGAAAGAGTTGGAGAAGATCGCGTCGCTCTCCCCCGATTCATACATGGCGGATGTTTTGATGAGCGGTTATATAGCCTCCCTTTATCTCAACGAATGGAACACTGAAGGATTGAAGGATAATAATCTCAAACATGCGCTTGGTCTGGCGGAAACCATACTCCAAAAGTCTCCCCGTCAGAACTTCTGGCATCTGTGCGCCGCCCATCTGTCTGCCTATGAAGGTATGAATGACCAGGCAAAGCAACATCTTTCGAAGGTGAAAAGCAACCGTCCTTGCTACAAGGCCAACAAGGATCGGCTCGCCACCTACATAGCGATTACTGATGTTGAGGAAATGACCAGGGAAACGGCGAATAATATTTACAGGAAGCACGAGGAGACCCTCAAGGAACCGTTCCTGCGCAAAGTGATGGCGGAGCGCATGGACTCAGTCGACATGGAGATGCAACGGGACTTGCTCTCCTTCGAGTACCTGAAAGGCTTCGACAGCAAGTTGTGGGAAAAGGCCATTGCCTTCGGAACCAACCCGAACCTGAACAGCTTCGAGAAATGGTTGCTGAAGTGCAACAACTATTCGTTGGATAGCGTACGGGGCGAACTCTCGAGAAGCTACCTCCATGAGGGTAATATCCCTAAGGCGCTTGAATATGCGCGGTATTACAAGACAGAGGATATGCCGTTGAAGAGCGTCTTTTGCTACAATGTCGACAGAACCATCTGGGAATTGCCGGAGGAGAATAGTGATTTCCACTCGGATTACACCAATGAGTTGATTGACAAGAAACTGAAGTTGGACAAAGTATCCTACGTGGATCTGCTGAAACAGCTCAACGCTTTGTACAAGACTGCGCAGAAGGATGGTGAGAAGGGAGCCAAGGCCGCCTTCCTATTGGGCAATTTCTATTTCAACGTCAGTCCTAAGGGATATTACAGGGACCAATTGTTCCAGTACGGACGTGAGGAGGCCCGTGATGAAAATTATAGTTACAGGACGGACAAGGATTTCCTCGAAATGGCTGACCAAAAGAACTTCCAGGACGACGAATTGAAGGCGAAGATCGTTTTCGCGATGGCGAAAGTGAACAACGAGAACCATGGCAAACCAGGTTCTAATTACCAACGGTTGACGAGCGGGTACAAACGGACGAAGGCGTACAAGACTTTCGTCTCCAAATGTTCGTACTTCAGCAAATATGTGAATGATTAAATCATGCCATCATGCGTGAATGACGGCGAAAATATGTATTTTTGTTCAGAAAATTAATGGTGTAGATTATGATAGACTTAAAACACATTAGCCCGAAACTGAAACATACCGAATCGGGCAATTTCTTCCTGATGGCGGGTCCATGCGTCGTTGAGGGAGAGGAGATGGCGTTCCAGATCGCGGAACATGTAGTGGCACTCACGGAAAGATTCAAAATACCATATATCTTCAAGGCATCCTACCGCAAGGCGAACCGCTCCAAGGCGGACTCCTTCACGGGAATCGGCGATGAGAAGGCGTTGAAGATCCTGAGGAAGATCAGCGAGACGTTCGACGTGCCGGTCGTATCCGACATCCATTCGGAAGAGGAGGCGCAACTGGCGGCCGAGTATGTGGATATCCTGCAGATCCCCGCTTTCCTTTGCAGGCAGACCGACCTCCTGGTGGCTGCGGCGAAGACGGGCAAGGCAGTCAACATCAAGAAGGGGCAGTTCCTCTCTCCGCCGGCGATGGCTTTCGCGGCACAGAAGGTGCGCAGCGCGGGGAACAACAACATCATGTTGACGGACCGTGGCACCTGCTTCGGCTACCAGGACCTTATCGTGGACTTCCGTGGCATCCCTGAGATGCAGAAGATAGGCTATCCGGTCATTTTGGATGCGACACACTCGTTGCAGCAGCCTAACCAAGGCACTGGCGTGACGGGTGGCAACCCAGCCATGATCGAGACCATCGCCAAGGCGGGCGTGGCGGTAGGCGTGGACGGACTCTTCATGGAGACCCACTTCGACCCTGCCCATGCCAAGTCGGACGGGGCGAACATGCTTCCGTTGGACAAGATGGCGGACCTCCTCGAAAAACTGGTGCGTGTGCGCGAAGCAATCCTTTGAACATAGGCAATATCCGTGGATCGGCTGATTGAGTACTTCCGGGGATACATGCCCTTCTACCGTCGCAACCTGAAGCTGGCTGTGCCGGTCATGTTGGCGCAGCTGGGCCAGGCTACGGTGCAGCTGCTGGATACCATCATGGTGGGGCAACTGGGCAAGACGGAGCTGGCGGCTGTCTCCTTCGGGGGAGCAGTGTTCTTCGTCGGCTTCGCGGCCGCCTTGGGTCTCTCGTTCGGCTCGACACCACTCATCGGGGTGGAGTATGCCTCCGGACATCACCGCAAGGTATCCTCCATCTTCCAGAACTCCATCCTGTTCAACACGATCGTCACCCTGGTGATCGGGTCGCTGATGCTGGGGCTCCACCACTTCATGGATAGTCTCGGCCAGCCGGAGGAGGTGTGTCCGATGGCGAAGTCCTACTACCTGATTCTGCTCAGTTCCCTACCCTTTGTGCTGTGGTTCCAAGCCTTCCGACAGTTCATGGACGGTGTGGGCAACACGAAGTACGCCATGATCGTGACCGTTTCGGGCAATGTGCTCAACATCCTCCTCAACTGGTTACTCATCTTCGGTGAGCTCGGGTGTCCGAGGCTGGGCGTGGACGGAGCGGCCTATGCGACCCTCATCTCGCGCGTCTGCATGTGCTTCGCCTTCATCCTGCTGGTACGGGCCAAACAACCCTACTCACGCTATTTCAAGTTCTTCGGCTGGGATAGATTCACCCTGCGGGAGCTCAAAGACCTCCTGCGGATCAGTTCCCCCATCGGCCTGCAAATGTTCATGGAGACCTTCGGTATGAATGTGGCGGTGATGTTCGTCGGGCTCTGCGGCACAGTCGCCTTGGCGAGCCATCAGATCGCCATCACCATCTCCTGCGTCACGTGGATGATCAGTTGCGGCATCGCCTCCGCCACCACGATACGCGTCAGCCACCAACTGGGGGCGAAGGAGTTCCACGCCGTGCGGAAAGCGGGCATCGCCTCCATACACCTCAGCCTCTTCTTCATGGGGCTCTGTTCCATCCTCATCATCCTCTTCAGGACCCCGATCGCGCAAATATTCACGGAGGATGCGGAGGTGATCGAATTGGCCTCCATCCTGCTCATCATGACCGGTATTTACCAAATGGGGGATGGCTTGCAGACCGTCACCATCGGAGCCTTGCGGGGCATGAAGAACGTCATCACCCCGATGGTGGTCGCCTTCATCTGCTACATCGTCGTGACCATCTCCGTCAGCTATTTCTGCGGCATCTACCTAGGTTGGGGCGCACCCGGCATCTGGTTCGCCTATATCCTTGAGCTATACCTCGCCTCCTTCCTGCTGGTAAGGCGATTCAGGAAAGACACGAAAAGGATCATCGAGGAGGGTGGACTCCCCGAAGAAACCAACCAGTTCTCTAAGTGCTTGTAACCGGGAACTTCTCTTCTCTAAATACGGCAACAGGATGTTAAGGGGGAACACCAATTCACCCCACATCAATCGTCATGGTGATGCCATGAACCTCCCGAACCACGACTCTCCTTAACAGTTCCGTGGTACATATAAAGAAGGATAGCCGTTTTGCAATCAGGCAATAGCTCTAATTTGAAATACCTATAATCATATTTGTAATCAGGTTCTTCCCCCTCCTTTATCGCCGCCTTTTCGGCATCTCTCTTTTCATGATAATCCTCATCCATAAAGTCCGAATCAATCGTTTCCGAATATCCATGCACAATTGGGAAGAAAAGGACTCTGTCTTTCGTTTTCGCGGTTCCACTTGGATCAATCTCTATGAGTCGGGTGCTGTCGATTGGTTCTTCAAACTCTATAACCCATTGATCACCCCAATCGTTTCGATCCGTATGGACTCCTTCATACGAATTGACTTTGAATTTTGGCAGAGAAAGGCTTGAGGCTTCATTTTCCACTAAGAAATTACGCACGTATGACTCCTGGGTCCGTTCTCGATAGATTCTTTCATTATTTTTGTCCGCACACGATTTGCAACTTCTGAGAAAGGCGAACGGGAACACTAGGATGATGAGGAACCAAATGCCCATCTTCTTTTTTGAAACGTTCTTACGGAGCACCTTGGTCAACACGAATCTGATGATTCCAAAGGCAATGACCAATAGTACGAAATAGACTATGTAGGCTACAATTGATATTTTTATTAAATCTTCCATATATTATGTGCTGTTAATAGTTTTAAAAGTACTCTGCTAATTTAATTGTAGCAAAAGTAAATATTAAATTCCATTTTTTATAACTTTACAAAGTTTACTGAATCTATTTTTAATAAAAAACAAATTGAATATATGAAGATTGTAGGTGGAATAACGGGAGTTGTATTCTCTCTGGTAAAATCTCTTATTAAAGGTTTAGGTGCTAAAGCGATTGGCATTATTGTCAAAGGACTAGTTATTGGCGTCGTTATCGCAGTGGTATTAACAGCTCTTGTTTTTTCATGGGGTGAATTCAGCAAATTGAGGCTCCTCATATCCGTTGTGTTCTTTTTAGCCGCCACCGCTGGGGTTGCCGTTTGTTATGTCTTGCATAGGGCTCCTGAAATTATCGATCCATCCATCGACCACACAATCGCCTCCAATTACGATTACATTCAAAGCAAGGTAGGCGGTATTTCAGAAAAGGCAGATCCTGTTACGCTCTTTAACTCGTCTAAGGAATTCATCTTAAGCAAGCTCGGATTCTTATCGCCTTTTTTGTCGGGTTTGACATACGAACAATTCTCAAAATATGCTAATAAAGCGGCTCAACTGGGAAGTAATGTGTCGGGGGCTGTCAATAACACCTATTCCTACCTGACCAATCTGCAGAATAGCAAGAACGATCCTGAGACTTATTTGATCAATTTCCTTTCTCCAATTAAATCGTTATATAAAATTCCTATCAACGACGTAAAAGGCAAAATCAAACTGGCACTTATTCTTGTCCCTATTTTGTGCTTGGGAATCCGTATTTGGCTGAATGCGGACCTTGTGAAGAGCTTCTTTTAACGGAGTCTTGGGCGCAAAAACATCTTGACAGTACAGTTGAGGGACATATAAGGAAAAGGGGAACAAGCGAGCCCGTTCCCCTATCTCAGTCTGTTGTCACCATCCTACGGAAGGTGCGACAGCCGTTATCAGCATCAGAAATTAAATTGCACACCTCCGGCGAAAGTCGGAAGGCTCCATAGGTCCAACCAATCACCGGAATATTCCGCTTTCACGCCGAACACGTCCGTGAACATCCACTTCACACCCGAATAGATGCCTAAGATACCATTAGAACCCGTAGATGAACCCGTCACGTGTGGTGTGATGAGAGCGGATTCGTAGTAATCAAGCTTTGAATGCAGAATAGAGGCACCACCCTGAAGACCGGCATAGACATCCAAATTCTTCACGAATTCCCAGTTGAAACCACAACGGGCAGCGAGTGGCATCTCCCATGATTTAGCATAAAAATCAGAATAGTAAAAGTACCCCACATAGAGGCCCAAATCGATGGCTCCGTTATCTCCGAAAGCCTTGGTATGACAGAAGCCATCCTTCAATCCCCACATGGCGTCCACCGAGAAAGTCGGTGTGCGATGATCTACCGAAAGATTGTAAGGCGGCACACCCACCATGACGCCCAAAGCGAAATCACCCGCATTGGCGAACTGAATCTTCTCCACATTAGCGGCGCTTGCACACGTGATCGTGAACAAGGATGCGACAATAAGTAAAAATTTCTTCATCCTACAAATTAATTTAAAAACATTAATAACAAAAAGGGTCAAATAACCCACAAAGAATTTGCAAATATAAATATAAAACAAAAAACAAATAACATCAATACATTGTTTTTTATCTAATAAAGCAGTTATACCCTATATATCATAACATTAACAAGAAAGGAGATCCGCAAAACATTCAAGGGCACTCGTTCATAGGAGATAGACACAAGCAAGGCTCCACCCCACCCTTGAGGATGAGATTGGAGCCTCCACTCTACTTTTTCATAAAAGCCTATTATTTAACTACTAGAAATTGAATTGGAATCCGACTGATGCCATAGGGAGTTTTGGATATCTATCCGAAACAGGGAAACTGAGCATGTTACATTCCGCCTTCACGCCAAAGAACTTGGTGAACATCCACTTCACACCCAAATAATGGCATGCGATGAGGTCGATCCGTAATGTTTCACTTTCCTTTCCACCCACATGAGGCGTTTTTTTAGTGCCATAAGTGGAACACCCCAACTGGAGCCCCGCATAGACATCCAGATTCTTCACGAACTCCCAGTGGAACGCTCCACGGAAGGTCGCCGGTATCGCCCACGACGACCAAGTATACTCTCCCAAATCCTCAGTAGTCCGCGACTCTTCGTTATAAACCAGCTCACGGAAATTATACTCGTTACGCGCATAACCGACATAGACACCCAAATCGATGGCACCGTTGTCGCCGAACTTATTCGTGTGGCAGAAACCATCCGTCAAGCCCATCATGGCATCCAAGGATACATACGGCATGCCATTATTAATACCCTCCTCGAAGAATGGGAAACCAGCCATGACACCCAAGGAGAATTTACCCGCATTGGCGAACTGAATCTTCTCCACATTCGATGCATTTGCACACATAACCGTGAACAAAGTTGCGATAATCAACAATATTTTTCTCATCTTACTTACATTAAATAATTACTAATCCAACATGATCAAACAACTCGCTAGCGATATGAAAAATAGAGGTTAACCATCTATTGGATTTACGGATTTATGGATTTTTTATTGCATTTAGGTTAATAAATATTTATAAATAGAATTTCATCATCAAGGGTCACAAGGAAAAAAAATGCCTACACCCTCTCACCATCTCTGTGGATTGAGACAACAAGTGCAGCAGGTTCGAACTAGTTCCAAAATGGGACTAGTTCGAACCTGCAAAATTTGAACATTTGTTTTATTGGTTTATTCGATGAGTATTTAGCGGATGGGTTGTATATTTACATATAACAAAAACGAAAAAACGATGGCAGATTGGCATAAAAATCAATATTCAACCATACACTCCCTTGGTTTCTTCGAAGAAATCAAGGGTCGAATCGAAGAAAATCACAACGATTTTCTCAATTCACAGCAGCAAAAGTGTATGAACAAAGGGGAGAAACTTTGAGCCAACTAAAACGGACTGGATTTACATAAAACGAGCAATTATATATAACGAAAAGCAACAAAGCAATGGAAAGTAAGAGAATACTTGTGAAAAATTTCTGGCCACCCTATTTTGAAACAATGTCGAGAGAATTGACGGAGGACGACCTTGGGTGGAATGAAGACAACCGTTTCGATGCCCACAGCGATGACACAAAGTTCATTTTTGATCTGTTCATCGACCATTTGGGATGGGATCTCTCTTTCTATTTCACGGAAGATGACACGTTTTACTACGTGGAAGTGATGGAAAAATCCATCTACAAAAGGAAAGGAGATCCAAAATGGGACGGGAAATACATATACGAGAGGTGTGACATTTATGCGCTGCAGTATTACGACAGGGATGACGATGACGCCATCATATTCGATTTCGACAACGTGCAGGAGGTGTGGGACAAATTCACCCTCAACGGCCACGACATGAAATACATCATCGAGCACTCCGTTTGTTGGCTCGCCCACTAAGTAGTTGACAAAAATGTTGTATATTTGCATAGACAAAAAAACTAATTTAAAGAAAACAGAGATAGTAAAATATTAACATACTGAGCTTTACGCTCTTATTCTCGAAGTGATAAAATCTGGTAAATTTTTTCAAGTAGCGAGGGTAAGCAAGCGAAAGGTTCACGCCTATGGTGTGAACCGTTTCGTGCTTATTAGCTACGTCGGTTTACCAGAGCCATTCACTTCTAATAAGCGTCAAAACGAACGGTTCATGCTTTTTTTTGTGCTTATATGGAATGTGGGCGAATAGCATAAATCTAAATGCGAATACATTATGCCCACACTCAATTGGATAGGAAAGGAGTCGGTGATTAACCATCATCATGATGTGCCATTTCGGACGTTGGAACAAAAATATACGTTCGGAGAGGGAACCGACGACAACAAAATTATACACGGTGACAACCTTGAAGCCCTAAAAGCCTTGCTCCCTGAATACGAAGGGCGCATTAAGTGTATCTACATAGATCCTCCCTACAACACTGGCAATGAAAACTGGGTTTATAATGACAATGTGAACTCTCCTAAAATCCGCAAATGGTTGGGACAAGTGGTCGGCAAAGAGGCAGAAGACCTTACTCGCCACGACAAATGGCTCTGCATGATGTATCCACGCTTGAAATTGCTGCAAAAACTATTGAGCGACGATGGGGCAATCTTTATCTCCATCGATGATAACGAACAGGCGAATTTGAAGCTGATTTGTGATGAGATTTTCGGGGCGGGGAATTTTATAACAAGCATTCCTTGGCAATCAAGAGCTTCATTACAAAATGATACGGATTTAAGTATCAATCACGAGTATATTGTTTGTTTTGCAAAAAGCAGAAGAAAGGTAGACAGAAGATTAAAAGAAAGTAATGCCGAAAGATGGTTTGAAATAAATGAATTTGCTTTTTATCCTATTCGCATAGATAATGGAAAATTTAGCAATCCAGACAATGACCCAAGAGGTCCTTGGAAGGCTGATCCAATGGATGCTCCACATATCAGACCTAATTTAACGTATCCAATAACAAATCCTAATACGGGAGAACAGCACCTTCCACCAAGTGGAAGGCACTGGCGAATTTTGCCAGAAAAATTCGCCAGTGCCTTGGCTGATGGACGAATTATATTCGGGAAAAACGGCAAAGGGAGACCTCAAATGAAGGTCTTTCTGAGCGAAAAACAAGATTATGGTTCTGTTCCTAATTCTTGGTTTACAGCTGAAAAATACGGAACAGCAACAATGGGTACAAAAGAATTAGAAAAAGTATTTTCGGAAAAATATGTATTTGAAACTCCCAAACCAACTACATTGTTAGAAAATCTTTTGAGTATAACAGCAACAGCCGACTCCATCATCCTCGATTCCTTCGCAGGTTCAGGCACCACCGCCCACGCAGTCTTAAACCTCAACAAACAGGATGGAGGCAATCGCAAATTCATCCTCGTAGAGATGGAGGATTATGCCGAAAATATTACGGCGGAGCGTGTGCGGCGTGTGATAAATGGGTATGGAGAAGACAAGAATGCTGTGGAAGGAACAGGTGGTTCCTTTTCCTTCTATGAATTGGGAGAACCTGTTTTCAACGAAGATGGGTATATGAACGAGAAAATTGGAAGAGAAAAATTGTGCGAATACATTTGGTACACCGAAACCCGCACACCATACGCCACCGCCATACAACCGAACAAATACCTATTAGGCATACATCAAGACACATCGTATTATTTCTACTATGAACCTGAGAAAATAACCACGCTCAGCCACGATACGCTCAACATCATTAGCGAAAAAGCGGAAACATACGTTGTTTACGCAGATCAATGTGTTATCGACAAAGAGTGGTTGTCTGCTCATAATATCATCTTTAAGAAAATTCCACGCGACATTAGTCGTTTTTAAAATTCTAAGCACATGGAACTAAAACAATATCAACAAGATACGCTCGATGATCTTGCAGCCTATATGAGACAAGTTTCTGAGGATCAAGATTTACGCAAGGCCTATGCTAATTTTTGGATGAAAAAGGGCATTGACATCTCAACAATCGACAATAACCGTTTCATCCATTCATACGACAATAGTACCGTTCCTGGCATTCCTCGTGTCATGTTCAAAGTACCCACAGCAGGAGGAAAAACATTCATTGCCTCAAATGCTTTGAAAGTCATTTTCGACCATCTCCCTGCTGAGCGCCCCAAGGTTGTTGCGTGGTTTGTGCCAAGTGATAGCATTCTGAAACAAACCTATAAGAACTTAAGCGACCCAGAGCATCCGTATCGTCAACGCATCAACACACATTTCAACAACCGTGTTGTGGTAGTCGACAAAGAAACAGCATTGGCAGGAACAGGCATTCAGCCCGGTCAGATACGGGAACAGTTGACCATTTTCGTATTGAGTGTACAATCATTCGCTGCCAATAACAAAGACGGCAGACGAGTATTTCGAGAGAACTCATCATTGGCCGATTACGCCAAAGCATTTGGGCATGGAGAACGAATAGAAGGAGCAGATGAGACATCACTCATTCAAGCCATTGCACACCTAAACCCTGTGGTCATCATTGATGAGAGCCATAACTTCGAAGCGAAACTTCGCGTGGAAATGTTCCAACAAATCAACCCTAGTTTCATTCTCGACCTCACTGCCACACCACGAGAGAAAAGCAACATCATCAGTTTTGTGGATGCCAAGAAACTAAAAGACGCCAACATGGTGAAATTGCCCGTTGTACTATATAACAGGGAAAGTACACAGGATGTTTTAGTGGATGCTATCCAACTGCAACGAACGTTAGAAAAGCGGGCAGTATTAATGAGAGAGAAAGGAGGCAGACACATCCGCCCCATCGTACTTTTTCAGGCACAGCCAAAAAGTGACAAGGACAATGAAACCTTTGACAAGGTGAAACAGAAACTTGTGGCGGCAGGCATCCCAGAATCGCATATCAAAATAAAGACCGCCGAGAAAGACGAGTTGAAGGGTCTTAACCTAATGAGCGAGGAGTGCGAGGTGCGCTATATCATTACCGTCAATGCATTGAAAGAAGGCTGGGATTGTCCGTTTGCTTACGTCCTAGCCTCGCTTGCCAACAAAACTTCGCAAATTGATGTAGAGCAAATCGTAGGACGTGTATTACGCCTGCCATATACAACACGTCATTCCGACGAGTTTCTGAACATCTCATACGTGTTCACTTCTTCAAATGACTTTCGTCAAACTATAGAATCAGTCATTAAAGGACTAAATAATGCGGGCTTCTCATCAAAAGACACACGTATAGCCAGTCCAACAGAACTGGAATCATCCGAAGAATACACACAAAAGGGAAAACAAATCAACCTTTTTGGAGAATCCGAAAAGTCTCCAGAGGCAAAAGCGGAAGAAGCAGAGAAGGGCAATGAAGAGATTGACATTGATTCCGAGAATCTAAAAAGAAGATTAGAAGAGAGCACCCCAACTTCCGGCAAAGACAAAGAAGAGATTTCCACTAATGGGGAGAGCATTGCTTCCCAAAGCGAGAACGATGCAAACTCACACAAAAAAGATCCGATCGTCACAATTCTCGATGAAGCCCACAAGGCTAACAAACAATACGAAGAAGAGCATATGGAAGACGATGGAAGTAGCATTCCTGCAGAAGTTAAAGACAACATAATGAAATATATCATCAAAGAAGATTTTAAAGATGTGGCGGAGCAAATGGAGCTACCCATATTTGGACGAAGAGCGAATGGCAACTCGCTTTTCCACTCTGGCGAAGAAGATATTCCACTAACAAGGACAATGTTAACTGAGGGATTCATACTTGAAAACGCAGACAAGAACATCAGTTTTGATCGATATGAACAAGAAGCGGTGCGTATCGACCTTGAGAAGCGTACAGAAGATGAATACGTACCCAAGCAATACAAGATGAACGAAGCACAACTCCATGCTGTACGCGAATTGTTCGCAGGTTATAGTGTAAATTCCAAGCGCATTCAACTAACCCAGAAGATAGCCCAAAGACTGCACTTTGACGAAGTGAACGAACCACATATCAGCAACTACATAAAAAGCGCTCTTGAAGGGAAAAGTGACGAAGAACTTATGGATCTCTTCAACAAAGAATATGTAGTGGAACAAGCATTTAAAAAGAAAATCAATTCATTGGTTGCAGAGTATCAACAAAAAAACTTTAAGGCAATGCTAGATAAGGGGAAAATCATATGCTTCCCCCAATATAAAATGCCCAAATCACTAACTCTCAGCAAAAAGGCCATTGGTTTGTCAAAAGGGCTCTTTACAGAAGAAGGAGACATGAATAATTTTGAGTATCAGGTCATTTCCGATGTGGCCAATCTCGACAACGTTTTATTTTGGCATCGCAATCCAGAGCGTGGACAAGGATTCTGCATTAACGGCTTCCTAAACCACTACCCTGATTTCATTATTCGCACACAAAACAATCATATAGTTTTACTTGAAACCAAAGGAGACGACCGAGACAACAGCGACAGTCGAAAAAAACTGGAATTAGGCACATTGTGGGCAAACAAGGCAGGCGATACCTATCGCTACTTTATGGTATTCGACAAAACAGAATTAGACGGAGCCTATACCAAGGAGAAATTCTTAGAGATTTTGCGAGAATTGTAGGGTATAAGATTTTGATGTCGTACCATAGACGATGTGCACAACGTCTCAACGACCAGATCAAACCCTTTGGGAAGATTGTTTTTCACGAATATGATATCACACAGGGGCCCCAACCGTCATCCTCGATGCGCTTGGAGCCCCACAACTATTCTATAACAAGCTAAGGTTCAAACATTAGAAATTAAATTGAAGACCGACGGAAGCCACAGGAAGCTCCGACTCGCATCTACGAGTGCCGAAGCAATGACTTCCTCCATTGTACTCCGCCTTCACGCCAACGTGCTTAGAGAACATCCACTTCACACCCAAATAATGGCCTAAAAGAACTCTAGCGTAACGATTCGAGTAGACCTGCTTCCCATTACGGTCCACATCCTTCCTATCATAGAATGAAAGACCTGTCTGGAGTCCGAAATAGACGTCCAAATTCTTCACGAACTCCCAATGGAAGGCACCTCGGATGGTCGCAGGCATATTCCATGAGGTAGTGGTACCATATTCCCAAGCCGAGTTTTGTGGATCATTCGGATCAACCATATAGGCGAATCTAGATTCGTCCCGGGCATAACCGATGTAGAAACCCAAATCGATGGCTCCGTTGTCTCCGAACTTATTCGTGTGGCAGAAACCATCCTTCAAGCCTATCATACCATCCAAAGATATGTACGGCATATTCTTCTCAAAGCGAGGGAAACCCGACATGACACCCAAGGAGAACTTACCCGCATTGGCGAACTGAATCTTCTCCACATCCGATGCGCCTGCACCCATGACCGTGAACAAAGCCACGACAACCAACAAAATCTTTCTCATTTTCACTTGCAATAAATAATTACTAATATGATTAAATAACTCATTTACGGTATGCAAATATAGAGGCACACCATTAGATAAAACCATGATCTTGGGGAACAAATACAGCTTAAAAGTTAACTGATGTTTATAAAACAGGTTAATTAATGTATAGATTAAATTATATTAGTTAAAAGAGAACGGCAAATGGCCGATATGCAAACAAAGATTAATTATTTTATAAATATCCAAACGGAAATCACCCTTTTTTCTTCACCCCTCTCGTCGCCTCGGCCTCCAGCGGATTCTCCGGCCAATAATGCTTCGGGTAACGTCTACGGAGCTCCTTGCGCACCTCGAAGTAGGCATTGTTCCAGAAGCTACGGAGGTCCTGCGTCAGCTGCACCGGCTTGAAGCCCGGGGAGAGCAGTTCCATCAGCACCGGTCGGCGGCCATCGTCCACACGTGGCGTGTCGGTCAGTCCGAAGCACTCCTGCAACCGCACGGAGAGCACGGGGTACTCCGCTCCCTGGCGATAGTCCAGCCGTATCTTGCTGCCCGTAGGCACCACGGCATGGGTCGGCGCCAAACGGTCCACCTCCTGCTGTTGCTCGTATGTCAGCAACGACCACAGGGCGGATGACAAGTCTATCTTCTTCATCTCTGCGGCGGTGGTCATCAACCGTCCATTATCGTCCAAGTAGAAAGGCAACCACTCCTCCGCACGGGCGAGCACAGCCTCAACGCCCAAGTCAGGCAACTCCAGTTCGGGATGCCACGACGAGACGCACCGCACCCTCCTTTGCAGGCGTTCCACCTCCTCCGAGAAATCGAACATGCTCAGTCCCTCCTTCACCGCCGCCCCGCAAATCGTCTTGACGAGCAAGGCACGGTCCACATTGCGCAAGGGTTGCGCCGACACAAGCAACGCACCGACACGCCGCTCCTCCTGTGCGACCACGCCCCCGCGCTTCGCATCCCACGAGACAACCTCCCTGCGGGTCGTCAGATGAGGGACCTCCTCTATCGCCAACGGGGAGGCGAGGAAAATCCTGCCCGACGCCACATTGACCGAAGCGACCGCCAGCCAAGCGCACGAGGAGAGGGCATCCTCCCGAGTGAGGAAGACATCGTCACCGCTCGCCATGCGGAACCTGCCACAATCGTCCAAGGCGAAGGCGATGCGTTCAGGGTAGGCGGTCGCGATAAGACGGCCCACCTCCTTAGGGTCCGGTGCCTCGTTGTCCTCCTTCACATGGAGGAAAGAGCGGTACTCCTTCGCCACCTGAGCGACACGACCCCAACGTCCCAAGGCGCCTCTGCCACGCGCCGTGCGCAGCATCACCAGGCGGGTATTGATATCCACATCATGCTCCTCGTCCGACAGCAGGTCACGCTCCTCGACCACCGCCGCGACATCCGCCGCCAGCGCCCGGAGCGCATTCGTCTCGCCCAGCAACAACATCCTCGACACGCGAGGGTGGCAAGGCAAATCGGCCATCCGCCTTCCCAATTCGGTGATCCTGCCATCCGCATCGACCGCACCCAATAGGCGGAGGAGGCGGGAAGCCTGGGAGACGCTAAAGGAAGGAGGCGGGGTAAGCCACGGCAGACGCATGACGTCACTCTCTCCCCACGCCGCCACATCGAGCATCGTAGGGGCAAAGTCCGCCTGCAGGATCTCCGGGGAACGGTTCTCCTCCATGCGGTGGTCCGTGGCAAGCGTCCACAGACGATAGCAGACACCCGGTGCGACACGTCCCGCACGTCCCGCGCGCTGCGCCGCCACATCCCGGGTGACACGCACCGTGGCGAGCCTGCTCAGTCCGTTCCGCTGGTCGTAGAGCATCGTTCTGCCCCATCCCGAATCGACCACGGCGCGGACGCCCTCGATCGTCAGGGAAGTCTCCGCAATGGAGGTCGCGAGCACCACCTTGCGTCGTCCCTCCGGGCTAGGCAAAACCGCCCGACGCTGTTCGGCTGAAGAGAGCAGTCCGTAGAGTGGGCAGACCTCCGCATCCGGTAAGAAAGTCAGGAGCGATTCACGGCAACGCAACACCTCCGCCTGTCCCGGCAGGAAAGCGAGGATATCGCCCTCCGTCTTCCCGTAGGCCACACGGACCGCATGCGCCACCTGTTCCGCCACATGCGCCGCGTCAGACTCCTCCACATAGAGGATCTCGACAGGGAAGAGACGTCCCTCCGCCTTCACCACGGGAGCGTCCAAGGCAGAGGAGAGTGAATCGACATCGATGGTGGCGGACATCAGGACGATGCGCAAGTCAGGGCGCAGGATCTGCTGCGACTCACGCGTGAAAGCCAAGGCCACATCCGAGGCCAAGCTACGTTCATGGAATTCATCGAAGAGCACCACGGAGACCCCTTCGAGGCCAGGGTCATTGACCAACATACGGGAAAGAATACCCTCCGTGATGACCTCGATGCGGGTCTGGGAGGAGACCTTCGTCTCGAAGCGCACACGATACCCGACCGTCTCGCCCACCCGCTCATGCAACAGATCCGCCATGCGTTCAGCGATCTGCTTGGCGGCCAGACGGCGCGGCTCCAGCATCAGAACCTTCCCCTCGCAAGGGAGGTCGAACAGGATGGTCAAAGGCAATAAGGTAGACTTACCCGCACCGGGAGGCGCCGTCACGATCAGGCGGTTGCCCGTCCTCAGACGGTCATTCACCTCACCCGCGATGGCGAAAGCGGGCAAACGCTTCGCCTCGGCCATATCGTATGGAACATTTTGATTCATCGTATCACAGCAGCCACGAGGATTCAGGCTTCACCGGGGAGGGAGGGCATCACCTGCGGCGACGCTCACGGCGCTTCTCACGGCGCTCACGGCGGAGTTCCCTGCGCGACTTACGCACATTGGTGCTATCCCCCACATTGTCGGAGTCATCCCTACCGAACAAACGTTTGAAGAATCCCCTCATGGCGGATTCCGTCGTGTCCGCCTGGATTTCCTCCTCTATAGGCTTACAATTAAATTCCTTCTTGATCTTACACTTCGGAGCACCGAACCGTGCCCGGTACTGAGTGGAGAGCACGTTATCGTTCAACACCTTCTCCAGGAAGAGGCCCACAATCGGCAAGGCGGCTCGGCTTCCCTGACCCAGGTCGCCGTTGCGGAAGTGGATGCTACGGTACTCGCCACCCACCCAGGTACCCGTCACGAGGTTAGGCGTGATGTTCATGTACCAAGCGTCCGAATAGTTGGCGGAGGTACCCGTCTTGCCACCGAAATCCGTACCCTTATGGATCTTATACTTATACAAGCCCTGCGAAGTGCCCCGCTCGTCGCGCAAGCCCTCCTGCAGCATGTCGCGCATCAAGAAGGCCGTCTCCTCGTCCAGCACACGCTCCTTCTTCACCTTAGAGCGGTAGATCACCTTGCCATCCTTGTCCTCGATGCGGGAGACCAGTATCGGGGCATGGAGCATACCCCCGTCCGCGATCACCGAGTAGGCGGTCGCCAGCTCGATGAGGGAGACATCCTCCGTACCCAAGCAGAGGGAAGGAATCGGGCGGACCGGGCTCTCGATACCCATGCGGTGGGCAGTCTGGACAATCTTCTCCGGGGTGACCTGTTTCGCCACCTGCACCGCCACACTGTTGACCGAGCGGGCCAAGGCCGTCTTCAGCGTCATCGGCTCGTTCGAGAAGACACCGCTGGCGTTCTGTGGCGTCCACAGTTTCATTTCGCCATCCTCCTCCGTCATCCAAGAGACGGCGCTGTCGACCTTCGTGTCGCAGCTGCACATGCCCTGGCGCAAGGCCTCCGTGTAGACGAAGAGCTTGAACGTGGAGCCCGGCTGACGTTTCGCCGTCACCTTATCGTACTGCCAATAGTAGAAATCGACGTCGCCCACCCAAGCCTTCACCGCACCCGTGTGCGGATCCATGGCGATGAAGCCACAGTGCAGGAACTTCAGGATGTGCGCCAAGGAGTCGCGGGTGCTCATCACCGTATCCGTGATGCCCCGCTTGTAATCGAAGATGCGCATCTTATGCGGCTTGCGCAGTTCCTGGTCGATGACGATACCATCGCCCTTGTATTTCTTGTACAAAGCCTTATAGGCCGATGTCTTCTTCAGCATATCATCGATGAAGCCCGGGATCTCATGCTGCTTCTGGTCGCGCCAAGGGTTCTCCTTGCCCCAGTGTTTGTTGAACTGTTTCTGCAGTTCGCCCATCTGTTTGGCGACGCAAGCCTCCGCATAGTGTTGCATCCGGGAATTGACCGTCGTGTAGATCTTCAGTCCGTCGTGGTAGAGGTTGACGTTGTTCTTCTCGCACCACTCCTGCAACTCATTGTAGACCGCCTCACGGAAGTAGTGCGCATAACCGCTCAGGATATCCTCCTTATAGATGTTCAGGCCCAGGTCCGTCGCGCAGAGTGAGTCGCACTGGGCAGCATTCATCGCACCGGCGTCCGCCAGCAGATGGAGGATAAGGTTCCGTCGCTTCTTGTTGTTCTCAGGGTTCTTGATCGGGTTGTAGTAAGTGTTCGCCTTCAGGATACCGATGATGCAGGCCGACTGCTCGTAGGTGAGCTTGTCCGGCGTCGTGTTGAAGTAGGTCTTCGCCGCCGACTTGATACCGAAAGTGTTGTTACCGAACGTCACCGTGTTGAGGTACATCGTGAGGATCTCCTTCTTCGTGTAATGCTTCTCGACACGCACCGCCCCGATGCACTCCTTCACCTTGACGATCGCCGTCTTCAGTCCAGGCACGTTGCACAACCTGCCCTTCGTATACTCCGAGCGCATCTTGAAGAGGTTCTTCACCAACTGTTGCGTAATGGTGCTGGCGCCACGGGCACGACCGCGCACCGCATCCTTTGCGGCGGAGAACATGCCTTGGTAATCGATGCCCTGGTGCTCATAGAAACGTTGGTCCTCCGTGCAGACCAGCGTCTGGATCAGTTCGGGGGAGAGTTCCTCATAAGTGACCGACGAGCGGTTCTCCACGAAGAACTTGCCCAAAAGGTCATTGTCCTCGCTATAGATTTCCGAAGCCTCCATCTGGATAGGGTTCTTCAGTTGCCCCATCGTAGGCGAAGCACCGAAGAGACCGAACGTGTTCGCATCCACGCAGTAACAGAAGAGGACAAAAGCGAGCGGAATCGCCACGATAGTCGAAGCGAAGAGCACGAGCACACGTTTCTTCCAGGAACGCTTCTTTTTCCCCCTTCCCCTCTTTCTCTTTTCCTCCTTGGCGACAGGCTCAGGCTCCTCCTCCTTTTCGGGAGCCGGCATCTCCTCCACTGTCTCCTCACTCGTTTCATTCTCTGTCTCTTCCAGTGATTCTTCCGACGATTCCACAGCGTCTTCCTCGGGCAACGCCTCCGTCGTCGACTCCTCCACCACCCCTTCATGCGCCACCTCAGGAGAGGCATCCGATTCAGGCGTCACATCCTCAGCCGAGCCCTTATCATCAGGAGTGAGACGCCACACCTTATCCGTCTCCTCTTGGGAGATACCATTGTTTGGGATATATTTGGAGACCTTCTCTTCGTAGAATTTCTTCGTCCAAGCGGCGAACAGACCCGCCTTCGCAACCACCCACGCCCAGGCGGCGGAGCATTTAGGCTTAGAGGCGTCGTAAGCGTTCCTCGCCTTGTCCTTCGCCTTTTGGACCTTCTCAGGAATATTCTTTTCGGCGAGGAATTTTTGGGTGGAAGCTTCCGCCTCGGCCGTCTTGCCCTTCACCAAGGTCCAAGTCTCCTGAGTCTTCTTCCAAGCCTTCGCGCCCCACTGGCTCGCCTTCTCACGGTACATGCGGCTTCTCTCCCGCAGGCTCGCAGACCAGCAGGAGGCCTTCTCACGGCACTTCTCCACCTTTTCAGGGATATTTTTTTCTTTCAGATAACAGGTCGCGGAATCCTTCCACGCTACGGATTTCGCACGGAACGAAGTCCATGCCTCCCCCAGCTTTTTCGACGCCAACTTCCCGTAACGGATTGCGGACTCCCGCAACTTCTGAAGCAATTCAGTCATTTGTTTTCAAAATATTTAAATATTCGATACACCACATTGTGGTTGATCCTCAAAAAATGGCACACAACCTTCCTCCGTGAGAGTCCAATCGCCAACCACATCCATGTTTTACACACATCAGTCCGAAAGGCGCGTCGCACGCCACGAACGACAATCATCCGCAAAGGTATTAAAATTCGAAACATACGCAAACAAAGCTGGCTTTCCGTTCTCCAAAAGATGATTCGTCCTCCGAAAAAACACTTCCGGCGAAGCAGAAAGCAATTAGGCATTCCACTTCGCCGGAATAGTAGATCATAGATAAACTATAAATCGTAAATGATTAAATAGCAAACGATTGCAACCATACGACACGGCAGATAAAGCCACCGTGATCAGTCCTCGATCTCAATCATCTTCCCCTTCACCAGCCATGCCACGCCATAAAGGATCAGTAGGATAGCCTCAACAATCATCGTGAAATAGCGAGGGACGAGATGGAAGACCTTCATCAGAAGGAAGCAGACCAAGCAAGCGACCATGCCCCATCCGCAGATACGGAAGATACGGTTCTTCTTCCGGCTATTCCCCTTCGTGAACTGCACCAAGATATTGACGCTGAAGAGCGCGAACAAGACAGAAGCGGCGATCGTATGGATAACATGGCTGGTGGCCGGCATCAGCTGGAAAAAACCGATCGGGGCATCCTGCGGCAGGAACGTCGTGTTGCAAGGGAAAAGGATAACAAACAAAGCACACACACCCGAAGAGAAATTAATGATCCGGTCGCCCTTGTCATATCCGTAGTAGGTCATCAGGAAGATGGCGGAACAACTCAACATCATCGTAAGGACAGGGGTCAAGTGATAGGTCGCGCTCAGGCTGTACCACCACTCGTCCGGGCGATCCGAGATCATCCAACCACCCGCCAAACACATCAAAGGCAAAAAGAGACCCAACCATCCAATCACCTTGCGTTGAGTCAGATAAGACAATTCAACTACCTCATTCATAAGTACTTGCAATAAATATTATTAAACAAATAAGAAAACACCGCGGACCTCCCACTGAAAAAAGGCTCACGAATTTCCACAAATATAGGAAATAAATCAAAGAGATTTACTATTTAGCTATTTACAATTTACTGTTATTTACTATTTGACTATTTACGATTTACTATTTGGGAGTCACTATTTAGTTATTTACAATTTACTAGCGGGGTTTTTCTATTTACTATTTGACTATTTACTGACATTTACTATTTGACTACTTACGATTTACTATTTGGGAGTCACTATTTAGTTATTTACAATTTACTAGCGGGGTTTTTCTATTTACTATTTGACTATTTACTGACATTTACGATTTGACTATTTACAATTTACTGTTATTTACTATTTACTATTTTGGATTTATTATTTAACAATTTACTATTTAGCCATTTACGATTTACTATTTGGGAGGTGTGGGGTGAGGAACTGGGCTCTATTTCGGCACTTACAAATGAAATATCCGTGGCTACGAATCGTGCGTCCAACATTTCTCAAAATCTTCTGAAAAAATCCTCAAAAAAGTTGGAAACAAGGCTCGAACACAATAAATTTGCGAAACGTACGGTTTATCATGCGTAATTCCGTGATTTACCTGACGATTAGGAACTTATCTGTAGTGTAGTAAGGAGAGAAAAAGAGCAGAAAATATGGGAAAGAACGTCATCGTACTGGGTGCCACAGGGCATTTGGGCACTAACATAGCAGTCCACCTGAAAAGGATTGGATACAACGTCGTCGCAGTCGGTCGACGCAAGAGCGACAACGGGTTCTTCGCGAAACTTGGCATGGAATACATCTCCGCCGACATCTGCAAGAAGGAGGATTTCGACAAGTTGCCTCAGCGAGACATCTATGCGGTGCTCAACTTCGCGGGAGCGCTTCCCGCCTCCATGGAGGGCTACCATCCCGAGCAATACATCTCCTCCATCATACAAGGCACACTGAACGTGTTGGACTACACCCTGAAGGTGGGGGCGGACCGTATCGTCTTCCCGCAATCCCTCTTCGACGTCAGCTACCTCTTCGGCAGCAAGACCCCAATCCCGGCGGACGCGGAGCGGAAAGCACCTCTGACGGGCGACCATGCCGTCTACGTCATCGCCAAGAACGCGGCCGTGGAACTCATAGAGCACTACCATGCCAAGTTCGGGCTCAAGCGTTTCATCCTGAGGCTTTCCAGGGTATACATGTACGACCCGAACCCATACACCTTCACCGACGGAGAGAAGACGCTCATCTCAGACCGTTTCTTCATCTACCAGGCGATGAAGGGCGCCGAGCTGCAGATTTGGGGCGACCCGGACCGTCTCTTGGAGACCTGCTGCGTCAAGGACTTCCTGCAAATCGTGGAGAAGACGCTCACGGCCAACGTCGAGGGCGGCATCTACAACATAGGGAGCGGCGGCAGCACACTGGACGAGCGCGTGAAAGCCATCGCGGAGGTCTTCAACCCGAAGGACAAACGATCCAACATCATCTATTGTCCCGAGAAGAGAAGCTCCCAACAATTCGTGTTGGACATCACAAAGACAAAAAAAGAACTAGGCTACGAACCCCGCTACACCTGGAAGGAGTATCTTCTGGACTTCAAGAAGGAGATGGAGGAGCAACCTTTCGGCGAGCTATGGGGCTATGAATCAGATTATATTAAATAAAACATATCATGACATTAAAAGAAAAAATTCGTTTCAAAATCTTGGGTTCCAAGGCTTTTGGAAAAGCGATCATCAAATCCAACAGGGATTATTACCTATCGTTCAAATCAATGAGATGGGGAGGTGAACTCACCTTCGGGGAGGAAATCGAACATGTGTTCGGCATATTCTTAACCGAGAAGGAGATGGCGGACGAGAAACTCAAAGAGGACATGCGTATAGACATGGTTTGGTGCTACTACCGCTTCGGCGCGGTGCCAAGGGAGTATTTCCTCATGGACTTCCCTCACTCCGACGACAAGAAGCGCGCCACCTACCTCACCACGCGCCACAAGGACAATGTCATGACCGAGAAGGTCGGACGCGGCGAGAACTGGGACTTGTTGGAGGATAAGAACAACTTCTACGACCATTTCGGACAATTCTTCAAACGTGACGTCATCAAGTTCAACGAGACCGTCACGAGGGAGGCCTTCACCGAGTTCTGCAAGAAACACGACTCCTTCATCTGCAAGCCTATCGCGGGACAGTGCGGAAAGGGTGTGGAGATCCTGCGCTTGGCGGACCACGACAACGATCCGGACAAGGCTTTCGATTACCTGAAGTCCAAAGGCAAATTCATCGTGGAGGAGCTTATCCAACAGGACGAGAGCACCAAGCAATTCAACCCGTCCTCCGTCAACACGGTACGTCTCCCGGCCTTCCTGAACAAGACCGGCTTCCATATCATGCGACCAGTGTTCCGCACCGGACGTACCGGCTCGGTGGTGGACAACGCAGGAAACGGCGGTATCTTCTCCGTCATCGACGAGAAGACCGGCATCTGCAGGACAAAGGGCTATGACGAGTTCGGAGGCATTTTCGAAAGACACCCGGACAGCGGCGCCAAATACGAAGGATTCCAGATCCCTGACTGGGACAAGCTGCTCGCATTCGCCGAGGAAGTTCACCGCACGATTCCTTTCTACCCTTACGTGGGTTGGGACCTCGCCTACACAGTCAACAAAGAGTGGGTGCTCGTGGAGGGCAACTGGGGCCAGATCGTGTGCGAGTATGCGGAACGTGAGGGCGTGAAGAAGATGTTCGACGACTTCTTCGACGATTAATATCTTCGCCGGCACAACAAATCCAAGAAGATGAAATTAGCAATCATAGGAGCTTCGACGGGGCAACTCCCCCTCACCCTAAAGGCGAAAGAGCTAGGGCATACCGTGATCAGTTTCGCATGGGACAATGGCGCGGTCTGCAAAGAGGTTGCGGATAAATTCTACCCCATATCTATCCTCGAGAAGGATAAGATCGTCGAGGCATGCAGACAGGAGGGTGTGCAGGGTGTCGTATCCAACGCATCCGACCTCACCTCCGAAATCGCTTCGTACGTGGCGAGCCAACTGGGGCTCATCGCGAACGACTACGAAAAATTCCAGTTCGTCAGGGACAAAGCCAAGATGAGGGAGCTGACGAACGACATACCCAACCTGTGCCAGGTGAAGAGCCATCTGTACGAGGAAGGGATGGAAGTGGATTATCCTTGCATCGTGAAACCGACCGTGGGATCCTCCAAGAAGGGTGTCTCCTTCGTGAACAACAAGGAGGAACTGAAGAAGGCGGTCGACTATGCGCGATCGGACGGAGACGCGATCATCCTGATCGAGAAGTTCGTCGGCACAAGGGAGTTCTCTGTGGAGTCCATCTCCTACAAGGGGAAGCACCACATCCTACAGATGACGGACAAGGAGAACGATGGTGCGCCGCACTTCGTGGAACTCTCCCACCACCAACCCGCCGACCTCAGCGAAGCGGTAAAGGAGAAGGTCAAACAGATCGTCCCGGAGATACTCAACCGCGTGGGCCTCATCAACGGAGCCTCCCACATAGAGATGAAGATCGACCAAGAGAACAACATCTACTTGATCGAACTGAACCCGAGAGGTGCGGGAGACCAGATCTGCACGCTCATCGGAGAGAGCATCGGATACGACTACCTCAAGGCCATGATCGACGTGGCCCTAGGCACGTTCGAAGAGCCGAAGGTCTCCCACAAGAGCTACGCCGGCATCTATTTCCTCTGCAAGCAACGGGCGAACCGACTGAAATATTTCCTAGAGAAACAGCCTTGGGAAATCGCGCGTTCATACACGCCTGGCACCGAGCTGACCTACGCCGTCGACAACTACACACGCAACGGTTATATCATCTACAAGGCGGACAAGAAAATCGTCATCGACTGATTTCGAAAACATACGAACACTTAAAGGGACAAGAAGATGGGAAAGAGACAGGTCATATTGTTTTTCACCATAGCTGGTGTCATGACAATCTACAGTTGTTGCGGGAAGAGCAAAAAAAGTGAGCCCAAAATCACACAAGCCATCGTCCTCACCCCTCCTGACACCATACAGGAGGAGATGGTAGCGGAGGACACGCTCCTCTACGCCAACATCTACTACCAACGGAAGGGCGGCGGCAACATCGGCTACGAGATCCTTCCGGGAAAGGACAGCACCCTCTTTCACGTGAGGGAGCTCAAGTTCCGCCCGGCGGACACCTCCTTCACCCTACCCAACAGCCAGCTCGACTCCAGCGCCATCGCCACGATGGATAGCCTGCTGAAGGGGAAACTCAATCCGGGCGAACCAGACACCACCCCTAAGAAGGGTCCGTTCATGATGACCGGCACCTGGAGCCACGCCTTCCTCTCCCAGTCCGACAGCGTCAAAACACCCATACACGACAAAAAGATCGTAGAAAAAATCGCCACGACGGAAGAAGCGGTCAGAAACGCAATTAAGAATTAAGAGTTAAAAATTAAGAGTTAAAAATTTAGGAACGTTAGTTCGATATGGTAGGGGCGAATAACATTCGTCCCTTTTCATTTATCATAAATTAAAACAAGGGGATGCGCATCCCTACACATCACGCACATCCCAAGCCCCGACGGGGCGGC
>JAFXPK010000035.1 GCA_017527905.1 Paludibacteraceae bacterium
GGTATCGTATCCACGATTGTAGGCGTAGTATCAGGTGCGATAGGCGGTATCGTATCCACGATTGTAGGCGTAGTGTCATGCACGACGGACGGTATGGTGTCCACGATTGTAGGCGTAGTATCATGCACGATAGGCGGTATGGTGTCCACAATCGTAGGCGTAGTGTCAGGCACAATGGATGGTATCGTATCCACGATTGTAGGCGTAGTATCAGGCACAATGGATGGTATCGTGTCCACAATTGTAGGCGTAGTATCAGGCACGATAGGCGGTATGGTGTCCACGATGGTAGGCGTGGTATCTGGTGCGATAGGTGGTATCGTATCCACAATCGTAGGCGTAGTGTCAGGCACAATGGATGGTATCGTATCCACGATTGTAGGTGTAGTGTCAGGTGCGATAGGCGGTATCGTATCCACGATTGTAGGCGTAGTGTCAGGCACGACGGACGGTATGGTGTCCACGATTGTAGGCGTGGTATCAGGTGCGATAGGCGGTATCGTATCCACGATTGTAGGCGTAGTATCAGACACGATAGGCGGTATGGTGTCTATCACGTGGACAAGCGTGGTGCATTGGTCCACCACCTGCTCGGATTCGTCCTTCAATGCAAAATCGAACGTGTACGTCCCTGGAGCGAAGGAGTCTGGCTGGAAGGTGCTGGTCAGGTGAAAACGGTTGCAGGGGTTGTCGAACTGGGGCGTTGGCAGTTCTACCCAAACACTATTTCTCCCCTCTGCGAGGTAGAGCATTGTATCGCCTAAGCATCCCCGCAAATGGGACGTTGTGGGCTCTCGTAAGGTTGCCTGCACCGTGTGGAGTCCTAAACTGCATCCTAGTGTGTCTATGCAACCGTGCTCCATCGGGTAGATGGCTACAAGGTGTTGCGTCATGGGAGCGTTTGCTGTGCAAAGGCTTTTCTCGGTGGAGAACTCCAGCAGACTGAGTCCGTCGGATAGGGAATCGGGCATGCTGCAGATTGTCGTAGGGTAGGCGGGACATCCCGCTGTGGAATCCTCTTGCCAAAGCACGGCGAATCGTGTGGTGTCGGGTAGAATGCTCTTCCAGGTGACGCACTCCTTGCAGGGGGTGGAGGAGACCTCCACGTCGAAAACGTAGGGGATCAGTTTGATCGCAGGCTTGAAATCTTCCTCGGTGAAGGAGGGTACGGAAAAGCTTGTGCGTTCCACTACCCATTTGTCCTCCAGGTAGTTGTAGACTCCCTCGAACTTCATCAGGCACTCCTTGCCGGGCGAAGGGTATATATCGTCCTCCTCATCGAGTAGGGTGCCGTCCGTTAGGCGGTATTGGTAGGCGGCCGCATCTCCTACCGCATCCCCGTAGAAGACGCAGTCCAGGGGAACGTTCTCCTCCGTCAAATCCTCCGCCTTGCCCGCAAAGACTGCGATACCATCCGCCGAAGGACCTCCGTTACCTACCATGCCTATCCTCCATTGCTGCTTCAACCCTATGCCTCCTGCTCCGTCTTGGGCGGTGCAATCGATTGCGAACCAGTTTTTTAAGTGTATGTCTTCGCTGTTTGGTCCGTTCAGTTTCGGGGTGGGGCCGCCTATGTAGAACGTCTCGCCCATCTCCACTACCCCCGAATCAAGTTGTATGGCGTAGGTCAGTGTGCTTCCCGTTAGCCAGCCGCTCGGGTGGAGGATTGTGCCGTTGTTGCAGATGATCACCGTGTAGGGCGTCTCCGAGAAATCAATGCGTTCGGAGGTCATGAATTGCACGTACTCGTAGACGTTGTCGTAGCTGGCCGGGTCTGCCATTATGCCGCTGATAAGCACGCTTCCGTGGATGTTGCCGATTGAACAACAAGCGATTAGCATTGCAGATAGAATAGTTTTTAAATGCATATTTTTAATTATTACAAACAATAACAGTTTCAAACCTATAGGTGCTCTGATTGCAAACCTAACAAGTATTTTCAACCACACGCCTTGTGTGATTATCATCCGCAAATGTATAAAATAAATTTATACAATGTACAATATACGCAATAAAAATTTTGAAAAATATTACCGGCTAATTCATAAATTCATAATTCAAAATTATTTCGCCGTTGTAATGATTCCCTCGTCGGATATCTGTGGCAGATTGTCGTGCATATCCTCCTTCGTCAGGGCTTGAATCACCTTCAGCACACGGTTGTCTGGATCGATGTGTGGACCCTTGTTCGGTGGTTTGATTTGGTAAGTGGAGATGATTTCCGCGCTGATGAAGTTGCCCGTCTGTTGCTCCATCTTCACCCTGAAGATAGGGGCTAGACCGTTTACTCCCTTGATGTTCACGTTGCTGTAGGTGGCGAAGTTGCCCATGCTATAGGCGATGAACTTGTTCTTATAGATCTCCACGGCGCGGGTCACGTGAGGACCATGTCCCAGCACGATGTCCGCTCCTGCATCGATGGCTCTGTGTGCGAATTCATAGACATTCCCTCTGTTCTGCCCGAGGAAGTTCTCGTAGTTTCTCGGAACGTGTTGGTATTTGCTGCCTTCAGCGCCTCCGTGGAAGGATACGATCACGATGTCGCAGGTCTGCCGTAGTTGCTTTACCAGCGAATCCAGTCCTTCGTAGTCGGTGATTTGCACGGTGCCCCGATTAGGTGCGAAGGCGCAGAACCCGTACTTGACACCGTTCTCGACGAACTCCGCGGTAGGTTTCTCCGTGAAGCCTGCCCAATTGATCTGCAGGCTGTCGAATAGTCTCTTGGCGTTCTCCTTGCCCTTTTCGCCGAAGTCTCCGCTATGGTTGTTCGCCACGCTCACCACGTTGAAGCCCGCCTCTTTGTAGTATTGCGCGAAACGGCAAGGCATACCGAACTTGAAGCAGGTCTTGGGGTCGTTGCAGTTCTTCGCACCCACCTCCGTGTCGGTGAATGTGCCTTCCACGTTGCAGAATACGATGTCGGAGTTTTGAAAGTAGGGTTTCACCTCGTCGAAGAACTTATCCTCCTCTTCTTTGGGTGGTAGGTAGGAGGTGTTTGGCAGAATACTGCCTATCATGACGTCCCCCACCGCTGTGATGGTGATCGTGTCGTGTTTGTCGGTCGGTTCGATGACCATGAGGGTGTCTGTCCCCTGCGCTAGCGAGTCGGCTCGTAGCGTGTCGATCGCCACCACGGCCTGATTCTCTTGTTTGTTGGTCAGTGTGTCGACTACGGTTTCGATTTTGGACTTATGTCTTCTTTTGGATCTTCTTCCGGCCTGGCTCTGTGCGCATACGAACAGGGCGAGCAATATGAATAAAAAGTATCTTTTCATTTAATCTATTGGAACGTAATAGGTTATGTTTTGGTTATGCAAAGATAGCAATATGAATTTTGAATTAAGAATTTTGAATTAAGAATTATGGAACAGTTCGATGGATTCCCTAGTCCTGAAAGGACGACACCCCTGCCTGGAGGATATCACCCCTTCGGGGTTTGGATGTGTGATGCCCTGGAATATCGCTTGGCTCTTGTCGAATGATGAACCTCATACCCCATCATTCCCCCCGGCAATAATCTATCAACCTGCCGTATATCTCTGACATCCGTAACAATGGCTCATTGCCGACCACAAACAATTGCATCCTGGCCCGGGTGATCGCCACGTTCAACTTGCGGTCCACCTCTTGCCCTTCCACCTCGACGGGTTCGCTCAAAACGCCCAATTGGTAGTATTGGCTGATGGTGGTGGAGAAGATGATATAGTCTTTCTGCCCGCCTTGCAGCCGCTCCACCGTGTCGATCACAATCTGCTCCGCCCCCTCGACGCCTAGACTGCGCAACTGCTTGAGTATGACGGCTATCTGATTGCGGAATGGCACGATGATGCCTACGTGCTCGGAGAGTTTGAAACTTGGGTCGGATGCGTTCAGCTGGGCGATGGAACGCACCATCTGCGCCACGACCTCCGCCTCCTCCGCATTGATCTTGCTATTGTCCATCCGACTGGCTTTGCGCACGTCCACGAAGCCCATCCGCACGGTGCGCACGAACTCATGGATGTTCTTTCCGCTTAGCTCCATGTTCTTCGGGAAACAGGCTAACTGACGGGTTTCCCCCTCGCTTGTGAATGGTAACTCAACTACTGTCTGGTGCCGGTTCTTACCCACCCGCAGGGCGTTGTGGTAGAACTCACGGCTGACGAACTCGCTGATGGTCGGGTGCATGCGCCATTGCGTGTCGAGCATGCCTGGCTTCACTTCGCTGTGCGCCAGCATGTGACGGTGTAACCGCTCGAACAGGGAGTCCGCGCAATTCTCCAACCCGAATGCGCGCAGTGCGGGGTCTGTCACCTCCGCCTCGCTTCTGGGTTGTTGCACGACGGCGGGCAATTGTTTGTGGTCACCTATCATGACGAACTTGCGGATGGCGGCTTCCCCTTCTTTCGTCGTGGCGCATAGTAGCCCTAGCAGTTGTGGCTCTAATATCTGCGAAGCCTCGTCCACAATGGCCACGTCGAAGTGGAAGAGGTCAAACAGCGCTGTCTTGCTGTCCATGGAGGCTACCGTCGCCACATAAATGCGGGGCTGGAATAGCCTGCTTTTCACCGCCGA
Organism: Paludibacteraceae bacterium; assembly: GCA_017527905.1. Lineage (GTDB taxonomy): Bacteria > Bacteroidota > Bacteroidia > Bacteroidales > Paludibacteraceae > UBA1181. The sequence goes on from JAFXPK010000035.1 coordinate 4,555, forward strand.
GCGGTTGGTGCATCCCTCTATCTGGTACTTGAGCAGGTGCTGGCGGAAGGCGGGGTCGCAGTTGAGTTCACTGCCTATGCGGATATAGTCCAATTCGGGGTCGTAGCGGTGCAACATCCTGCAAATCTCGTCCACCGCCCTGTTGGTGTAAGCCATGAGCAGGATGCGGTGCTCGGGGTTCGCCAGGAAGTTGTCCACCATGGTGCGCATCGCCAGGTTGGTCTTGCCTGTCCCCGGAGGTCCTACCAAGAGGTAGAAGTCCTCGGCGCATAGGGCGTCCTCCACGATGTCGTTCACCTGCTCGCTCTCCGCCGAAGGACGTGGAACGGGTTGTTTCGGGGAGAACCGGAAGTCCCTTCTCCCTAACAGGAGGTCCCGCCGCTCTTTCGGAGCCACGAGGAACGCCCGCAACGAGCGTGTCATGGCATTGAAGGAGGAGGTCATCATATCATGCTCCATCGCGTAATGGCTGCTCAGGTTGAAGACGGCGCGGTTGCGCTGCTTGTAGGTGAGGCGTACCACCACGTTGTCCGCGTCGAACGATTCGATCGAGCAACGGAAGAGTTGTTTGTTGGTCACATTGTCCTGCGCGTTGTTGCGCTCGTAGACCATCACCAGGTCGCCCACCCTGAAATTGGCTAGGTTCTCATCGTCCTGCACCCAGTGGAACCGGATGTTGCGTATCGCCTCCGAATGGTCGGAAACGTCTAGCCCGTCCGTCACGTTGAATTGGTCGATGGTCAGGTCCATGATGATGTTGCCGCTGCGGAGTTTCTCCTCCGCGGGCAGGTTCCATGCGTCGGAGTATCCTCCGTTTCTGTCGGTGGAGGAACAACCGATCTTCGCCAGGAACATTTCCCTCTCCACGAAGGTGAAGAAGGTGTGGAAGTAGGCGAGCTCCAGTGCGTCTGCCGTGTGCAGGGGCTTCAGCGTGTCGGAGAGCGATGGCTCGATGTAGACCGACCACAGTTTGCCGCACAGGTTGTTCCGGTTCAATAGCTCGGGGGTGAGGGTGGTGTAGAGGTCGCGCGAGCCTCCCCTGAGCAGGTTCCATTCGCTCGCCACGATGTCGTTGCGGAGCTGCAACGCTTCCCTCACCATCCTGCGGGAGGCGCGGCAATCCTTCATCCTCGGGTAGCGGGAGTAGAGCAGGAAACTGCTCACCTCGGCGTAGTCAAGTCCTAGGTTGTAGTGGAGGAACTCATAGTAGAGCGTCAGCTGTAACAGATGCTCGTCGCGCACTTCGGGCTCCGTCTTGTTCCATTCGTCCGCCTTGCCGGACTTCAGCTCCACGATTTTATGGTAATCCGCCGACAGCAAGTCCATACGCCCTTGCATGCCTAGCGCCTCGCAGATGAACGAGGGCTCCAACACCACGCCCTCCCGCAGGTGGATGCCCACCTCGTCGAAGCTCTTGTCCACCGTACGCTGGATATTGTTGAATTGTACTTTCGTCGTTTGGAAGAATTCCGCGTTGATCTCCTCCATCGTGCAGAAGGGGATCGGGTCCATGTTGAAGGCTTTCTTCATGGAGTCCTCGTAGGTGGCCGGCTCCTCCTTCGTCTGGTTCACGCAGTCGTCGAGGAATTGGTTCGCCACGTTACCGATTGTGATGGCGGCCGACTGGGAAGGAGGCTCCACCTTGTGAAGCAGGTGGTTCATCGCATGGCTCCCATAGGGGCGGATGCAGCCCGTGATGGCGGTGATGTCCACGAGGAAGTCAGGCTCGAACACGACCAGCTCGGGCACGAACAACGGGGTGCCATCCTCGCGGCTCTCCACGGAGACGTCCAATAGGTTGACCTGCGCTCCTTCGAAAAGGGATGCGTTCAGCTCGGCGAAGGTGTCGCTCAGGTGTCGGGTGGCTTGTGCCATCGGTTCGTCGTTGTTCATCTGCGTGTAGGCGGCGACGCATTCCCCGTCGAACGACTCGTCCCCTACGTTCTCCACCTCCCCGTACAGCAGATTGTCCGTCCAGCGGCTGACCGTCATGCGGAGCCTTGCGTACTTGACCATGTGGCGGGTGTCGGGAATGAACTCCAGGTTACGCCACGACTCGGGCAGGGCCTCTGACAGCCCAATCGGTATCGGGACACGGAAGAAGAACGACAGGGCCTCCGCCATCGCCTTCACATCGAAGAGGTAATCTTCTTCCGAGGGAGAAAACTGGTTGTGTAGCGTGTTGCTGATGTGCCGGCGAAGCACCTGCAACGATTTTCTTTGCGGATAATTGCGCTCCTTGCATATCGCATCGATGTAGGAGGCTTGGTTGGAATATACCACATGCAGGTGGCTGCTCAGCTCGGATACCGTGCGTTGGAGCATCCTGCCTAGGCGCACGTAACGTGCCCTCATGGGGAGATTTCCCTGAAGGTCCTTCAATAATGATACTAAGTCATCCTGCGCCTGATTTTGCTCTAAAGACAAGTTCTGTTTTTTCATAACGCAAAGGTGCGTAAAAAAATATATTTATCCAAATGGACTTTTCCTCTCTGAACGTCAGACACATAAATGTGGCTCGGAAACATATGTTAATAAAATTGTTTTATAGCATTTGCCGCATAGTGAAATAGTTGCTAATTTCGATTCAGATTTAATAACAAACATAATTTTTATTGCATGAAGAAAGTTTTATTCTCAGTATTGAGCCTATTTATGGTTAGTGTGTCGTCGTTTGCACAGGATGCCAACGCAGGAGATTTCAACATTGGTATTATTGTCGGCGGAGGTTTGGCTAAAATCAATGCGGATGACCCTACCTCTCCGGGAGTCACGAATGAGCGGAAGCCTATCGCCAATATCCAAGGTGGTCTTGTCCTCGATTATACGTTTGTGAACAACTTCTTTGCGGAGGCTGGTTTTACATTCCAAAGGAAGGGCGGGAAGCAAGTGGTTGAGACAAAGAGTTATAAATCAACCGTTACCACCAATTTGTATTATATGGAACTCCCTTTGACGCTTAATTTCCGCATCCCTGTTGGAGATTTGGGACTGATTCCTCAGGTCGGCGCATATGTTGCCTACGGTGTGGGCGGCAAGACAAAGTACTCGACAGAGTATAGCCTTGACGAGGCGGTGAATACGTTGGGTGATCTTGTCAGCGACCTTACGGATGATCCGTCTGTGAAGATTTACACGGATGCCGTTAGCTTGAGTAAGAAAACGGAGGAAAAGGAGGAGGACTCCTTCGGCGACAATGCGGCGGACAAACTGGATTACGGATTGCGTTTTGGCCTTGGCTTGGCTTTCACGGAGAAGGTGAAATTGTCTTTCGGCTATGACCTCGGTCTTGTGGATGTTGTCAGAGGTGACAACAGCAAGCTCAAGAACAGGAATGGTGTCCTTTTCGGAACCTTGACATTCTATATTAAATAGTTAAAGGGAACTTTTAACAAGGTTTATCTAAACAACACGGCGGAGGGTGTTTAGCCTTCCGCCGTGATTTTTTTATGTTCCCGCTAAAAGTTTACGAATAGCGGTTAACGTATTGATTTCACGAACTTCCCGACCGCCTCTTCGCTGACTCCGTTCTCCTTCAGGTGTTTGATGAAGGCGGTACCGATGATGGCTCCGTCGGCATGGCTGCAAGCGTGGGTGTAGCTGGCATGGTCCTTGATGCCGAACCCGATGACGGTCTTGTTGCGCAGGTGCAGGTTGCGGATGCGCTCGAAGTATTGGGTGCGGTAGTCTTCCGACGTCTTGATGTTACCGGTGATTCCTGCGGATGCGACCGTGTAGATGAATCCTTCGGCATGCGCGTCGATGTGCTTGATGCGCTCGTCTGGTGTCTGCGGTGCGATGAGCGGGATGAAGTGCAGGCTGTTCTCGTCGAAGAGCGCCTTGTACGACTTCACGTAGGTGTCGAACGGTAGGTCGGGGATGATGAGGCCGTCCACGCCTACACTGTGCGCATCGGCGGCGAACTTCTCTATGCCGTAGTGCATCACTGGGTTGATGTAGCCCATCAGCAATACGGGCATGGTGATCTCCTTGCGCATCTCTTTTATCTGGGTGAACAACTCCTTGATGCTCATGCCGTTGTCGATCGCCGCGTTGCCTGCATCCTGAATCACGGGACCGTCTGCCAACGGGTCGCTGAAGGGCATGCCGACCTCCACGAAATCGACTCCCGCCTTCTCTAGCCCGCGCAAGATGGTCATGAGGTCATTGCGCTGTGGATACCCAGCCATCACATAGATCGATAGCAAGTCCTTCTTGCTCTCTAATATATTGTCTAACCTATTTTTCATGGGTCTCTTATAGTTTTAAATGGTTAATATACGTTGCCATGTCTTTGTCGCCTCGGCCTGAGATGGTCACGACCACGTTCTCGTCGCTGCGGAATTTCAGCTTAGGAAGTGCCGCCAAGGCGTGCGAGCTCTCGAGTGCGGGTATGATGCCCTCTTCTCTGGTGAGCTGTAGAGCGGCTTGCAATGCTTCGTCGTCGGTCGCGGAGAGTACGGTCTCCCTGCCCACCTCCGCCAGGAAGGAGTGCATAGGGCCGATGCCTGGGTAATCGAGTCCGGCGGAGATGGAGTAAGGCTCCGTGATCTGTCCGTCGTCCGTCTGCATGAGCATGGTGCGTGCGCCGTGGATGATACCCTCCGAGCCTCTCGCGATGGAGGCGGCGGTGTCTCCCGAGTCGAGTCCGTGACCGGCTGCCTCCACAGCGACCAACTTCACTTGCTCGTCGTTGACGAAGTGGTAGAACGAACCGGCTGCGTTGCTTCCGCCACCGATGCAGGCGATCACGTAGTCTGGCAACTCCTTGCCGGTCTGCTCCTTAAGCTGCCAACGCATCTCCTCGCTGATGATGGATTGCAACCTCGCGACCAAGTCCGGGTAAGGGAACGGTCCCACGGTGGAGCCTATCACGTAGAAGGTGTCCTCCGGGTTGGAGATCCAGTCGCGCAACGCTTCGTTCGTGGCGTCCTTCAGTGTTTTGTTGCCGCTCTTGGCTGGCACTACCTCCGCACCGAGCATGCGCATGCGCGCCACGTTAGGCGCCTGACGCTCGATGTCCACCTCGCCCATGTAGACGTGGCACTCCATGCCTAAGAGTGCGCAGGCGGTGGCGGTGGCTACGCCGTGCTGTCCGGCGCCGGTCTCCGCGATGATGCGTGTCTTGCCCATCTCCTTGGCGATCAACACCTGACCGATCGCATTGTTGATCTTGTGCGCTCCCGTGTGCGCCAAGTCTTCACGTTTGAGGAAAACATGGGTCGAGTAGATCGACGAGAGCTTCTCTGCATAGAAGAGTGGGGTAGGTCGTCCCACATAGTCCTTCATGAGCTGCTTGTACTGCGATTTGAACTTCTCTGAGTTCAATATCTCTAGATAAATCTTTTTCAGATTCTCAACGTTAGGATAGAGCATTTCAGGGATGTATGCACCTCCGAAACGTCCGTAAAATCCTTCGCTGCTGACATCGTATTTCGACATATATTTATCTGTTTAATAAATTAAAAATCTGTTATTTACGTATTGATTCAAAACATTTTTCGAGCAATGGGATGTCCTTCACACCGGGAGCGGTCTCGAACCTGCTGTTCAGGTCTACGGCGAATGCGCCTGTCTGGCATGCCCGCTGGATATTGTCGGCGGAGATGCCTCCTGAAATCAGCCATGGCAAAGGAACCTGGGCTTGCTCCAGAATGGTCCAGTCGAACTCTTGCCCACACCCGCCATACAGCGGTGTCTTGGTGTCGAAGAGGAAGAGGTCGGCACATTGGGCATAGTCCGCAATCCGCGACAGATCGTCCGCCGTGGAGACACGGAAAACCTTGATTACCTTCAATCCTTGGCGTCTGATGCTTTGGCAGTACTCGACGCTCTCGTCACCGTGCAGCTGCACGTAGTCGAGCCCGTACTCCTTCGCGAGGGCGAGAAGCGTTTCTGGCTTCTCGGAGACGAAGACGCCCACTCTTTTCGTGTCGCTAGGCAACACGTTAAGCGCCTCGGCGGACAAGCGTTCCACCACGTATCGGCTAGACTTCGGGTAGAAGATGAACCCTACGTAGTCCGGCTTCAAACGGGCCAACTGGCTTAGGTTCTCTGCATCGGCCATCCCACAAACCTTTATTTTCAACGGTGCGTCACTCATTTCCCTTGTGATAAACGGTCCGTATACTCTTTGCAGAACGCTATGCAGGCTTGCCCCGGGTTCTCCGCCGCCATGAAGTTTTCACCGATCAGGAATCCGTCGAACCCTCCGTTCCGAAGCATCACCATGTTGTCTATGCTCCGTATGCCGCTCTCAGACACTTTGGGCGTCTCTTTGGGCAGGGAGGAGGCCATGGAGATGGAGTGGTTCAAATCGACCTCAAAGGTACGAAGATTTCGGTTATTGATTCCTACCACATTGGTTTCTGGTGTGATATAGGCCAACTCTTCTTCATCATGGAGCTCCAACAACACCTCGAGCCCGAGCTCATTGGCCAAGGCGGCCAGATCCTGTGCCTGCGCACGTTCGAGCACCGCCGCGATGAGCAATATGGCGGAGGCTCCGTTGGCGCGGGCTTCGTAGACTTGGTACGGGTCGTTGATGAACTCCTTGCGGAGGATAGGGATGTTGAGCACCGACGCCGCCTCCCGCAGGTCCGCGATGGATCCTCCGAAGAACTGGGTGTCCGTGAGCACGGAAACGGCGCTCACGCCTGCCTGCTCGTAGAATCCGACCACCTGCTTGGGCGTTATGCCTCCGTGGATCACTCCCTTCGAGGGCGACTGGCGCTTGAACTCGGCGATGATTCCGTTGCGTTTCCGCAGGTTCTCCGAGAGGGAGAAACAGGGACGGACGTCGCGGCACATAGTCTTCACATCCTCAAGGGAGACCTTCCGCTTCGCCTTGGCCACACACTCGCCTTTCGTCGCCATGATTCTTTCCAGATAATTGTTCATGTCTTGAATCGTTAAATAAATATTTATAATCAAGAATTTAAGGCAATGTATTTCTTCAAGACGGACAATGCCTTGCCTGATTTGAGCGAATCCGTAGCGATCGCGATGCACTCGTCGATTTCCTTCTCAGGCTCCATCACCTTGATGGCGAAGGCGGCATTGATGATCACCACGTTCATCTGGCTCTCTGTCGCATTGCCCTCCAAAACGTCATCGAATACTTTCTTCGCGTCTTCGATGGTTTGACGGCTCGATCCGCTGAGGTCTGCCACGTTGGAGATAGGCATCTTAACGTCCATTGGCTTATAAATCTTCTCCATGCTGTTGGTCACCACCTTGAAGTCGCCCGTCAACGATATCTCATCATAGCCGTCGAGGCTGTTCACGATGCCATAGCCGATGCCGATTTTCTGGTATGCGTTGCTGTAGAGACGCATTTGGTCGAGGTTGGCGACACCCAGCAACTGGTAGCTTGGTTGGCATGGGTTAACCAATGGGCCAAGCAGGTTGAAGAAGGTCGGAATCTGCAAGGCTTTGCGGATGCCACCCACATGTTTCATGGCGGTGGCGAAGAGTTGCGCATGCAGATAGACGAAGCCGCACTCCTCGATGCTTCGCTTGAGCTTGTCGTTGTCGTTCGTGAACTTCACACCGTGGGTTTCGATCACGTTGCTCGCTCCACTGACGGAGGTCGAGGCGTAGTTACCGTGCTTGGCCACCTTGTAGCCGGCACCAGCGACGACGAAACAAGCGCAGGTGGAGATGTTGAACGTGTTTTTGCCGTCACCGCCCGTTCCTACGATATCGATGGGTTTATAGGGGGATAGATCCACATGTACACCTGTGCTGAGGATTCCCTTCCGGAACCCAAGTAGTTCGTCCACGCTGATTCCCCTCATTTGGAGCGCCATGATGAGTGCGGAGATCTGCTCATTGCTATATTTTCCTTGCGTAATGCCTATGAGTATCTGTTCTGTTTCTTCGGATGTCAGCTCCTCGTGGAGCACCAGACGTGATAATATCTGTTTCATGATCGTATGGGTTTATTTGTTTATGAAATTTTCGATGATTTTTCTTCCGTCGGGCGTGAGCACCGACTCCGGGTGGAATTGTATGCCATGGATGTCATACGCCTTGTGTTTCAGCGCCATCACTAGGCCTTCGTCGCTCGTGGCGGTCACCTCCAGCGTGTTAGGCATCGTCTTGGCGTCCACCACCCATGAGTGGTAGCGGCCTACTGGGAATCGCTTCGGAAGTCCGTTGAAGAGGTACTCCTCTCCTGTTTGCTCTACATCCGTCTGCACGCCATGGAACACGTCCGTTAGGTTGGTGAGCTCCGCTCCGAAGTATTGGCCGATGGCCTGGTGACCGAGGCACACGCCAAGGATAGGTTTCTTCCCTGCGTATCGGTCGATTGCGTCGAGCAGCAGACCCGCCTCGGAAGGGATTCCAGGGCCAGGGGAGAGGACGATCTTGTCGTATTGCTCCAAGTCCGGCAAGGCGAACTTGTCGTTGCGGACCACAGTAGTGTCGGCACCCACCTCACGCAGCAAGTGGTAGAGGTTATAGGTGAATGAGTCGTAATTGTCTATGATAACGATTTTCATTGTACGTTCGATTTAATTGTTTCACATTGTTTCTGCCATCTCGATTGCCTTCTTGAGGGCGCCCAGTTTGTTGTTCACCTCCTGAAGCTCATATTCCTCGTTGCTCTTCGCCACGATGCCGCCGCCCGCTTGGAACCACAGCTCGTTGTTACGGCTAACGAAGGTGCGGATGGTGATCGCCTGGTTGAGGGAACCGTCGAAACCGATGATGCCCACGCAACCTCCGTAGGCGCCACGGTTATGTGGCTCGTATTCGCTGATGAGCTGCATGGCGCGTACCTTAGGCGCGCCGGAGAGTGTACCAGCCGGGAAAGTGTCTATGAAGGTGCGGATCGGGTCCGCGTCCGCATCGAGCTCTCCGCTCACACGGCTCACCAAGTGGATCACGTGGCTGTAGTATTGCATATCCTTATAGAAATCCACCTTCACACCGTGGCAGTTACGGCTCAGGTCGTTGCGGGCCAAATCCACCAGCATCACGTGCTCGGCGTTCTCTTTCGGGTCGTTTCTCAGGTATTGCGCGTTCTGTGCGTCAATCTCCGCATTGCCCGTACGCTTGGTCGTGCCCGCTATCGGATCGATGTAGGCCACCCGTTTGCTACCGATGATGCGGCAGTGGGTCTCAGGCGACGAACCGAAGATGCGGAAACCGCCCATGTCGAAGTAGAACAAGTAAGGGGAAGGGTTGATGCTGCGCAAAGCACGGTAGAGCTTGAAATCGTCTCCTTCGAAGCGTTGGATGAATCGTCTTGAAAGAACGATTTGGAAGACATCGCCACGGAGACAGTGCTCGATACCCTTGCGGATATTCGCCTTGTGCTCCTCGTCCGTCAATGTGCTGGTGGTCTCTCCCACAGGGTGGAACCCGTACGCGCGGATGTTGGTGCGGTTCATCTGACGCTCGATGTTCGCCAAGTCAGACTCTTCTCCGTCGGCGCAGAGCGAAATGATCTTGAGCGAACTGTTGTAGTGGTCAAATTCGACGATGTTCTTGAACAAGACGTACAGGATGTCCGGCGCGTCGTTCTTGGTCTGAGTCTCATCCTTCACGGCGATGTTCTCGAAGTAGCGCACCGCATTGAAGGAGGTGTAGCCGAAGAGGCCACAGTGCTGACCCTCACCGCCTTGGATGTCGAAGCACGACATGAACTCGCGGATCACCTTGTCCACATGGCACTTCTCCGAGATCTCCCCCTTCACGACCGAACCGTCCGGGAAGGTCATCTCCGACTTCCCATGTCCGATGGCGATGGAGGCGATAGGCGACACACCGATGTATGAGCGCGCGTTTTCCATACTGTGGTAATCTGAACTCTCCATGAGCGCACTGCTACTGTACAGGTCGCGGAGACGCATGTAGACACTCACGGGAGTGTACATGTCGGCAAGCAGTTTCTTGCTTTGAATGGAATAACTGAATTTCTTCATTTTCTTATTATACTAATTTTGTTTTTTTCTGAAATATTGGAAACGAAAAAGCCCGCTGGAGATTTCCAACGGGCTTTCTATATCGTTTAAACATAAACATAAGCACTCGCTCACCTCCGGGATTGAAAGAGAGTCGGGCGCCACCAATATGCGTTGTTGGTTATGATTATGATTTGTTTATTTGTCATGTCTGTAAATTTATGGTGCAAATATATGCGTTAAAAACGAATATTCCAAGAGGAAATGTGTTTTCTTGAATGTTTGTTGAACCGATTTTTATTTAATATATTGATTATGAGTGTGATGTAAACTTAAGTCGCATCTGATATTCCTATTGGAACTTACCAAAGAGGGAAAACTGGCTCTCTTTTTTCATATTTTATTAATTTTGTCTTGTAAAACAGGGAAAAACCATAGCGGGTTTTTATGACTCGTCAAGATGGACATGGGGAAGAAATTGGCTAAAACACGGAAGGCGTGCCTATGGCTGAAAGCTAAAATCAGCTCTAGGAACATTAGGTGGAAGCGGTGGCTGATCGTCTCGCTTTGCTCGCTTTTTGTCATGGTTATTATGTCGAACCTTGTTGTTTCGTGCTCGACGAAGAAGATGGTTTACCAATCCGTCGAAAGTATTCCCTACAATAAAACCGCTCTGCTGTTAGGCACCTCCAAATACTTGAGCGACGGGAGGAAAAATCTCTACTACCAATATAGAATCGAGGCCGTGGCGGCGCTTTTCCTTGCCCATAAGGTGGATTATGTGATTGTCAGCGGAGACAATTCTCGGAAGGATTACGACGAGCCTACCGACATGAAAAACGACTTAGTGGCGGCCGGCATTCCTGCGGAAAGGATTTACCTGGACTATGCGGGATTCCGCACGTTGGATTCGGTGGTGCGTTGCAAGGAGATCTTCGGACAATCTTCCTTCACCATTGTGTCGCAACAATTCCACAATGAGCGGGCCATTTTCCTGGCCAGACGTTACGGTATAGCCGCCATTGGTTTCAATGCGCAGGATGTGCAGGCATACTATGGCTTCAAGACCATGCTGCGGGAGAAGCTGGCCCGCGTGAAACTGTTCATCGATTTATTGATCCACAAAAAACCTAAATTCCTCGGAGAAAAAATTCAAGTGGGGGAATAGCTTCTTTCCCTCTCTCTGCCTGAACGAAAGGATTCCCTTGCCAATATTCATCGATACGGGTAGGATGCTTCCTGTCCCGCGGGTTTGTTGCGTCCTCTACTCGCCAAAGATGGGGAACGGGTTCGCTTATTTCATCATTTATCGTTATTCCAAGGATGAGCGGGAAAGGATAGTTTTGCAAAGAGTTAAGAATTAAGAGTTAAGAGTTAAGAATTAAAATTCTATAGCGTATGAAGGTTGGAATCTTTTATGGAAGTAGTACTGGGACCACTGAGGATGTCGCAGGAAGGATCGCCAAGGCGTTGAACGTGGAATCTGCGGATGTCCACAATGTGACGGATGCTGACTCCGCCATGATCGAGGGCTATGATGTCCTGGTGTTGGGCAGTTCCACGTGGGGTGTGGGAGAGTTGCAGGATGATTGGTACGATGGTATCAAGAAATTCAAGGCGGCGAACCTGCAGGGAAAGAAGGTCGCGTTGTTTGGTTTGGGCGACAGCGGTTCGTTCAGCGACACTTTCTGTGACGCCATGGGGATCATCAAGGGCGAGTTGGCTGGCACTGGTGTGACCTTTATCGGAGAGGTCCCTTCGGATGACTATTCCTTCGACTCGTCTGTTTCCGTGGAGGACGGAAGTTTCGTGGGACTGGCCTTGGACGAGGTGAACGAGGACTATAAGACCGACGAGCGCATCAGCCGCTGGGCGTCGTCCTTGTCGCTGTGAGAGAGTCTTGTATACATGATGTGAAACGAATTTAAAAGGAGGTGGGTTATGCAAATGATGATGCCTACGGGAGAATTTAAGGTCTTATCGAACTATATCTACGAGTTCAAGAAGGGAGTGCGCAATCTGGTGCTCTATACGATGGACGTGCGTCACGAAGAGATGGCAAGCCGTCGGTTGGAGGGCGCGGGTATTGAATACCTCACGCAACGGGTCAATGACAGGAATGTGAACTTCTATTTCGGGGATCCCGAATGCTTGGATGTGGTTCGCTCGTTCCTGGATCGTCCGTTGAACAAACTGACCCCCGAAGAAGATTTCATATTGGGAACACTTTTGGGGTATGACCTCCGCAAACAATGTTCCCGGTTTTGTGAAAGGAAGGGACGTATGGCTTTTGCCCCTTCTGTCGCATCTACAGTTATTTGAAAAAGCCTCCCCCTCTCCATGGGGGATTGTATACTGTTGCTATCGTTCCCAAAAGGGAAAGGTTAATCTGTTTTTTGTGTTGTGTAAAGAAAGGGAGGGAACCGTGCTGATTCCCTCCCTTTTGAGTTCCGTGAACTATAGTTATTACTTATTGTTCAATTGAGCATCTATTACAGCGATGGTCGTCATGTTGACGATGTCGCGTACGGAAGCCTCCACATCGAGCACGTGAACTGGCTTCTTCAGACCCATTTGAACAGGACCTACGCTCTCCGCCATACCCATCTGCATCAACATGCGGTAAGCGATGTTGGCTGAATTCAGGCAAGGGAATACCATGGTGTTCACATCCATGCCGTCGATCTTGCTGAATGGGAACTTCTCGTGACGAAGCTTCTTGTCAAGGGCGAAGTTCACCTGCATCTCACCATCCACTAGGATCTCAGGGTGGTTCTTGTGCAGCTTCTCAACGGCGTCGTGTACCAAGCAAGGGTTTCCTGTGGAATCCGCGCCGAAGTTAGAGTAGGACAACATTGCCATCACTGGGTGCTCGTTGAACAACTTCACCGTCTCGTTGGTCAATACCGCGATCTCAGCCAACACGTCAGCTGATGGAGAGTCGTTCACCAAAGTATCCGCCAAGAAGTAAACGCCCTTGGAAGTGTTCAGGATGTTGAGCGCAGCGATGTTCGTGACGCCATCACGCATTCCGATGATATCCATGGCAGGCTTGATGGCCTCCATGTAGCGGGTATATGAACCGGTGATCATAGCGTCCGCCTCACCCATCTCCACCATCATGGCGCCGAAGTAGTTGCGGTCGTACATCTTCTCGTTCGCCTCGGAGTAGGTGTAACCCTTGCGGGCCAACTTCTCGGAGAGGTACTTCGCGTAACGGTTGCGGCGAGCCTCCTCACGGTCGTGACGGAGGTTGATGATCTCGATGCCATCGATGTCGATACCGTTTTCCTTGGCGATCTTAGCGATGCGTTCCTCGTTGCCCAAGAGGATAGGGATACAGATGCCCTCCTTCTTCGTCGTGGAAGCGGCCTGTAATGTATTAGGGGTGTTAGCCTCCGTGAAGACCACACGTTTAGGATTTGCCTTAGCGGCCTCGGTCAACGAACCGATCAACGTGTTGTCCAATCCCATGCGGGCGCGGAGCTCAGCCTTGTATTCATTCCAGTTGGTGATGTTCTTGCGAGCCACACCTGAATCCATAGCCGCCTTAGCAACTGCAGGGGCAACCGTTTCGAGCAAACGTGGGTCGAATGCCGTAGGGATGATATAGTCAGGACCGAACTTCATCTTTTTGTTCCCGTAAGCGATGGAGACAGCCTCAGGCACCGGTTGCTTAGCCAAGTCGGCCAAAGCGTGCACGGCGGCCAGCTTCATCTCCTCGTTGATGGCCTTGGCGTGTGTATCCAACGCACCACGGAAGATGTAAGGGAAACCTAACACGTTGTTGATTTGGTTCGGATAGTCTGAACGGCCCGTACCGCAGATCACGTCAGGACGGGAAGCCTTCGCATCCTCGTAAGAGATCTCAGGCGTAGGGTTTGCCAATGCGAAGACGATAGGGTTCTTAGCCATTGAACGAACCATGTCTTGGCTCAACACGTTACCCTTGGAAAGTCCCAAGAATACGTCCGCGTCCTTAACAGCCTCCGCCAATGTCGTGATGTCACGGCTGGTAGCGAAAGGTTTCTTCCTATCGTTCAAATCAGTTCTCTTCGTGTTGATGACACCCTTGGAGTCGCACATCACGATGTTCTCCAAACGGGCACCCAACGCCATATAAAGTTTCGTGCACGAGTTGGCGGCTGCACCTGCGCCGTTCACCACGATCTTCACATTCTCGATCTTCTTGCCTACCAATTCCAATGCGTTCACCAAAGCGGCCGATGAGATGATCGCCGTGCCGTGTTGGTCGTCGTGCATCAACGGAATGTCCAGCTCAGCCTTCAAACGATCCTCGATCTCGAAGCACTCAGGAGCCTTGATGTCCTCCAAGTTGATACCTCCGAATGTAGGAGCGATTGCTTTGACAGTCTGGCAGAACTTGTCGATGTCCTTCTCATTCACCTCGATATCGAACACGTCGATGTCAGCAAAGATCTTGAACAAGAGTCCCTTACCTTCCATAACCGGCTTGCCCGCCTCAGCGCCTATGTCGCCAAGACCCAAGACCGCCGTTCCGTTAGAGATCACAGCGACCAAATTACCTTTCGCAGTGTAATCGTACGCCTTGTGTTGGTCTTTTTGGATCTCCAAACATGGCTCTGCCACACCTGGAGAATATGCCAATGCCAAATCCCTCTGGGTGGCTGTCGGCTTGGTTGGAACTACTTGGACCTTTCCTGGTCTTCCCTCCGCATGATACCTTAACGCATCTGATTGTTTTTTCTCGTCACTCATAATATTTCGTAAATTATGTTTTTCAACATACTTCAAATTCTCCGCGAAGATAATAAAAATTCCTTTTCCCTCCCAATTCCTTTCTTTTTTATGTTAATTAATGCTATTTGTTTACAAAATGATAGCCGTCACGAAAACGAGACGATAAAGTGTGAGCGCATGCTCTTTTGGGGATGATGCGTCTAGGCTCATTCCCCTAATATGGATGTTCCTTTGATGGATAATTGGAGAAAAACAGGTGCGGACCTCTTCTTTGGAGGACAATCTATTCCCGCTCGATGACCTGCGACGGCTTGGTGCCGAAGTATTCCCTGAACCTGCGGCTGAAGTAGGCTGGGTCGCTGAACCCCACATTATAGGCCACATCGCTGATCTGCGTCTCGCTGTCGGCGTTCTTTAACTGCCTCATCGCCTCGTTCAGTCTGAACTCGTTCAACACCTCAAGTGGGGTCTTCCCGATGATGGAGTTGGTACGCCTCGTCAAGGTGGATTTGCTGAGGAACATATCCTGCGCAAGGTCTTCTATGGTGATATCGCTCTCAGTGTAGCGCTTCTCGATGATTTCCAGGAACTGTTTCACGAACGGATTGACCTTCTTCGGCTTGGCTTCCTCTTCGGTGTGTTCCGCCTCGGTGTATGTCCCGCCTCTCTCCTTCAGAATTTGCTCAAGAATGTGCTGCTGTTGCTTTTGCCTCATTCTGAGGATGTTGCAAACTTTAAGCAATAACTCTTCCGGACTGAATGGCTTTGGTATGTAGTCCACCGCACCGCTCTTCAGTCCGATGAGACGGTCGGAATCCTCGTTCCTGGCGGAGAGGAAGAGCAACGGTATGTGTTCCGTTTCGGCGGATTGTTCTATGATCCTACTCATCTCGATACCGTTCATGATTGGCATCTCCACGTCGCTGAGGATGATGTCCGGCTTCTTCTGCTCGATGATTTCCAACGCCTCCTTTCCGTTGTTGGCGGTGAGGACATTCAGGTAGGAGGAGAGCAGTGTCTTCACGTTCTCGCAGATGAGTGGGTTGTCGTCGATGACGATGGCCGTGTTGCCCGTGAGGATGGAGTAATCTTCGGTGGACTTCGGTTCGTCCGTCCTGTATTCTTCTTTGATCTCTATCTTCCTTTCCGACGAAGGGAGGGTGATGGTGATGATGGTTCCCAAGCCTTGCTTGCTCTCCACGTCCATGGAACCGTTGTTGCGCAGGATGTAGTTGCGGCAGATGCGGTACCCTAGACCGTTCCCTTCCTCGTTGTTCGTCCCTTGCGTGGAGACGGTGGACTCGCCCGCCTGCAACCGTTTCACCTGCTCGTCGGACATTCCGATACCGTTGTCCTTCACGGCTATCTTGATGTTCTCGTTGTCCATCCACGACAAGATGGATATGCTGCCTCCTTCCGGTGTGAATTTGATGGCATTGCCTAACAGGTTTCTGATGACCGCCTCCAGCATGCGTGGGTCGGCGAATGCGAAGTGGGTCAGACGTATGTCTGTCGTAAGCGATATGTTCTTCTTCTCCATGACATTGGAGAGAAGAAGCGATACGTTACGGATGATGGACTGTACATCCACGTCCGACGGATGGCAGGTGATGTCTTCCTTCTTGGACTGCGCCCAGTCAAGGATCTTCAGCATCTCATTCTGCAGCATCTTTGCGGAGTCGTACGTGCTGTGTGTGATGCGTTGACGGTCCTGCTCGTTGAGGGTGCCCGTGTCGTTGGAGAGGTTCTCCAGTGCGCCGACGATGGCGAACATTGGATTTTTCAGGTCATGCGCCACGACGGAGATCAATCGGTCCTTGTCCGTGAGGGCCTCCTTCAGCTCGGAGGTGCGCTCGTTCACTTTTTGCTCCAATTCCTTCTTGGCGTGCATCAATCGCTTGATACGTAGGAGGATGATGCCACCCACAATCATGGTAAGGACGATGGCCAATAATAATCTGAACCACAAGGTTTCCCACCATGGAGGCAACACCTTGATGGTCAAGTTGATTTGCTTAGGGACACACTCCACATTGTTTCGGAACGCTTCGATGGTCAATTGGTACTCTCCCGCAGGCAAGTGGGAGAACTGGACAAATTTACCGCCCGAAACCTCCGTCCATTCCTGCTTCAAATCACTGAGTTTGTAGCGATATTGGATTGGGTCGAACTCCGAATAGTCGATGGCGTCGAAGTGGATGGTGATGTCCGTTTGGTCATACTCAAGCGACAGCTGTCCGTTCCGTAGGTCGCAGTCCTTCAGTGGGCCATTCCCACGCTTCACCTTATTGTTGCTAATATACAAATCTGAAAACGCCAGGTACGGGATGTCCGTATCCACTGCGAGGTGGGCTGGGTCTAACGTGACGAAACCATCGTTGGTGCCGAAATGGATCCGGCCTCTGCTATCCTTAAACCCGCTGCGGAAGATGAAGTAGTGCAAGGCTATGTTATTACGGCTGTCGGTCAGCAAACGGAAGTTTTTCTTCTTGACATCAACCCGCGCGATGCCATTGTCTCCCGCCAGCCAGAAGAGTCCATTATCGTCCCTTTGTATGCTGTGGTAATTGCAGGCTGGGACGAAGTCGGACGGCACGCACTCATCCTTCCCTGCCTCCACCACGAATAATCCCTTGTTCGAGGTGACGTAGAGATTGCCTTCGTCATCGCAGTCACCATCCGCCAGACTGAGGGTGGAAAGCCTGTCGTTTTCCTTGCCTTTGATCGGAATAAGGTCACAACGCCCGTTCCGCAAGCGCCACAATGCGGTCGACGTCAACGCCCATGTGGTGTTATCGGGCGCATCGATAGCTTTGAAGACCCATTTGTCCACCTCCGTGGTGTCATTCTTGAGTATGATCTTCTGCCAATCCTTGTCACCCTCCTTCTTGTAGAGCCCATCGCCTGCCGAACAGGCGTAGAGGGTTTGACCATACCGGCAAGCCCCGAAATAGCAACGGCTCGATTGATGTATGCCGGAGAAGTCCTCCTTGCTGATGGCCCTCGTCTTCGCATCAATGTTAAACGTTCCACCTCCCCACGTAGGCACGATCACGTCTCCGTTCTCCTTCACGACAGCGGAGCAGACGTTGTTGTTTTCCAGTTCGACGAGCTCAATGTTCCTGAAATCGGGCGAGACGTAATAGACACCGCTACCATCCGAACCGACTACCAAATTGCCCTGTTTATCCTCCGAAATGCCCGTGCAGGCAACTGCTGGGAATCCATAATTGCGGGAGAAGGAGATGTTGGTCAGGTCATTTCCCCGGTAACACCAGATGCCCGAGTTTCTCGTGCCCAGCCACACATTGCCGGCAGAATCCAACGCCATGCAGTAGATCTTCCTGATTTCCAGACCTTGGGAATTATACGGAACAACGGAGTGGAACCTGGCCTTCTCCGAGATCTCATCATCGGTATACCAGAGGCCGAAGCCATCCGTGGCGAACCAATAACGATTGTTCTTATCCCTCAACACTTTAATGGTGTTCCCGAACGGTATGTTCAGCACGGTTGGCTTCCCGATCTCCTCTTTGATGTCGAAGATCCACATCTCATGTGTCTGCGTGGTGACCAGCAGTTTGTCGTCACCGATCGGCAGCAGGTTCCATATAAAGCCGCAGGCGTCTGTTGGAGGATTGCACTCTACGATCAATTCGCCCGCAGAATCATAGACGTAATACTTGTCGAGGGAGCCCACCCAGTATCTGCCATATTTATCCACATACATCGACTTGATGTAAGTCTCCTTCGTGCCCTCGTAGATTTTTGTGTCGCTACGGAACTCGTGCGTCTCCGGGTCATAGAGGAATATGCCCTTGGTGGTCATCGCGAAACGACGCCCATCGTCCGCCACATAGAAACCCTCCGTCTCCTCCGGTTTGCCCGTCACGAAGACGTCGGGGATACGGTCTATCAGGGTGTCCCGTTCCTGGTCATACTCTTCCAGCAGACCGTGATAGCCTCCGAAGAGTAGATTGTTATTATCCCCCAAATGACAAATGAGGATATCCTCCCTTCGCAGTGTCGGGTAATCTTTTTTCTGATGGTGCTTGAACGTTTTCCCGTCGAAACGGTCAAAGCCGAAGTCTGTGGCGAGCCAGAGGAATCCGTTCTGGTCGAACGTGATATTGTACACCCTGTCGGAGATGAGTCCATCCTCCGTTCCAAAATGGTCAAACCTCCCATACTCCTGCGCATTTGCGAGGAATGTGGTAAGAAGGATGATGGGAAGAAACATCTTCCGTAAAAATCCTACAACAATCGGTTGAACGTCTGCCCTGCGTTCCATGGTATCAGTATAGTGCAGTGCAAATATATAAAAACGTTGTGATTTCCCTATTTTTTTCGAGGTAATATCACCTCTTGCCCACAGAAAAATCGTTTAGACAAGGTAGACGACGTCTGGACTTCCTTGAATCGTGGAACGATAATTCGTAAATGATTGAATGGTAGGTGATTATAAAAATCCTCAACCTCCAACTTTTAACTCTTAATTCTTAATTCTTAACTCTTAACTCACACCTCGTCTCATCTTATCCTCAACCTCTGTCCCGCACGTATTCTGTCGGACTTCAGGTTGTTCCATTGCTTCAGTTTAGCGACGGATACTTTTCTGCGTTTTGCGATGGAGGAGAGGGAGTCGCCCTTCTTCACGATGTACACGCCCTTGCCGATGGCTCCGCCCTTCATGCCCCTGTAGTACGGGTCTGCTTTGGCTGGGAGCACCACCGCTCTGTTCAAGGCGAATGAGTCGGCTTTGTAGGCGATGATGGAGTCCTTCTGGTCGATGAAACTGCTTATGCTTTTCTGCGGGAGGCACAGTGTGTACACCTCTCCGTTGCCAGGGATGATATCCTTCCTGTATTGCGGGTTGAGGCTACGAAGTAGTTTGATGTCTATTTTCATCACCTCCGCGATTTGTCCCAAGTGGACCCTCTCTTTCAGCCTGATCGTGTCGCACAGCACCGGCATCTGCATCTTCGCCGGGCAGATGTTATGCTCTTTGTAGTAGGTCATGGCGTAGGTGGCGGCGATGAAGGCTGGCACGTATCCTCTGGTCTCTAGAGGCAAGTAAGGGTAGATGGCCCAATAGTCTTTCTTGCCGTTCGCCCGTTTGATGGCCTTGTTCACGTTGCCCGGACCGCAGTTGTAGGCGGCGATTACGAGCGACCAGTCTCCGTAGATTTTGTAGAGGTCGCCAAGGAACCTAACCGCGGCGTTGGTGGCCTTGATAGGGTCACGTCTGTCGTCCACCAGGCTGTTGCCCTCCAATCCGTACAGCTTGCCTGTTCCGTACATGAACTGCCAAAGACCGGAAGCGCCTGCGCGGGAGAATGCCAGTGGGTTGAGCGCCGACTCGATGACCGGCAGGTATTTCAGCTCGATAGGCAGTTTGGCTGCATCCAGGGCTTGCTCAAAAATAGGGAAGTAGTATTCGCCGATGCCCAACATGTTCTCCACCTGTTTGCGGCGTTTCAGTACGTATAACTCAATGTGTTTCTTCACGATAGGATTGTAGGCGAGCTCCATGATGGCAGGTATCTTCTGCAGCCTGGCGATGTAGACTTCGTCGCTGCAGCCCACTCCGATGCTGTCCGACACGCATTTGCGTTTCTTAGGCGTTACGATGACGGATTTATAGTATTCGTTCAGCAGACTATCCATTTTGTTGTCGAAACCGACAGGAAGGTCGTTGAACACCTTGATGGTGTCTGCCTTCGCGTTTGCGGACTCCACCGAGTCGATGAAGGCCAAATCTGCTTGCTCTTCCTGCTCCTCGATTTCCTCCTCTTGGGCGACGACTTCGCTTTCTGCCGCATCGCCTTCTACTTCAACTTCCTCGTCTTGTGCCATCACATTAGCGCTTGCCACGACCAATGCGATGATTGTCCATAAATGCTTTAACATTATTCCTTTCTCTTAAAAAGTGATGTTACAGCGGAACCCGAATGATCTGCTCCTGTTCAGGTAGTCCGTGCTGTAACTGTTTATGATTGGCTCCACACGGAGCGATAAGTCGTCTGATACCGTGAAGTCGTATAGGTGCGCGTCCACGAATGCGTCCACCGCACTCACCATGTACAACATCACAACGGCGAAAACACTCATGTCCCTTGTCCTGCGGTAATTGTTCATTTTTGTCCGCAATGTGTTGGGCAACCAAGTCTGTGATCCGTCGTAGGAGGGGAACAGTGTCATGTAGCTGTCCGTGTTGGGGTCGCTGTCGATGATGTCATGGTAGGCGTTGCGATAATCGTTGTACATACGTCCGTTCCATGATATCAGGTAGGTGCAAGCCAACGCCCCTCCGTATAGAATGGGTAGTTTCCAGTAACTGCGGTTGTAAATCTGTCCTAGACCGGGACACACGATGGCGTACCATGTCGCCCGTTTCGGGTCTGGCATGAATGCGCTCTCTTTGAGTTTTGTCTTTTTCGCTTTTTGGGGAGTGACCTCCGTCGTCTGCTCGGATCCATTCCCCTTTTGAGGCAAGGCTTCCGTGTCGGATGTGTTAGGCGTCACAACCATGCTGGTGTCTCCTTGGACGGATATGATGGTGACAGAATCTGCCGCTCCTTCCCCGTAGGAGGATGTCGCCATGGTGAACATCGCAACTAGCAAAACAAATATGGAGCTAATCTTTCTCAACCGTTCAGCTTGTTTAATCTTATGAGTTTTTAATGGAGTCGAATATGTTCATGATCTTCAACAAGTCATCGTCGTTGTTGAATTGTATGGTGATTTTCCCCTTTCCTTTCTTGTCGCATGTCATGCTGATTGGGGTGTTGAACAAACCATTCAACCTCTCTTTCAGGATGGCGTATTCTTCCGGGAGTTCCTTCGCTTGGGCGCTTGGGGAGGCTGCGGTTGCCTTTCCTCCCTCCTTGATGGCCTTCGCCAGTTCCTCCACTTTGCGGACCGACAAGCCTTCTGCGATGATGCGGTTATAGACATCTAGTTGGGCGACAGGATCTTCGATGGACATTAAGGCACGGGCGTGTCCCATATCTATCTTCTTGTCTTTCACAGCCATCTGTATTTCTGCAGGCAGCCTGAGGAGTCTTAGGTAGTTGGCTACCGTGGCGCGTTTCTTGCCCACACGTTCGCTCAATTGGTCTTGTGTGTAGTCGCACTTGTCCATGAGGTTCTGGTAGGCGAGCGCTTCTTCTATCGCGTTCAGGTCTTCCCTTTGGATGTTTTCGATGAGCGCCATCTCCATCAGCTGTGATTCGTTCACTTCCCTGATGTAGGCAGGTATGCTCTCCAACCCTGCGATCTGGGATGCCCTGAAACGACGCTCTCCCGCCACGATCTGGTATTTGCCTTCCGACAATTTCCGAAGTGTGATGGGTTGCACAACGCCGATCTGCTTGATGGAGTCCGCCAACTCGTTGAGGGCTTCCTCGTCGAAGTCGCGACGTGGCTGGTCTGGATTGGCCTCTATCTCCGCTATTTTCACTTCGTTGATGGACGATGCGCCTGTGACGTTTCCTCTCTCGTCGTCATCCGTCGGAATCATAGAGTTAATTCCTCTGCTTAGGTTTAAACCTCCGAATTTTTTAGCCATGTCTGTTATGCTTCTACGTTAACATCTTTTGAACATCTTACTAACAATTCGTTAGCCAGACTCATATAGTTGATGGCGCCCCTTGAGTCCGCGTCATACGTGATGACCGGCTTTCCGTAACTAGGCGCCTCGCCTAAACGAACGTTCCTCTGTATGATGGTGTCGAACACCATGTCCTTGAAGTTCTTCCGTACATCGTCCACCACCATTCTGTTGAGCGCTGTACGCGCGTCGTACATCGTCAGCAGGAATCCTTCGATCTCAAGCCCCGGGTTCAATTTGCTTTTCACCAACTTGATGGTGGCGAGCAGCTTGGCGATTCCTTCCAAAGCGAAGTATTCGCATTGTACGGGTATGATGATGGAGTCTGCGGCGGTCAGGGAGTTGATGGTGATCAGTCCTAGGGACGGACAGCAGTCGATGAGGATGAAGTCGTAGTCGTTTCTCAGCTTCTCCAACATCGCCTTCATGTATTTCTCGCGGTCTTCGAGGTTGATCATCTCGACCTCGGCTCCGACTAGATCCACGTGGGACGGAATGATCTTCAGATTTTCAAGTTCTGTGTCGTAAATGGCCTCGTGCGGGTCGATTTCCCCAGAGATACATTCGTACACAGTCTTTTTCAACTTGCGGACATCAAGACCTAATCCTGAAGAGGCATTGGCTTGCGGATCCGCATCCACAATCAACACTTTCTTCTCCAACACTGCCAGCGATGCTGCCAAGTTGACGGCTGTCGTGGTTTTGCCTACGCCACCTTTCTGATTTGCGATTGCTATGATCTTTCCCATACGAACTCCAACTTTTGTTCTACGCGAATATAAATATTTTTTTTCATACCCTCTTTCGTTTACTTGCCTCGGTGGTTAAAAAGGATTAACACGTTTTCAACAATGGGGACGGAACGTCTTGGGTATTAGCGCATTGGTCATGCCTGCAATTCCTTGCTCAAATAAACGCCTGTCGCGCTTCTTGGATTCTGCGCCACTTCCTCTGGTGTGCCGGTGGCCATGATCTCCCCACCGCCTCGTCCGCCTTCCGGACCCATGTCGATGACGTAGTCCGCCGACTTGATGATGTCCATGTTGTGCTCGATGACGATGATGGAATTGCCTCTGTCCACCAGTTTGTTCATCACATCCAGCAATATCCTTATGTCCTCGAAATGGAGACCTGTCGTGGGCTCGTCGAGGATGTAAAGCGTGTTGCCGGTCTCTTTCCTCATCAACTCGGTGGCGAGCTTGATGCGCTGGCTCTCGCCTCCCGAAAGGGTGGTGGAGGGTTGGCCTAAGCGGATGTATCCCAGCCCGATTTCCTGCAACGTCTTGACCTTGTGATAGATGGATGGAATGTTCTCGAAGAATTCGACGGCCATGTTGATGGTCATGTCCAGCACGTCCGCAATGGATTTCCCCTTGAACCGTACCTCCAACGTCTCCCGGTTGTACCGCTTGCCTTGGCAGGTCTCGCATGGCACGAGCACGTCGGGTAGGAAGTTCATCTCGATGGTCCTGAATCCGTTTCCTCCGCAGGTCTCGCACCTTCCGCCTTTCACGTTGAAGGAGAATCTTCCTGGCTTGTATCCCCTGATCTTCGATTCCGGCAGGGTCACGAAGAGCTCGCGTATCTCCCCGAACAGTCCGGTGTAGGTGGCTGGATTGGACCTCGGCGTGCGTCCGATCGGGGTCTGGTCCACATTGATGACTTTGTCTATGTTCTCCAATCCCTCGATCCTGTCGTATGGCAACGGGTCTTGCAGGGAGTTGTAGAAATGCTGGCTGAGGATGGGCTGGAGGGTGTCGTTGATGAGCGTGGACTTGCCACTGCCGGAGACGCCGGAGACGCAGACGAGCTTGCCTAATGGTATCTCCACGTCCACGTTTTTCAGGTTGTTCCCTCTTGCTCCGTAGAGGCGGATGGATTTGCCTGATCCTTCCCGCTTTTCCTCCCTGACTTCTATCTTGCGTTTGCCGTTGAGGTATTCCGCCGTCATCGTGTTGGTCTTCAACATCTCTTCGGGTGTGCCTTCGAAGACGACGTTTCCTCCCTTGCGTCCCGCCAGAGGTCCCATGTCCACTATGTAGTCAGATTCCAGCATCATGTCTTTGTCATGCTCCACGACGATGATGGAGTTGCCGATGTCCCGTAATCGTTTAAGCGAGTTGATGAGGCGTGTGTTGTCCCGCTGGTGGAGTCCGATGCTAGGCTCGTCCAGGATGTAGAGGACGTTGACGAGTTGTGAGCCGATTTGGGTCGCCAGCCTGATGCGTTGGCTCTCCCCGCCTGATAGGGTGGCGGTGGCTCGGTTGAGGGATAGGTATTCCAGTCCGACGTCGATGAGGAACTGTAGCCTCGTCTGTATCTCCTTGAGTATCTCCGTGGCGATGGCGCGTTGTTTCTCTTCCAGCTCCTTGCCTACGTTTTGCGTCCACTCCAGAAGCTCGGCGATGTCCATGTTGGCGAGTTGGTCGATGCTTTTCCCCGCGATCTTGTAGTTTCTAGCCTCTTTGTTGATTCGGCTGCCGCCGCACTCCGGACATACGATTGTCTTGCTGAATTGCTCCGCCCATTTCTGCGAGGTGGCGGAGGTGTCTCCTTCCTGTTGCATCTCGATGTAGCGGATGACGCCCTCGAAACTGTAGGTGCAGTGCGATTCGCCCAGTGAACTGTTCTTCACGCAGATGCGCTCGTCCGTTCCGTAGAGGATCGCGTTCAACGCCTCCTCGGGAATTTCCGCGATCGGGTCCTTCAGGGAGAACTCATACTTCTCCGCTATGGCCTCCAACATCCAGAAGAAGAGTGATTTCTTGTATTTGCCTAACGGGGATATGCCTCCGTTGTAGATGCTTTGCCGTTTGTCGGGTATGATTTTGTCAAGGTCTATTTCGTTGATATACCCCAACCCCTTGCATTTGTCGCAAGCTCCGTGGGGCGAGTTGAACGAGAAGTTGTGCGGGGCGGGTTCCGCATAGGATATGCCTGAGGTGGGGCACATGAGGTGGCGGCTGAAGTGGCGGCTGCTGCCGTCGCTTTTCTTGACCACGATGATTGTCCCGTTTCCTTGTTTCATGGCGACTCTCACGGAATCCTTGATGCGCTTCTCGTTCTTGTCCGCGATGACGAGTTTGTCGATGACCACCTCGATGGTGTGGTTCTTGTAGCGGTCCAGCTTCATGCCATGGGTGATTTCCCTCATCTCACCGTCCACGCGCACGTTCAGGTAACCCTTCTTGCGGGTCTGTTCGAACAGCTCTTTGTAATGTCCTTTCCTGGAGTTGATGAGCGGTGCGAGGATCAGCACGGCCTCGTCCTTGTAGTCCGTATGGATGAGGTCGAGGATCTGCTCTTCGGTGTGTTTCACCATCTTCTCTCCCGTCACGTAGGAGTAGGCCACACCAGCCCTTGCGAAGAGGAGACGGAGAAAATCGTATATCTCGGTGGTCGTCCCTACGGTGGAGCGGGGATTCTTGTTGGTTGTCTTCTGCTCGATGGAGATGACGGGGCTGAGTCCGGTGATCTTGTCCACGTCGGGGCGTTCGATGTTGCCGAGGAAGTTCCTGGCGTAGGAGGAGAAGGTCTCGATATAGCGCCGCTGCCCTTCCGCATAGATGGTGTCGAACGCCAGCGAGGATTTCCCGCTTCCGCTTAGTCCGGTTATCACTGTCAGTTTGTCTCGGGGGATGCTCACGTCGATGTCCTTCAGATTATGGACTCTCGCTCCGTAAACGTCAATCCACCCGGTTCCTTGTGCTTTCTTGCTCTCCACTTCGATACGCCTTTTCTGATTCTGCCGCGAATTTAGTGATTTTTGGTTTACAAGCCGATTAGGTGCTTATAATATATTTCGATGTGATGTTGAAGGGTGGTGTGTGGGCAAAAAAAAGAGTGCGGATTGAACCGCACTCTAGATTTTATTGCGCCAATATGATCTTATTGGAAGATGAATCGGCAGGCGCCCACACCAGCGGTTAGGTCTGTGCTCTTCGCGTTTCCTTGCGCATCATAGATGAGGAGCGTGCTGTTGGTGAGCCAGCCGTTGATGTTGGCGGTGTAGATGTCTCCGCTTTTCGGGTCTACGTTGAATCCGTAGAATCCGTCGCCCGAAACGATTTCCTTCTCGCTTTTCGAGGAGATGTCGTAGCTGCTGATACCGCTCTTCTCGTCTGGCGTGTAAGCGCCTACGATGGTGCGGTAGATGATCTCCGTCTTGTCCGGGTTGGTGCTCAGGTGACCCTCACCCGCGATGTTGCTCAATTGGGCGTAGTTGTCTACGGAATCCTTGCTGAAGTTCAGCTGGGAAATACCTCCCGTGGCGTTGTAGTATTCGTCGTATCCGATGAAGGATGCCCATACGTTGTTGTCGCTGTCTTTCGTGAAGTGCTTAACGCTGAGGGCTCCTGGGCCTTTGATGACCTTCTCCACCTCCAGGGTGGTTGGATTGATGAGCTTGATCTTGCTTCCCTCGCCCACGATGATTTTACCGTTTTGGGAGATGATGCCTTCCGGTTGACCGTCTAGTTTGATGAATGTGTCGATCTTGGCGGCCGCTAGGTTTATCTTATAGACATAGCCTTCTTGTTTTGCCCAGTCTGGCACTGAGGTCACGAAAAGCGAACCTTCCGCGATGGCTCCGTATCTTGGTGTGACGATGCCTTTGATGGTGAACAAGGTCTTGAAGTCTCCTGCGTTCAACACCTCAATCTTGTCTTCGTTGTTGCAGATGAGGATGAGCTTGCCCCTGTCGATGAAACCGGACTCGATGATGGAGGCGAGGGCGGAACCGTTGGCTGATTTGTAAACTTGGTTGGTGATGTTCCCGTCCTTGTCGAGGGTGCTGATGCTTCCGTTCGCTTCGCTGTAGTTGCCTTGGTTCAGAATGATGCAGGCGTATTTGGCGCTTCCCTGCGAATCGTTTGACTCATCGTCTGAGTTGTCTTTACAACTGTTGAGGATTGATGCGAGTATTGTCGCATAGGCAATCACACAAATCTGTCTGAATAAATTTTTTCTTTTCATGTCTCTAAATTTTTATTGGGTGTGCAAAGTTAGTGATTACTCGGTGATTTGTAATGCGTTTTCGAATCTTTTTCCCCCTGAAACACATTGGGGTGCGGAGTTGATACGAAAAAGCCCCCAAGCGAAGCAAGGGGGCCTATGCAAATGGAGCCGATGGTGATTAAACCAAGCTCTTGATCAATGTTTCCCTGTCGCCAGCCAACAGATCCATAGGAGCGATCTCTGGCAAAGCGTAGCAGCCAGGACGTTGTTTCACCACCGCGCGTGCGCAGGAGGTCAATACCTGAGCCGTCAAGGCAGGGTTGTTGATGTGCATGCGGAACTCGAACAATTGGTTCTGAGTCTTGCCGGAAACACCCTTGCGCTCGATCAACACACCATGTCCCATATCCTTGCAGTCGTCCACGCTATTGACTGGGATGACGTGCAACTCATCGTGAGCGAAGTAGTCGTCCGCCTTCAATTCAGCGTACACTTGCTCAGCGGTGTAGCCAGGCTCCAGCTCCACGTAAACCATACGGCTGTGGATGCTTTGACCCTTCGGGATCGTCATGGAGAGAGCGTTCTTCACACCCTTCTTGCCACGGGCCACCACGGAGTGTCCCATGCTCATGCCAGGACCGAAGTTCGTGTAAGTCAATCCTTTAGGAGCCATAGCCATCAAGAGGGTACGGATGACAGAGTCAGTTCCCGGGTCCCAACCAGCGGAGATGATAGCGGCAACGTTATGTTTCTTAGCCACCTCGTCCAATGATTGGTGAAGATCCCACACCTGGCCGTGGATGTCGAAGCTATCCACCGTGTAGATGCCCTTCTCCAAAATGCCTTTCGCCACCTCAGGAATGTTTCTGGTCGGGGTGCAGAGGATAGCTACATCCACCTTGCCGAGCTCGTCGATGTTAGCGACCACCTTCACGTCAGCCAATTCGGCCGGCTTGTTGGATGGGTCACGGCGAACGACGCCCGCCAGTTCCATATCCGGTGCTGCTTGGATCGCTTCCACGCTGAAGCGACCGATGTTGCCATAACCGACAACAGCAACTCTTAGTTTTCCCATTGTTGTAATATTTAGCTTTTTAACAAAAAATCCCCGAAGCGAGAACACGACGGGGATTTTTATCGTATCGGATATTATTATACCAATCCTTGAGCAAGCATAGCGTCAGCCACCTTCACGAAACCGGCGATGTTAGCGCCCTTCACGTAGTTAACTGTACCGTCAGCTTCCTTACCATACTTCACGCAGTTGTCGTGGATGTTCTTCATGATCCATTTCAACTTGTTGTCAACTTCCTCAGCCGTCCAAGAGATACGTCCAGAGTTCTGGCACATCTCCAAACCTGAAGTAGCCACACCACCGGCGTTAGAAGCCTTACCTGGAGAGTAAAGGATCTTAGCTGCGATGAATGCGTTAACAGCATCGATCGTAGAAGGCATGTTAGCACCCTCGGCAACCACCTTAACACCCTTAGCGAGAAGAGCCTTAGCGTCGTCACCGTCCAACTCGTTTTGAGTTGCGCAAGGCATAGCTACATCGAGAGACTTGATCTCAGCGATTTGCCAAGGACGTTGGTTCTCGTAGTACTTAGCAGATGGATACTTAGCTGCATACTCCTTGATACGGCCACGTTTTACGTTCTTCAACTCGAAGATGAAGTCCAATTTCTCCTTAGAGATACCGTCTGGATCGTAGATAGAACCGTTAGAGTCAGATACGGTAAGAACCTTAGCACCCAATTGAGTACATTTCTCAACTGCGTATTGAGCAACGTTACCAGAACCAGAGATGGCTACAGTCTTGCCCTTCAAGGTGTCACCCTTAGTCTCCAACATATATTGAGCGAAGTAAGTTGTTCCGTAACCAGTAGCCTCAGGACGGATCAAAGATCCACCGAATGAAAGACCCTTACCAGTCAAAACACCTACGAACTCGTTTCTCAATCTCTTGTATTGTCCGAACATGAAACCAACCTCACGCGCGCCAGTACCTATATCACCAGCAGGAACGTCAGTGTCAGCACCGATGTGACGGAACAACTCAGTCATGAAGCTTTGGCAGAAACGCATCACCTCATTGTCTGATTTGCCCTTAGGGTCGAAGTCAGAACCACCTTTACCACCACCCATTGGAAGAGTAGTCAAAGAGTTCTTCAATACTTGCTCGAAGGCCAAGAATTTCAAAAGACCCAAGTTTACAGAAGGGTGCAAACGGATACCTCCCTTGTAAGGACCGATCGCGCTGTTCATTTGAACACGGAAACCACGGTTGATTTGGAACTCTCCCTTATCATCGATCCAAGGAACACGGAAGATGATTACTCTCTCAGGCTCACACATTCTCTCAAGAATTTTAGCCTCTTTGTACTTAGGGTTAGCCTCGATGAACGGCATCAATGACTCAACAACCTCCTGAACTGCCTGGTGGAAAGGAGCCTCGCCTGGATTCTTGGCGATCACCTTGTCCATGAATTCTTTTACTTTTGCATCCATGATGTTAAATAAATAACGTTAAAAATATTTTTTTGTTTGTAATATTCGTCTTCCGTTTACATTTCGAATGCAAATATATCACTTTTTTTGTTGCTGAAAAATTTTTCGCCGTTTTTTTTGAACAAACACCCTAATTTTTTTTAGTTTTCGATACAATTTGATAGAAAATGTACGCTTTTCGGAACAAAATGTTAATAAAGGGCGAGGGCGTGAGGTGGATTTCTTCTCCCTGAAGCGGCTGTTTGGCTTTGTGGAAACGCTATAAGATTATGGAAGGATCTGCGGTCGTGGGGTGGTGGCTGATTTGCCATGGGTAAAAAAGAAGAGGAATCCGAATCGAATTCCCCTTCTTGCATTATCCTAAACGATTGTTATTTCGTCTTTAATGGAGCGGTGTTGTTTTTCGCGAATTCATTTTCCAAGTCGTGCACCTTGTTTTCCGCGTTGATGACGGCTTGCTTCGCTCTTTCCAAGTCCGCTTTCGCTTTCTCGATGGCGGCTAAATCCCTTTGGTAGTCGGCCCTGATTTCCTTGATCTGCTCGTCGGATGTGATGCGTGTCGCATACATGTAGTTCCCGTTGAAGCCCGGGTCGGTGCTGCTGGCGATGAGGACGCCTCTGTCAGGGAATACGCAGACAAAGTTGAATGTGCCGTCTTCGTTGATGTGCTGCACGATACCTACGTGGTAAACCTCTTTCGGGTTCAGTGAGTTGGAGAAGAATACCACGTCTCCTCTCCTCATCTTCTTTGGCACGGTGATCTTTTTGCCTTGCGTGCTGATGGCGGTAAGGTCTGCCGGAATGTCTAAGCCTAACTGACGGTAGGCGAAGCTGACTAATCCCGGATTGTCGAACGCATCGTTCCCGCTTGCTCCTGGAGCGAAAGGCTTCTGCTGCTGCCTTAATACGATTGCCATCATGGCATCTATTGTGGTGCATGGAGCAT
This sequence comes from Paludibacteraceae bacterium, assembly GCA_017527905.1. Classification (GTDB taxonomy): domain Bacteria; phylum Bacteroidota; class Bacteroidia; order Bacteroidales; family Paludibacteraceae; genus UBA1181. The sequence continues at coordinate 35,213 of JAFXPK010000035.1, forward strand.
TCACGATGTCGGCTCTCGTGCCTGCGAAGACGGATGTGCTGGCCAATAAGGCTGCGACGATTAATGTTTTATATTTCATTCTTGTTCTTAATTTTATTGAATTATGCGCGAAGTTACACTTTTTTAGTTTAAATAGTTGGTTTTTAACTGATAATTTATTTCCGGCTGTTTAAACGTCCTGTGTCCTTCGCTTCGGAAGAGGATGCCTCCTTCGGATTAGAATTCGAGTCTGAATTGTTTGTTGATCCTCATCTCCTCGTATTTCTCTGGGATGAACCTCCATTTCTTGTTCTTGGATCTTCCCTTCGGATTCTTCTTCTTCACGTTGTTCTTCGACTCCTCCAAGATGCCCAGCTGAAGCATCTTCTTCTGGAAATTCCTGCGGTCGAAGTGTGCGTTTAGGATGGCTTCGTAGAGTCTTTGGAGCTCCGGGATGGAGAACTCCGTCTCCAACAGGTCGAATCCGATTGGCTCGAAGTGTATTTTCTGGTTTAATGCCGTCAGCGCTTTGCTGAGGATGAAATCATGGTCGAACGCAAGTTGTGGGATATCCTTCACTTTGAACCATTGTGCTTCGGAAGCGTCGTCTCCTCCTATCACGTCCGATTTCTTTATCAGCGCGAAATAGGCGATTGTGATCACACGCTCTCTTGGGTCTCTGTCCACCTTGGTGAATGTGTGGAATTGCTCTATGTGGACGGGGGTGAGGTTGGTCTCTTCCTTGAGTTCCCTCAGCGCGCATTCTTCCGCTGACTCGTCCATCCTGAGGAATCCGCCAGGGAATGCCCAACTGTCTTTGTAGGGTTCCACACCTCTTTTTACCAAAAGAACATTTAGATCTTTTTTGTCGAAACAGAAAATCACGCAGTCTGTTGTTACAGCGGGATGAGGGTGTTTGTAGCTATATTGCAACGTCTCCTCCGTCTCATTCCCTGTCGTGGTGTCCACAATTGTTTTTTCTTCTTTCTCTTGCATTTGTATATTCATTTTCGTTATTATGGAAGATTGGTTATTTCTTTCCCTGTTAGGCAGAACCATAGATTCTGGAGCTGGTGTAGATAGAAGAAACTTTTTCCGATTCTATTTCCGCCAGCGTAAAGGTAGACTCCTTCCGACGGGTGTATCTGGAGCTTGATTCCATCTCTGGCATAGACCCTGCTGCCTGTGTTCTCGAAGTCGAAAGAGAAACCGAGGCTTTTGAGCGTTTCTTCCGTGACTTTGACGGGGTTCGCTTCGCAGTTTATGCCGAAAAGCAGACACTTCTCCATGAAGGCAATCTCGTCCGCCCCGACAATGGTTTTTTTGCCGTTCAGATAAATTGTGTTCCCGATTCGAAGTTCCTTGGTGTCTATCATAATGCTTGTTTTATTATGCTTCTTTTTTGTTGTCCCCCTCTATCGCTTTGGCGATTTTCTCGATGTTCAGACTACGGGCGGAGGCGTCCACGATGTCCTTGTAGATTCCGCCTTGCTTGTATACATCGTCAGGGTTGCCCCCTTGTTCCACCCGACCGTTCTGTAGCGCGTAAATCGTGTCGCTGTCGATGATCTGGGATATGCTGTGCGATATGATGATGACTGTTCTGTCCTTTTTGATCGCGTCGATGCTGTTTTTGATCTGCTCCGTCGCGATGGCGTCCAGGCTTGCCGTCGGCTCGTCGAGGAAGATGATGGGCGGGTTCTTCAGGAACATGCGGGCGATGGCGATGCGCTGTTGTTGCCCTCCCGAAAGGAGTGTCGCCTTGCTGTCGAACTTTTGCGGAAGCTCCATCACTTGATCGTAGAGGTAAGCCTTCTTGGCCGCATCGTACACCTCTTCCATCGTGGCGTTAGGGTTTCCGTAAAGGATGTTCTCGGCGATGGTGCCGTCAAAGATATGGTTTTTTTGCAGAACCAACCCGATGTTGTCCCTTAGAAATTTGGTGTCATATTCCTTCAGATCCACACCGTCTAGCTTGATGCTTCCGCAGTCTGGCTCGTAGAATTTGTCGAGCAGGTTGACGATCGTGCTTTTTCCCGCGCCGGAGAGTCCTACAAAGGCGGTTATCTTCCCGCTTTCGATTTCCATGTTGATGTTGTGGAGCGCTTTCGTGCCGTTCGGGTAGGTGAAATCGACTCCTGATATCTTGAAGTTACCCTCGATCTTCTCTGGCTTGTAGGTGCCGGTCGGCTCGATTTCATGGTCGGAATCCAGGATGCCGAAGAATCCTTCCGCATAGATGAGCGCGTCGTTCATGTCGTCGAAGATGCGCTGCAGTTGGTTGATCGGTGCCGCCACGTTGTTGAATAGCATGACGTGGTACATGATCTTACCGATGCTCATGCCCGGGTAGTCGTCCAACACCAGATAGGCGGTGAGGATGATGATGAGCACGGTGCCTATCTGCTGCATGAAGCTTTTCAGTCCGTCGAAGTAGAAACTCACCTTGCGGGTCTCCATCTGATTGTTCGTCACCTGATTCTGGATCTCAAGTTGCTTGTCCCCTTCGATCCTCTCCCTGTTGAAGGACTTGATGACGTTGATGGATTCGATGATGTTCATGATGCCATGGCTCTTCATCTCACGGAAATGGCGCATGTCGCGTCTCCAGCCTTTCAGACGTTTTGCTTGGCGATAGGTGATGAAGAAGTAGATCGGCACGATGCACAGTGCGGTGAGCCCGACCCACACGTTAGCCTTGAACATGAGGATGAGGGCTAATATGGCGCTGGTGAAGAGCGGCAATAGGTCGATGAAGAAGTTCTGCACTGTCCTGGACAGACTGCTTACGCCTTGGTCGATACGTGTCTGTAGCTTGCCAGCCTCGTTGTCGTTCGCGGAGAAGAAGGCCACCCGGAAGGTGAGGACCTTCTCGATGACGGCCTGCGCCAAGTCTTTGGATACAAATATGCGCATCTTTTCCCCGAAGTATCTCTGGGCGAATGTGATGATGGCGGAGAGTGCTTCCTTCCCCAAAAGGACAATGGCGATGGAGGAGACGATTTCGATCGCTTCCTTGCCCCATTCCCCTCCTGCTTGGATGTGCTCATTGATAGAGTCCACCGTCCAATCTAGGACTATCGCATTGACTTGCGCCATGAATGACCCTATCAGTGTTAGCGTTAATGTCGCTAAAACCAGCCACTTGTAGGGCATCACAAATGGTTTGATGCTTTTGAATAATTGTATCAGATTCATAATACCGCAAATTTACATTTTTTTTTTACCTTTGCAAAAAATTTATGATGCCAGACATCCCTTATTGTGGACATAAAGGCGCATTTAATTTAATCAATTGATTGTTAAGTTTATAAATAGTTGTAAGAGAAGAGTATGGATAAAAATACGATTACGGGTTTGTTGTTGATTGCTGCTGTGCTTATCGGTTTTTCTATCTGGAATAGACCCACTCCAGAGCAAATTGAAGCCCGCAAACGCTATCAGGATTCGATTTCACAAGTACAAAAACAAAAGGAACTGGAATTGGCCGAGAAGGAGAACGCTCGGGAAAAAACCATGCTTTATGGTGAGGTGGGTGATTCCGCTCAGATGGCTAAGGCTTCTCTCGTCTATGGCGAGTTTGCCGCTGGCGCATTTGGTGGTGAGTCGACCGTGACTTTGGAGAACGATCTTGTCAAACTGGATTTCTCTACCCGCGGCGCACGGGTCGCTAGCGTTGTCGTGAAACAATATCTTGATAAGGATAAGAATCAATTGACTTTGTTCCGCCCGCAGGATGGCGACTTCGGTTTCGTGCTGAACACGGTGAGCAACCGTAAGCTGACGACGAGCGACATGAACTTCAAGGTCGCCGCTAAGACGGATACTTCTGTGGTGTTCTCTTTGCCGGGCGCAAATGGGGGCGCATTGCTCTTCTCTTATGTCTTGCCGAAGAACAGCTATATGCTCCAATTCAACGTGGAGGCTAAGGATAAAGGCATGATGCTCGCCCCGGACATGAAGGAGCTTCGCACGTCATGGTCTTTGCGCATCCCTCAACAAGAGGTGGGAAGGGAGTTCGAGGACCGTTATGCGCAGATGTATTATTATGACGAGTCGGGCGATCGTGATTACTTGAGCGAGCACTCCAATGACGAACTCAATGTTGAAAAGAAGTTGCGTTGGGTGGCTTTCAAAGACCAATATTTCTCCAGCATCTTCATCGTGGACAACGCATTGATGGAACGTGCCTATTTGAAGTCTTCCCAGTTGGCTGACTCGATTTATCTGAAGAAATATGAGATGGAGTCTTCTGTTCCTTTCGAGGAGGGTAAGGCGAGCTTCCGTTTCTTCTTCGGCCCGAATAGTTATAAACTCCTGAAGTCTTACAATGAGGGAACGAGCGGAAAGGATAAGCTGAATCTGAACCGTATCTTGACGTTGGGATTCTCCTTGATCCGCTGGGTGAACCAGTTCTTTATCATCCCGTTGTTCGATTTCTTCGGATCCATCTTCAGCAATTATGGACTTGTGATATTGCTCCTGACTCTTTCGGTGAAACTGATCCTTACACCGTTGACGTACAAGTCTTACCTCTCTTCCGCCAAGATGCGTGTCTTGAAGCCGCAGTTGGATGCGCTCAATGAGAAGTATGCTTCCGAGTCTCCGATGGAACGTCAGCAAAGGACACAGGAATTCTACAAGGACGCGGGTGTGAACCCTGCGGGAGGTTGTCTGCCTATGTTGCTCTCCTTCCCGTTCTTGACGGCTGTGTACTTCTTTATCCCTGTCGCCATAGAGTTGAGGCATGTGCCTTTCTTGTGGGCGAAGGACCTCTCCTCTTACGATGCCATCATTTCGTGGAATGCGGATCTTCCGTTGATCGGTGACCATATCAGTTTGTTCTGCTTGTTGATGACGATCGTGAACATCGTTTACACGAAGTACAACATGCAGATGAACAACAATTCGGCACAGATGGATCAGATGAAGTTCATGAAGTACATGATGTACGGCATGCCGATCTATTTCTTCTTCTGGTTCAATAAGATCGCTTCCGGATTGTGCTACTATTACTTCCTCTCGTTGTTCATTACGATCCTTCAGACGTTCCTTATCCGTAAATCCATCAATGAGGAAAAGTTGTTGGCGGATATCGAGGAGCATCGCAAGAAACGTTCTGAGTTGAAACAACAGCAGGATAAGGCGGACCGTATGAGGAAGTCTGTCGGTGGTGACGTGATCGGTGCCATCAACGATATCTCCGCTTCGGACAACAATGGTGGAGGCGGTTTGTTCGGCTCGTTCCGGAAGAAGATGGCCGATTTCCAGGCTCAGATGGCGGAGGCTCAGAAGCAGATGGCGGAAGAGCAGAAGAAACGTAACGGGCAGGGAAATGGTTCTTCCGACTCGCAGGATAAGAAGGATTAGATCGGATGCTCATTTTACTTCTTGTATTGTATTTTTGTTTGCTGACGTACGTCTCGAATCGTACGGGCAAAAACGATAGTGACGCTGATTTCTTTCTGGGGAATCGGCGCTCTCCATGGTGGGCGGTCGCTATCGGCATGGTGGGGGCTTCCGTCTCGGGTGTCTCGTTCGTCTCCGTGCCGGGCTGGGTGCCGGCCTCTTCTTTCTCGTACATGCAGATGGTGCTGGGCTTCTTGGTCGGTTACGTCATCGTCGCGTTCCTTTTGCTCCCTATCTATTACAACTCCGGGAATGTATCCATCTATTCGTTCCTGTCGTCCCGTTTGGGGAATTCGGGCAGGAAGACAGGGGCCCTTTTCTTTTTGCTGAACAAGTTGATGGGGGCTGCCGTGAAGTTCTATGTGGCGGCTTATGTGTTGTATCAGCTGTCGGACATTGATCTGTTGCCATTCCCCGTTTTTGTTCTGTTGTGCGTTTCGTTCGTCTATTTCTACACATACAGGGGCGGCATTCGGTCTATCGTGTGGACGGATCTCCTGCAGACGCTTCTCATGGTTGTCTCCTTGTTGCTTCTTCTCCACAAGGCACTGTCTCTCATGGATTTGGATTGGATGTCGGGACTTCGCTATGTGGCGGATTCAGACATGTCTCGTATTTTCTTCTTCGGTGACGGGAGTGCGCGCAATTATTTTTGGAAGTACTTTGTGAGTGGGGCCTTTGTGGTTGTTGTGATGACGGGCTTGGATCAGGATATGATCCAGAAGAACCTGTCTTGCCGTTCGTTGAGGGAGGCGCAGCGTAATATGTTGTCTTATGGCTTGCTCTTTATCCCTGTGAATCTGCTCTTTCTGGCGCTGGGCCTTTTGGTGGCGAGTTATTACGGTGTGCAATCTTTGCCTGCTACGGGCGACGCTCTTCTGCCGCATTTCGTGAGGGAGTCGGGCATGGCGGTGTTGGTGTGTTTCTCCGTGGGGATGTTGGCCTCTTCGCTTTCGAGCGTCGATTCCGCGATGACGTCGATGACCACCTCTTTCCTGTCTGATATTTTGGGGAAGGATATGGGTCAACTCTCTTCGCATTTCCGCCACCGTGTTCATTTGGGTGTGGCGGCCGTCGTTTGTCTAGTGGTGATATTGTTGGATTTTGTTCGAAGCGACCATGCCATCGATGTGATATATCAGCTAGTCTCGTATTTGTACGGACCTTTGTTGGGCATGTTCGCCTATTGCGTTTGCCACAGGAATGGGTCTAAGGTGGACTCTCCGTGGGTGCTTCTTGTCGCGGTCGTCTCTCCGCTCCTTTCATATGTGACGGCAGAGGGACTCCGTGCCTCGTTCGGCTACAACATGGGTTACGAGCTGTTGTTGCTGAATGGTGCGATTACCTACTTGGGTATTTTGTGTTTGCGTTGGATTACTTCAGTCGGAAGGAGTTGATGATATGGTCCACCGTGTCCTTCTGGGCTTTGTCCGTGAAGGAACAGTCCACTCCGAAGAGTTTATCTCCCTTTTTGCCGATCTTCATGATAGTCTCCATGTAAGAGTCCGGGATCTCTTCGTCTTTGCTTGAGTAGTGGATCAGGGCATATCCATCCTTCATGTCGAAGTTGATGAGGTTGAATCCGATTATCTCGTCGGAGAAGGCCACAACCCTCGCTTTGGCGAAATCCTCGACAGAGATCCCTTCCATTTCCCTGGTGTTTATGATTACCATTTGGCTCTCGTTGGCCGCAAAGAACGGACAGGTCGGTCTTCTTTCGAACTCGGGTTGCCATTTCTTCGGGTAGTCGATGGAGAATTCGCTGTTGCTGTAGTTCTCGTAAACGTTTTTACACCCCGTGAATACTAAACTGAAAAGTATTGTTGAAAGAATGACTGTTTTTTTCATCTGCGTATTGTTTTTATTTGTCGCAAATATAATCATTTTATTTTATGTTTCGCATGGGTCTTTGCAGGATGAATTTTTTTAGGATATGCTTGGACGGGGTGGGGCGGATGTCAACCGCCTCGGCACAAAAAGGGAGGAGGCTGTCTTGTGAACAACCTCCTCCGTACGTGTTTGTTGCATTCTTTGCTATGCTCTAGTATAGGCGACCAGATTACAAATGTTTTTTGTCGGAAAAACATTTTACTGTTTTAGCAAAGAGTTGAAAGCTTCTTTTGTGTTCTTTGCTAATTCTTCCGCAAGTTTGATCTCTTCGTCTTGGTAGAGATCGTAATTCTCTTTTTCTTTCCTCCTTTGTTCTGTGGCGAGTTTGTGCAGGTCTACCGCTTGTCCTTCTATTTTGTGTAGGTTCCTGTACTGGATTATCTCCTCCTCGTCATTTGTTCTGGTGTTTCCTCTTGAGAACAATAGGATTGTGAATAAGAGCATGAGCGTCAAAAGAAGGCTTGTCAGGTGTTTCTGATTGCTAGTCAACTCCCTCTCTCCTCGTCGGGTTTCCCTTCTCGTTTCGACAGGGTTCGTCTCCTCTTGCACAATCAGGAATCCCTCTTTCGGAATTTCCATGTCCTTCTGAGGCTCGACCACCTCGATGGCGTAGCGTTTCGCCCACGCATCTAGTTTGGCGTAATCCTCGTCCGTCCATTGTACAACCATTTCAATTCTCTCGCCGTTCGCTAAGGTGAGTATGCCTAAGCCCGGCTCTTCTGTTCCGTTTGAGACCATACCATTTGTCTCTGCCGCATTGCTGAATATCCCTCTTCCAGAGAGGTTTGAATTCAATTCGTTCGGGAACGCTTCGCTCAATTCGTCTAACGTAGCGTTGGGATGCGTCGTCAAGTATGCGTTCGCTATCCCGAGAACGATGCGGTTACGGACTCTTCCGTAAACTTTTAATTTTGCCATCCTTCGGATATCGCAACTTTGTTATTCCTAATATAGGCTTTTTGGGGCGGTCTCGCAAGTTTTTTCGGCCTTTTTTTCGCGTTTGACCGCACTTTCCGCACCTTCATTTTGCCTTTTGTCATATTTTTCCGCTTTGTTGCTTTATGCGAAAATTATTGTCTATGCAACGTTTTTTAAGATTCGTTAAGAATATCTTGTTGTTCAAACAACTATATTTGTGGTGTTAATTTATAAGGAAATGGAAGAGTTCATACAGGACATAGAGTTGGCGTTCGCGGTGATAAGCGGAAAGGTATCGAATGCCATCAATCGTAATCTGTCTCGCAGTTTCAAGAAAGCGGGTCTGGACATCACCCCGGAGCAATGGTCCATATTGATGTGTCTATGGATGAAGATGGGAGGGGAGAGCCCTACACAAAATGCGTTGGCGGTGGCCACTTTTCGGGATCGTCCGAGTGTGACTCGTCTCATCCATAATATGGAAAAGCAAGACCTGGTGACCCGTGAGCTGAGGGATTCGGACCGCCGATCGAATCGCATCCGTTTGACGGATAAGGGTTTGGCCTGCCATAAGATTGTCAAGGAAGCCACGATGAATGCGATGAAGACATGTTTCAAGGGCATGAGTGAGGTGGAGGTGAAAACGGCCATCGACCTGTTGGGGCGTGTCTTCCGAAATCTGCGGGAAAACGAACAGACTGAAAATGAAAAATAAATAAACTACTGATATGAAAAAAAGATTGTTACTTGCTGCGTTTTTATGCCTGACTGCTTCATCCGTGTGGTCTGAACAGAAGGTGTACACGCTGGAAGAGTGCCGGGATTTGGCACTGAGGAATAACAAGGGGCAGAAGATTGCCCGTGAGGAGGTGGAAAAGGCGACCTACGAGCGGAAGGCGGCGCGTACGAAGTACTTCCCCGACCTGAGCCTCCGCGGTGCGTATGTGCGGAATGGCGACCAGCTGTCGTTGGTCTCCGAAGACATGTACCTTCCTATCGGGACCTTGCTCAACGGAAGCTTCGGATTTGAGATGCCTACGCTCCAAGCCGACGGAACGATTTCAAGCCGGCAGTTGAATAACAAATGGGCTAACCTCAATGGCTCTGTGGTGCCGCTGGACAAGGACGGAAAACCGTTCGACCCGAGGAAGAACCCTGAGAAGTTGCAGTGGAAAGAATATACCATCATCCCTAAAGACGAGTTGGAATTTGATACGAGGAATATCTTTCTGGCGTCCCTGAACCTTACTCAGCCAGTGTTTATGGGCGGTAAGATTGTGGCGTACAATAAAATCACAGAGCTGAAGAAAGACCTTGCGCAAAGCAAGTTGCGCACGCTGAACGAGGATATCATCCTCGAGGTGGATGGCGCTTATTGGCAGATCATCTCGCTCAACAACAAGCGGAAGGCGGTTGAGGCGCTTGTGACATTGCTGGAGAAGATGCAGAAGGATGTGGAGGCCCTGATCGAGTCGGGCGTGGCCACGAAGGCGGACGAGCTCTCCGTTTCCGTGAAGAAGAACGAGGCGGAGATGACGCTCTTCAAGGTGGACAACGGTATCCGCCTCTCCAAGATGTTGTTGGCGCAATACTGCGGTTTGCCGTTGGATGAGGAATTCGCTTTGGCGGACGAGACCCGTGACGAGATCGCTATCGCGGAACCTGAACTGTATGACATCAATGAGGTGTACAAGAATCGTAGCGAGGTGAAGAGCCTTCAGATCGCCTCTTCCATCTACGACCAGAAGGTGAAGGTGGAGCGTGCGGCTTTGATGCCTAATGTGGCGTTGTTCGGTACGTATGCGGGTACCAACCCGACGACGAAGAACGGGTTCGAGAAGGAGTTCGGCTTCGATTGGCATGTCGGCGTGCTCGTGAACATTCCGCTGTTGCATTGGGGAGAGAACATTTACACCATGAGGGCCGCCAAGAGTGAGGCGAACATCGCCCGCTATAAGGAGGAGGAAGCCAAGGAGAAGATCGAGCTTCAGGTGAGCCAGTCTTCCTTCAAGCAGTCGGAGGCGATCCGCAAGTGGGAGGTCTCCAAACGTAATCTGGAACGCGCGGAGGAGAACCTGCGCTATGCCACCTTGGGCTTCAAGGAGGGTGTCATCCCCGCTTCTAATCTGTTGGAGGCGCAGACTGCCTGGCTAGCGGCCAATTCCGACAAGATCGACGCCGAGATAGAGGCGAAGATGAGCGAGATCAATTATCAGAAGGCGGTAGGTAAAATTGGAAAATAATAAAATAAAAAAGATATGAACATTATGAATAAATCGGAGAAAGACGTCAATATGCTGATAGCGTTTGTCGTTTTGTTGGCCATTGTGGCTATTGTGTCCCTGATTGGTATCTTTATGATGAAGCCTGAAAAGGATATCATCCAGGGCGAGGTGGAGTTTACTGAGTTGCGTATCTCTGGCAAGATACCGGCGAGGATCGATAAGTTCCTTGTGAAGGAGGGCCAATACGTGAAGGAGGGTGACACGCTTGTTTTGCTGAACAGCCCGGAGATCGAGGCGAAGCTTTCCCAGGCCCGTGCGGCGGAGAAGGCTGCTTCGGCCGTGAACCAGAAGGCTTTGCGCGGGGCGAGCGAGGAGCAGATCAAGGCCGCCTATGAGTTGTGGCAGAAGGCGCAAGCCGGTCTGGACGTGGCGAAGAAATCCTTTGACCGTGTGCAGGCGCTCTACGAGAAGGAGGTGGTTCCTGCCCAAAAACGTGACGAGGCGGAGGCTAACTACAAGGCGATGTTGGCGACCGAACAGGCTGCCAAGTCTCAATACGACATGGCTTTGCGTGGCGCCGACCAAGAGGATAAGGATGCCGCTTTTGCCCAATTGAGAAGGGCGAAGGGCGCTGTCGCTGAGGTCCGCTCATATGTGGAGGAAACGATGTTGACCTCCCCAATCTCCGGTAAGATCAGTGAGATATTCCCTCAAAGGGGAGAGTTGGTCGGCTCCGGCGCGCCTATCATGAATGTGATCGATACGGCGGACGTGTGGGTTACATTCAACCTCAGGGAGAAGGATTTGTCTGAGTTCTCCGAGGGTACGGAGTTCAAGGCTTTTGTCCCTGCCTTGGGTGACAAGGAGATCGCATTGAAGGTGAATTACGTGAAGGATATGGGTTCTTTCGCCGCATGGAAAGCTACGAAGGTGACGGGCGAGTTCGATTCCAAGACATTTGAAATCCGCGCCGTTCCTACGGAGAAGGTTGAAGGATTGGTTTCTGGCATGTCAGTTATCGTGAAACGATGAACAATAAATTAGCGTCAAATAAGGTTTGGATGGTCATGATGAGGGAGTGGCGGCAGATATTCTCCCGCAAGCTCTACATCGTGTCCATGGTCATCCTGCCGCTCTTCTTCATCGGCTTTTTCCTTACGCTGATGCAAGACGGGTTGCCGAAGGATCTTCCTGCGGCGGTGGTTGACATGGACCAGTCCTCCGTCTCCCGACGCCTCGTCCGTCAGCTGGACGCTTTCAAGCAGACGAAGATCGTCGCCCATGCGAAGGATTTCAGCGAGGCGAGGAAAATGATGCAGCGGGGGGAGATCTATGGCATCTACTATTTGCCGGAGAACTTTGAACGCGACGTGCTCTCTTTCCGCCAACCTAAGGTCTCCTTCTACACGAGCAACTCCTTTATCGTGGCGGGCTCCATGCTCTTCCGCGACATGAAGACGATCTCCATATTGGGCTCCGCCGCTGTGGAACGTGAGTTGAGGCTCGCGAAGGGACAGACGATGGAGCAGGCGATGATCGACCTGCAACCGATCGTGGTGGAAACGCATCCGTTGGGGAATCCTCAACTGAACTATGCGGTCTATCTCTGCAACGTCTTGTTGCCGGGTCTGCTGAGCGTGATGATTGTCCTCCTGACGGTCTATGCGCTGGGTGTGGAGGTGAAAGAGATGCGGTCACGCAAGCTTTTGGACATGGTGGACGACGATATCTTGTCGGTGATGGTGGGTAAGCTCCTGCCATATACGCTGACGTTCATGTTGATGGCGACATTCTATGACGTCGTCTTGTACCGCTTCATGGGCTTCCCTTGCCATAACGGGTTGCCGAACATGTTGCTGAATAGCCTTTTGTTGGTACTGGCTTCCCAGTCGTTGGGTGTTTTCCTCTATTCGCTGGTTCCGATCATGAGCATATCGTTGAGCCTTTCGGCCTTCATTACGATGCTCTCTTTCTCCATCAGCGGCTTTACGTTCCCTGTGGGTGAGATGCCGGGGCTGTTGCAGACATGGGCGAATGTCTTCCCGTTGCGCCATTATTTCCTCATCTATGCGAATAATGGACTGAACGGCTATTCTAGCTATTACGTGTGGGGCTCGTACGTCGCCATGTTGCTGTATCTGTTCTTGCCGATACTGGTTTCGATTAGACTGCGCAATGTCTACCGTTACGATACGTATAAACCGTGATTGTGCGTTGTGTGGGTGTTATTAGTGGAAACTGTCAAAGAATAAATTGATATGAAGATTATTCATTACTTTTGGAAACAAGTGAAGGAGGGCTTGGCGGATATATTCGTCGTCTGGCGTGACGAGTTTTCCCTCGTCATCCATGATGCGGCCATATTGATGCTTTTCATCGCCGCTCCTTTGCTTTATCCTGTTGTTTATAGCTTGATATATAGCCATGAGGTGGCGCGTGAGGCCAAGATGGTGGTGGTGGATCAATGCAATTCCCCCGAGACCCGCGAGTTCCGCCGCATGTGCGACGCCACGCCGGACATCGAGGTGGTCGGACTCTGCGCCAATATGCAGGAGGCGCAAGAGGCGTTGCGTAGGAGGGAGGCGTATGGTATCATGGTCTTCCCGAGAAACTTTTCCAGCGCCTTGGCGAATAAGGAGCATGCCTATGTGCAGCTCTACTCCGACATGAGCAGTCTGCTCTACTATAAGTGTTTCCTCCTCAACCTGACGGAGGTCTCTTTGAAGATGAACAAGGATATACAGATTCAGGATATGAGCAACGCTACGGGAAGGGAGGAGGAAATCGCCACGACTCCGATAGAGTATGAGGAGGTCGCTTTCTTCAACCCGAAGAGCGGTTTCGCCAGCTTCCTGATCCCCGGCTTCCTGATGCTTTTGATACAGCAGACGATGATCATTGGTATTTGCGCCTTGGCGGGTAGTATCTACGACAAGAAACAGTATCATGTGCTGGAACCTATCATGCGCCATAAGCGTGGTTCGTTCAGAATCATTTTCGGTAAGGCTTTGTGCTACATGATGTTCTACGGACTGATGAGCGCTTACCTGCTTTGGGTGATTCCTTGGATGTTCAACTTGCCGCGCATGGGTGACCCTTGGAATATCGTCGCCTTCATGTTGCCGTACCTTGCCGCATGTATCTTCTTCGGCATGTCCGTCAGCGTCTTCATCAAGGAGAAGGAGACAGCCTACGTGTTGATCGTGGCCTCATCGCTCATCTTCTTGTTCATCTCCGGACTCTCCTGGCCGGCCGCCGCCGTGCCTTGGTATTGGAAGGCGCTCAGCTACTTCTTCCCGTCCACTTTCGGGTTGCAGGGCTTTGTGAAGATCAATACGATGGGTGCGACGATTCCTGACCTGCAGACGGAGGGCATCGGACTGATCGTGCAGATATGTGTCTATTTCTTGCTCTCCACGCTCGTTTATCGCTATAGGGTGATGAAGGCGTGCGCGTAGGAAACAAACATTGCGGATAGAAAATCAGGCAGGTTTATAGATCGGTTACGGCTATGGACCTGCCTTCTTGTTTTTTATTTCTCCCTCTTCCCCCAGATCTCCCAAGCGGCGATGGCTTGTCCGTGGAGCATTTCCAGGCCGTTTTTGGTGGTGGCTCCTTGCTCCTTCGCTTTTTGGCAGAGAAGTGTCACCTCAGGGTTGTAGATGAGGTCGTAGACCAGATGCTCGGATGTGAGTAGATTCGTCGGGAATGGAGGCATTTCGTCCACATGCGGGAAGGTGCCCGCCGGGGTGCAGTTCACGATGAGTTTATGGCTGGCGACCACCTCTTGGGTGAGTTCCTCGTAGGTGAGCATGCCGTCTCTGTGTTGCCTGGAGACGAGTTGAGGCTCGATGCCCAACCTCTTCAGGATGAATAAGATCGCCTTGGATGCCCCGCCCGTTCCGAGCACTAAAGCCTGTTTGTGGCAGGGCCGTAGTAGTGGTTTAATTGAGTTCTCGAAGCCGATGGCGTCCGTGTTGAATCCTTTCAGGGAGAGTCCCCCGTTTCTCCTGTTGATTTGTATCGTGTTGACGGCGCCAATGGCCCGTGCTGTTTCGTCCAACTCATCGAGGTAGGGCATGACGACCTCCTTGTAGGGGATGGTGACGTTCAGTCCGCAGAGCCCGTCCGTTTGGATGAGCTTGGTGAAGTCCTCTATCTCAGGTAACTCGAAAAGGTCGTATCGAGCGTCGATTCCTTCGTTGGCGAATTTCTCCGTGAAGAAACGCTTGGAGAAGGAGTGAACCAGCGTCTTGCCGATTAAGCCATATCTTTCCATCCTATTTTTTCTTCTTTGGGTTGATGATATCCTCTATTTGAGGCATTGCTTCGCTGATGATGAGGGTGCAGGTGTCTTTGCCTGTCTCGAAATAAAACGTGTCTTTGGCTAAATTCATTTCGACCCTTGCCTCCTTGTATAGGAAAAAGATGGTGGATAAGCCAGTCATCTTCTGCGTCTTGTATTTAGGCTCACCCTTGAATCCTTCGTCGTATGTGTAGATGTCCACCGAGCCGATGCTCTTTATCTCTCCAGGTAAGATCGTGTCAGCCGATCGTGTCATGTTCTCTCCCGAAGTCAGTTTCAGATGGGAGGTGGAGAAGATGGTGTCCTGCAGTTCATTTTTGATGGCGTAGGTGTAGTCGTTTTGGAGGGAGAGGACGAGGTGTTCGTCCGTGATGTCCAATTGGTAGACGCCTATGCCGTTTATATCCTCGGGACCTTTCCACTTCTTGCGGAAAGAGAGTTCCTCGGAGAGAATGGTGCGGTCTGTGTTGCTGGCGGTTAGCGCATCCACTTTGTAGAGGTTGACGCTGGTCTCAATGTCCCACACCCCCTTGCCGGGTACTTCGTCGCGTTGGGCGATGGTCACGCTGTCGCCTTGGGCCATCCTCAACTCTGAGTAGGTGGAACTTCCCTCGATATGGTATACAACCGTCAGCGAGTCCTCCATTGTTGTCTTGTTGGTGATGACATATTGGTAGTTTTGTTCACCTTCCTTGCATCCGAGGAGGAGGATCGCCAGCAATGCGAAGAGAGAGAGTTTCTTTCGTGTCATATTATAAACCGATGTTTTTTAGTTTTATATCGTCCATCGCCTCCGGGCATATCTCGAAGAAGGCCTTGAGTGTCTGGTCGTTGGTGGTGCGAGACTCTTTCAGGTATTTGACGCACAGCTCGTAGTCCCCTTTTTTGTAGAATACGATGGCCAACAGGAGAGGCATTCCCGAGATGTCTCTTTGGAGCATCTGTGCTTGTTGGTAATAGTGGAGGGCGATGTCGTACTCTCCGCTGTCGACGTAGAGGTTGCCCAAAGCGACGTACACATCCACTTGCGTCGGGTTGATTTCCAGGGCGCGGTTGTAACATCTGATCGCCTCTTGTTGCCGGTCTAAGTAGACCAATGTCTCCGCTTTCTGGAACCATAGGTCGCTGTTCTCCCTGTTGAGCCGGATAGCCTCCTCGATGTGATGGAGCGCTTCCTCGTATCGTTCCAGTTCGATTTCGCAGGCGCAGAGTCCGGATAGCGCTTCTGTGTTCTCCCCGTCGATGTCCAATGCCTTTTGGTATAGTTTCTCCGCATTGGCGAAATCATTCAGCTTCTCGTAGCATTCGCCGATGAGGATATAGTTGCCTGCGCTTTCGCCCGTCAGGTCGGTGTACTCCTCGTAGGCTTCGATGGCTTCCTGGTATCGTTCGCACAGGAAGAGTGCGTTCGCCTTTTGAAGTAGCGACTGGAAGTCTGTCGGGGTGATCGTGTAGGCGTAGTCATAAGCCTCTATGGATTCCGCGTATCGCTCCTCGTAGAAGAGTAGTTGCCCGGTGTTGAACCAAGCCTCGTTGGAGTAGGGGGTAAGGTCGAGGATACGGTTGTATGTCTCGATGGCCTTGTCGTATTCGCTCTTTTGCTCGTAGCTGAATGCTTGCTCGAAAAGCGTGTCCGTGTTGTTCTTGTCGATGGCGTATGCCTTGTCGAGGAAATAGAGCGCGTCGTCGTAACGTCCGTTGTCGTTCAGGGCGTAGGCGATATTCAGGAATGTGCAGGCGTCGTCGTTTCCGGCGTTCCTTTCCATTCCCTTGAATATGTGCATGGCTTCATCCACCAGTCCTTTCCTCAGGTAGATTTCCCCCTTGAGGAGGGCTGCGTCTTCATCGGCGGAGTCGATTGTCTGTATGTAGTCGATGATGGAGATGGCCTCTTTCGTCTTGCCCGTGTCTGCGTATAGTCTGGCTTGTTTGACCAGAAGTGAGGTGCTGTTAGGGTGCAGTTTCCTGCCGTATTGGACAGCGTTCATCGCCTCTTCGGTCTTGGCGTCGTCCATGTAGTGGTTGATGATGGTCTCCAACTCGTCCACTTCGAAATAGCCGACTCCTTCTCCCTTGATGAAGTTTTCGTATCTTCCGACCACCTCGTCTTCATGTTTTCGTATGTTTGGATTTCTGTCCCTTTTCATAGGAAATGGTTTTTCGCTTCGTTGAAACCATATATCATGCGCGAAAGTAAGATATGTGTCTCTATTTTTTATTATTGTATCGGAAAAACTTATTAACATTCTTTTGATGGTATTGTATAGAACATTATTTTTGTGGTGATTTTCGAGTAGAAGTTTTGCGAAGTTTGTTAACTTTGTGGGATTTATGCGGACTTCTGTGAAGATGTACGTTTGAAAAGTAGTGAGAGAAGGGAGGAGCGATTCTTCCGTAGTGATGTGAATTTTAACAATTTAATAACAATAAAGAGTTCATGAGAAGGTTTTATTTAACGATGCTGACGATGTTGATGTCGGCGGCTGCCCTTTGGGGAGAGGCTCAGACAGGGGTGCTGACTGGGACCATCTCCGGTAAGGAGAAATATGCGGCAGGTAAGAACAGTTATCTAATGGATGGGTATGACGTGAATGTGGCGTACAAGGTTGTGATGGGTGCGCCGGTTTGCACTGCAAACATGACGTGGACCCGCCATAACAACTATGCGGTGAAGTCCAGGAAAATCGCATACGCACAATTGGCTGAATACCCTGATTTGAAGGCTCGTTATGATTTAATCACTCCTAAATCGGTGGAGTGCACTTATACAATCATGTTCTATTCCGAGAACTCGAAGGCATACATCGCTTCCGCAAAGACGAAGACTGTCCTCACATTGTTGGAGAAGGCGGGTGCTACGGTTTCCCCTTCCATTCCTGAGAACTTGTCTTGGAAGGAGTCTTTCACGGATGTGGTGATCGGACAGCAGGATGCGAAGAAACCGGGTGTTGTCATCCCTAATGCGGCGTTGGAGGAGTTCTTCAAGAGTTCTAGGATCACGTCGGGCAAGTTGGACCCTAAGGCTCCGGGTTTCGCTTACATAGGTAGTATCCAGAGAATCTTCAGAGAGGCTACTAGAATCGATTTGGTGAACACTTCGGTGACGGTTAAGTGGAACGATGAGGACTACAACTTCATCTCCGAGGAGTATGGAAAGAGAAAATTGGCTGAGTCTTACCTCGCTAAGAAGGATACAATCAATGCTGTGAAGACTTACACGAGCAACAGGAAACGTGAGATTCCGGTGAGTGTGAACGCTCCGTTCTTCTGGAGAACCACTTCCGTTCCTTACGAGGTTTGCTTGGACGCTATCTCTACGGGTGACGAGCTCTACGCTCAGCAGAAGTGGGACGAGGCGTTGCCTTTTTATCAGAAGGCGGCTAAGTCTGACGAGAAATTCGCTTACCCGGCTAACCGTGTGGCGAAGATCCAGAAATACATGGAATATAAGTCTAACAGAAACGTACGCGACCTTGAGTTGATTTTCGTCGAGGGAACTGGCGGAATGAAGTCCTTCTACATGGGTAAGACTGAGGTTACGCAGAAGCAATGGATGCGCGTGATGCATACGAATCCTTCCAAGTTCGGCATGAGAGGCAACGGTGACGCTCCTGTCGAGAATGTCACTTGGGAAGAGGCTTTGGAGTTCGTGAAGAGATTGAGCGCCGAGACGGGCATGAAGTTCCGTTTGCCTCGTGCGGACGAGTGGATGTACGCCGCTAAGGGTGGTAAGATGGCCATCAACACACAGTTCAGCGGTAGCGACAACTTGAGCGACGTGGCTTGGTGCGCATACAACTCTGAGGAGAAGACCCACAAGGTGGGCGAGAAGACTCCTAACGAGTTGGGTATCTTCGATATGACGGGTAACGTCAGCGAGTGGGTGGCTGATTCATATGACAAGGATAACCGTTACGTGAAGGGCGGTTCTTGGTCTGACGATGCGGCTAACTGCGTGATGACCGCCGACGAGAAGAGGTCTCCGAAGTACAAGAGTGGTAACATCGGTTTCCGTGTGTGCCAGGACGAATAATCAATGTGTAAAAAATAATATTAGGATATAATGAAAAAGATAGTATTGTTTTTCATGATGGCAAGCGCCTCTTTGATGGTGTTCGCCGACAATAAAAATATAAGCAAGGAGGAGTCCCTTGCTCGCAAGAACTATTTCAAGGCTGTGGATTATTTCGAGGCTGGTGACGCTAAGTCCGCACTCAAATACATCGACATGGCGGAGAAGGCATTGAATAAGTCCAATGCGCGCTTGAGCTACGTGAAGGCTAAGGCTTTGTACCAACAAGGCGATTTGGTCGAGACCCAAAAGGCTTGCTCCAAGTATTTCTCTTCCAACCCTATGCAAGACAATGGTTATTTCGAGATGACTAAGATCCTCGATGATGTGACGACGCAATTGAATGCCGCCGCCGCTCAACGTAGGGAAGAGGCTGCCGCTCAACGTGAAGCTCAAATCGAGGCTGCCGCTCGCGCGGAGGCTGAGGCAAAGGAGAAAGCTGACGTGTTGGCTTCTGCCGCTGAACGTCGCGCGAAGGATGCGGAGAACCAAGCTGCCATCGAGGCGAAGATCGCGGATGAGTTCAAGACGGTTCAGTCTAAGAACAGCAAGGATGCTTATCAACAATTCATCTACACTTATCCTTCCAGCAAGACTGCCGCTGTGGCTAAGGCTGAGATGTTGAAGAAGTGGCCTGCTCCTGTTCGTGTGATGAGAAAGAACAAGTATGGTTACCAGAAAGGCAACGATTTGGTCATCAAGGCTAAATATGACAACGCTTCCGAGTTCAGCGAGGGCCTCGCTCGTGTCGGAAAGGCTAACAAGTATGGTTATGTCAATGAGGAGGGCAAGGAAATCGTTCCTATCCAATTCACTGCGGCTAGCAACTTCAGCTATGGTTTCGCTGCTGTGAAGTTGGATGAGGGTAATTGTTACTTCATCGACAAGACGGGTAAGAAGTTGGACGACCAAGTATATTCTGACGCAAGGGCTTTCAACGAAGGTTTGGCTCCTGTTCAGGCGAAGGACAGCTACCTCTACGGTTTCATCGACACGAAGGGTAACACGGCTATCGAACCTAAGTTCAACAACGTGTCTTGGTTCTATGAGGGACTTGCGGCTGTTTGCAAGAACGTCGGCGGTGCTAAGCGCTACGCTTACATCAACAAGGACGGAAAGACCATCACAGACTTCGTCTTCGAGGAGGCTAAGGACTTCCAGAACGGTGTGGCTCGTGTGAAGTCTAACGGTAAGTTCGGTCTTATCGATAAGTTCGGTGCTCCTATCACGGAGTGCATGTACGACTATATCTCCGACTTCGCTAATGACGGCTATGCTCTCGCTAAGAAGAACAACATCAAGATCTTCTTGGATAGAGAGGGTAACTCTTGGGCGAAGGTTAACGGTAAGTATGTGGAGGTTAAGTTCTAAGGAATTATAAGTTAGAAAGGAACAAGGCGGCTTTTGGGTCGCCTTGTTTCTTTGTTTTGATGAATGTTATTATGGATGAGTTACAGATCCAAAAGGAAAACGAATACATTGAGGCGGAGTATCAGGCGTTGTTGAACGATTATCTGGCTTCCGCCCACCGCCGTAAGGTGGCGATTATCGAGAAGGCTTTCAAGTTCGCCCGCCAGGCGCATGAGGGCGTGCGTCGCCGCTCCGGTGAGCCGTACATCATGCACCCGATTGCCGTCGCGCGTATCGTCGCGAAGGAGATCGGTCTCGGGTCCACCTCCATCTGCTCCGCCTTGTTGCATGACGTGGTGGAGGACACGGAATATACCGTGGAGGATATCGAGAACCTTTTCGGCGCTAAAATCGCTTCCATCGTTTCCGGCCTTACGAAGATATCGGGAGGTGTCTTCGCGGACTCCACCCAGGCGGAGAACTTCAGGAATCTGTTGCTCACCATGTCGGATGATATCCGTGTCGTGCTGATTAAGATGGCGGACCGCCTCCATAACATGCGCACGCTCGGTTCCATGCCGCCCGCCAAGCAGTACAAGATCGCTGGCGAGACGCAGTACATCTATGCCCCGCTGGCGAACCGTCTCGGCCTTTATGCCCTGAAAACGGAGCTCGAGGACCTGAGCTTCAAATATGAACATCCTGACAAGTATGAACAGCTCACCCAGAAGATGGAGAGCACGAAGCAGGAGCGTGATAAGGTCTATGAACTCTTCTCCAAACCGTTGCACGATAAGCTGGAAAGCCTTGGCTTCAAGTTCGAGATCCACTCCCGCGTGAAGTCCATCTATTCGATCTGGCGGAAGATGCAGACCAAGAACATCCCTTTCGAGGAGGTGTATGACATCCTGGCGATGCGTATCGTCTTCAGCGTGGACGACGAGGCGGACGAGAAGAAGACCTGCTGGGCGATCTATTCGGCCATCACGGATGTCTATAAGCCGCACCCTGACCGTATCCGAGACTGGATCAGCACGCCTAAGGCGAATGGCTATGAGGCGTTGCACGTGACCGTCATGGGCCCGACCGGACAGTGGGTGGAGGTGCAGATACGTAGCCGACGCATGGATGACATCGCGGAGAAGGGCTTCGCCGCCCATTGGAAGTACAAGACGGGCGAGAAGGATGACTCGGAGTTGGAGAAGTGGCTGCAGACCATCAAGGAGTTGCTGGAGAACCCTGAGCCGAACGCGATAGACTTCCTCGACACCTTCAAACTGAACCTCTTCGCCTCCGAAATATTCGTCTTCACACCGCAGGGAGAGATCAAGACGTTGCCGCAGGGTGCGACCGCCCTCGATTTCGCCTTCTCGTTGCATACGGACATTGGTATGCAGTGCATCGGTGCGAAGGTGAACCATAAGCTGGTGCCGTTGAGCTACGTGCTGAACAGTGGCGACCAGGTGGAGATATTGACCTCCAAGAAACAGAAACCTACGGCCGAGTGGATCAACTATGTCACGACCGCCCGCGCCAAGTCTAAGATACGCGTCCTGTTCAGGAAGGAGTACAAGTCTTTCATGAACAAGGGTGAGCATGATTTGAAGACCTTTTTCGAGAAGAATAACCTGGCGCTCTCTCCTGACAATGTCGCCAAGCTGTTGGAGCATTACCACGAGACGAAGAAGGAGACGTTGTTCTACAAAATCGGAAAGGGAACATACAACCTGGACGAGTTGATGAACACGGTCTTCAAGGCGAAGTCGCAGAGCCGTTTCATGAAGTATTGGAAACTGACCTTCGGAGGCGGTAAGAAGGATGATTCCGCACTCCTCAATCTGCCTATCTTCAGTAGCAAGAAAGTCTCTTCCAAGAACACCTTGACGCTGACGGAGGATAACTCCGGCGTCACCTACCGTATCGCGGATTGCTGCTCTCCGATCCCTGGCGATGATATCGTCGGTTTCATGGAGGAGGATGGTATGCTGGTGGTCCACAAACGCCAGTGCCCCGTGGCGATGCGCCTGAAATCCAACTATGGGGAACGTATCATCTCCGCCGTCTGGGAGAGCCATAGGATGCTTTCCTTCCCTGCCACCATCGAGGTGAAGGGAATGGACCGGATGGGTATTCTGGGTGAGATCGTGAAGGCCATCACGGAGGAGCATGCCGTGAATGTCAACAAGGTGCATCTGGAGACCAACGACGGTATGTTCGAGGGATTCATCACCGTCTATGTCCACGACGTGGAGGACGTGAATAACCTTTGCGTCACATTGGTGAAAATCAATGGTGTAAGCTCCGTGAATAGGGTGGAGAACCCCGACAAATGAGGATAATTGAGAATTAAGAATTTTGAATTAAGAATTATGAATTAATGGGGCTTCCCGCTCTTCGGAAATGGTAAATAGTAAATGGCTAAATAGTAAATATCTAGCTCCAAAATAGCAAATCGTAAATCGCTAAATAGTAAATATCTAGCTCCAAGATAGCAAATCGTAAATAGCTAAATAGTAAATATCTAGCCCCAAAATAGTAAATCGTAAATAGCTAAATAGTAAATAACATAACATCCTGCATTATTTTGCAATGATAAGGATTTCCGTCCGTCGGTTTAGCGCTCTGCCCGCATCTGTTTTGTTGTCCGCGATCGGTTGCTCCGCACCGAATCCCTGGTACTCCAGTCGGTTGGTCGGAACCCCCTTCTTGACGAGGTATTCGTAGGCCGCCTTGGCTCTGTCGTTGGAGAGCGTCATGTTGTATTCCTTGGTACCCTTGTAGTCGGTGTGTCCGCAGAGCTTGATCCTCACGGTCGGGTTCTCCCGCATGAATTGGGCGACACGGTTCAGCTCGAAGTGGGAAGCCTTTTTCAGGGTGGCCTTGTCGAAGTCGAAGAAGATGTTCTTCAGCGTGATTTTCTTGCCCACCTCGATTTTCTCCAGCCTCACGTTGTTGTCCTTGGTGAGATCCACTTTCTTGGCGGATTTGTTCGTGTTGCTTCCCGTTTGAGAGGAGCCTCCGAAATTGTCCGAGAAGAAGAGATAGCCCTTCTTGCTCACGTTGACGCCATACTCCTCGTCGCTAGGCACGCAGGCGATGAATTCACCGCTCTCTTTGTCGGAGACGGAGCGGAAGATGGTGCGGTTGCTGGTTGTTCCGTAGACGTCGATGGTTGCCTGCATAGGCATTTTTTTGTCTGCGTCCACGATCTTTCCCGTGGCGTATTTCATCTTTTGGGCAGGCTTATGGTTGCCTTCCGCCAGCGTGAGTTCGTAGATGTCCCTTCCCTTCCAGTTCTTTTCCTGTCCGTCGGAGGAGAAGTAGGCTTTGTCGCCGTAGGCGTTCACCACGAAGCCCGTTTCGTCCTTGCAGGTGTTGATTGGGTAGCCGATGTTTTTTGGCGTGCTCCATTTCCCCTTTTCGTCCCGGTAAGTGACGAATATATCGTGGCCGCCCATTCCCTTCCTTCCTTTGGAGGAGAAGTAGAGGGTATGGTTATCCGCATGGATGAAAGGGGAGAGCTCATCCTCCGGCGTGTTGACGGTTGGTCCGAGGTTGACGGGCTCGGAGAATTTCAGTCGCCCGTCCTGTTGAATCTCCACGCGGCAAGCCCAGATGTCGCATTTGCCTACACCGCCTGGACGTGTGCTGGCGAAGTAGAGCACGTCTCCCGTAGGGCTGAGTGACGGGGAGGTCTCCCAATGGCGGGTGTTCACGGGTGCTCCGCAGTTGATGGAGGGTGTCCAACCTTTTCCCTCGTGGATGGAGTAGTAGATGTCGCAGCCGCCCATTCCGCCTTGGCGGTCGCATGCCACGAAGAACATGTATCGTCCGTCCAACGAGATGCTCTGAGCCCCTTCGTTGCCTATGCTGTTGATGGATTGCCCGACGTTCTGTGCGGTACCCCAAACTCCATCCTCTCGCTTGCTGAGGTAGATGTCCTCGTGGATGCCCCGTCCGAAGTCCGACTGTCCTTGCCGTTTGTTCAGTTTCCTGGTGAGGGAGAAGTAGCCTTCGTTGGCGGTCAGGCTGGGCCAGTACTCGTCGAACTCCGTGTTGATGGCGTTGCCCATGTTGCGGAAGTTGAAGGGTACCGGTTCCTGTTTGAGTTCCAATGCGTCCTCACACTCCTTGATGCCCGCTTGCGCCCGCTTGTAGTAGGTGGTCTCCGTGGTTGGAATGAGCTCGTATTGCTTGATGGCGTTCGTGTAGTCGCACAGGCTATGGTAGGCGCCGGCCAAGCGCATGACCGAGTTGTAGTAGCGGGGCATCTTAGGTTTGGCCACGTTCGCCAATGTGGCTATCTGCTTCTCGCTGTCGCACATCCTCGCATAGAGTTCCGCCAATGTCCACGAGGCGTCCACGAACTCCTTGTTGGAGGAGACGAGACCTTTGAGGAGGGGGAGCGCTTCTTTGTATTTCCCTTCGTTCATAAGGATGACGGCCGTTTCGTAGGTCTTGATGTCTTTCTTGTTTTGTCCCCACATCGTGGCGCAAAATGCGGAGAGGAGGATGGCTATGATTATTCTTTTCATATCTGTGATAGTCTGTTGTTTGGACAAAGATAGTGAATTGAATTAAGAATTAAGAATTAAGAGATAAGAATTAGCCCAGAATGGGCGACATCCCCCAGGCAGGGGCGGGGGCAATTATGAATTATGAATTAAGAAACGTTAGTTCGACGAAGTCAATTTTTGGGGGTGTGCGACTCTACACGATGCGCAAACCCAGCCCTGAAAGGGCGTGACAAATATAGCCTAGGGAAACGCCCTAGGGAATTAAGAATTTTGAATTTTGAATTTTGAATTTTGGGGGGTGTGCATTTCTACACGATGCGCAAACCCCAAGCCCCAACGGGGCGAAATCCCCCAGGCAGGGGTGTCAACCCCTGTGTGAAATGGTGCGGGTGAGGAACCCCTGAAAGGGTGACACATGATAATTTTGAATTATGAAACGTTAGTTCGACGAAGTCAATTTTGAAACGTCGGTTCGGCGTAATTGATTAATAATTGACGACGTTTTGGCGCGTTTTTGGGATAAAATAGTGTAATTTTCCCTTAAAAGAGGGCTTTTTTCGTCCTAAACCCTTAATTTTCCCGCCTATTTGCTTGGCTTTTCCCTTTTTTTTCGTACCTTCATACTCTGAATACTGTTGTCAATTTGCGAAAAACCGTTAGGAGTTTTTAAAATTCCGAAAGAAAGGTTAATTTCGCGACTTGGTATGTGTATTCTACGGAACAAAGTATTTTAAGTATAATGATGTGCCATCTCCTGATGATGAAAGGGATTGTCGCTGAATGTTTTGTTGGAGATGGTTAAGATTGATAGATTGAATGAAAGTTCATATTGACAGAGTTCTGAAGGCCGTTCTGGTTGTTTTGCTCACATGGGTGGGCGGAATATCGTTGGCCTCTGCTCAAACAGCGGATAATGTGTATGTAGTGACTGAAACGGGCGAAGGTGCTCGTCTCAAGGTCGTTTTCCATCAATATAACAACGTACAGAAGGTCATGTATGTGCGCAGGGCGGACATCGGCACCTATCTGTCTGAAATCGTTTACGATCCGGGAGCGGGTCAGGTCCCGTCCGATGCTTTTTTCCGTGGTTGGGGTACCCACTCGTCATACACGGACGAGGAGATGGCGGGTGCCATGTCCATCGACGATGTGCGTGATGACCTGACGACAAGGTTGAACGGCTCGTTCCACAACAATGACGAGGTGCATTACTATGCGGTGCTCGTCAAACGCCACACGGTTACGTACTATGATGAGGATAATGCGGTTATAGCCTCCAAGGAGGTGCCATATCCGTATGGCGCTTCTTCGTCGGTCCCATACGAGATCGACATGGATTACACCCCGAGGGATGACGAGCACAGCTTCGTGGGGTGGAGTGTTATCTCTGGTGCGAACTATGTGTCTGGTTATCAGGATGGAAACTTGTACGAGTTTGGAGATTCGTTCACCCTTTCGGGCGATGTGATTCTCTTGGCGAACGCTCCATCGGGTACATGGTTGATCTTCGAGGAGCTTGAAAAGGGTGCCACCTACAATGCCCCACAGTTTGTGAAGTCTACCGATGTGACCCAAAGACCGATCCCGGATGAAGATATGAAATGTCTGGGTTACACCTTCGGGGGATGGTATACCGATAGGAATTGTACTACCGGCAATGAATTCACCTTCGGACAACGTTTGACGGAGAGAACAACCATTTATGCGAAATGGACTCCTAACGCTACGGCTAACTATACGGTCATCATCTGGAAGCAGAACCTTGCCGGAGATGGGTATGACTTTGAACAAAGCTTGTCGTTGACGGGCTCTTCCAATCAGAATGTTAGTTCAATCGTTCAGGTGAATAGTGGCGATAGAGCGTATGCCCAAATAGATGGAACGCCCTATCAATACACGGGCTTCCATCTCAAGGAATTTGACCAAAATGTGAAAGTCGATCCGAAGGGGAATACGGTGGTGAATGTCTATTATGATAGGAATCAACATACGCTGACGTTCGCTGCTCGGAAAATTACTCAGTCAAATTCTACGAGTAACGGGACCTATTTAATCCCTCAAGGAGATGGTTATGTGGCGGCTTATTTGAGACGTTCAGGGGGAACGTGGTATCGACGTGTATTTACGGATAGGTATGATGGCACTGATTACTATGGGGATATGGATAATGAACGGGATGGCTATTACTATATATATAATCCTAGTACAAATCGATGGGAGAGAACATACCTATATTATTTTTATGGTCATTATTATAGGGGTTATTCTGATGAAAGATATAATGGCAACCGTTATAAATTCTCTAATGATTATGTAAATGTAAAAGAAATCACGGCACTCTATCAACAACCGATTGGCAATAATTTCCCTATCGTAGGCAATGATGGTGTTGTATATGACGATGGAGAGGTGTTTGAACCAAATAACTCATATACCTTTAGTGATGTACTTGTTTATATCGATGTGATGCCTGATGAGGATATTACCTTTACATTCAGCCGTAATGTTAATCCTGTATACGAGCCATTAGTTATGCATTTTTATGTGGAGGCGCTTCCTACAGAGACTCCTACTCGTATTTACAAGGGTATGGGTTTTGTGGAGTATAATAGCTTTGCTGCTTGT
Organism: Paludibacteraceae bacterium; assembly: GCA_017527905.1. Classification (GTDB taxonomy): domain Bacteria; phylum Bacteroidota; class Bacteroidia; order Bacteroidales; family Paludibacteraceae; genus UBA1181. Next base: position 62,504 of record JAFXPK010000035.1, read on the forward strand.
TACAATTTCTTTACGGAGGCGGAGGATTATCTCGAATTGTCCGGTTATGACAAAGGTGACAAGGATGGCGGACCATATGTGCCAGAAGGTACTCGCAATGGAACTCCCACAGATGTGATATGGTGGACTAAGGGAGCGACTAATACGGCTACAGAGATATGGTGTTACTACACCCGTCAGAAATATACCATCAACTACAAGAATGGTGTCTTTGTGGATGGAAACGATAACTTGGAGGCGGGACATCCTGAGGGTGAACTATTGCATGAGGTAAGCGGTGTCAGTTTTGGTTCCGACCTCTCTTCCTATAATGAAGGAGGCGCTGATTATTATGTGCCCAATGCGCCGGAAGGTTTCCTGTTTGAAGGATGGTACCTCGATCCTGCCTGCACACAAACCTACACCTTCACGGCTATGCCGAAGGGCGATATCACGGTCTATGCCAAGTGGCGAAGAATACAGTACCGTGTCTTCTTGCATCCGAATGCCACGCTTCCGAATGGGACGAACGACCCGGCCCTGGATTGGGGATCGGAGAGTGCGGAGATGAATTTCCGTATCTCGTATGGCGATCGGATCAGCTTGCCGACGGGTCGCCGTGAGGCCTCAACGTATAGTTACAAGTTCGTGGGTTGGTACACTGACCCCGGCTGCCATCGCATATTCGATGCGGAACTGAGACTGAACGAAGTGACGGTCACGACCAATTACGATAAGACCACCGACTTCACCGACGTGATGGATAAGTGGGGCGATTTGAGCGCGAATCCGACTAACTCGGATTTGACGGGCTACAATGGTGGCGACCGTTTCTGGATCACCAAAAAGTTGGATCTCTATGCTAGGTGGCGTAAGGTCATCGTGGGTGCCATTGGTATGCAAGTCGTCTACGATGCGGGGGAGGGATCGAATCCGCCGACCGACAGCAACTTCTACTTGGACGAGGCGGATGTGGTGGCAGGAAATGCGCCTGTGCCTCCATCCGGAAAGATCTTTTCCCATTGGGTTCTGCAAAGATGGAATGGATCACAATATGTGGACAAAGACGTGGAAGTGCTTCAAGGCACCCAGTTCAGGGCCATATTGGATGAAGCCTACCGGGAGGATGACGGATTCGATGACTTCGGCGATCCGAAATACAAGTACACGATACAGTTGCGTGCAGTATATACGGAGCCTGAAAGTGCACCGCAAACCACATCCATCACATGGTTTAAGAACGATGGGTCTGGACAGATCTCGTGCCAAAACAACAATGTGGTGATCAACGAGGAGGTGAATATCTGTAGAGTTCCGTCGCGCCCGGGTTATGACTTCAAGGGATGGTCGAGGGTCAATGTGGCGGATCCTGGGGTCGCACCGACCAGCTACGATGTTGGATGTACACCTAATCTCTTATGTTATAGCGGTGGGTATAAACTGCCAGACTGCTCCACTTCGGCCTCTTATGTGGCGGCGGACATCATGAACCCGCACGACTATATCTATGCGGTATGGCAACCGACGATAACGTTCGACTTCCCGACGCAATTTTGTAAGGGAGAGACCGAAGGAATCACTTTGCCTACACACTCTTCCACCAATGGCATCGCTCTGACGTGGACCCATGCGGGATCAACGGTCACCTCCGTAAACACGAGCGTGGCGGTGGCTTCCGACACCTATACCTATACGACACCGGACGGATGTGGAACAGGTTCTATTCAGGTTTCGGTTCAGGAAGCTCAAGTCTCCCTTTCATATACCGTTAACAACAACTGTTCAGTGGATGTGACCGTGACCACTTCCAGTGATGTGAGCTCCTATTCTTGGGATGGGGGAACGACTTGGACCAACGGTCGACCGGGTAATAAGCGATTCAACACTTCCGCTGCCGCCTCGGGCGCTAAGTTGATGGTGCGTACCTCCTCAGGATGCACCTCCGAGGCAACGCTTCCTCAATTATCGTCCACACAGTATACCGTTACCTTGGAGTACACCTCGACGGGGAATGGAACGGCCACGATTCAAGATGAAGATGGAAATAATTTGGGAATGAGTGCGACGGTCCCTTGCGGTACTATTCTCTTTCTGCATGCTGATCCAGAATACTGCTATGCCCCGACTTGGCAGAAACGGACTAATAATAGTTGGACAAATTACAGTTCCAAAGAACTTGATTGCGAGATCGTAGTTACTGAAAATGCTCGTTATGGAGTTCGTTTCGGATATCTTGTTCCATATACGGTGACCGCCAATGTCTCGAATGACCCTGAATGTGATGGGTCGGGAACTATCAGAATGTTCTTTAATAATGAACAAGTGTCTAGTCCATATACTGCAACTTGGTGTCGCCCTGTGTTCTTGGAGGCACATAAGGATGGATGTAGCCATTTCTCCCATTGGACCAAGAACGGAAGGGTGTATAGCCAAAATGAGGTATTGTCTGTGGTGGAGGCCATAACGTTGGAGGCTTGTTTCAAACGCTCTACTTCTGAATTGGAGTTTGAAACAGCTGGAGGGAGCACGGAACAGGATATCTGCTTGGGAGATTCCATCAACCGTGTGAAACTCACAACGAGTGATGGTTCGTTGAGTTATACTGTTACGGGAGATGATTCCGGCTTGACGGCGAATGTTGAGAATGGATATAGTTCATTGCCTGATTGCTCAAACTATGGAATCACTATCATGCCTAATCAGGGAAGTAGTAAAACCCTTGCGTACTATTGCTATCCGGAGCTTATGCGTGACGAATATGGTTTCCGCAGAATCACAAATTATTCTGTGGAAATCTTCCTTACACCGGGGGTTGAAAGTTCCTTGATCGGTGCGATATACAATCAGACTCACGGGTGCGATCAGGGGGCGATATCAGGCTTGGGATATAGATGTGACCTTCCTACATCAACCACCCTTCAGACTGGTCATGAATATGAGATAAAAATCCTTTTGGAGGATTTTGATGGACCTCATGCTCCGATACAATGTAGAAGTGTCCTCACGCTTGATGATGGTATCATCTCTTCATTCACCGCTGGCGGCAAGAATACCTTTGAGGTGAGTGGAACGCCAACGGAGGTCGGCGATGTGACGTATACGGTTGTCTCCGCTTTCGAATCCGGTTGTGATGGTGAATCCATAAATGTGGTGGTGCATGTCCATGACACCCTCACGCCTATTCTTTCTTCGGACGAAGAGGTATGTATGAATGCGGACTTCACCATTGAGGAGACACAAGGTAATACCACGGAATATACCTACGCATGGAGCGTTGGTCCGGATGGTGTCATTGTGGATGGCCAGGGCTTCACAACCCTTACGGCTAGATGGTCAACTCCAGGAGTGAAGACAGTCTATCTTACGGTGACGAACAAAGCCGCTGGTTGCGTTTCCCGTATCAAGAAAACAATCACGGTCAACGATTTGCCGGAGGCTAGCATCGCCACTTTGCTATCTAATATCTGTCCGAATGTGGGAACCATCACGGTGACGGGTAACGCTACCGACGGAACACCGAACTATACGTTCGCATGGGGTGGGGGACTTACATTCGCCCAAAGTTCCGCGACGGCTGCATCGTCCCATACAACTACGGCGACGATACCATCTTCCCCTTGCACGGCGAATTATCCTATCACGTTGCAAGTGACCGATGCGAAGGGTTGTGTCAGCGAACTGGCTACGGCAACCGCTCAGGTTACGGCTCCTGCCAAACCGGTCATTTCAACTTCTGTGTCTGGCGCAAATCTTGGTTGCGATCCAGCCTCTGTTCCTACATTGACAGCATCCGACTTCTCCGTGACCGACGCTTGCAACGCTTCCGCGACCGCCACGGTGACGTCGAACGAAACCACGAATGGATGTGTCCATACAAAGGTATATACTGCAACATATACGAATAGTTGCGCAGTCGCTGCCGATCCTGTCACAGTGACCTACACGTGGACGGTAAGCCAAGCTCCAACCATCGGCAACATAACGGTTCCTGCTGCTATTCCTGCGTCTGGTTGTAAGTACAGCCTGCCAAACTTGTCTTCGGCGACGTTGGCGGCTTCGTCCGACCCTTGCGGCGGCACACCTACCTTCGTCAGCCAAGTGCCTGCGGCTGGTACGCAATACGCACAGACATCGAGCGCCCAGAACATAACGGTGACAGTGACCGTGCAAGGAACGTGCGGTAGAACTACCACCAAGGATGTGACGGTGGTGATTCCTGCGAACAACCTGAACGGAACGATCGTCGCACCGGCGGCGGCTTGCCCAGGCATCGCATATCAGTTCTCGTCCAATGTGACGGGCGGACTCACACCATACACCTACGCATGGAGTGGAGATGCATCGGGTAGCGCCGCAAGCTATACGCTCGCCACCGACAAGGAGTGCAAGAGCTACACTCTCGGCTTGACGGTGACGGATGCTAACGGATGCGTGGCGACGGCGGACGACGTGACCCTCACGACGGTGGACAATGTGGTGCCGACGATTTCAGGCACCCTCGCACCAATCACGGTGACGGGTTGCGGTCAGGCGGACGTGCCTAGTGCGACGAACACGATAGCCTATCTGACAGCCAATGGATTGACCATCTCGGACAACTGCTCCGCGAACGCGGACCTGACGGTTACTTCGTCAGACGCGGACATGACGGGCAGTTGCGCGAAGACAGTAATCCGCACCTACACGGTGACGGACAAGTGCGGTAACTTCAGCACGGCGACCCAGACCATCACGGTAAATATCGACGCGACCATCACGATGACGGGCGGCACAACCAGCAAGACGGTGGAGTGCATGGCGGATGTGGTGGCACCTCATCTGCTGACACCGAGCGTGATGCCTACGGTGACGGACGCCTGCGGCACCCCATTGGATATCCCGACCAGTGTCAGGACGGAACGCTTCAACGGTTGTGGGGGTACGGTGACCTACACTTACACCTACATGAACTGTGCGGGGGGAACCCGTGATTGGACATTCACCTACACGATAGCGCACAGTACGGCACCTTCGGAGGAGGACGGACCAGTGTCCACATCCAGCACGGTGGCTTGTCTGTCGGCTGCCACCGCACCTGCGACGTTGCCTGTCGTGAAGGATGTCTGCGGCAACACGCTGACGGCACCTGATCCTGTTGAGGGCGGCACGTACAATGGTTGCGAGGGCACGAAGACCTATACCTACACGTATGAGGATTGTGCGGGCAAGACATTTGTTTGGACCTACACCTACACAATCGAGCGGGAGGACTTCGATATGCCAGCTAACGGCAGTGCGACGGTATCCTGCGCGAAGGACATCACTGCACCGACCTTGCCTACGGTCAAGGACAACTGCGGGAACGAGCTGACGGGTGTGCTGAAGAGCGGCTACCCGACGGCGGCGCCATCCTGCGAGGGCGACGTGATGTACGTCTACACCTACACGGACTGCGAGGGCAACACGCATGACTGGACCTACACGTACACGATCGCTCCACAAGACTTCACGATGCCGGCAAACGAAGGCTCAACAGTTGCATGTATAGCAGATGCTACGCAGCCAGCAGCACCAACCGTAAAGGACAACTGCGGCAATGAGTTGACTCCAAGCGAGGCGGTGGAGGGCGGTGATTACAAC
>JAFXPK010000002.1 GCA_017527905.1 Paludibacteraceae bacterium
ACCCAAGGCATCTTCTTCCAAGGCCAGATATTCGATGCGTATGCTAAGTTCCAGAGCTTTATCGCACAAGCCCAGAAAGAGATTGTACTGATAGACAATTACGTGGATATCACAGTGCTCGAACGCCTTTCGACCAAGAACAGCGGTGTGGACGTCACCATCTACACCTTGCCCAACACGAGGCTGACAGCGCAGGATGTCCGCAGCTTCAATGCGCAGTATCCTACACTTACGGTAAGGCACACCACTTCGATGCATGACCGCTTTCTGATCATCGACAACACTATCCTCTACCATCTCGGCGCCTCGCTCAAAGACCTTGGCAGGAAATGTTTCGCCTTCGAACTGTTTGATGCGGGTTTCATACCTGATATTCTGGCTAAAGTTTAACTAAAAATCTATAAGTACAATGATACCAATTGAAGTAACAACTATCCAAAACAGAATCTTACTGATTCGTAACCAGCAAGTTATGATAGATAGAGACATTGCGGAATTATATGGAGTGGAAACCAAACGTCTCAATGAACAGGTGAAACGTAATATAGAAAGGTTTCCCGACGATTTCTGCTTTCAGTTGAATGATGAAGAATTTAAGAAATGGAAGTCGCAAATTGCGACTTCCATTTCAGACAGAATGAGTCTTCGCAAAAGGCCATACGCATTTACAGAACAAGGGGTTGCTATGCTTTCCTCTGTGCTGAAAAGCAATACGGCTATTACTGCAAGTATTCAGATTATGAAGGCTTTCGTCGCCATGCGCAGATTCCTTCTGTCCAATGCGCAGATCTTTCAGCGACTCGACTCGCTTGAGATACATCGTATAGAATCCGATAAGCGCATTGATGAATTATTCACCCGAATGGACCGATACAAAATCGATGACACCCAAGGCATCTTCTTCCAAGGCCAGATATTCGATGCGTATGCTAAGTTCCAAAGCTTTATTAGTCAGGCACAGAAGGAGATCATATTGATAGACAACTATGTGGATATCACAGTGCTCGAACGGCTGGCGACCAAGAACAGCGGTGTGGACGTCACCATCTACACCTTGCCCAACACGAGGCTGACAACGCAAGATGTCTGCAGCTTCAATGCGCAGTATCCTACACTTACAGTAAGGCATACCACTTCGATGCATGACCGCTTTCTGATCATCGACAACACTATCCTCTACCATCTCGGCGCTTCGCTCAAAGACCTTGGCAGGAAATGTTTCGCCTTCGAACTGTTTGATGCGGGTTTCATACCTGATATTCTGGCAAAAGTTTAACTAAAAATATGGGGAGGCCATCAATATCTGCCTTATGTTTTTACGGAACAAGGATGCACTATGCTTAATCGCTATACTTGCTTAGCTAGCACCGCATGTCCGATGCTGCACTGAAGGCATTTGCGGGCATCACAGTATTGTGTCTTCAGTTCGATGAGTGCTTGGCTTTGGAAGGCGTTCTCCGCATATACCCCGAATCCTTTCCACCCTTCCACTGTGTGGTTTTTCTCTGGCGGAATCTGTTCCAGTATCGACATTATCCAATCTTGCGTACCCTCGTCTTCTTTTAGGATGGTGTAGGCGTAGAGGGTTGGACTGACTGCGTTGATGATGAGGAGGTCCAGGGTGGCGTCTGACATCCTTTTTGTGGAGAAGGGGGATTCCATGCCGAATTTCGTATGGGTATGCCAATAGGATGAGACGCCTGTTTGTAGGGTTTGGCGGATCTCCGCAAGGCTCTTCTTGTCTAGCATTTTAGAGAAGAGGTTGTTGGATTGGTGCACCAATGAGGCGAATTGTGCGATGCGCACGTAAGGGGAGTTGTTGGGGCGCATGCGGGCGAATTTCCATAGCGAAGGGTCGATAGGGGTCAGACCGAACTTAGTGCGGAGGAAATCATATTCTCGTCGCAGGAGGGCTTCGTAATCGTCTGATGGGGTGTCTCCGAGTAGTCCGGCTTGCCCGAAAAAGAGCGCCTCGATTTGTTCGGGATGGTCTTTATGTTTGGCTAGATAGGGGAGGGGGATAGACTGCGCAAGCTGGTCGAAGGGTAGGGCGTTGGTATGCATGCCGAAGCTTTTGGCGAGTAGGCGGTAGAACACTTCCGACCAGTTGTTGTGGTTTTGTTTCAGGATGGAGAAGATTTCCTCTGTCTTACGGTTCAGTCGCAGGTGAAGCATTCTGCATAGTTGCAGCTGAAGAAATTCGTGGGATAGTCGTTTCCAATGTTTTTCGCAGTGAATCCATTGGTGGGGTCTTTTGAAGTCTTCGTATTTGGCGAGTGTGGCGGTGTCGAGCCGCAGTTCCAGTTGGGGGATGAGGTCGCCGTTGGATCGGTGGATCCGTATGTCGGAACGGTCCACGACATGCAAGACAACCGAGTCGTATCGAGGGTCTTCGTCGTGGTGGTGTTTATGCCAATCGGAGGCCGCAACGTGGATTTCCACGTTCCCTGCCCATGTTGTTTCTCCGATCTTCACCTTCACGTTGAAGAAATCAGGTCCTGCGTCCCGATTCAATTTCCCCACATTGATCACGCTGATTGGTTCACCATCCACGGTGTGTAATTGGCTATCGTCATATAGGCGATATTGCCATGCATACTGCAACAAGTCTTCTTTCATAATTTATAATGTTAAAATTCAACAGGCGTTACAAATATCGTGATTTTTTTTCTGACAATGAAATAGATTCCAATAGATAATCGTTACGTTCGCAAACAATAGGATATGAAATACATAAATCGAATAAAAACAATAGTCAAGAGGTGATTTGATAGGAGTTTTTACTCCTATCGAATCACCGTTCCCGAATCCTTGCCCAGCTCGTCCGCCTTGGTGATGACCACCTTGGAGACGCCCGCGTTGATGGCGGCGAATGAGTTCTCCAGTTTAGGGATCATACCACCTTGGATGATGCCTTTCTTCACATACTCCTCGAAGGTAGGGCGGGTTATTTCAGGGATTACACTATCATCGTCTTGCTCATCGAGCAACACACCTTTCTTTTCGAAGCAGTAGACCAGGGTGACCTCAAAGAAGCGTGACAATGCCTTTGCGGCTTCGCCTGCGATGGTGTCTGCGTTGGTGTTCAGCATGTTACCTTTTCCGTCATGTGTCAAAGGAGCCAATACAGGCACTACACCCTTGCCGATCAAATCCGCCAGAAGGGAAGCGTTGACTGCCTTCACGTCTCCGACAAAACCGTAATCGACCTCCTTCACCGGACGCTTGTCCGAACGCATATAATCCAGATCGGCGCCCGTCAGACCCAAGGCGTTCAGACCCAAAGCCTGCAAGCTCGCCACGATGTTCTTGTTCACCAAGCCAGCGTAGACCATCGTCACCACCTTCAGCGTCTCCGCATCCGTGATGCGTCGTCCGTCCACCATCTTGCTCTCGATGCCTAGTTTTGTGGCGATAGCTGTGGCGGAACGTCCACCTCCGTGCACCAGCACTTTCTTGCCTTCAATTTTAGAGAACCTCTCCAGCAATTGCTTCAATGTACTCTCCTCTTCGACAATCTTGCCGCCGACCTTTATAACCGTCAACTTCTCCATACTAAAAAACTTATACAACAAAAAACGAGGAAGGCCTTACACGACCTCCCTCATTCTATATAGACATTATGATTATTTGTTCTTCAACAAGTCGCGGATCTCCGTCAACAGGATCTCCTCCTTTGTTGGCTCTGGCTCTGGAGCTGGAGCGGCAGGGGCTTCCTCCTTCTTTCTCTTCAGGGCGTTAATTAATTTGATGAACGCAAAGATGCAGATTGCCACGATCAGGAAGTCGAATGTAACCTGCAGGAAGTTTCCGTAGTTTAATGTTCCAACACCTGCCTCCTGGGCTTTCGCAATTGTGTCATACTTCTGGTCGCCACCCAATTGGATGAACAAACCGCTGAAGTCCACACCACCCACGGCCAAACCGACCAATGGCATGAAGATATCAGAAACCAATGAGGAGACGATCTTACCGAACGCACCTCCAATAATCACACCGACAGCCATGTCGATGACGTTGCCCTTCATGGCAAACTCTTTGAATTCATCTAAAAGTTTCATTTCTTAGTAATTTTTGGTTTTTTTAATGTTCAAAATTACAAATCTTAATCAAAAAAACATACTAAAAATAATTGTTTTTTACGATAAAAATCATCGAAGACCTTTAGATGGGTCATTCCCTATATCTCATTGTGAATCAGTTTATAAGCGATAGAGCCTGGTTGCGGGCTCGCAGGACAATTCTCCCTGTCGAACCAGCGGGCATCCGACAGTTCATCCTTTTGCAGTTTGATCTCTCCGCTCTCGTATTCGGCGGTGAAGGCCAGCATCAGTTGGTCGGGGAACGGCCAGCTCTGACTGCCCCGGTAGCGAATGTTCTTCACCGTTATGCCTACCTCCTCCATGATCTCGCGGCGCACGGCATGCTCGGCGGATTCGCCCACCTCCATGAAGCCCGCGATGCAGGCGTATATGTCCTGGTTGCGTTGCGTATGACGGGCCAATAGTATCTTATCCCCACGGTTCACCAGCACGATGACACAAGGCTCTATGCGTGGGAAATAGATCTTCTTGCAGTGGGGGCACTCCCTTGCGGTGAGTTCCGCATGATCCTGTAGGGGGCTGCCGCATTTGCCGCAGAACTTCCAATCCCTGCGCCATGCGAGCAACGCGCGGGCACGTGCCAGACGGAAGGAGTCCTCCTCCGCATGCTCCGCAAAGTACTGACGGATCGTCTTCAACTCATAGCCCGTCAGGAGGTCCTTCCCCTCGCCAAGGTCTATCGCACAGACCCCGAAGGATGGCTCGTCGTAGAAATCAGCCTCAACGAATTTAGCCTTCAACTCGCACAGGTCCTGGAAGGATAGATCCTTCCCTCCCTCCTTTAGCAGGAGATCCCTTCCCGACAATGCAAAACATACGCTACCCGATTCCTTAGGATTCACTATCATTGCCATACATTACCAACATCTGAGATTCATTTTCCTCACAAATGTACGACAAATGAATCGAATACTCAAATGGCTTCTTCCTCATGTAGTGCGAAGCCGATCTCCTCCAATGCCCGACGCAGGTCTTCCGTCTTGGCGTCGCCCTCGATATGCGCCTCTCCGCTGGCCAAGTCCACCGTGACGGAAACGACCCCCTCGACAGCTCGCAACGCCTTCTCCGCTGCCTCCCTGCAGTGGTTGCAGGTCATTCCCTTGATGTGGTAGTGGGAGTGGTTGGAGGAGTGCGCCTTCTCATGGTCACAATGACCCTCTTCGCCGCAACAGCAATGCGCATGGGCGTGGTGGTGACCGATTCCCAGTTTAGGCAACACGAGCGCATTGATCAGCAGAAGGATGAGCACCGCCGTGCATGCCCATGAGAACCATGAGTCACCCTCCTCGTGCAAGGCGGCACTGCCGACAAGGTTCGAGAGGAAGTCCACGATGCCGTGGAATTGCAGGTAATCGATGAATATGCCGCAACAGATGGAGCCTACGATGATGGATGCGAGGTAGGTAACCAGCGTACGAGTGCCAAGCACCTTACGGACGACGAGGATGGAGGCCATGTTGCAGGCCGGACCCGCCATCAGCAAGACCAGTCCCGCACCAGGCGTGAGGCCTTTCAGAATCAATGCCACAGCGATCGGTATGGAGCCTGTTGCGCAGAGATACATGGGTATGGCGATGCAGATCACTAACAGCATGGAGGCGAAGGTGTTCCCCTTGAAGACCGCAAAAGCCTCGTCCGGCACGAACACCGTGATGAGTCCCGCCACAATGAGTCCGATCATCAGCCACTTGCCGATGTCCTCCATCATCTCTTGGAAGGCATAGACCAGCGCTTCCTTTATCTTCCCACCGAAAGAGGAATCTTCATGGGAGTGTGCGCCACAACCGCATGATTCCTCGTGACTACAACCGCACGATTCCTCGTGGCAGCAGGCATGGGAGGCCTCGTGCGCATGCTCCTCCGAATGAGTGTGCTCTGCCTTCTCCTTGGCGAAGATATTTACCATGGAACCTCCGAAGATGGCCGTGACCAGCGCCGCGATAGGGCGGATGATGGCGAAGGCCCATCCCATGAGGCTATAGGTGGCGATGATGGAATCCACACCCGTCTGAGGCGTGGAGATCAGGAACGACGTGACAGCGCCCTTGGATGCGCCCTCCTTACGGATGGACATGGCGGTCGGTATGACGCCGCAGGAACATAGCGGAAGCGGTATGCCGAACAAGGCGGCGCGAAGGACAGACCCGAAGGAGTCGTCCGCTAAATACTTCGTGTAGAATCGTCCGGGGATGAAGGCATGCATCAGCCCGGCAAGCAGAAATCCCAGTAACAGATAGGGGGACATCTCATTCATTAAATGTAAAATCTCACTCATAACTTTTCCTTTTTTGTTTGATACAAAAGTAGAGCAAGATTTCTGCAACCTAGTTGCAAAGATTCGCGGAGCGTTTTTTTTCATAAAAAAAAGCGAAAAGACACATCCTGAGGATGTTTATCTTTTCGCTTCTAAAATATTATAGATAAATGTTTTACCGATTCACATTCACCTTTTTCGTTTCAGGCAACTCCTTATTACGCTTCTCGACTTGTTGCACCACCATCTTGGCCAGTTCCGCGAATGCCTGTCCTGTGACGGTGTAAGGGTCGCAAGCGACTGGCTTTCCGTTGTCTCCACCTTCGCAGATGCTCTGCACGATAGGGATTTGTCCGAGTAGCGGTACGTTCATCTCCTCAGCCAGCCGTTTACATCCGCCTTTACCGAAAAGGTAATACTTATTGCTTGGAAGTTCGGCAGGGGTGAACCATGCCATGTTCTCCACAAGGCCTAGGATAGGCACATTCACCTTTTCACCGGTAAACATGCTGATTCCCTTACGGGCGTCCGCCAAAGCCACTTCCTGAGGCGTGCTGACAACGATCGCACCCGTGATCGCAACGGTCTGCACCATGGTGAGGTGGATGTCGCTGGTGCCTGGAGGAAGGTCCACGATGAAGAAGTCCAAGTCTCCCCAGTTAGCGTCCGAGATGAGTTGTTTCAGCGCATTGCTAGCCATGCCGCCTCGCCAGAGCACCGCATTGTTCGGGTCGACGAAGAAGCCGATGGAGAGCATTTTCACGCCGTATTTCTCTTCCGGCTTGATGAGTTCCCTACCATCCACAGGTTCCAGATAAGGCCTAGCATCCTCCAATCCGAACATTTTCGGGATGGAAGGACCAAAGATGTCGGCATCCAACAATCCCACCTTGTAGCCTTGGTTCGCCAACGCTACAGCAAGGTTGGAGGAGACTGTGGACTTGCCCACACCGCCCTTACCGGAAGACACCGCGATGATGTTCTTCACTTGAGGGAGCAGCTTCTCGGGTTGTGGAGGTAACTGTGTCTTATAGTTCAAGCCGATATTTCCCACGATTTCGACCTCATTGCCCACGTAGGTGAGTATCGCCTGTTCGGATGCCTTTACCAAAGACTTGGCGAAGGGGTCGTTGGGCTTATCCAGCAGGAGGGAGAAGGAGACCTTGTTCCCTTCGATGCGTATGTTATCGTCCACCATGCCGGCTGAGACAATATCCACCCCATTTCCGGGGTATCGCACATGTTTCAATGCGTCTAATATCAGTTGTGGATAAAGGGCCATATTGCTCAGTTTTATTTCTTCAGTTCATTTTCGATGATATCCGTCATCACATCCTTGATGTCTAATCCAGCGGCGCGAACCTGCTGCGGGATGAAGCTAGTGGCGGTCATGCCAGGGGTGGTGTTGACCTCCAAGAGGTTGATCTTATCGCCTTCGGTGATGATGTAATCGACGCGGATGATACCCTTCGCCCCGATATGGTCATAGATCATGGAGGTGAGGCGTTGCACGCGGTCCGTCACCACTTGGGAAAGTCTGGCTGGAGTGATCTCCTCCACCGCGCCATTGTATTTAGCGTCCGTGTCGAAGAACTCGTTCTTGCTGACCACCTCGGTGATAGGGAAGACAATGGTTTTCTCCTTGGTCTTATAGATTCCGCAAGTGATTTCCGTTCCCTGCATGAAGGATTCGATGATGACCTGGTCGCTCTCGACGAGGGCCGCATCCACTGCCGCTTGGATACCCTCCGGGCTCTTCACCTTGGAGGTTCCGTAACTGCTTCCGCCTCCGTTAGGCTTCACGAAGATAGGCATGCCCAACTCCTCTTCAATCGCCTTAGCGTCCACCTTGTCACCCTTGTTGAGGAGGATTGACTTGGCGCTTGGCACGTTGAATTCGTTCAGGAATTTGTTGCAGAAATATTTGTTGAAGGTGAGGGCGGCTGCCAACACGCCACAACAGGAGTAAGGTATACGGAGCAGGTCGAAGTAACCTTGCAGTTTGCCATCCTCTCCTGGCACACCATGGATAGTGATGTAGGCGAAGTCAAAACGAACTTTTTCCCCTGCCTTGTCAGTAAACGAGAAGTCGTTTTTGTCAATGTTGTACTTTTCCCCGTCATATTCCACCTTCCAATCGGTTCCCACGATGGTAACAATGAACAAGTCATATTTCTCCTTATCGATAAAGGAATACAGGCCTGCCGCACTTCTAAGGGAGACCTCCAATTCAGACTGGTCACCTCCAGCCACGATTGCTATTTTTTTCTTCATTGGTATAACCTATTGAATGTTTAATACTCTCACTTTTTATCCATCAATCCCAGTCCGAGTGGATGTAATCTCCTCCTTCGATGTCTTGATAGATGTCCAATTTGTTCTTTTGGTAATGAAACTCGAATTGCGCGTCATGGACACTGCTGCGAATCATTCCCATGTATGAGGAGACAGAACCATCATCCTCTAACATCTTCATCACCTCATCCTTCAGAAGATAAAGACATATTTTGTCGTTAACCTTCTTAATGTATAGTTTGGGCGCATATGCGTTGAACATCAGATGGTCGTTCTGCATTTCGATGCGCATAGGGTTTGAGAGAAGTTGATAGGAACTGATCGCCTTCACGTAGTAGTAATCTAGTTCATGCTTCTCGATGAAGTAGATTGTGTCCTTCGTGAAATATAGAGCAGATCCTTCAGCTCTATTCTCGAGGTTTTTCTGCATCAATTTCTCCAGATCCAACACATTCGCGATGAGCGACTTGTCGTGATCCACGATGCATTTGATCGTTGGGTCTCCCCATCCACCAAGAATATCCTCCATGGTGACTTCGTCATCGGATATGCCTGGTATAGTAGTTTCTTTGCATGATGTTATCCATATGGGAAGTACCATCATGACAATCAATACAATAGTGTTTGCTCTCATAATTTATAGTTTCTCATTAACATTAAATAGACGGTGGAGCCTCATCCTCCACTTTGGTGATGGACATGTAGATGGAGACGAATTACTCGCCTCCACCGAATTCCATCAGATATGCTTTGATGAAGCCGTCCAGGTCTCCGTCCATCACCGCTTGCACGTTGGATGTCTGGTAGTCTGTCCTGTGGTCCTTCACCCTTCTATCGTCGAACACGTAGCTCCTGATCTGCGAGCCCCATTCGATCTTCTTCTTGCCCGCCTCGATTTTTGCGGACTCCGCCCGACGTTTCTCGAGCTCTATCTCGTACAATTGGGAACGCAACAGACGCAGTGCGTTTTCCTTGTTCTTAGGCTGGTCGCGGGTCTCGGTGTTCTCGATCACGATCTCATCCTCCTGGTCGGTCAGCACGTTGTGGAACTTATAGTGCAGACGCACACCCGACTCGACCTTGTTCACGTTCTGTCCACCCGCACCGCTGGAGCGGAAAGTGTCCCACGAGAGGTTCGCCGGATTGACGTAGATCTCGATGGAGTCGTCCACCAACGGAACGACGAACACGGAGGTGAACGAGGTCATACGCTTTCCCTGCGCATTGAACGGGGAGACGCGCACCAAGCGGTGCACACCGTTTTCGCTCTTCAGATAACCGTAGGCGAAGTCTCCCTCCACCTTGATGGTGACGGACTTGATGCCCGCCTCGTCTCCTTCGAGCAGGTTGGCGATCTCCGTCTTGTATCCTTTCGATTCGCACCAGCGGAGGTACATTCTCATGAGCATATCGCCCCAGTCCTGCGCTTCCGTTCCTCCGGCACCCGCCACGATCTTCAGGACAGCGCCCATCTTATCCTCCTCTTTACGGAGCATGTTCTGCAACTCCAGTTTCTCCGTCAGGTCGATGGCATGGGCATAGGCGGCATCCACCTCCTCTTCCGTCACGGCCTCCTCCTTGTAGAAGTCGAACGAGAGCTTCAGCTCCTCGACGGCGGACTTCACATCGTTATAGCCATCCACCCATTTCTTGATGTCCTTGATTTTCTTCATCTGCGCCTCCGCAGCTTTCTGGTCGTCCCAGAAACCAGGGGCTTGTGTGCGTAACTCCTCTTCCTCGATTTGAACTATCTTCGCATCGATGTCAAAGATACCTCCTCAACGCGTCCTCGCGTTCCAACACATTCTTCAGTTGGTCTATTGTAATCATTATTGTAAAGTTATATATGTAAATGAAAGTTCATGATGATCCATGCGGCCAACATGAGCCTCCGTATTTTATCCATTATACATGCTTTCTATCTCTTTCGCATAATGTTCGGAGATGACCTTTCTCTTCAGTTTCAGGGTCAGGGTCAGTTCTCCGTTGTCTGGCGTGAACGCATCGGTGAGCAATGTGAACTTCTTCACTTGCTCATACACTGCCAAGTCCTTCTGTGCCTGTTGGATGCGGGCTTCGTAGAAGGCGATGATCTTAGGGTTTTCCAGCAATTCTTTCCGTGATTCGTATTTTATCTTCGAACTATTCGCGAACGCTTCGAGAGCGGAGAATGCAGGGACGATGAGGGCGGAGACGTATTTCCGCTGGTCGGCTATGATGGCCGCCTGCTCGATGTATTTGTCCACGATGAGTTTGCTCTCCACTTGTTGAGGCGCCACGTATTTTCCGTTGGAAGTTTTATAGAGTTCCTTGATCCTCTCACGGATCACCAGTCTGCCTTGTTCCGTCAGGTATCCGGCATCACCTGTCTTGAACCAGCCGTCCACGAAACTGCTCTCGTTCGCCTCCGGCTTGTTATAGTAACCCTCCGTGATGGTCTTTCCTCGCAGAAGGATCTCGTCGTTCTCGCCGATCTTCACCTCCACCTCCGGCATGATGTCGCCGACGGAGTGTATCTCGTAATCCACGTTGAACGGGTTGTAGCAGGAGACGGTGGCGGTCGATTCCGTCAATCCGTAGCCTACGCATATATTGATGCCCACGCTATGGAGGAATATGTTCACCTCGTCGGAAAGCGCGGCTCCCGCAGTCGGGAAGAACCGACCCTTTCCTAGACCGATCACCTTCTTCAACAACTTGAACAACGTGTTTCTGTAGAACCAATACCTTATG
>JAFXPK010000008.1 GCA_017527905.1 Paludibacteraceae bacterium
CATCACGAAGTCACTCCGTTCCTCATCTGCCTTAATGACATGCAGACAAAGCAGTTGAATCCAACAGAATATTATTATTTTATTCATGTGACAATCAGTTATCTTTAAATAAACAATAAGTTAGCCAACCATAAAGATAATCGTTTTGCAGAACATCAAGGTGCCTTATGACAAAAAATCGAAAAGGAATCCAACCTCCATCTCCGAACTCGTGGAACTCTGCATTTTTTTATGGCAAGTAATATTCAGATATAGTATTCAACACTAGCGTCCAATATGAGCAAGAAATTCAGGCATTTCTGCCGCCATATCTGAAATAACGGTATCTTTGTCTACGAAACAAAGAAATCGAAGATGAAAGAACGGTTCAAACCAGGAACGATGATATATCCGGTGCCTGCCGCACTGATTTCCTGCGGCAAGGACGAGGAGGAATACAACCTCTTTACGGCTAGTTGGACGGGCACGATATGCACGGACCCGCCCATGTGCTACGTTTCCATCCGTCCGACCCGGCACTCCTACGAGATCATCAAACGCAACGGGGAGTTCGTCATCAACCTCACCAACGAGGCGCTCGCCTATGCGACCGATTGGTGTGGCGTGCGTTCTGGCCGGGATTTCAATAAGTTCAAGGAAATGAAGCTCACCCCCGCACCGACGGAGGTCATCCATAGCGTGTTCGTCGAGGAGGCGCCCCTCTCCATCGAGTGCAAGGTGGAGCAGATCGTCCCGCTCGGGTCGCACGACATGTTCATCGCCCGTGTGGTGAATGTTTTGGCGGACCGCCGGTACATGGACAATGAGACGGGTGCGTTCAAATTGTCGGAGGCGAAACTCATCGCCTACAATCATGGGCATTATTACAAGTTAGGGGAGATGATCGGCAAGTTCGGTTGGAGCGTGCAGAAACCGCCCAAAGGGAAAGGAACTAAGCGCAAAAAATAGGGCTGGGTTTACGAGCATCGAGACGCGCGACCCCCAATTGACTACGTCGAACTGACGTTTCTTAATTCATAACTGACTTCGTCGAACTGACGTTTCAAAATTATTAATTACCATGTGTCGCCCTTTCAGGGCTCGGTTGCACCCTCCGTTTCATGCACAGGGGTTTACACCCCTGCCTGGGGAATGTCGCCCCGTCGGGGCTTAGATCGTGCGGGTCATGTGGCGATGCGTATCCCCCAAATTTTTAACAGTTCATTTCAATCACTTCCAAGTCCCGGATGTCCGAGCCATCGATGACGAAACGCATCAGTGTGCGCACCTGATGGAACCCGTAGGTGCCTGCGGCGCCGGGGTTTAGGCAGAGCATCTGCCTCGTCGGGTCATACTGCGCCTTGAGGATGTGGGAATGCCCGCAAACAAACAGTTTAGGTTTCAACAGATTCAAGCGGTTGGTGATGCCCGGCGCATACTTGCCGGGGTATCCGCCGATGTGCGTCATCAAGACGTTCACCTCTTCGCAGCGGAACGACTCCTCTTTCTTCAGGAACTTGCGGAGGTCCTGCCCGTCGATGTTGCCGACCACCGCACGCAAGGTCTTGCCCAACGATTCAAGCTTCTCGTAGAGCTCCAATCCGCCGATGTCACCCGCATGCCAGATCTCGTCACATTTCTCGAAATACTTCGCATAGCGGTCATCCCAGCATGAATGCGTGTCAGACAGTAGGCCAATCGTCACCATCGGTAAAATCCAATACTTTATTCTTCAAGAGGGCTTGTTTCACGTAGTCGCAGAAAGGGACTTGGTAGATCTTGCTGAGCAGGTTGCCCAACTTCACAATCTCGGCGACAGCCCTGAAATCACTGGCGGAGACGAACGATACGAACGTGTTGTCCGGCTTGACGAAGCGCAGGTCATAGACGTGCTCCTCCACATGACGGTTCATGAGGAAGCCGAACTGGTATTCGAAGTTCTTGTCGTACTTCTGGAAGGCGATGAACTTATACCCGTCCAACACAAGGGGCTTCCACTCGCCCCTGCGGAACGATAGGAACTGTGCCCCTCGGAAGTAGGCTTTCTTCTCAGGATCGAAGCAGGTGATCCGCCTCGTGGAAAGGAGAAAGAAGCCAGCGATGGAAAGCAACACCATCAATGGGAACTCAAATTTGAGGAACTCGACGATGATTGTCCCCCAAGGCTTGAAGATATCGATTGTCAAGCTGTAGTAT
This sequence comes from Paludibacteraceae bacterium, assembly GCA_017527905.1. GTDB lineage: Bacteria > Bacteroidota > Bacteroidia > Bacteroidales > Paludibacteraceae > UBA1181. The sequence goes on from JAFXPK010000008.1 coordinate 2,176, forward strand.
AACTTACAGATAAACAAAGACAATGCTCCCATCAAGAGTATGAATCCTATCGCGACAACCACTGTAGGGAAGTAGCTGCCCGAATTGACCTCTATCACTTTCCTCTCTTCCATTATTTTATGTTTTTAATTCTATCAATCAGCTCGTTACCAAGGGCTTCCTTGGCGGCGATGTGCTTCTGCACCTCTATCACGAATGGGTTCTCGTCGAATGCGCCACGCACGTTCTCGAAGTCTTTCTGCCTGCGGAGATCACCACCATCCACACCGAAACCGGTCTGTACCGTCAGCGTGAACTCCTTCTTGGCATCCTCGTAGAGGGTCTTGTCGAGGGAGATGACCGCAGTCTTCCAATCCTCCACCAACTTGATGATGTCCTCGACCGTGATCTCGTCGATTGTCTTGTTCAGACGCTTCTGGATCTTGTCGATGGCCCACGTCCACTCCAAGGTGTAGTAGTTCTTATGCAGGTTGATGAAGTCGTTGTTCAGATCTGTCACGGAAGCGTATTGCTTGTTCTCCACCTTCTTGATGATATCCTCGACGCAGTGCTTAGGTGCGATCAGACCGGAGATGTCCAGCCACTCGCCCAAACCGTCCTGCACGTCTGGCTTCAGACGCTCGCGGATTTCTTGTATATTCTTGAACTTAGTGATTTCCAACCGTTTGATGATGGAGTTGCCCAAGAACTTGCAGATGGCGGTGTCGTACAGTTTCATACCCTTTACCAGGGAAGTGCGTTTGATGCGGGTGTTGTGGTAGTAGTAGCGGTCGCACTCCTCGCCGGAGAGTTTCTTCAGAGACTCCAACGCCTCGATACCGTTCATCATCTTTTGGATGGTGTATGGGCTCAACAGGTTGAAGTTAATCTGATCCAGCTTGTCCGGGTCGGTACGGCGGTCACGTTTCGGCCACTTCTGCGCATCACGGATGGTTCCGACGCTTCGGAGGTTGGCGGCTGGCACCAACAAGGTCTCGTTGGAGTTCTCTATCATGTAGGAGAACGGAAGGTCCGTTGTGTCCGGATGGGTGGTGTGGCGTCCCATAATCAATGTGAAAGCTCCGATCTTGGCTGGCCACAGCACGTAGGAGTCGCTCGTGGTCTTCGAACCACGCTCCACGACACCTTGGTGGATAGGACCCAGCTTATACATGTGGTTGCTCTGGTTGCTTCCCGAACCGGCGTTCAGGAAGGAGAACATACCAGCGATCAACAAGCTGGACTTATGGTGCGTAACAGTGAATGGTCCTGCGAAGACGGAGGCCGCCTCACCGTGGAATCCTTGGCAGTTGGAGAAGAAGAGGGTGTCCGTAGCGGAGTACTGCTTGCCGATCTGGCAGGCCTGGCCTACGAAGCAACGGTCGATCATCGCCCCCTCGGTGATCTCGCTGCCGGAGGAGATGATGAAGTTGCGCGCCATCACGTGCGTGCCCAACTTCACAGGAGCGTATTGGTTACCGTTCACGCTACCGTTGAGCAACTCAGCGCAACCGTCCGCCTCCGTGCAGTCGCCGAACTTCACGTTCACGATCTTCCCGCAGTTGCGGATCATGACGGAGTGGCCGATGTGCCCCATGTCCGAAGAGATGCTTTCGGTATATTTAGCCGCCAATTCCTGAAGGTTGTGTGTCAGCTCCGGGCGGTGGCGGTAGAGCGCCATCATGTAGGCGGTATGGGCGGAGAGCAGGTCGAAGATAGGCACCTCACGTCCGCCGCCCTCGTTCAAGGCGGCGACCATGGTTCCGTTACCAAACGAACTCTTCTCCGTCACCGTCATCATGTCCACGTTCTCGATGTACGAATCGTCACCGATCTCGTAGTTGGCGATGTAATTGCCCACACGTCCGATGTAGACGTTGTCGCCCACGACGCAGTTGTGGAGCGTGGCGTTCGTGATGCCCGAATGGCGGGATATGCCACCCTCCAGATTGTATGTTTTATCGAAGGCTCCCATCCTGATCTGTCCCGTGAAGATGGTGAATCGAACCCTCGTGGCGTCAAAGCTATTCGTCACTTGAATGTTGTCCCAATCGTCCGCGTTACAGCCTTGTGATCTCAGCGTCTCAATCTCAGGAGCGGTCAGTTTTCTATATTTCCCCATACTATTATTCTTTTAGTTCTTAATAATCTAATTCAAAAAAAGAGGAGGAGATAGCCTCTCTATTCTATCTCCTCCGCGTTGTCGTCATATTTTTGATAAATAAAATCGTTGTAAGGGAATCTGGTTACGTGAATCTCCTTCACTTTGTTGTAGAGTAGTGTCTTCAACTCCTCCAGATTCGTCTTGTCCTTGGCTGAGATGAAGATGCAGTTCTCATGCATCTTCGACATCCAGGTTTTCTTCAGTTCTTCCAGACTGATGTTCTCCCGCGTCATCGGTGTGAGGTCGTCCTCCTCCTTCGGTGTGTAGGTGAAGGCGTCGATCTTATTGAAGACCAGGATTGTCGGCTTGTCCGCCGAGTTGATGTCCTTCAGTGTCTTCTCCACCACGGCGATTTGGTCCTCGAAGTTCGGGTGGGAGATGTCCACCACGTGCACCAGCAGGTCCGCCTCCCGCACCTCGTCCAGCGTCGACTTGAAGGACTCCACCAGGTCTGTCGGCAACTTGCGGATGAACCCTACCGTGTCCGTCAGCAGGAAAGGCAGGTTCTCGATGATCACCTTGCGCACGGTGGTGTCCAACGTCGCGAAGAGTTTGTTCTCCGCGAAGACGTCCGACTTGCTGAGCGTGTTCATGATCGTGGATTTTCCCACGTTCGTATAGCCGACCAGTGCGACACGCACCATCTTGCCGCGGTTCTTCCGCTGGGTGGTCTTCTGCTTGTCGATGGATATTAGTTCCTCCTTGAGCAGGGATATCTTCGTGAGGATGATACGACGGTCGGTCTCGATCTGGGTCTCACCCGGACCACGCATACCGATACCGCCTCGTTGACGTTCGAGGTGGGTCCACATACCCGTCAGGCGGGGCAGCAAGTATTTGTATTGCGCCAGCTCCACCTGCGTCTTGGCGTGGGCGGTCTGTGCCCGCTTGGCGAAGATGTCCAGGATGAGGCTGGTACGGTCGAGGATCTTCACGCCCAACTCCTTCTCGATGTTGCGGAGTTGCTTCGGGGAGAGCTCGTCGTCGAAGAGCACGAGACCGATTTCATTCTCCGTCTCCTCCTGCTCTTTGACGTAGTTCTTGATCTCCTCCAGCTTGCCGGGGCCGACGAACGTGTTAGAGTTCGGACCATCCACCCGTTGGAAGAAGGTCTTCACAGGGTGTGCGCCCGCCGTCTCCGCGAGGAAGGCGAGCTCGTCCATGTACTCCTTCGCTTTCTGCTCGTTCTGCTGGGGCGTGATCAGTCCGACCAGGACCGCCTGCTCCTCGTATATCTCAGTTTTTACGATCTGTCCCATCTAATCAATTATTCGCTTTCTTAGCCGCCTCGCGCACTTTCTGCTCGATTTCATCGGCCAATTCAGGATTGTCGCGCAACAAGTCTTTCGTGGCGTCGCGTCCTTGCGCCAGCTTCGTGTCGCCGTAGCTGAACCACGAACCGCTCTTCTTGATGATGCCGAATTCAACACCCATGTCGATCAGCTCACCGATCTTAGAGATACCCTCGCCGAACATGATGTCGAACTCCGCCTTCTTGAACGGAGGCGCCACTTTGTTCTTCACCACCTTCACACGGGTCTGGTTACCAATCACGTTCTCGCCGTCCTTGAGCTGACCGATTCGACGGATGTCGAGGCGGACGGAAGCGTAGAACTTCAGGGCGTTACCACCCGTTGTCGTCTCAGGGTTGCCGAACATGACACCGATCTTCTCGCGCAATTGGTTGATGAAGATGCAGGTGGTGTTCGTCTTGTTGATCGTACCCGTCAGTTTCCTCAGGGCTTGGGACATCAAACGGGCTTGCAGACCCATCTTGGAGTCACCCATGTCGCCCTCGATCTCCGCCTTAGGCGTCAATGCTGCCACAGAGTCGATCACGACGATGTCCAATGCGGAGGAGCGGATCAGTTGGTCCGCGATCTCCAGCGCTTGCTCACCGTTGTCCGGTTGGGAGATCAGTAGGTTGGAGACATCCACGCCCAGTTTCTCCGCATAGAAGCGGTCGAAGGCGTGTTCCGCGTCGATGATGGCGGCGATGCCACCGTTCTTTTGTGCCTGAGCGATCGCATGGATGGCAAGCGTAGTCTTACCTGACGACTCAGGACCGAATATTTCAATGACCCTACCTCTCGGGTATCCACCGACACCCAATGCGAGGTCTAAGCCAATAGATCCAGTTGAAATCACAGGTATTTCTTCAATTTTGTTGTCGCCCATCTTCATGATGGTGCCCTTTCCATGGTCTTTTTCAATCTTTTCCATCGCTAGCTGCAAAGCCTTCAGCTTCTCGCTCGATGGTTGAATTCCTTCTGCCATTTTTCCTATTTTTTAAAATTTACATTGCTACAAATTTATACAAAAAATCATGATTCCGCACACGACATGTGTTTTTTTTAATCCGATTGGTTATCTCTTGGTTGTCTTGTCCTTGCAGAGTGTCAGGGACGGGAAATAGTCTTTCCATTATTGTCGGAGAGGGTGCGACAAAACAATTAGGCAATTAAAATTTTTTCTTGTTCGACATTCTTGTAAAAGGGGGTGAAACTATTGCTTTCCCATTCGTTTTTTGTATATAAAACAGGGATAATCATCTCACCCAACTCCCATCCAAGGGATGTGATGGGATATGTGACGTTGTCGTAATCAGACTGGTCGATTTGCGGTTTGTCCAAGATAATCAAGACATCCCAATCAGAGTCGACTGAGGCTTCTCCTCTGGCTCTCGATCCGTACAAATAGACATGAGAAATACCTGAGAGATTGTGTTTTACGACCTCCCTGATCCGCCTCATTATTTCTTCCCTTGTACGCATAACGTCACTTTATAGTCTACACAAATTTATACAAAAAATCATGATTCCGCATACGACTTGTGTTTTTTTTATCTTTCCCAACAAACCTCCTCAACCATATATAGTTAGCCCTCAAATAGTAAATCGTAAATAGCTAAATAGTAAATCCCGCTATCTCTCCCCCATCATTCTCTTCAAATGGCAAAAAGCCACTTCGTTGGTTTCCTCGTTCCGGAGGTGCAGACCATTTCCCTCGCAATGGCTGAAGAATTCGCAATCCTTGCAGATGCCCGTCTTGGTCCAGGAGCGATCCCGCATGATTTGGAACCTGTTCTCCCACACGTCGGCGAAGTTGTCCTTGTAGATGTTCCCTTGGATAAAGCGGCGCCGTAGGTCGGGGCATGCGGAGATGCTTCCGTCCACGAGTATGGAGCCTATATTGATTCCGGCACGGCAGAAAAAGAAGTTGTCTCTGACACGGCTCTCATAGTCCCCCAGGAAGCCCTCGCATCCGTAGTTGGTTTTTATCTTGCTCTCCTTACGTGTCTCTTCGATGAAGTCGAACACAGCTTTGAATTTATCGTCGGGCAACTGCAGTTCAGGATTCTGCGCCGCTCTTCCGACAGGGAAGATCGTCGCGATCCGCCATCTCCTCACACCGAGGTCGACCAGCATCTGCTTGATCTGCGGCAGCTCGTCGAAGTTGCGGTTGTTGACGCAGGTCATCACGTCGTATTCGAGGTCCGTATGCGGCAACATCTTGATCGCATTGATGGCGCGGTCGAAGGAGAGCGGGTTCTGGCGCAACCAGTTGTGCGAGTCACGCAGTCCGTCCAAACTTACCGTGCAGGCGCGCATCCCCGCCTGAAGCAAGGACTCCATCCTTTCCTTTGTCATCAGATATCCATTGGTGACGATACCCCATGGAAAACCGAGCTTGTGGAGTTCCCGTCCGGCTTGCTCCAAATCCTTGCGCACCAACGCCTCCCCGCCCGTGATCACGATGATGGTGTGATGGGGGTCGACAATAGGAATGATTTGCTTGATCGCCCCGATGAAGTCCTCGACAGGCATATCCTCGGTCTCCGAGGATTGGCGGCAATCACTGCCACAATGCAGGCAACTCAATGAACAGCGCAACGTGCATTCCCAGAAAAGATAGGAGAGCTTATGGTCTTTTGCCTCACTGTGTCGGTAAATATCGAAAAGCTTCAAAGCGAGCCTCTTTTTTAACGGAATTTTTTTCGGATTATCCATGTCCTCTTTCTTTGTGCCCCCCAGGCCTATCCGCTAAAGTCGTCGGGACATCCAGCCTCAAGGAGGGTGATGATATAAAAAATATCAGCCACCCGACGGATGACTGATATTCAAATGTGTGACTAACTTATTTCTTCAGGAATTTCGCCACCTGCTTTTTCTCTCCGGAGATGACCGTCAGGAGGTAGTTCCCGCTCTTCAGGTCGCCCACGTAAAGACTTCCGCCGCTCAACACGGAAGCGCTCATTACTTTCTTGCCGGCAAAGTCGTAGATGGAAACCACGGCACTTTCAGCACCATTCATGTTGAACCACAAATAGTTCTCCACTGGGTTCTCGAACAACAAGACTCTCTCCGCATTGGCGTCGGCAGAGGATGCCGGACTGCCCGGACTGTTGAATATGATCCTGTTCATCTCGCCATTCTCGTCCAGCATAATGGTCATGTCTTGGCTGAACACACCTTCATACATCCAAGATGTCGGTTTCTCTGGTGGCACCATTCCTTCTCTGACGACCTCCTTCGGAATCGTATCATAGGCGGCTGCATAATCATTCTTCGCGGATATCTTTATGTCGCACCATGGCACTTCCTGATAAGCCATTTGGAAGTTTCCTGCCTCATCTGATACGATCTTCCCAATCTCGTAATCGCAGTGGGTGAATTGTATTTCCACACCATTCAACGGATTGCCATTCTTATCGGTGACATGGCCCGTGAATTTAAAGTCAGCGTACGGACATCCGTACAATGCGATCATAGTCGAGTCTGGAAAATCCAATTCCTGCGGATCTTTTTCGTCAACAGGAGCCGTCCTGTCTCTGTCTGCCGCATGCACAGGGAAAAAACCCATCGCCGTCAGCAATGACGTGATACATCTTTTGATGAGAGACCTCGTTTTTAGTGAAATTTTTCTCATAACAACAAAATTTTCATTTAACTATATCCTATTTTCTTGTACAAGAAGAACAAAATATGCACGCACCCATTCTGTCGATTATTATTCCCCCTTTGTGATTATTCATCATAAACCCTTAAATTCCAAGCACTAATGCAGATCATCACTTGCCATGCCTAAATTTGCCCTTAAATACGTCGTAAATTTATGCAATTATTATGAGTTTACCTAAGATAAATGTTCTTTTTTGCCTTTTATGGTCGAGAAGACGGGGATGACATTCATCGAACAGCCGGACATGATCTCATGAGGACATAACCCTCATCAGCAACCTGTCAAATATCCATGTCCGTTCTTTCCATAGAAGATCAGCCACTTAGCCAATGAGAACACGACGTGCAACTGTTCTTCCACAGAAAGATCCGCAGTCCCCTCAGATGGGTCAGTAGCTTCGGAAGGCTCTTCATCATCCTTTCCCGGTGGCATCCTTTGGTCTTTCAGGTATTCCATGTCGTACTCCTTGGCGATCGCCTCGGCAACGGCCATCAGTCTGTTGCCATAGTCCAAGGTCTCATCGGCTGTTTTCGTCTCCCAAGCCTCATTGACCAAGTCCTCACCGATCAAATCGGCGCAATCTCGGAAAATCTTTCCACGGAATGAGAGTCTATCCCACTCTCGGGAATAATATACAGGAACACCATCCAACTCTTTGGCAAGGCTCATGACATAATATTCTTTCATACTCTTCAGAAATTCCTTGAATGTTGGCTTCTTTTCGGAATTGTCGAACTTCTTATGATAGATTTCTTTTGCCAATTCGTTAGCTTCTTTGTCACGCCCCATAAGAGGTGCCTTTACCGTTTCAAAGGGAGAAATCTGAATCTTGTGCATCTCATCAAGCAACTTGTTAAGCGGCGGATGTTTTCTGCCAAACAATCTGTCCCAGAAAGTGGGTTTTGGATAATTTCCCTTGAAAAGTATTTCATATAACTCCATGAATCTCTTCTCGCACCCTGGTTTAGGCTTCCCTATTGGCCTCATATCCAATCCCATAAGCGTAATCTTTATTTGTAAAACTTCTTGTTTGTGTATTTGTGGGTCGTGACGGTTTTGCCATCAAACCCGTATTAAATTTTAGCTAAGATACGATCTTTTGCTGATTATCACGTTCTCTTCGGGAATATATTGCAATGTCATGGATTGTAGGGGCAAAGTAATCGGTCGTCTAATAAAACCTAAAACCGATGGAATGTCATGATCCTTCTATGTGCACTACTGCTTTGGGTTTTTACAGAGCAACTACGCTCCGCACAATTCATCTATACCCGTAAATGGTAAAAGTCTGTTCCGTTTCATCGTACTCGTACGGGATACTGTATTTCCGTAATATCTCCTCAAAAAAAGGCTTATAATCATAAGTGTATGTCTTGTCTGACACAAGAAGTCCTCTGAATTCATGAACCGTCTGGACATGTTTTATTTTCATCCATTCTATCAGAGAAAGATTCATATGTTCAATATCCTCATCATGCCGCAAGTCCCAAAAATAATCAGGCACGAAATCTTCAAATAGGGTTTTATACTGCACGCAGTCACAAGGTTCTGGAGCATTCTCCAAGAGTTCGTTTATCAACTCATGCCACTTCGTGTTGTTCATGCATGACACAAGGTTTTTCTCCACGACATAAGATTTTATTCTCTCGCTCAAGGTCTTTTTGTTCTTGTATTTCCCGCTATCCACATCATCTATAATATGCTGCATTATCCTAAGATCATCGTCTCCCGGCATTTTGATGATATATATATCCGACAGCTCCTGCATATCTCGCATAACATAATACCACCCATACCCATATCCGGATTTTCTGACGATAAAATGAATGCCACCCTTCCATTTTATGTCAAGCACTATTTCCCAGCCGGTTTCATTTGTGTTATCTATCGGCTGGAATTCTCCGCTCCTTGGGTCAAGCGTTTGACATAACGTATTGTAAAATAAATCCTTGTCAATTGGCATATGGAATATTATTATGTTTTCTTCCGAGGGTTTTCGGATCCGCTAATTTAATGTTTATTTCCTATGTTCGCAACGGGTTCTGCCTGTAGCGGCATTCATAATCCTCGACGCTTAAACCTTCCATGTAATAGATTGACAGAAAAACATGATATTCAGACATTAGTCTTTAAAGATTTCATATTCTTCCTTCAACCAAATGCATGGAACTCCATTATAATGGTCTCGCAATCGGTCTTCAACATGGTGCTTATCCCAAACAGCACAACGCTCCAAGCCTCTACATTCCTCTTTCGTGCTTGGCGTAATTTCTCCTGTATTAGTGTTGTATAGCTCAAATTGCAACTTGCTAGATCCATGACAGATATACTGCATTGGCAAAATCTGGAGTTCTTCCCTTAGCGGTAATTTGCCAACTTTCAACCAATGGCCTTGAGTTATAACATCGTTATATACGCACAGTATGAATAATATATTACAATTACTTAGAACAGAAAAGTCTTCAAGATGTTCTTTAGTCCTATAGTCAAAGAATGCCAAATTGCTAAGCCCTAATATTTGCGCATAACAATAGTATTCATCATATACATTAATCTCGACGATTGCTCCTACCGTTAATCTCTGTCGTTTCATATTACTAAACTAATTAATTGCCAAATCTAGACTACTCAAAATATGCTTCAACCATTTTACTCAGATCTTCACTTGACCTATACGCCACCCCGTCTATCCTGAAACAATCTCCGCAGAATGGAATTTCCTCTGTTGTCACGCCATTCTCATACGAAATGTAAATCACATACTCTGCCCTGAATTTAAGGAACGACTCCTTCCTGCTTGAATTAAATGATTTTAGCAATCGGGTGATTTGCCGCTGGTCTGTCATTCTATACTCTTGCCCGGAATCACGAGCCAAGATGTTGACACTATTTACATGATCATAATCCACAATTCTAGAACAACTGGTCATGAATAGGACGAGCAATGTGCATAATAAATATTTTTTTACCATATCTTATTTGGTATTTTTGATTGGCATCTGGGAACAGCAGCACAGAAGTAACATCTGTTTGATTCGATACATGTTTATAAATGGTTACATTGCGCTTCATAACTGCTAATACGTGTACTTCCATTCTTTCGTGTCCGAATCATACACGTAATTCTCATCAAAACCCAAACCGAAAAAAACCTCGTACTTATTACTGTCGCGCTTTACGTAAAAAGGTCCAAATCCACTATCATCTCCCATTCCCAATTCTGACATATCCTCGGGCAACCGATTATGCGTAGTGCGAAATTTTTCAACGGATGAAATCATACAACCGCCCTCTTTCCTGTATTGTTCTTCTTCTCTTTCAGCCATCCAGTGCATCCAAAGTCTCATTAGCAATAAAAAAGAGACAAGACAAATCACTATTATGACTATACGTTTAAAAAGTTTTTTCATGACAATTTCAGGGATTAGAGTAACAACGCATTATATATTGCGCCATTTTTCTCTTCATGAACCGTTGGAGCAAATATATCAATTATTGGACAATTTTCCTCTTGTTGGACATTTTCTTTCTCATGACCGCTGATTCAAGGCCGGTTTATTCGGCGACAAGCACGGGAAGCGGGCGATGTTATGGCATGCGATGGGCGAAAAAGGCGCGAGTTCGAAAAACCTATTTCTCAAATCCTAATTAATTTCTTATCTTTGCACCCGATTTCGAAATACACAGGACTATTATGCAGAAAAATTTAGTTATTGTCGAGTCCCCTGCAAAGGCGAAAACCATAGAGAAATTCTTGGGAAAAGACTATTCTGTCTTGTCTAGTTTCGGTCATATCCGAGACCTGAAAAAGAAGGGGATAGGCATAGACATCGAACATAACTTCGAACCCGACTACGAGATACCATCCGACAAGAAGGCTTTGGTGACGGAGCTGAAGAAGAAAGCGAAGGAGGCGGAGGTTGTCTGGCTCGCATCCGATGAGGACCGCGAGGGAGAGGCCATCGCTTGGCATCTGTTCCAGGTGTTGGGCCTAAAGAAAGAAAATACCCGGAGAATTGTTTTCCATGAGATAACGAAAGAGGCCATCCTGAAGGCCATCGAGACGCCAAGGGATATCGACGACAACCTCGTCTGCGCCCAGCAGGCACGCCGTGTCCTTGACCGTATCGTGGGTTTCGAGCTCTCTCCGATCCTGTGGCGCAAGGTGAGACCGGCCCTTTCGGCTGGACGTGTGCAGTCCGTCACCGTGCGCCTGATCGTGGATAGAGAGCGTGAGATCCAGAAGTTCTCAGCGGAGGCCTCCTTCCGTGTGCAGGCTGTCTTCTCCGTCATGGACGTGAACGGAAAGCAGACGCAGCTGAACGCGGAGTTGTCCGAGCGTCTGAAGACGAAGGAGGAGACGCTGGCCTTCCTGCAACGGTGCCAGAACGCCCAGTTCGTCATCGAGAACATAGAGAAGAAGCCTGCCAAGAAGTGTCCGGCACCGCCGTTCACCACCTCCACCCTCCAGCAGGAGGCTTCGAGGAAATTGGGCTTCTCCGTTTCGCAGACCATGATGGTGGCGCAACGCCTCTACGAGTCGGGAAAGATTACCTACATGCGTACCGACTCCGTCAACCTCTCCAACCTGGCGCTCAACACCGCTAAGGAGGAGATCGAGAACATGGCGGGCGAGAAGTACGTGAAGATCAGACAATACCAGACGAAGACCAAGGGTGCTCAGGAGGCGCACGAGGCCATTCGTCCTACCTATATCAGCCACCACACCGTGGAGGGCAACGCACAGGAGAAGAGACTCTACGAGCTCATCTGGAAGCGTACCATCGCCTCCCAAATGGCGGACGCCGAGCTGGAGCGCACCATCGTGACGGTGAACATCTCAGGCGAGAAGCTGCGTTTCGTCGCCGAGGGTGAGGTGCTGAAATTCGATGGATTCCTGAAAGTCTACATGGAGTCGTCGGACGATGACACGGACCAGACCGAGGGCGCTTTGCTGCCTGACCTGAAGAAGGGCACATCGCTGAAATGCCAGTCGGCCAAGGCTGTGGAACGTTTCTCCCAACGCCCGCCACGCTACACGGAGGCGAGCCTCGTGCGTAAGCTTGAGGAGTTGGGCATCGGACGTCCTTCCACTTATGCGCCGACCATCTCCACCATCCAAGCCAGAGGCTACGTGGAGAAGGGTGACAAGGAGGGAGAGTCCAGGTCGTATGAGACCATCACGCTGCAAGGCGGAAAGATAACGGAGAAGACTGAAACGGAGGTGTATGGCACCGAACGCTCCAAACTCTTCCCGACAGACACGGGAATCGTGGTGAACGATTTCCTCATCGAGTATTTCCCTGACATCATGGAATACAACTTCACCGCGAACGTGGAGAAGGAGTTCGACGACGTGGCGGAGGGAAGCGCTCAATGGACAACGACGATCGATAAGTTCTATAAACACTTCCACCCGATGGTGGAGAATTCCGGCAAGATGTCGGAACACAAGGTGGGCGAACGTATCCTGGGCGACGACCCTGTCTCCGGCAAACCGGTGTCGGCTAAGATCGGCCGTTTCGGACCAATCGTGCAGATCGGTACGGCGGAGGATGAGGAGAAGCCTCGTTTCGCTTCCCTCAGGAAAAACCAGTCCATCGAGACCATCACGCTGGAGGAGGCGCTGGAGCTCTTCAAGCTGCCGCGCGACTTGGGCGAGTACGAGGGGAAGGTGATGAGTGTGGGCGTGGGACGCTTCGGCGCCTACGTGAAGCACGACGGCAAGTATGTCTCCCTGAAGAAGACGGATGATCCGCTGGACATCACGCCGGAGCGCGCCATCGAGCTCATCGAGGAGAAGAGGGAACAAGAGCGTAATAAGTTCATCAAGGTGTTCGAGGCTGAGGGCATCGAGATATGCAACGGCCGTTTCGGACCATACATTGCCTACAACGGGGCGAACTACAAGATCCCTAAGAGCGCTGTCCCTGCGGATCTGACCGTGGAGGAGTGCCAGAAGCTCATCGAGGAGCAGGGCGAGAAGAAGCCTGCGAGAAGAGGTAGGGCAGCTGCGAAGAGTTCTGCGGCTAAGAGCACGGACACAGCGGAGAAAAAGAGCACCGCGAAGAAAAGCACGGCAAAGAAGACCACAAGTGCCAAGAGCACTACGAAGAAGGCGAAGTAGGGTGATGCCCTATCGCTTGTCGATAGAAAAAGAGAAGGCAGAAGCGTGAATCGTTTCTGCCTTTTTTGTTTATTCGTGCGGCTCGCCTAAGATTTTCCTCGCCACATCGAAAGCCTGTTTGATCCTATCCCCTATGCCTATACCGTCCCGCAGGTTTCCTGCGATCGTCAGGGAGGGATACCGCTCCTCCAGTTGGGCGATCGCCTGCAATCGGTTGTCCGACGACGCCTCATATTGCGGAATGGCCCGCTCGTGGCGGAAGATCCGCACCTTGTCCGCCCGTTTCTCCTTCGGGTATTGAAGCATTTCGCTGAGGGATTGATTCACCCATTGGGTCAGCTCCTCATCGCTCTTCTGCAAGTAATCGGGATGGCGGGAGCCTCCGATGAAGTAGGAGAAGGTTGCACCGCCTTGTGGCGCGCGCCCTTGGAAGCAGGCGGAAGGGAATAGTATGCCTAACAGATTCTTTTTCTCGCAGGAAGGGACTAATCCTCCGAAGGCCTTCCATTCGTTGCCTTGGCAATCCGCTATTCCGACGCCCACCTGAATGACCGGTGCGTAGTAGAGGTTGCTGATGGCGCGCATCTGCGTCTCGCTGACGAAGGGCAAAAGCTGCGGAAGCGCATAGGCGCCACAGGTGGTCACCACATGGTCGGCGTGCAATTGGAGGCTCTCCCCTCCTTTTTCGTATTGGATATTCCACCCTCCCTCGTTGTCAGGTGTTATGGATATGTTCATGGCGGAAGTGGTGATGTGCTCGCTTCCGATAGCCTCCGCGATCGCCTCGACAAGGTTGGAGAAACCACCCTTGGAGGAGAACACCTTGCGGCTGACCCGTTTCTGTTGCTCCGTCTTAGGCATTTTAGCTTTGGCGATACTGCCCCTGATGAAGGAGCCATATTGTTGCTCCAAGGCATAGAGGCGGGGCAATGCCAGACGTACGGGGAGCTTGTATGGGTCACCCGCATAGACACCGGAGAGAAATGGATCAACGGCGTAGTCCACGTAGGATTTGCCCAGCCTACGTTCAGCCAAGGAACCCACCGACTCGTTGGGGTCTGTCCCCTTCGCCCGCCATGGCTCGCCTAAGATCCTGAATTTATCCTTCCAGGTGAACAATGGTGTGCGCAAGGCGCTGACCAGACTGGAAGGCAATGCGTGGAAGCGATCCTTCTTCCATATCAGGCGTCTCTTGCTTGACTCCAGCGCAGTCTCCATCTGGCACCGCTCCGATAGCTGGTCGAAGAGCTCCACCACCTCATAGTGCTTCACGACACCCGTGTTCGGACCGCTTTCGAACGTGAAGCCCGCATCGCTCCATGTCTTGATCTGTCCGCCTATTCTATCCATGCATTCCAGTACCATCACGTCCTTGCCTTTCCTTGCGAGTTGGAAAGCGCACGTCAGCCCGGTTATGCCTGCACCAATGATTACGATATCATAATTCGTCATACTATATGGGTTTTGAAAATTGTTTCGTTGTTGCCTGCATCAGGGGGTCGAACGACGCCGCTACGTTCCGCACGAACGGGTGACCCGCCTCTGTCATGACGATCCCCTCATTCTCCCTTCGGAGGATACCGTCCGCCGCCATCTCGTCCAGCACCGACTCGTCGTATCGGATGGCTTTTTGTATCTCCGGGACGGGGATGGCTAAGGTCTCGGACAACTCCTTCCAGGAGATTCGATAGTTGCACATCAGTCGTTCGATCACCTCTCGGACGATCCTCTCCTCCGCTGTCAGGAAATAGCCTTTCCGGATGGGTAATTCGCCCGCCTCCACAGCGTGGATGTATTCGCTGATGTCCTTGGTGTTTTGAGCATAGCTGCCGTCCAATTGGCTGATGCCCGTCACGCCTAATGCATAGACCTGCCCTGTTGTCCGCAGGGTGCAATAACCTTGAAAGTTGCGGTGTAGCAAACCCTCCTCGTATGCCACGTGGAGCTCGTCCGAAGGCAGGACAAAGTGGTCTAGCCCGATGCTTTTATAACCCGCCTCACGAAGCCTTTCCGCGGCTTGCTCATACATGCGTTTCTTCACTTCCCCGCTTGGTAGGCCATGCTTCTCCAGAATGAGCTGGCGTTTGAAGACCCAAGGGACATGCCCGTAGCCGAACGTGACCAGCCGGTCTGGACGCAGAACGATGGCTTTCTCTATGCTCTCCATGAAAGATTCCGGGGTCTGATAGGGCAAGCCGTAGAGGAAGTCCATGTTGATGGAGGCGCCCGCCCCTCGTAGGATCCCCATGATCTCCTGTAGCGGCAGTGCGGCAGGCTGGCGTCCGACGCACGATAGAACCTTTTCGTCAAAGTCCTGTATGCCTATGCTAAAGCGGTTGAAGTGCCCCTTCGTCAAGGCTTCCCAATCTGCGTGTGTGAGGTAGCCCGGATGACATTCGATGGAGATCTCCTTCCCTTCGATGCAAGGGAAGAGGGAGAGGATATGGTCGTTCAGTTCGTGGAGGATCGGGATAGGCAGGGCGGTGGGGGTGCCTCCGCCGTAGTGTATTTGGCTCACCGGGCGGTTCCTGTCCAGCAGGGAAGCGATTCGCTCGATCTCCAGGTGCAGTGCCTTGACGTACTGGTCCACAGTGCCTTGGTCCGGCATGATGTAGGAGTTGCACCCGCAATAGTGGCACAACCTTCTGCAGAAGGGGATATGCAGGTAGAAGGATAGATTACGCCTGCCTACCCTGTTCGATTCCTTCACGGCCTCGATATAAGCACTCTCCTCCACCACATGGAAATAATTGGCGGGAGGGTAGCTCGTGTATCTAGGCACGGATACGTTATACTTTTCCAACAAATCCATCTGAGTCATTGTCTATGGGGAATCAATCGTTGAAGTCGCGCACGAGTTCGACGAATCGTTCCAAGTCCTCCTTCGTGTGTTTTATGGAGATGAAATTGCTCTCGAACTGGGATGGGGAGACGTATACGCCGTGGCGCAGCATATAGCGGAAGAACGCCGCGAAACGTTGCTGGTCCGTGCGGTTGACGTCCGAGAAGTTCCGCACCTCGCCTTGGGTGAAGAACAATGTGAACATGGGACCGACACGGTTCAGCACCATGTTCTTCTCCTTGGCGACTTCCCTCAACTCCTTGTCGAACGCGTCGACCCTGCCGTTCAGCTCTTCGTAAAAGCCCTCCCGCATCAGTTGCGTAAGTGTCGCGATACCTGCGCTCATGGTGACAGGGTTGCCGCTGAGGGTACCCGCCTGATAGACAGGGCCATTCGGGGCGAGCATCTCCATGATCTCCGCACGTCCGCCAAAAACCGCGGCGGGGAATCCACCCCCGACAATCTTCCCTAAGGTTGTCAAGTCCGGCTCTATGCCAAACCATTTCTGCGCCCCACCAGAGGAGAGGCGGAAGCCCGTAATGACCTCGTCGAAGATCAGCAGAGATTGGTACGCCGAAGTGATCTCCCTCAGGAAAGGGAGGAAGTTATTGTCAGGAAGCACCACACCCATATTGGCGGCCACAGGTTCTAGTATGACGGCGGCAATCTCTTGTCCGTATTCCTCAAATATCTTTTTCACAGCCTCCGTATCATTGTAGGGAGCCACTAATGTCTGCGACACGAATTCACGGGGCACCCCGGCGGAGGAGGCGTTTCCCAGCCGCGCGACGCCGGATCCCGCGCTGACGAGCAGATGATCCGCATGCCCGTGGTAGTTCCCCTCGAACTTGACGATGTATTTCCGGTTGGTGTATCCCCTTGCCAGGCGGATCGCGCTCATCGTGGCCTCCGTGCCCGAATTGACGAAGCGCATTCGTTGCATCGAAGGGAAACATTTCCTCACCAGTTTGGCCAACTCCGTCTCCGGCAGGGAGGGGATACCGTAGCTGGAACCCCGCTCGACGGCCTCGTGCACGGCTTGGTTGACCGAAGGATGCGCATGACCCAACAGGAAGACACCCCATGACAGGCAATAGTCCGTATAGGCGTTGCCGTCGATGTCGTATATCTTATTATCCACCGCATGGTCGATGAACAGGGGCGTTTCACCCACCGCCTTCAACGCTCTGACAGGGCTGTTCACCCCTCCTGCGATATATTGGACAGCCTCTTCAAAGGCCTTTTTCGATCTTTCTCTTTCCATGTCTGCTATTTTGTTTGAGTGGTTTTATTGAGCGATAGGTCTTGCCACTTCATGAACTTATCAAGCTCTTCGTGGATGATGACATCCGCCTTCCCAATCTCCTCGTGACGCAACTTGATGTTTTGATTGGCGATCCTTTCGATGTCTTCAATGTTGTAGAGGAAGATGCCGGGCAGTTCTCCCACCGATTCGTCCACATCCCTAGGGAACGCCAGGTCTACGACCAATATCTCCCGTCCCGCCGGGAAATCCTCTTTGGAGAAAATGGTATGGGGGGCGGAAGTGGCACTGATCAGCACATCCGTTTCCTCCAACAACGTTCTGAGGGAAGTGAGTGCCACCGCCTTGTACCCGTAATTACCCGCCACAGGCAAAGCCTTCTCTTGGTGACGGTTGACCACAACGACATTCTTCGCCTCCTTGGCGGAGAGGAATTTCAGGATATCCTCGTTCAATTTGTTTATACCGACCACCTTGATTCTACTTGTCTGAAAATCAATATTGTGTTGGGCGAGAACGTCTACTGCGACTTGGCTGTGGGAAACCGCGCCTTCGGAGATGCGGGTCTCTGTCCGTACCCGTTTCCCGGTGTGCATGGCGTACTGGAACACCTTGTTGAGGCCGGCAGATAGGTTATACTGCGCCATCGCCTCCTGATAAGCCAGTTTGATTTGCCCTTGGATGGCACGTTCCCCCACGATCGCAGACTCCAGTCCGGAGGCGACGCGAAACAGGTGCTCGGCCATCTCCAGGGGCACCTCTCCGTCGCCCCAGTACAGCTCCGTACGGTTGCACGTGGCCAACAGGACGTGCGGGATGTTCTTGTTGACGGCAAGGTCCGCGATCAGTTTCTCGCGTTCCTGCAGGTTATGCTCTTTGTTGTTTATTACTCGACTCTCAATCATCTTTCGTTCTCTAAAGCTGGCATCCGGTCATTGTTTGAAAAAATCTTTCGCGTAATAGGATATGATATAATCCGCCCCGGCACGTCTCATGGCGACCAGGCTTTCGAAGAATATCTTCTTCTCGTCGAAATATCCCTGCTTGGCGCCATTCTTCAGCATGGAGTATTCGCCCGATACCTGATAGGTGACCATCGGATATTCCGGGTACATCTGATGCGCGCGGCAGACGATGTCCAGGTATGCGAGGGCTGGCTTGACCATGATCCAATCGGCACCCTCCGCAATATCCGCAGCGATTTCCTCCAAGCCTTGGTCCTTTGTGCGGAAATCCATCTGGTAGGTTTTCCTGTCGCCAAAAGAGGGAGCGCTGTCCGCCGCGTCCCTGAAAGGACCGTAATACGATGACGCGTATTTGGCGGAGTATGCCAGGACCTTTGTCCGTGTCAATCCCTCCTTGTCCAATCGTTGGCGGATAGCCTCCACTTGTCCGTCCATCATGGCGGAAGGCGCCACGAAATCGGCCCCCGCCAAGGCATGCTGATAGGCCATCTCGGCGAGCAGTGGTAGCGTGCTGTCATTGTCGACGTCGCAGTCGCAAAGGAGTCCGCAATGCCCGTGCGAGGTATATTCGCATAGACAAACGTCCGTGAAGACGATCACCTGCGGGAACTTCGCCTTGATCGCCTTTACCGCCCTGCTGATGATATTGTCAGACTTGTAGGCTGCGGAACCTCGCTCGTCTTTTTCTTCTTGTGGAATGACACCGAACAGTAGTACTTTGTTGATCCCGAAGGAGAGTAACTCTGCTATGTCGGTGAGTAGTGTGTCGATGGAGAAGCGGAAGACGCCCTCCATGGTGGAGATCTCCTCTTTCACACCACATCCATCCATCACGAAATAAGGGTATATGAATGATTCCGGACCAATCGATGGAACATCTGCGTGTTGGTCACGGACAATCTGTGAAATCCTTAAGGGTCTGAATCGTTTCATAATAATGTGACAAATTATAATAGTGAATCTGATATTTCTTTCATCGTTGTCTCTCCTTTGCCTGTCAGCGGAATATCGCTGGGTAGCTTTCCGTAGCGGGAGACGAAGGCCCTCACCCCTGACGGAGAGGAAAACAATATTTCATCGTACACCGACAAATCCTCCACCATGGGGGCCTTCTCGTCCGTCACGGTCCTGTAAACAGACAAATCGGTCACTTCGTTGCCCATCAGTCTCAATTCCTGCGGAAGGGCTGGGATGCCGATGGCGGAGCGAGGCATGAGGATGCGCTTCCCGGTGATACCGTTGCGTTTGAAATAGGCTATGATGCCTTTCGCTGATGTTGTCTCTGATTCGTAAACGGGTGATAGTCCCAATGCGTTTAAGGATTGGGTGGTGGCTCCACCGACGCTGATCAGTTGGACATCTTTCAGTAGCGAACGTTCGGATGCGCTCAGTTGATCCGTGAAGTGTCTCACACCGTTCCGGCTGGTGAATAGGACGTAGTCATAGGATGGGATGTCCTGTAGGGAGAAGGATTCGCCCAAAGGGATGGCCTCCGTTCGGATGAGTGGGGTGTGCGTGATGGTTCCGCGTCCCTCCGCCCATTGCGTCGTAGTACCCGTGACGAGCACTTTTCTTGGGTGTCCGTTTCCTCTGGAGCTCTCTTCGACAAGCATTAAAATAGGGGAGGAGGAAAGGATTTTGGTGTATTGTAGTTCCGTTAGATTGAATTGAAAACACCTCTCATTGTCTTTCCCCAAGTGGCAGATGAGTTGGATGTTCGTTTGTGGGGCAAGCCCCATCTCCTGTATCTTGAGCACCTGCTCGGGGATCTGTTCCCCGTCGAGATAATAGGCATGGGTCAAGCCTTTACCTGCGCAGTGTAGCTTATCGGATGCGAACAGCCGTCTGCTTTTTTCGTCCCCACATCTCCCTACGATGGCGATATGTCCTTGTAAGGGATGCGTCTCGAAAGGGAGAGGCTCCGCGATTCTATCGCTTAGGCCTAGGCGGTGCAGGGCGCAGGAGGCGACGATCAGACCCTCGAAGTCTCCCCTATCCAGCTGGGCGATCCGTTCCTCTATCGTGCCGCGCACATCCACGACCCGCAGGTCTTCCCGCAACCTCACCAACTCTTTTTTGCGCATGGCGGAGCTGGTAGCTATCCTTGCCCCCGCGGGCAGTTGGTTCAATGGCAAATTGCCCTTGCTGACCAGTGAGTCCGTTTTGTCAAAGGCGCTGGTCAGGGCATAGATCTCCAACCCTTTCGGGAGAGGGAAAGGCAGGTCCTTAGCGGAGTGGATCGCCACGTCGGCTCGTCCATCCAATATGGCCGCATCCAGTTCCCTGGTGAAGAAATCCGCGGGGATGCCTCCCGTGAGGGATTGCTCCTTGTGCTTGTCTCCGTATGATTCGAGGGCGACAAGGTCGTAGTCCATGTGGTCCATAAGAGAGAAGAGCTCTTCCACCTGCAGAAGAGATAACCGAGATGATCGTGCTACTACTCTCAACTTATTATTGTTCATGTAATTTGCGCTATTCATTTCCAGTTGTCTTCATCTTTTATCCATTCCGTCAGGAACCGAAGGTTATCGAAAGGCGTGTTCGCCAATACGCCGTGTCCCAAGTTGAGGATCCACCTGCCACGATGTTCTTTGAAGAATGGCACGTAGATGGATTTCATCGCGCCGACGATTCTCTCCTGGGTGGTCAGCAACAGGTATGGGTCTATGTTCCCTTGTAATCCGACCTCTGGGTGCACCAGCCTCCGAGCCGTGGAGAGAGGCGTCTGCCAATCCACGCTCACGTAGTCGCACACGTCGGGCGTCATGAGGGAGAGCCCCGCACCTATGCCTTTTGGGAAATAGATGAAGGGGATGTTGCGTTTTCTGACGGCCGTGGCGAATCGCTTCACCGCAGGCAGGAACAACTCCTCGTATAGTGTTTGCGGGATCACCCCCGCATGGGTGTCGAATAGTTGGAAAGCGTCGATGCCATGGTCAATCTGCCTCAACGCATGCTCTATGCTGAATTCGGTCAGGAGGTCTATGCAATAGCGGGTCTCTTGGGGCCTCTCGTAAAAGAATTTCCTCGCGTCCGGGAACTCTTGCCTTCCGCTCATGCCCTGTAGCATATAGCACAAGGTGGTCAGCGGGGCGCCGCAAAAGCCAATCGTGGGCACCTGTGACCGTTCTTTCACGATGTCCAAAGCTTCGTATACGTGGGAAAGCTTGCTAAGGTCGGGACGGAGGATTGTGCGGGGATCCTTCTCTTCGCAGAGAGGCTTCCTGAAGCGAGGTCCGTGGTCGGTCCATTCGAGGTCCATCCCCAAGGCGGTGGGCACGGACAGGATATCGCTGAAGACGATGGCGGCATCCACACCTAAATCGGAGACCGGCAATAGGGTCACATCCGCCGCCAACTTAGGGTTGTGCATCAACTCCTCGAACGAGTACTTTTCCCTTAGTTTCATGTAATTAGGCAACACTCTGCCGGCTTGGCGCATATACCACACAAGAGGTCGGTTGCCTCTCTCACCTTTCCGTTCGTCGTCACCTAGGAACATGCTTGGATCTCTTTGTTTTCGGATAATAAATAAAAAGTATTCAGCCACAAAATTACATCTGTGGCATGAGATGTTCCTTCCTCATTTGTGAGGATTGGGTGTCCTCATTTGTGAGGATAGCATAGGGGAAAGGTGTTTTCTACAGGTCTTCGACGTTGACGACCCCGTTCAGCACGCAGTAGACGATCACGTCGGCCAGGGAGCGCGCATGTAGTTTTTCCATGATGTTTTTCCTATGGGTGATGACGGTGGTCACCGCCAACTCCAGCTGTGCGGCGATCTCTTTGTTGATGAAACCCTTGCATAGTAGGACGGCCACCTCCGTTTCTCGGGTGGAAAGCAGTTGCTCGTTGCCACCTTGCTTGGGGATGTGTTCGGATATCGCGTGTCCGTGCCCCTTGCTGTAGAGCCCCATGATGGCAAGGACGATCGCCTTCTCGCTCTGACAGACGTTGAGCGTGTACACATCGTTGATGTGCAGGTCTCCATTCACCAATACGATCGTCTTTCGCTGACGTTCGCGGAAGAATTGGACGTTCTCGAAGTAGATGCGCGATGAGACAAAGAAGTGGGCGAATTGACAATCGTTCTCCTCTTCCAAATCTTTCAAGGAGTTGTATACCACGGTCTCGACCATTGGCAGCAAATCGCTCAGCAATTGTTGCAATCCAATGCAAGTCAAGATGTTATAGTCTACGATGGCAATCCGTGGTGCGATCATACGTCGAGTTAGTTTTTGTCATTGTCGAAATAGAGTGTAAATTTATACAAAAAGATCCGTTGTCTCTTTTTTATGGAGAAGGATTTGCCCTGTATCCTTATAAATGAGGATATGAAAAACAATAAAGGCGGAAACGATTTGCGCTTCCGCCTTTTGTTTTAGGTGCATGGCCTTATCGTCAGCCGCCTATCTGTTGGGTAGCCGACAGACTCCTTAGGGAGGTTTTATTTCAGCTCTAAATCAATTTTCTTCCCATCCCATATCATGCGGAAAGCGGAGACCCCGTTCTTCTTTATGACCAAGGCGATTGCCAGCAAAATGTCTTGTAACAAAAGGTCCAGTAGGTTCTCGACAGGTCCTGAAGTCGAATTAAACATATGGATGATGTTGGAGATTATTAATCCAAGCGTAAGGAAGCCCATTACAATAAAAAACAGGATTAGACCACCCTTCTTTTTGAATATCATCAGGATGTAGGAAAGCGCAATTAGGAACAACATATACACTTGCCCACTAGACGACATATACTCCCAAGAAGCATATACAGCAAGCAACCCAAGGATCACATAGGTGGCTATGGGTAATCTGTCTGATCGTTTTTCTTTTTCCTGATTCATCTGGTTCATCATTTTAGGTTGATAATCTGAAAAAGGCGCTTACGAGACCGCAAGCGCCTTTTGTATTAGTTGATAATCAAATGATTAGTCCAAAACCGTTACCCAGCCGTGTACATCTGGCTCCTCGCCGTACTGGATGCCACGGAGCTTATCATACAACTTCTTGCTGATAGGGCCTGGCTTGCCATCCTTGGAGATCACGTATGACTTGTTCATCTCCAAATCATCGATCTTAGAGATCGGGCTGATCACAGCGGCTGTACCGCATGCGCCGGCCTCTTCCAATGTCTCGAGCTCCTCGATAGGGATCTGACGTCTCTCCACCTTCAAACCAAGGTCCTCAGCCAACTGCATCAAACTCTTGTTCGTGATGGAAGGGAGGATGGATGTGGACTTCGGCGTGATGTAAGTATTGTTCTTGATACCGAAGAAGTTAGCGGCACCCGCCTCGTCGATGTATTTCTTCTCCTTAGCGTCCAAATAGAACTCGCAAGCGTACCCCAAGTCGTGGGCCTTCTTGTTGGCCAAGAGGCTGGCGGCGTAGTTACCACCCACCTTGTAGATACCCGTTCCGAGAGGAGC
This sequence comes from Paludibacteraceae bacterium, assembly GCA_017527905.1. GTDB lineage: Bacteria > Bacteroidota > Bacteroidia > Bacteroidales > Paludibacteraceae > UBA1181. The sequence continues at coordinate 25,901 of JAFXPK010000008.1, forward strand.
CGAACGGTCGTACTCGCGGATGACTACGTATGGGTTGGCGAAGAATCCACCCTTGAAGTATGGACCTACTGGTGTCACGAATATGACGAAGAGGTATTCATTGGCTGGATGAACACCCACTTGTGCGCCTGTTCCGATCAACAACGGACGGATATAGAGGGATGCGCCGCTCTCGTATGGAGGGATGAAACGCTCGTTCAACTTCACGACTTTCTTCACCATCTCGCAGAACTTCTCTGTTGACAACTCCGGCATCAGGATGCCTCGGCAGGTCGACTGCAAACGCTCCGCATTGGCTTCCATACGGAAGATGCGGATCTTGCCATCCTTGCAACGGTAAGCCTTCAATCCCTCGAAAGCTTCTTGACCGTAGTGGAGGCACGTAGCCGCCATGTGGATGTTGATCGACTCTTCTGAACTTACTTCTATCTCTCCCCATGCGCCGTTTCTGAAATAGCAGCGCACATTGTAATCCGTCGGCATGTAACCGAACTTAAGATTCGCCCAATCAATGTTTAACTCTGACATAACTATATCTATTATTGTTACTCTCGTAAAAAATCCCCCAAAGATAGTGATTTTTAGGGCAGGTTATCCCTTTCGAATTAAGAATTAAGAATTAAAAATTAAGAATGGGAGGTGACTCCTGTCGCTCTTAACCCATCATTCTCCATTTTCATCCAATGATATTCCCCAGCAAAGTCTTGACCAGCCAAGCCAGTCCGAAGACGACGAGGAAGCCCGCTGAGGCGATCAGGTTCACCCTGCGCTTTGTCTCCGCGTCATCCTCCACAAATCCTTTGATCATCGTGCGGTTGATATAGTTGCCGCAGAAGACCACGTCCACCAGCGTTCCCGCCACGGGAATCATTCCCAAAAGGAGGTCGACCAACGACACGCAAAGCACCGCCAACGTCAGGCGGAAAGAGCGGACCACCACAGCGCTGAGGTAAATGTACATGAGTCCGAACAACCCCGAAAAGAGGTCACCCACCTCCTCGACAAATCCTAGCACGGCATCCAGGATATCGAATCCTATCGCCCCGCCAATCAATGTCTTATAGAGTTTGTTCTCTTCTATGCGACGACGATATTCCAACCGTTTGTCGCGCACCGCCTCCGCTTTCTTCTTCGTACGTTTCAGCTTCTCGATCTCCTTGTCGGAATCGAAGCCGAACTTCTCCCTCGTCTGGGCTCTTCTTTCGTTGGACATGTTATATCTCTATGCTCTTTTTCCCTGATAATATATCCTCGAAATCCGCCTCCGTCAATCGATCCGCTGGAATCTCCGCCAACTCGGTCAACGCCTTGCGCAACTCTTCCTTGTCGGTCGTCGTATTGGCTCTTTTCAGCACTTCCACGAGGACTTTGTTCTTTTGGTCGATATCCGACAGGGTGGATTGGAAGGACTCCTTCAGCCGTTTCATCTCCTCGTGGTAGACGGCGTCGGTCAGTTGCGCCTTCATTTGCTCAGTCTGCAGGTAACTCCAGTTCTTCAGCAACTCGGTGGCTTTGTCTACGGCGGTGCCTATGGATCGCTCGTTCTCCGCCACTGCGTTCTCCCCGACGAGACCGAACTCGCGGAGGATTGAATCCTTCACCTCTCCGCCGTTCTTCTTGATTTCGTCGCAGACCTCCTCAACAAAGTGCTTCAGGTTCTGCTCGATGTCGGACGGTAGCGAAACGCTCTCCTCCAATGTGGGCGGAACATAGACGTTCAGCAGGCTGTCGTCCAGTTTGCTCTCCACGACGGACTTTCCTGCGTGGAGCAACGACAATAGCCCCTTCAAATGTTTCAGCGCCTCCGCCTTCTGTTGCGGGGAACGTTGTAGCTTCTCTGCGATAAGACGGTTGAGCTCCGCGATGCGTTTCTTGCAATCCTCGTACTCTTGCTTGTCTACCGCCAATTGCTCGTTGTGGGTGTTGCGGTCTTCCGTCCCCTCCTCCACGTCCATCAGGGTGTCTTGGTAGGCGTTGACCAACTGCCCATCCTGCTCGTCCCACTCCAGCAACCGTCTGCCGTATTTGCGTTGCGCGACGCCGAAGGTGAGCAGTTTGGAGAGGAGTCCCGGCGCTTCCGGCTTGCGGCTCAGCGCCTCTTCGTATTTGGATTTTTGGGCATCCAGCATGCCCTTCATTTCCACGAGTTGGGTGTCGAACAAAGATATGTTTTCGCTGTGGTCGCTGATGCTTCTCTCCAGTTTCCTCGCACGCTCCAGCAGTCGGTCGCGCTCCTCTTTCAGCGGTTTCGCTTCGCCCGTGTAGACGCTGTCGAAGAGATGCTTTAGGCTGTCGGAGAGTACCTCGTCGCCACGTCTGACGAAAAGAGCCGCCCGAGGAATGTAAAGGTCGTTCAGCACCTTGTGGATGGTGGCGAGCCTCATCACATCTCCGTTGATCTGTTGGCGGTCCTTCTTCACGCCGTTCTCGAACTGCACGTATTCGTTGCGCATCTGCACCGTCTTCTCCTGGGCGTTGAGCCAGTGGTTCAGGTAGGAGATGGCGCCCACAGCGAGTGAGCCGTAGATGCCCACTTTTCCGCCCACCTTGTTGCTTACCGTCAGCCATTTAGGCATTTGTGCGACCGTCTCGTTGTAGTGGGAGGCTATTTCGCCTAAGAGCAATGTGCAGTTCTCGTCCAGTTTGTCGAATTCCAGTCGCTTGCGGTTCTGCATGGCGGAGACGTCCAGGTAGCGCACCTGCTCGAAGTCGAAGAGCTGGGGCGCCACCACTTTGATGGAGTCCCCGAAGATGTCCACCAAGGCGTTCGCGTATCGCAGGAAGGTCTCGTTGACGGATGAGCGTAGTTCGACGAAGTCATGTATGTCGTTGCGCACGCTCTTCTCCGCCACCGTGTAGGTGTCCACCATCTTTCCGTAGTTTTGCATGAGGGCGAGGCTCTTGGCTTTCACCTCGTTGATGCCCTTCGTGCCTTCCAACCACTTGTGCAGGGCAACCAGGTCTTGGCTCAGCTCGATCGTCAGCACATCTTTGATCTCTTGCTTGGCGTCGGAGAGCAGGTCTTGGGTCTCCCGCAGATGTTTCTCCACGAGAGAGAGGGCGGCGTCCGTTTGGTCACTCTCCAAGTGCGCCTCCAGTTCGTATTGCTCCACGATGCTCATGCTTCCGTCATTGCTTACGATCGCCCATCGGATCGACTCGGGCTTACCCTGCGCCTCGTAGGCATTGTAGATCAGGCGGCTCATGTCGGAGCCATCCACGTAATCCACACCCAGCCGGATCTTCAGGATGTACGAGACGTCGGCACGGATGATCTTCTCCTTCTTTTCGTATTGCTTGTCTGCTATTTCCTTAATGCAATCATATACTTTACCTTCATTCTTCATAATTAACCGTGTTAGTGATTGGTTATTCGATAAAAACAAAGATAAAAAACAGGGGGGATAAAAGCAAAAAAAAGCGAAACATCATGCAAACGTTCCGCCTTTCCAACTATTATTATATATTATTTACCTTGTTGACTTTCATAAAGATAGCGTTTGATGTTCTTCTTCGGCGTCTTCTCGAACTCGTTCGGATATAGACGTATCTCGGAGATCTGCTCGTAGTTGGCAACCATCTTGTTGTATTTCTTTCGGTTGTCTTCCATGATATTTTCCAGTTCTTTGTGGTCGATACCGATCTCGTCCATCGCATTGAAGTCCGGATAAACCAGGGCCACGAGTTTTTCTTCGCCCTTGATCACCAAACATTCCGACACGAAAGGCATATTGTTCAGCTTGGCCTCCAGCGCCTCCGGATAGATGTTCTGTCCGGAAGGACCTAAGATCATCGTCTTGCAGCGACCCTTGATGAAGAGGTTGTTGCCCTTGTCTAAGGTGCCGATGTCGCCCGTGTGCATCCATCCGTCCGACTCGATGACCTTAGCGGTGTTCTCCTCGTCCTTGTAGTAACCCATCATGACGTTCTGACCCTTGACGAGGATTTCGCCCGCGATCTTTTCAGGGTCTGAGGAGGCGATCTTCACCTCCATGTTAGGCACAACGACGCCCACCGACTTGGCGATGAATTTTTCCATGCCGATAAAACTGATGAGAGGAGCGCACTCCGTCATGCCATAGCCCACGGCGAACGGGAACTTCAGTTTCTTGAGTCCCTGCTCGATGTCAGCGTTGAGCGGTGCGCCTCCGATGATGACTTGGCTGAATTCTCCTCCGAAGAGTTGGATCAGTTTGTTGCGCACGTTCGGATAGATGTTTTGCTCCATCTGCTCTTCCGACATCTCTGCCGCATGCTTCGTCAGGATTGGTTCAGCCACGGAACGGTAGATCTTCTCCACTACCAAAGGGACGGTGAAGATCACGCTCGGACGTATGGCGTCGAACGCCTTGATCAGCACGTTAGGGGCAGGAAGCTTGATAAGGAAGGTGATGTGACCTCCATTCACGATTTGTGAAAGGAAGTCCAATGTGCATCCGTACGCATGGGCGAGCGGCAGGAAGGTGAGGATCTTGTTGCCTGGTTTGGCCAGCCCCATCTCCTTGACAAAGCCTATGTTGCCGACGATATTGTCTACGGTCTGTACCACACCCTTGCTGAAACCGGTCGTGCCGGAGGTGTAGTTGATGGCGAATATGTCTTCGTTCTTTCTCTCCGCATATTTGATGTCCTCTTTCTGTACACCGTTCGGATATTTCACCTTCAGCATCTCCCTCAACTCTTGTATCTTTTGAGGAACGGATTTTTTATAGCTCGTGTAGAGGCAATACTTCTCATTGTAGCAGTAGATGCATTTCACCCGTTTGATGTTCTCTTCCTGCACTTGGTCTTTCAGGTTGTCGCTGATGAAGAGGAGTTTCGCCTCGGAGTGGTTCACGATATGGTGGATATCGTCCACAGGGAAATTCTGCAAGATCGGTACGATGATCGCTCCGTAGGATATTGTGGCAAGGAAGACCACCGCCCACTCTGGCGTGTTCTTTCCCACAACCGCGATTTTGTCGTTCGGACGGATGCCCACCTCCTCGAAGAGGATGTGAATCTCCTCAATGGCAGATGCCAGATCTTTGTAACAGTAGGTTTCCCCAGTGACGTAATTTGTCAGTGCTGGCATATCCCAGTTATCCCGGATAGATTTTTCCAACATCTGATTGTAATTTCCTTTGTAATAACGCATTGTCTTTTTTTGTTTGTCTATATGATTGAACAATAAGGTTAGAAGCATCCACAAAATAGCGGATGCCCGTCACACGTAGTATGTCTATTTCGAAATAAAGGTGGGCCTAGTGAAGCCCACCTTTATGCATTAATTTTCGTAAAGATATCTCTTAATGGATTTCTTAGGAGTCTTCTCGAACTCTGTCGGATGGATGATGATGGCGGAGAGGCGCTCGTAGGCGGCGAGTTGCTCGTTCACCTTCTTGCGGTGCTCGTCCATGATAGCGTCCAAATCGGCACGCTGGATGCCCATCTCGTCCATGGCGGCGAAGTCAGGGTAAACCAAGGCTACGATCTTGTCCGCGCGTTGGATGACGATGCACTCCGACACGAACGGCAGGTTGCTCAACTTCGCCTCAATCTCCTCCGGATAGATGTTCTGTCCGCTTGCGCCTAAGATCATGGTCTTGGAACGTCCCTTGATGAAGATGTAGCCGTTCTTGTCCACGATGCCGACATCACCTGTGCACATCCAGCCATCCTCCGTGAAAGCCTTGGAAGTGGCCTCCTCGTTCTTGTAATATCCCTTCATCACATTCCGTCCCTTCACTTGGATCTCTCCTGGTATGTTCTGCGGATCGGATGAGTCGATGCGCACCTCCATGTCGTCCACGACGGTACCCACTGAATTCGGCACATATTGCTTGCCGTTCGCACCATAGTTCAAACTGATGAGCGGTCCACACTCCGTCATACCGTAACCCACGGCGAACGGAAAGTTGATCTTCATCAAGAACTCCTCCATCTCCTTGTTGAGGGGAGCGCCTCCGATGATGAGGTGGATGAACTCGCCTCCGAATGACTTCACGAGGGTGTTCCTGATCTCTGAATAGATCTTTCCTGACAGGATAGGAATACTCATCGCCAGCTTCATGGATGTCTTGTTCAGCTTCGGCAATATGTTGTTTTTGTATATCTTTTCGAGAATAAGCGGTACGGAGAAGATGACAGTAGGTTTCACATCCTCCATCGCCTTCAGCAAAATCTTCGGACTTGGAATCCTGTTGAGGAAGGTGATGTGCGCACCCTTCGCGAATTGCGAAAGGAAGTCGAAGGCGCATCCATAGGCGTGTGCCAGCGGCAGGAAGGTGAGGATCTCGTAACCCTTGCCGACTAGATTGGTTGAGGCGGCGTACTCCATGTTGCCACAAAGATTGTCGCCTGTGAGCATCACGCCCTTGCTGTAGCCAGTCGTACCGGAGGTGTAGTTGATGACAGCCACCTCGTTGTCATCCTTGTCGCAGAAGTGCACATCCTCCTTGCGGAAACCGTTCGGATAACGCTCGGCGAACTTTTGGTCCAACTGCTTCATCGACATCTGGATGGTCTCTCCCGGTGCTTGGTATATGCAACGGAAATCAGAGATGGAGAATACCCCGCGAACTCCTTGGAACTTGCTCTCGTCCAAGTCTTCCCATTGGTTGTCACTCAAGAAAACGAGCTTCGACTCCGAGTGCGTAATGATGTGTTGCACGTCATTCGGATGGAAATCCTGAAGGATCGGTACTACGATGGCGCCGTACGAAACTGCGGATAGGAACGTGATGGCCCATTGTGGCGTGTTTCGACCCACCAAGGCTATCTTGTCGTTCTTTTGTACATGGATTTCATCAAAGAGAACATGTAGTTTCGCAACTTCTTCTCCTACTTGACTGTACGTGAATGTTTTCTTCGCTACGTAATCGGTCATCGCTTTGAGATCCCAGAACTCTGTGATCGCATGCTCAAAATGGCCTACAAATTTATTTGCCATACTTACTCATTTTTAGTAAAACTGTGCAAAAGTACTACAAATTTGCACACCTCACAATTTTTTGTGCAGAAAATATGAAAAAAGATACTAAAGAATTGTAAATCTATAAGATAGAAAACGAAATGGAAACAAAAAAGTTTTCTTGTTTTGGGTCAATATAGGTCAACGCACCTCAGTGGGCAGATACGCACAAACTTAGCCCACCATCTCTCCAGCGTATCGCAGGGAAGGAATGGTGGGCCTTAAGAAAATCCATAACCATGTCACAATCAGGCATGAATAAAGGTGGATAGTATCCTTATATACCGTAATTTTTCCTGTTTAAATTTAGGACAAGATTCAAATCCTCATCATCGATCTTATCAATCAGGTCGGACATCGAATGTTCCATTTTAAAATCGAGCTCCTCTTGGTACAGCGGATACAACTGGTAGAAGTTCACTCGTCCGAACAATCCCAATCGCATAGGCTCGACGATCTGGTTCTCCTTGCCGATGGAACGAAGGAGTATAAGGCTATTGAACTTTGTGTTCTCCGCAAAAGGCTTGCCCTCTTCGTCCGCCTGCATTGTATGTCCGAGGCCAAGCCACGTCTCGCATTCGATTGGCAAACGGGCCATTACCTTCAGGTATCTTATCGGCCAATAATCTTCCTCCTTGTCAGATTGCACATTCCACTCTTTCGGAAGGAAAATCACATACTCCGCCCGCTCAAGCTTGCGTTTCCCGAACTCGCGGGGAACATCCATCTTATATGCGCCAGCACCCATCGTCACCAGCTTATAGTATGGTTGCTCGTCGGACGGCGGTATCAGTGCGATGTCCACATGTATATCCGGAGAAAAGATCTCATGTATAACGGTAGGGAAATCACCATATTGTTGCTGGATGTAAGACTCAATTTTGTTGACCTCTCTTGAAGAATAAAAAAAGCCCTTCATGCATTTAATTTTTTCAGTGCGCAAAACAGCGCTATTAGACGTTGCGTTAAATTCTCTCCGCCTAACACTCCCGGACGTGTTCCCTACCATGTTAACCATAGTGGGGAATAGGTGGGCCCATTAGGTTTATATGCAAATATATCAACTAATTGGTGGATTCCCCATCGTATTTCACTTTTTTATTAAGTGTTTATGAATCCTTCTCTATTGTTAATTTTGTGTAATTATATCACATTTTAATATCATGATCTTTGGAACTTACAGAAAAACAATTACCTTTGCGGTGATAAAACGTTTCATGAGATGAGAGACACCGACTACATACGTTTCGACTGGGCGATCAAGCGGCTGTTGCGCGACAAGGCCAACTTCGGCATCCTCGAGGGTCTCTTCACCGTGCTGCTGGGCAGGAAGGTGGAGATCGTGGAGGTGTTGGAGAGCGAGAGCAACCAGCAGACACTCGACGACAAGTTCAACCGGGTGGACATGATGGTCAAGGCGGACGACGGCGAGCTCTTCATCGTGGAG
>JAFXPK010000036.1 GCA_017527905.1 Paludibacteraceae bacterium
CAGACAGTTGGATATCAACTTCAAGTATATGCAGACGATTCCGGACAATAAGGATTTCTCTTATTGGTTGCAGGCATCATATCGTCATACATTGGATAAAAGTGAAAACAACCCGGCTCCATTGGCATTTTATGCGATGGGAGGTGTCCGCTACAAGGGATTCCACGCAGGAGTGGCCTATCAATTGGGCTTGACGACATTCCAGCGCAAGAACAACGGATCGTTCGAAGTCATGTTGGGGTACACCTGGTGCGTGACGAAGCACTTCTGTAGATAACGATCAGGAAGTCTTGCTGTCTCCCGTTGTGCTGGTGGTTTTTGATGTGTAATGAGAGCCATATAAGAAGAGATCATGAGAGAAAACCTGATTCATCTTGCGTCGACTTCTTCAACCAACGAATATTTACATCATCTGATTTCATGTGATGACTCGTTGACGGAGGGTCTAGTCGTATGGTCCGATTTCCAGACGGATGGGAAGGGGCAGATGTCGAATGTTTGGGAATCCGAGGCTGGACAAAATCTGACATTCAGCATGCTGTTTTTCCCCTCTTATGTCCCTGTTTCGGAACAATTCCTGTTGTCTCAGTTTGTTTCGTTGGGTATAGTGGATTATTTGAAAAATTCTGTCGGACTCTCTGATGTCACTATAAAATGGCCTAACGACATCTATTGGAAAGGGAAAAAGATCTGTGGTATCCTGATCGAGAATTTGCTGATGGGTAACGCCATCTCCCACACAATCGTCGGTATTGGTTTGAACGTTAACCAGAAGAAATTCCTTTCCGACGCACCTAATCCTGTCTCCATGGCTTTGGCGACGAAGCGCCTCTTCAATTTGGAGGTTGAATTGCCTAAATTGGTGGATTGCATCAAGGCGAGATACCTGCAGGTCATAAAGAACGATTTTTCGACGATTAGAGCGCAGTATTTCAACTCTCTGTACCATGGTGACAACTTCTATTACTACACGGACGAGAAGGGCTCATTCGCGGCTAAAATCGATTCTGTGGCGAACGATGGTATCCTGACCCTTCGCCTGGTGAACGGAGAAATGCGCAAATACGCTTTTAAAGAGGTTTCTTTTATTATTTCAAATAAATAGTTTATGAACATAATTATCATTAACGGGCCTAATCTGAACATGTTGGGCAAGCGTGAGCCTGAGATTTATGGTTGCCGTTCGTTTGAGGATTATTTGGAAAGTCTACAAGAGAAGTATCCTGACATCACTATTTCATATTACCAGTCTAATATTGAGGGCGAGCTGGTGAGCATCATTCAGGAGACGGGTTTCATCTCTGACGGAATCGTCTTGAACGCTGCCGCATATACGCACACTTCCGTGGCGATTGCGGATGCGATCCGTTCTGTGAAATGCCCTGTGGTGGAGGTCCATATCTCCAATGTGCACAAACGTGAGGAGTTCCGCCATTTCTCTTATCTCTCCCCTGTCTGCATGGGTGTGATTGCTGGCTTTGGCCTGGATTCTTATCGTCTTGCGATCGAGGCGTTGGTGAACGCCAATAAGGAATTGCAGGATGAACATTGATCCGTTTCTCGCTGATCGTATTGTCGCTGGCTATCGCACTTATCTTTTGCTTGAACGTGGGCTCTCGGAGAATACCGCTTTGGCTTATCTGGAGGACCTCTCCAAGTTGCTGGTCTATTTGCGGGATGCCCATATAGAGTATCTCTCGGCCGACTTGGACGTGTTGCGTGATTTCCTTGTCGATTTGTCTGACCTTGGCATCTGCGGACGCTCGCAGGCGCGTATCATTTCTGGCATCAAGTCTTTTTACCATTATCTGGTGTTGGACGGCAAGTTGGAGGATGACCCGACCGAGTTGCTGGAGTCTCCAAAGATTGGCTTGAAACTGCCTGAAGTGTTGACCTTGGGAGAGATCGACGCTATCCTTCAATCCATCGATGTCTCTACTCCTTTAGGACAACGCAATAGGGCGATGCTGGAGGTGCTTTATAGTTGTGGCCTGCGCGTGTCCGAACTGGTGAATCTGCAGATCTCTAATCTATTCTTGAAGGATGAATACATCTCTGTTGTCGGTAAGGGTAATAAACAGCGCCTCGTGCCTATCTCGCGATGCGCGATCAAGGAGGTGAACCTTTGGATGCAGGATCGTTGGACCATTGTCCCTAAGAAGGGAGAGGAGGATGTTTTATTCCTCAATAGACGGGGTGGCCGTCTCACGCGTAACATGGTGTTCATGCTTGTTAAACAGTATGCTGAGATGGCTGGGATACGGAAGGAGATCAGTCCGCATACTTTCCGCCACTCTTTTGCGACGCACTTGCTGGAGGGCGGGGCGAATCTACGCGCCATTCAGGAAATGTTGGGTCATAAGTCCATCCTTACTACGGAAATTTACACGCATGTCGATATGAATCTGTTGCGCGAACAGGTGAACCATTTCCACCCGATGAACCAAGGGAATTGAGAATTTTGAATTTTGAATTAAGAATTAGCCCAGAATGGGCGACATCCTTCAGGCAGGGGTGTAAACCCCTGTTCGCAAGACGATGGGTACCGATATAGCCCTGAAAGGGCGAAACATAGATAATTGTGAATTAAGAATTATGAATTGAGACTTGTTGTGTTTGAAACAAATACTATTCTCCATGGGTGGCGGTCCCCCCACTGAATTTGTCGTTTCCCTCCTTCTTCACACTGGCTCCCGTGTTGCCGTCCAATCCTCTCTGGCCGTCATTCTTCTTCGTGGCGCCTGTGGTTCCGTCCGTGCCTCCCTGGCCGTCATTTTTCTTCGTGGCGCCTGTGGTTCCGTCTACGTCTTGCCTGTTCCTAGGATCGCTACCAGCTTGGACGATCGCTTGGTTCCACAGCACATCATAGAAGTCCGATTCTTTGAAAGCCACTTTGGCGTTGGCGAACTCGATCATGTTGTACACCTTAAGCCTTTTGATGTCGGTCTGCGGATCCTTGTGGGGCAATTGAAATGGCTTCGAGCATTTGCCCGTGCTGTCCAGGTGTGAGATGTATGCTCTGCCGTAGTTGCCGTCTTCCCTGCGTGAGTAGAAGACGAACCAGTTCGCCTGGGAGGAGAAGTCGTGGTAGCTCTCCGCCTCGTTGCTGTTGGCCTCGTCGCACTTGGTGAGTTCCTTCGTCTCTAGGTTCATGACGTAGAGGTCCGCTTCCTTGTGGGAGTGTGGCGATGCGCCGAAGTTCGAGATGACAACCAGAAGGAACTTGTTGTCAGGCGATATTCTAGGGAATGTGGCGCTTCTGCCATCCTTGCTCATGTCTAGGACAATCTCCGGTTTGGAGAAAGATTTCGTCTCGGGGTCGAATTTGATCCGTGCGATGTCGTATTTCAGTTTCGGATACTCATATTCGGGATACCTGTCTTTCCTCATCACAGAGTCTGTCAGGGCGAAATAGACGTATTCTCCGTCCGGACTCCATGTCGGATTGGTTTCCAACTGCCTGGTCTCGTTGATCACATATGTCTCATTCTTTTCGATGTCATAGAGGACGAGGTCCACTTCCCTGTCGAAAAACTCGACCTTCCCTTTCATCATGGTCGGGAAGTCTTGGTGCACATCATTCTCCGAGAAAACGATGTAGGGCAGTGTCGGGTGCCATGCTGGGTAGGTTGTTCCCTTGAACATGCCTGGCACTTTGGTCTCGATCTTGGATATTTTGCCGTTGTAGGTGAGGAACAGTCCGCCGTCTTTCCCACGGTAATAGAACATCTTATTCTTAGGGTTTTTCTTTTGTGCGCTGTGGCAGTTCACGCAGCTCTGTTCGTGCATCTTCTCGGTTGTGAAGTTCTGGCATCTGCGCATGATGGTGGTCTCCTCTCCCGTTGTCAGGTCGAATTGGAAGAGGCCGATTTGTCCCGTGCTCATGAAGGAAGGTTCGATGAGACGGTAGGTCACGAACGAGTCTATCGGTTCGTCGATCACGTTGATATGGAATGGGTTCAGTTTCTCCCATGACCCGCCTTTCTTGAGGTAGGTGGTGCATTCGAGTTTCCCCTCCTTCGCCTCCTTCAGCAACTTTTTCCATTCCTTCACATCGAAGATTACCTCGTTGTCGCTGTTCGCCTTTTGGACGATGCTTCCTCCGTTTCCGTTGGATACTTCGACGATGGATTGGTCGGATGCGTTTCCGATGATGAAGTTGAGAGGGGCGATACCCTGTGGTATGGTTACCCCCTTCACGTCAGGGTAGGTGACAACCTCTTCCGCAACGTTCTTTGCCTCTTTGGGAAGATGGGTGGTGCAGTTGGATAGCAGACACACGCCTAGTGCCGCCACAAGATATTTGATGCTTCTCTTCTTCATTTCTCGTCCGTATTTTGCTTAGCGCCAATGCCAAAGGAGAAATAGTAGCAGTATGAGTATCCGAATTTCTTCTTCATCTTCTTGCTTAAGTCTTTTTCTCCGTGATGTTTGACGTAGTAATCCTTGAATTGTTTGACGTAATCGTAGGTGTCCTTCTCTAGAGGGTAGTTCTTGAGCATATGCGGGTTGTTGGTGAGAAGGGCTTTCAGGATAAGACCTTCCTGCACGCATCTTGGGAGACGTCCCGTCCTCAGCATAGGTGCCCTCTTCACCTCGTACTCGAATTCGTCCAACTGCCTTCTGTATAGCCTGGTGAGGAGTCTTTTGTTGGCAGTGATGTTCGGTAGTGCGTTGAACCTATCGTATACGGTTACTGCGCCGTTGAATATACCGCTCTTCTCTATGGTTGGTATTCCTGCCTTTATTTTTACGAGGTAGGGGTATTTTTTGTAATAATCGTCAGGGTTATCCAAACAGCTGATCATCTCATTGGCCCAATCCTTGTAGAAGATGGTTTCCTGAAGCAATTGCAGGTATCTTCTCGCCAGATTGTATTCCTCATTTATGAAGGAACTGAGTGCCATGCTCTGCGTCAGGTATAGTTTTTTGCTGGTATCCGTAAGGAATTCCATGCACCATCTATAGCTGATCTGAGGCATGGACCCGAATAGCATGAGTTCGGGGTAGTAGGCCATTTCCTCGCAGTAGTGAGGGAATGTGGAGCGGTAGTAGTTATAGTCGTATTTGAATATCTTCTCGTTCAGTTGGTCTGTCGCCATGAGTGCGATGGCGCGGTATGCGGCGATGACTCTTGTCGGGGTCTTCATCTTGCCCATCTCTTTCACCATCTGTTCCCATTGCCCTTGGTGAGCCAGATGTTGGAGTCTGAGTTCGTCTCCGTACGCTTTAGGATAGTCGCATTTGATGTATAGGCAGGCGATGAGGATGATTCCGACCGCTGCGTTCGCATATGGTTGGATCTTATGGAGCAGACGATCCTTGTACAGTTGAACGCTTGTCATCGAGACCGCGATGATGGCGTGGGCGATGAGTGTCTTGAGGTACAGTGTGTAGAAGAAGTCTATTGGCCATGGATGCAATAGCGAGTAGGAGAAATAGCCTGGTGTGACGTGGTAGGATGCGTAGCGGGCTGAGAGGTAGATGAAAACCGCTCCCAGCGGCAGGATGATTCCCGCATTGATGTATTTCTTCGTGAACAGCGCGTCTGTGCCGAACATCAGCAATGCCACCATCGGGTAGGGACCCATCCAAATGGAGGAGATGGCGGTCACTAGCGTGAGGATTCCTGCGCCTACGGGATAGTTCTCGATCTTCTTGTAGAGGAAGTACAGGAGGAAAACGTAGTAGCATCCTATGATGTTGCATATGCCGTAGGATATCTCGAATGAATCGTATATCTCATAGGTGACGGAGTTGAAGAGGTACAGCAGGATGGCTGACGGGAGGAACCCCACGACGAACCAGTTTTTCCCTATGCTGAATAGGCGGTTGGCAATCAGTTCGATGCCGGACAACAGCAGGGCGATGATGGCGGCGCCTAATAGGGGATGATAACAAAACTGAAGTACGTAGCGGGATAGCAGGACGATGAGCCCCGAATTGCTGGACAACAATCCGTTGAGAAAAAGGTGGTCGAAGAGGAAGTAGTTGGATTCCTGTAGCTTAAAGAGGAAATCCTCCTTCGCGACGCCCAAATAGAGCCATGCGAATAGAAAGAAGAGGATGCGTAGCCCCCAATGTGTTAGCGTCTCCTTTTGGATCCTCGACAATATGCCTGTTTTTTTCGTATCGCTCATATAGTCCTCCTTTTAGTTTTTTCAGAAAAGATACATGTAGTCGTAGTGGACGATTGGTCGCTTGCCTTTTTTGCCGATCAGTTTGGTGGCGTCTTCGCTGGAGTATTGGGTTTTCCCCACACCCAGTTGGTTCTGCTTCTCGTCGAATATCTTGACGATGTCGTCCTTCTCGAAGTTGCCCTTGATGGCGGTCACGCCGACCATGAGCACGGAGTTGTTCCCCTCGCATATCGCCTCCGCCGCTTTGGCGTCGATGTGCACTTCCCCCTTGGCGAATCCTTCGCTGTGGGCGATCCATTTCTTGACGCTGGTGGCGGGTGCGTCGCTTGGCAGGAAGCGGGTGCAGACGATATCCTCTTTGCCGGTCAGCAGTTTGAGGAGTATGTCGTCCTTCTTTCCGTTGGCGATGATGACCTCCACGCCCTCGTCCGCTACTTTGCTGGCGATGTTCGTCTTGGTCTGCATGCCTCCTCTGCCGAAGGATGATTTCGAGGCTTGTATGTAGGAGGAGAGGTCACGTTTCCCCGGATATACCTCTCGGATGACGGACGATGCGGGGTCCGACGGATTGCCGTCGTAGATGCCGTCGATGTTGCTGAGGATGATCAGTTTCTCGGCGTTCATCATGGTGGCGACCATGCCGGAGAGCTCGTCATTGTCGGTGAACATCAGTTCGGTGACCGATATGGTGTCGTTCTCGTTGACGATAGGCACCACGCCATGCTGTAGCATCACCTCCATGCAGTTGCGCTGGTTGAGGTAATGGGAGCGTGTGCTGAGGCTCTCTTTGGTGGTGAGCACCTGTCCGCATAGGATGTTCTCCTTGGCGAAGAATTCATGGTAATGGTTGATGAGCTTCGCTTGCCCGATCGCGGAGAAGAGCTGGCGGGCTGATACGGCGTCCAACTTATCGTCCGATAGCAATGCGCGTCCTGCGGCCACGGCGCCGGATGAGATCATGATGATCTCGAAGCCTTGCCGATGCAGAGTGGAGACCTGCGAGACGATCTGCTTGATGCGCGTCAAGTCCAATCCCCCTTCTTTCAGGGCGAGCACATTGCTTCCTATTTTGATGGCGATCCGTTTCTTCATTTCTTCTTGTCTTCTTCGCGTATTTCAGACCTCTTGATTTTGCCGCTGATGGTCTTTGGCATCTCATCCACAAACTCCACCACACGTGGGTATTTGTAAGGGGCTGTGGTGCGTTTCACGTGGTCTTGGATCTCCTTGACCAATTCGTCTCCCGCTTTGTCTTTGTACTCTTTGGTGAGGACGATGGTCGCCTTGACCACCTGTCCGCGGATCTCGTCCGGCACGCCTGTGATGGCGCATTCGAGCACGGCAGGGTGGGTGAGCAACGCGCTTTCCACCTCGAAAGGACCGATACGGTAGCCGGAGCTCTTGATGACGTCGTCGGTACGTCCGACGAACCAGTAGTAGCCGTCTTCGTCACGCCAAGCGATGTCGCCTGTGTGGTAAGCACCGTCGTAAAAGACCTCCGCAGTCTTCTCCGGGTTGCGGTAATATTCCTTGAATAGTCCGACTGGCCTGGTAGGTTCGGTACGGATGATGACTTCCCCTTGCTCACCCTCCTCCACTGGTTGGCCGTCCGGCGTCACCAAGTCTATTTGGAAGTTAGGGTTCGGCTTGCCCATGGAGCCTGGTTTAGGTTCCAGCCAAGGGAAGGTGGCGATGGAGACGGTCGTCTCGGTCTGTCCGAATCCTTCCATCAGCTTAATGCCCGTCTCTCTGCGGAAATCCTCGTAGATGACAGGGTTCAGTGGCTCTCCGGCGATGAAGCATTGCTTCAGGGAGGAGAGGTCATATTTCTCCAAGCCTTCCTTCATCATGAAGCGGAAGACGGTCGGCGGTGCGCAGAACGAGTTGACTTTGTACTTCTCGATGACCTTCAGCATGTCTGCCGGGTTGAACTTCGCATGGTCGTACACGAAAAGCGTGGCGCCTGATATCCATTGCCCGTAGAGTTTTCCCCAAGCGCATTTCGCCCAACCGGTGTCGGCCACCGTGAGGTGCAGGCTCTGCTCGTTCAGGTTGTGCCAATACTTTCCCGTGACGATGTGTCCGAGCGGGTAGGTGTAGGTGTGTACCACCATCTTCGGGTGGCCGGTGGTCCCTGATGTGAAATAGAGCAACATCAGGTCGTCGTTGTTGTTGCGGGCTGGAGCCACGAAGGCTGGAGCCTTCTCCACCTCTTTGTGGAAGTCCAACCACCCTTCAGGAATGTCCGGACCAACGGAGATGCGATACTTGAGCGAAGGAGACTCCGCCACGGAGTCGTCGATGTGCTTTGTAATCACCTCTTCGCCTACTGCGACAATCGCCTTGATGTCCGCCGCATTGCAGCGGTAGATGATGTCCTTGTTCGTCAGCAGGTAAGTGGCTGGGATTGCGATGGCTCCGATCTTGTGGAGTGCGATGATCGTGATCCAGAACTCGTAGCGACGTTTCAGGATAAGCATCACCATGTCCCCCTTTCCAATGCCGATGGATTGGAAGAAGGCGGCTGTCTTGTCTGTTTCCCTTTTCATGTCCGCAAAGGTGAAGTCTATGTGTTCCCCTTTGTCGTTCGTCCAGCAAAGCGCGACTTTGTTGGGCTGCTCTTCCGCCCATGCGTCAACCACATCGTACCCGAAGTTGAAGTGTTCGGGTACGATGATTTTAAAGTTGTCCTTGAAATCTTCGTAAGAGCTGAATTCTACTCTATTAACAAATCGTTCTATCATTTTTTAGGTTTGTACTCTAACTATCTATTTTTGGTTGTTTCTAAGTTCTGAACGTTTAATTTTTCCGCTGATTGTTTTAGGCATCTCGTCTACGAATTCCACCACACGAGGGTATTTGTAAGGTGCGGTAGTACGTTTGACGTGGTCTTGGATATCCTTGATCAAGGCGTCGCTCTCTTTCCCCTTGTATTCTTTGGTGAGCACGATGGTTGCCTTGACCACCTGTCCGCGGATCTCGTCCGGCACGCCTGTGATGGCGCATTCGAGCACGGCAGGGTGGGTGAGCAATGCGCTTTCCACCTCGAAAGGACCGATACGGTAGCCGGAGCTCTTGATGACGTCGTCGGTACGTCCAACGAACCAGAGGTATCCGTCCTCGTCACGCCATGCGACGTCGCCCGTGTGGTATACGCCTCCCCTGAGACATTCCGCCGTCTTTTCAGCGTCGCGGTAATATTCCTTGAAGAGTCCGACCGGACGTTCCTTCCCTAATCGGATGATGATTTCACCCTGTTCGCCGTCCTCCACGGAGTGTCCGTCCGGAGCGATCAGGTCGATGTCGAATACAGGGCTTGGTCTGCCCATGGAGCCTGGCTTAGGTTCCATCCAAGGGAAGGTGGCGATGGAGACGGTCGTCTCGGTCTGTCCGAATCCCTCCATCAGCTTGATGCCCGTCTCTCTGCGGAAATCCTCGTAGATGACTGGGTTCAGCGGCTCGCCGGCGATGTAGCATTGCTTCAGGGAGGAGAGATCATATTTCTCCAAGCCTTCCTTCATCATGAAGCGGAAGATGGTCGGCGGTGCGCAGAATGAGTTGATTTTGTACTTCTCGATCATGGCGAGCATGTTCGCCGCGTTGAACTTCTCGTGGTCGTAGACGAACACGGTAGCGCCTGAGATCCATTGTCCGTAGAGCTTGCCCCACACGCACTTTCCCCAACCGCTGTCCGCCACCGTGAGGTGCAGGCAATCCTCGTCGAGGTTGTGCCAGTATTTACCCGTGACGATGTGGCCCAATGGGTAGGTGAACGTGTGTGCCACCATCTTCGGGTGACCGGTGGTACCCGAGGTGAAGTAGAGCAGCATGATGTCGTCGTTGTCGTTACGGGCAGGAGCCACGAACGGAGCGGCGGAGTTGATTCCCTTGTGGAAGTCGAGCCAGCCCTCAGGGATGGAAGGACCGATGGATATGCGGTACTTCAGCGAAGGAGACTCCGCCACGGAATCGTTGATATGGTTGATGATGATGTCGTCGCCGCATGCGATGATCGCCTTGATGTCGGCCGCGTTGCAGCGGTAGATGATATCTTTGTTGGTGAGGAGGTGGGTTGCCGGGATCACCACTGCTCCGATCTTGTGGAGGGCGATGATGGAGAACCAGAACTCATAGCGGCGTTTCAGGATCAGCATGACCATGTCACCCTTCCCGATGCCGAGGGATTGAAGATAGGCGGCGGTCTTGTCCGTCTCACGCTTCATGTCCGCGAATGTGAAATCTATGTGCTCGCCTTGGTCGTTGGTCCAACGAAGGGCCACTTTGTTTGGGTTTTCTTTCGCCCATGCGTCGACTACATCGTAGCCGAAGTTGAAATGTTCAGGAACATTTAGTTTGAAGTTGTTTTTGAAGTCCTCATAAGAGTCGAACTTCACCCTGTTTACGAATCTTTCTACCATGATTTTTGGTATTTGAAGTATAGTGCTTTTATTACATGATGATAGCGAGGAACTTGACGGTCTTGTTGTTGAGCGCCTTCATTCCATGGAGTTTGTTAGCGTCGAAGTAGATGCTGTCGCCCTCTTCGAGAGTTAATTCTTTTCCATTAATGCTAATGAGCATGCTACCTTCAAGTACCATGTTGAACTCTTGTCCCGGGTGGGAGTTGAGGTGTATAGGAGCGTCGTTAGGCTCCACGGTCACGATGAACGGGTCACCTTTCCTGTCGATGAAGCCGGCGGCCAAGGATTGGTATTTGTACGCTTTGGTACGTTCCATGGCGGTACCTTTCCCCTTGCGGGTGAGGTAGTAGGTCTTCATGTGAGGATCTTCTCCGAAGAGGAGGGAGGTCATCTCGACGCCGCACTTTTGTGAAATACAGTGCAAAATGCTAACAGGGATATCTTTTTCGCCGCTTTCGTAGGCGATGTATTCAGCTGGGGTGATGGAACAAGCTTCCGCCAGTTCTACCGTTGTCATTCCGATGTCCTCGCGCAAGCATTTCATGCGAGAGGCGATTTGTTTGATTTGCTCGTTTACCATATTGTTCGTTGATAAGGTTAATCTTCTTTGTGAATTAGTTATTGGCCTTGATGCCTTTGATGACCGCGTTGGTGAATCCATATTCCTCCATGGCGTTGAGTCCCTTGATGGTCCATCCGCCAGGGGTGGTCACCTTGTCGATCTCGTACTCCGCGTTGGTCTTGTTCTTGAGGATAAGCTCCGCCGCGCCCACCATCGTCTGTGCGATGACCTCTTGAGCGATGTCCGGACGGATGCCCAGTTCGACAGCACCCTCGGTGGCGGCGCGCAGGTAGCGCAATGCGTAGGCGATACCGCAGGAGGAGACTGACGTGAAGGCGCTCATCTGCTTCTCAGGAATGATGATGGCCCTTCCCAATTTGTTGAAGAGGCCGAGGACGAACTCCTCTTGTTCCTTGCTGGCGTTGAGCGAGCATACGAAGTTCATGCCCGCGAGCAGGGCGACCGCCGTGTTAGGCAATACCCTGAATAGGGAGTATTCCTTGCCGATCTTCTCGGCGATATGGCTGAGGTCCACGCCGGCGGCGATGGAAATGATGGTCTGCTTCGGGTTGATGGCGCCTTTGATGCCGTCGAGGACGGTGTCCACCAACCATGGTTTCACTGCGATGAGGACGTAGTCGGCCTTCTTTACCGCCTCACGGTTGTCCGTCGTGGTGAAAATGTTCTTATTGATTTTTGAGATGTTCTTTAGAGTCTCCTCACTGGCGTCAGCGACGAAAAGCTCGTCCGCCTTGCACGCTTTACTGAGATATAAGCCTTTGACGATGGCGCCTCCCATATTGCCGGCGCCGATAAATGCTATCTTCATATCATTAAATATTAAAAACCAATACTAACCAATCTGCAAATTTAGAAAATAATCCAACAATAATGCTTAATTTCGCCATCGAATAAATAATTGTCCGATGAAACAAATACAATTCACACTGAGAGAAGGGGAGTCGTTCATCCCGTTGATACAGTTGCTGAAGGCGACCCATGTGGTGGGTTCCGGAAGCGAAGCGCAGGACGTTGTCGTGGAGGGCATGGTGCTGCGCAATGGAGCTGTCGAGCTTCGCAAGCGTGCCAAAATCGTTGATGGCGATGTGATCCGTTTCGCCGATTTCGAGATTGTTGTGTCGAACCTGTCTTGACGGATCTTCTCTTCCCCCTTGGAACGTCCGAAGAGATGCGAAAAAAAAGAAGGGCGTCGTTTCATCGAAACGACGCCCCTTTTTATTTCTTGTTCTCTCGGTTAATCGTTCAGGAAGTACTTGTTGCAAATAATGTATGCAATCAAGCCGAGAACGAACATAATCCCTGCAGTAGCCAAAATACCATTGCCTCCAATCACTCCGAAGAAGTGGAACATGAGGAGCAATACTCCGACGAGTATGATGATAATGCCTAAGTATCTCAGTAATTTATTCATCTTGAATTGTATTATCAGTTAATACTTTACGAATTGTTGCGCAAGCCATTTCAAATTATTCCTCGTTGTTGGGGGATTCTCCTTCATGGTATCGCACATACCCCGGTATCTCCTGGGTTTTTGTTGCGGGAACAAGACTCGAACTTGTGACCTTTGGGTTATGAGCCCAACGAGCTGCCAACTGCTCCATCCCGCATGTAGCCGATTCATATTGAATCGTGGTGCAAAGGTACGGCTTCTTTTTGAAAAAACAAAAAATGGAGTGTTTTTTTTGTGAAAATGTTTTTTTGCACCTATACTGGATGTGGATGCGTCATGCTGTTCCGCAATCTTTTTAAACGGGCTTTGAAACAAACTTTTTCTTCTCGTCGCGGCATATGAGCTGCAGTGCCCATTTCCCGGAATGAACCGATGGCGGAATGCCACCTCCAGGGAATAACCATTGCCCGGCGAGGTAGAAATGGTCCAGATTCGGGATCTTCTGATCCAACTGTTGAATCACATTCTTGGACGTCGGAATGAAGCCTTCGTAGGATCCCTTCCATGCCCCTGTGTAACGGATGGTGGTCAGCGGAGTGGCGACGTCACATGCTTCGATGTGTTGGGAGCTGCCGGGATAATGTTTCTCCAAAATCTTTATGGCATCCTCCTCGATTTTCTTTTTCTCCTCGCCATATTCCTCCTTGCTCATTTTCTCCCAGATGCTATACGGACTGTCATACCGGATGATGATGCAGGATTTGCCTTCGGGAGCCATGGTCGGGTCGAAGTTGTAATTCAGGATCCTATAGTTGTGTTTGAGCTCCGTGCTTCCGATTTTGTCGCCGCATGCTTGCACTACCTGTATGTTGTAGTCGGTTTTTAGCTCTTGGTTGATGCCGAACGAAACTTGTACGATGGAGGTGAATAATTTCCAGTTGGCATATACGCGGTCGATCATGGGCGAGCGGAATTTCCCTTTCAGTAGCTTGTAGAGTGTGGTGTAGCCATCGGCGGCACTCACGACGTAGTCGGCTTCCAGAACGCTGCCGTCGGTCAGCCTTACTCCTCGGGCTGAACCATTCTCCACGATGATCTCTTCCACCTCTTTCTTGAAGAGGAATTCTCCTCCTAATGATTCATATTTGCTCTTCATCCGCTCCGCGACGGCCAAGGAGCCACCGATCGGGTAGCCCGCGTTCTTGCGGAAATACCATCCCATGATCAGTAGGAACGCATAGCAGGCATAATCGCCTTCTCCGTAAATATTCAGTAACTTTTCCTTTAAAATATCGCTTTTTATGTTGAGCGACTTAATGTATTGGGTGAAGTCCTTCCCTCTGTGGCGAATGGCGATGTATAGGGAAGGAAAGCACCGAAAGAATGCTTTGAAGTATTGGAATGGTGTGCGGAGCGCTGGCGCGATGTCGAACGGGTGGAGGTGGGAAGCCCTACGGATGTCCCTGGCCAGTTTGTTGATGGCTTTGCCGTCTATGGGGGAAATGGACAAAAGATGCTTCTTCCATCGTTCCAGATCTGTGTAGATGACCAGGTTTGTCCCATCTTTCGCGATGTTCCTGTTGTGAATCTCCGCATTGATGACCTGCACTTGATCGTTTAGGATGTTGGTCTCGCACATCGTGTCGTGGAAGGCGCCTTCCCTCGTCCCTACCAGCCATTGTATGCTGTAGTCGAACCGATATCCTTTGCGATGCCATGCCGTGCAAATGCCTCCTGCTATGCTATGCTTTTCTATGATCTGTGATTCAAATCCATTCATCTGCGCATAAATGCCCACAGACATACCTGACACACCTCCGCCTATAACAATAATCTTCTTCTTTTTCTCCACTATATAACCTCCGTTTTTCATGTGTTTGATGAGCCTTCGACTACGTACTGTTTGCTTAGATCGCTCCAATTGTTTTTTTACTCAAATATGCATCCTTTTGATTTGTAAAGAATTAGTTACGTAAATCTATTGAGTGCCTCTCATGGATATGCATATTCTCGCCACAAATTTAAAAAGAATCCTTGGAATATGTACACAATACGTGGAAAATCAGGCAGACGTGTCTCAATTGTTTCGGAGTAGAGATGTTAAACTTTTCCATCGCTATGGTATAACGTTGTCTAATCCCTATCTTTGTGAAAATTATTGTTCATGAAGAATTTCGTGCAGAGGACGTTCCGCTATTTTGAGCGGCATCGCACATTGTTGAGGGTTTCGCTTTGCACCGTGATCGCTTTGATGGTCGTGGCGGTGGGACGTGTACACTTTGTCGAGGACATCAGCAAATTCCTTCCGGAGGACGTTGCGGGTGAGCGGATGGGGGATTTCTTCCAACGCCTCAGTGCCTCCAACCAGGTGATGGTATACGTCTCGATGGCGGATTCCTCCGCAGAGGATTTCCCTCTGCTGGAGCGTGCCGCGGATGATTTCGCCGAAGCGATGCGCGCTGCCGACTCGACGGGCCTCACATCGGAGGTCTTCCTGAAAACGGACCCTGAGATGGTTACGAAAACGATGGATTTCATCCTGGAAAATCTTCCTTATTACCTTGAACCTGAAGATTATAAACGAATCGATAGCCTATGGACGGATAGCGCTATGGCACTGCTCATGGCGGGTAACCGAGACCGCCTCCTCTCTCCGACGGGTGGCTTCCTGCAGGCGTTCGTGGTGCGTGATCCGTTGCACCTCTCTTACCCTGTCCTGGCGAAATTGAACGCGCTCCGCCCTTCCGAGGGGGAGCACGTGCGGGATGGTTATTTGCTGGATGCGGAGGAACGGTCGGTCATGATACCGATTACCTCCTCTTTGCCTTCCAGCGAGACCCGGCTGAATAAGCAGTGGATCGCCTCCATCGAGGCCGCTTCCCATGCTGTGGCGGAGAAGTATGCGGGGAAGGTGGCTGTCTCGTATATCGGACCGGCGGTCATTTCGGTCGGCAATGCGGAGCAGATCAAGTCGGACACGATATGGTCCACCATCATCGCCCTCACCCTGATCGTCGTGTTACTGGCTTTGTTCTACCGGGATGTGCGGGCGATCCTTCTGATCCTTTTCTCCATCGCATTCGGTTCGCTCTTCGCTGTGGCCTTCCTGGCGCTGCTGAAGGAGGATGTGTCGGTCATCGCGATCGGTATCGGTTCGGTCATCGTGGGCATTGCGGTGAATTACCCGCTGCATTTCCTGGCGCACCTCAAGGAGGGGCATACCCGCCAGGAGGCGATGCGCGACATCGTGGATCCGCTCGTGACGGGCAACATCACGACGGTGGGTGCTTTCCTCAGCCTCCTCTTTATCCGTTCGGAGGCGATGCGCGACATGGGGCTCTTCGCCGCCTTGCTTCTTGTGGGTACGATTCTCTTCGTACTCTTCGTGTTGCCTCATTTCTTTGCGGATAAGCTTTTCAAGGGCCGGACGGGTGGTAAACTGATGTTCGGCAAGATCGCCAATGTCCAGTTCGAGAAGAACAAGGTGGCGGTTTGCCTGATTGTCCTTCTGACTTTCCCGCTCCTCTATTTCAGTACCAAGACCCAGTTCGAGACGGATATGAACGCTATCAACTACATGACGCCCGACCAGCGTGTGTGGATGGCGAAGCTGACGAGCGAGACGGAGTCCGGACTGGCGAAGTCCTTCTGCGTGGCGGAGGGAACGACGCGTGAGGAGGCGTTGCGCAACCATGAGTGTGTGCGGGCTTCCTTGGACAGCCTGCAGGCGAGCGGTGCGGTCGCAAAGGTATCCGGCGTGGGCATCTTCTTGCCGTCGGAGGATATGCAGCGTGTGCGGACGGAGGCGTGGAACAAGTATTGGGCGGCGCACCCGGAGGCGGCGGACCTCATCCGGCGTCATGCGGAGGCGTGTGGTTTCGCCCCTGGCGCTTTCGACGCTTTCCTAGCGATGACGAAGAGACAATATGCGGTGGCGGATCCGCACCATTTCGATTTCATATCGGACAAGATCGCCAAGAACTATGTGGTGGAGGATAACGGGCAATGGTATGTCTATTCCATCCTGGAGCATGCCCAGGAAAGCGCTGAGATGGTCTCTTCCTCCTTGAAGGATAAGGGGGATGGCCTCTTCGTGTTCGGTAGCCGTTCCATGCTGAATAAGTTGGTGGACTCCCTGTCGAGCGATTTCAACAATGTCCTGTACATCTGCGGATTCATCGTCTTTATCTTCCTGCTGATCTCCTTCGGAAGGGCGGAGTTGGCGCTCCTCTCGTTTGTTCCGCTGACGGTGGGGTGGATATGGATCTTAGGTCTGATGGGCTTGTTGGACATGCGGTTCAACATCGTCAATGTTATCCTCGCCACCTTCATCTTCGGGCAGGGCGACGACTATACCATCTTCGTCACGGAGGGGTTGATGCATGAGTATGCCTATGGGAAGAAGGTGCTGGCGTCGTACAAGAACTCGGTGATGCTCTCCGCCCTGATTATGTTCATCGGAATCGGCACGCTCATCATCGCGAAGCATCCCGCCATGCGCTCGTTGGCGGAGGTGACGATCGTGGGCATGTTCACCGTCATCCTGATGGCTTATTTCTTCCCACCGCTGATATTCAATTGGTTAACTAAGTCTAAGGGTAAAAATAGACTCATGCCTATCACACTGAAGAACCTATTGCTGACCATCGGCTGCTTCGCGGTCTTTTTCGTGGGGACAATCTACATGTCCCTTTTAGGATTCTTCGTTCTGACGGTTGGAGGCAAGACGGAGAGCCATAAGGCGTTCTATCATAGACGGTTGTGTGGTATCTTCCGTGTCTTGGTCAAGCTGATGCCGGGTGTGGAGTGTCATGTGCATAACCCGCAGGGGGAGACGCTCGATCGCCCTGGCATAATAGTTTGCAACCATCAGTCGCACCTGGACTTGCTCTATACGTTGATCCTAAGTCCTAAGATTGTCTGCCTGACGAACAAGTGGGTTTGGAACTGCCCGTTCTACGGGTGGATCATTCGATATGCGGAGTTCCTGCCGGTATCCGACGGGTTGGAGCAACACGAGGAGGAGTTGAAGGCAGCGATCGACAAGGGTTATTCCATCCTGATCTTCCCGGAGGGTACCCGCTCGGAGGATTGCTCCATCCTGCGTTTCCACAAAGGCGCATTTCACCTTGCGGAGCGTTTCAATGTGGACATTATTCCTGTGCTGATCCATGGCATCGGACATTTCTTCCCGAAGAAGGAGTTCCTGTTGCGCAAGGGTAGGGCGGATGTGAAGTTCCTGCCGAGGATCTCTCCGGAGCATCCTTTCCGGAAGGAGGTGAAGTCGCTGAAGAGTGCCCAGCTGACGCAACACTACTATGAGGAGGAGTATGCGAAGTTCGCCTCCGAGCTTGAGACACCCGACTATTTCAGGGATTTGGTACTACATAATTATATCTACAAGGGACGTGAGGTGGAGCGTAGCGCACGGCGCACATTGGAGGCGTTCGATTCCCTCACCGCTAAGATTGCGGCATTGCCTGAGGAAGGGGAGGTGTCTCTCCGTGAGGAGGGGCAGGGCGAGTTCTCCCTGCTGGCGGCCCTGACGAAGAAGCGGTTGCGTATTGTGGCGGAGATGGAAGACGAGAACTTGCTCGCCCTTGCCGACAATTGCGCTTCCAAACCGGCGAACTTGACCTATCGGTTGAAAGCAGGGGAGAGCCAATTGTCGTCACACACCTAAGCCTTCGGTAAGGAAGCGGCGAAGGTGAAGATGAATGATGCCGTTGTCGTCGTTGCGGCTTACGAGAGGTGTCATTGAAATGACGAATTTAGGGTAGTTGTCATTTATTTTCCTTAAATTCCCAAACTCGCGTTCTCTGGTTTCATCGTTGGTGATTAGGTACGAAGCCTGTACATAAATGCGTTGACCTAATGGCTTTGTGCAGACGAAATCGATTTCACCCACTTGTAATTGTCCGATGAATACATGGTATCCAAGTCGTAGAAGATGTAGATAGACCACATTCTCTATCACTTTTTCGATATCGCCTTCTCTGGTGCCCCCCACAATCATGTTTCGTAGTCCGACATCACCAAAGAAGGTTTTCCGGTTGCTCTCGAAGATTCGTCGTCCATGTATATCATATCGGTTCACCATGTCAATCAAGTAAGCTTCCGCATAATATTCGGCGTAGTCCAGAATGACATTAGTCGAAATGGGTTGCTGTTGTGACTTCATGTATTTACTAATGCTTGTCGCCGAATTGATTTTACCAACTGTATCTGCTAGAAAGGTGATGAATCTCTTCATGAATGTTATATTGCGGATATTGTGTCGTTCCACGACGTCTTTCAACATTACCGTGTCGAACACGCTGTGAAGATATTCCCAAACATGTTCTTCCTCTCCGAGCCCAATGAGTCGAAGCCCTGGAAGACCTCCGTAATTCAAGTAGGTAAGCAGGCTGTCTTCGTTGTCGTTTAATCCGTGGAACCGCAAAAACTCCAGATAGCTCAGCCCTTGCACTCTGATCTCTTCATATCTGCCAGCCAGTAATGTGCTCAATTCTCCGGAAAGCATTTTTGAATTGCTTCCTGTGATGATAACGTCCGTCTCTTCCTCAGTGCGGAAACTGCGTATTACATGCTCCCAACCATCCACTTCTTGTATTTCATCCACAAGGATGAAGTTGTGTTTCCCTTTGACAAAATGTTCGTCAATGTAATTGCCCAAATGCTCTTGGTTGGTGATGAATCCGAATTGACGTTTTTCTTTGTCGATGTAGATGATATTGGTGTTTTCGTCTTGTTGATGTCGAAGCACAAAATCTTTCAATACATAGCTCTTGCCCACACGTCTTTGCCCTGTGAGCACAATGATGACTTCTTTCCCTAACCAAGAATCAACCTTGTTGGCATAATATTCACGTGTTATTATTTCCATTGTCTATAGATTATGAATCATGCAAATGTAATATTTTTGTTGTTTATAGACAACAAAAACAGCAACTTTTCTTTTTCCGTTGTCTATGGACAATGGTGGTTGTGTTGTCGAGTAAGGTTCCTTGCCGAAATGTATAGGTGCAAAAACGAATGCTTCACCTCCCCCTATGTAGTCCGATTTATATCATATCGTTTATTTAGTTGCAAATCATTCATCT
This sequence comes from Paludibacteraceae bacterium, assembly GCA_017527905.1. GTDB lineage: Bacteria > Bacteroidota > Bacteroidia > Bacteroidales > Paludibacteraceae > UBA1181. The sequence goes on from JAFXPK010000036.1 coordinate 19,638, forward strand.
TTGAACTTTAAATTACATAAAAATGATACGGTTACATCAGAGTCAGCAGCGACAAGCAGACGGTGGAGAACCAGCGATTTGGAATCAACAACTTTTGAGAGAGGGAATACCTGCACATTGACGGATGGATTGAAGAAACCATCTCTGCACAAAAACGTACAGCAAGCGACAATTGGATGTATTCCCGATTCGTGTAAACTCCTTTGAAATGAACGTTTTATGATTTTTGTTAAAGAATTTTCGTGAAACATTTGGCGGGATGGGAAATAACCATTATCTTTGCACCCATCAAAAACAAAAATAAGGTTCCTTGGCCGAGTGGTTAGGTACCGGTCTGCAAAACCGTTTACAGCAGTTCGAATCTGCTAGGAACCTCATTACAAGCGAAATCTTTATGGTTTCGCTTGTTTCGTTTTTGTACTCCGTTATTATGAAAATCTCCCTCCTAAAAATGGATAAATTACATTCGTAAGTTCAAAAAAACATACGTTCTTCTTTCCCCGACCTGTCACATGTGGATGTTTTATGCTAATTTCGCGGCAGATTTAATGCTGGAATGGATATGTTTGAGAAAACCCCCTTGATGACGCGCTGCCGCTTCCGTAAGGTCTGTGTTCGTCTGCTGTGCATGATGACGCTCCTTCCCCCTTCTTACGCTTATGCGGAGGAAAAGATAGAGGAGAACCTGGAGGAGGTGGAGGTCTCGGCGGATGTCAAGTATAGGGAGAAGCGGGTGGAGGAGCTGCCCGTTTCATCCAGCACCTTCACGATGTCGAACCTAGAGACTGGTGTGGTCTTCTCCTCCAAGGATATCGCCACGTTCGTCCCGAATTTCCATCTGCCGGACTATGGTTCGCAGATCACCTCCTCCATCTATGTGCGCGGATTCGGCACACGGATCGAGCAGCCGGTGGTGGGTATGATCGTGGACAATGTGCCGATTCTCAACAAGAATGCTTTCGACATGGACCTTTTCGACCTCCAACGGGTGGAGTTCCTGCGTGGTCCGCAAGGCACGCTCTATGGCCGCAACACCATGTGCGGTCTGGTGAATATCCACACCCTTTCCCCTTTCTCCTACCAAGGCACACGTTTGTCCGCTGACTATTCCACGGGCAATACGGCCCGGCTGAAAGCCTCCTTGTACCGTAAGCCTACGGATAAGTTCGCCTTCTCCATCGCGGCGAATGCCCAGCACACGGACGGATTCTTCCGAAACACATATAAGGATGAACTGTGCGACCCTTCCAATAGTCTTTCCCTGCGCAATCGGTTGATGTGGCGGCCTTCCTCTTCCTTCTCTTTCGAGAACGATCTATCCTTGGGGGTGCTGAACCAGGGGGGATATGCTTATGCGAAGGTCGAGGGCGACGACCGTCTCCCTGTCAGCTATAACGATGAGTGCAGCTATGAACGGTTCAACCTGAGTGACGGTTTTGTGCTCTCCCACAAGGGGGAACGGATGACGTTCTCTTCCGTTACGAGCTATCAGTTCTTGAACGATGATATGCACCTTGACCAGGATTTCCAACCCTCCTCCATCTTCACGCTGGAGCAACGCCAGCGGGAGCATGTGGCGACGGAGGAGGTCATCTTCCAATCCCTGCGGAAGGACAAGAAGTGGAATTGGAAGACGGGGGCCTTTGCTTTCTTGAAGCATAATGATATGGCTGCCCCCGTCACGTTCAAGCGGGACGGTATCGACCAACTGATCCTTTCGAATGCCAATAACGGTATCCGCCAGGTCTTCCCGGACGATAGACTGGACATTCTGGAGGATCAGTTTGTCGTGAACAGCGAGTTCGATTTGCCGACGTACGGATGTGCCGCATACCACCAGTCGGAGTTCAAGCTGAAGCGGTGGACCTTGACGATGGGGCTCCGTCTCGACTATGAGAAGGCGCGGATGACGTATGACAATGACGCGCGGCTGAATTACATCTTCACCCTCTTCATGAAGGATTACAAACCGCTGGTTTCGCGGCTGAACGGTGAGGCGGAGAAGACCTTCTTCGAGGTGTTGCCTAAGCTTTCCGTGCAATATGACTGCGGAAAGGGAAGCCATCTCTACGCCTACGCCGCCAAAGGCTACAAGGCGGGTGGGTTCAATACGCAGATCTTCTCGGACATCCTCCAGAATGCCTTGATGAACGATATGATGAGGGATATGGGCGTGAGTTTCGACAACATGGGTGTGTCGGATTATGATCCCGCGAAGGCCATCTCGTATGATCCGGAATGTTGCTGGACTTATGAGTTGGGAGGACATTTCAAGGCAAGGAATGTTGATCTGACAACCGACTTCGCCCTTTTCTACATCGACGCCCACGACCAACAATTGACCGTTTTCCCTGCGGGGAAGAGTACGGGACGCATGATGACCAATGCCGGAAGAAGCCGTAGTTGCGGTGCCGAATTGTCCATGAACTACAAGGTGAAGAACCTGAACCTGACGGGCTCCTATGGCTATACCAACGCCCGGTTTGTCGACTACAACGATGGGAATCATCGCTATGATGGTAATTATGTCCCATTTTCTCCCCTGAATACTGTATCTTTGCAGGCCCTTTACACGTTCTATCTGAACAAGAAACTGATTGATCGGATGGAGGCTTGTGCGGATTGGCAGGGCGTCGGGAAGATATATTGGGACGAGGCGAATGAGGTCTCCCAAGACTTCTACTCCCTGTTCGGCCTCTCCCTCGCACTGAGGAAGAACCGGTTTACGTTCAAGGGATGGTGCAAGAACTTGGCGGACGAGCGGTATGACACCTTCTATTTTGTCTCCATGGGCAACCGGTTTTGCCAGGTTGGCAAGCCGAGGAGGCTGGGGGTCTCTCTCTGTTATGAATTGAAATGATAGGTTGAATTTTATTAATTGTTTAATATATAATAATTTAGAAAAATGAAAAGGAGATTTTTTATCTTGTCAGTGATCGGATTGTTGTCGCTGGGTTTCGCTGCTTGCGGTAGCGATGATGAGGAAGAGGGTAATGGAAATAATCAAAACAACGTTGTTCAAAACGGTGAGGATCCTTTCTTTTCCACCTCATATCTCGGTAAGATGCAGGTGGGTGCTGGCGAATCCTCTTTTGTGAACGACTCTGCCGTGTGCGCTTACTCGGTCGAGGAGAAGGCCCTTGTGTTGGTGAACGCTAAGTTGATGACGGGCATGCCAACCCTCGATACCATCAGGGTGGATGGTGTTTCTTTCACGGAGAAATCGGTGGCTGATGTCACTTTCGCGGGAGAAAACATTGTTCCTACTTGGAAGGGTAGACCTTTCGAGCAATATACGTTGACGTCGTTGCAGGGCTATGCTAAGAACGACTCCCTTGTCTTCTCTTGTATGATGGGACAATTCCCGGTTGAATTTGCAGGCAAGTTGATTCTGGTTGATATAATGACCCGATAACTATATGCGGGAAGGAGTAGTGCCTTCTCTGTCATCATCTATGCCCGATGTGTGTTTTCTCATGCGTCGGGCGTTTCTTTTTATGGATTGTTATGCCTGTTTCCCTGCCCCCGCCATTTGTTAAAAAAAGTAAAATTGCCTTAAATATGCCAAAAAATACCCCTTGCGCAGTGCTCTAGGCGGGGTTATTGCCGAAAACATTATATCTTCGCGGTGGCGGACGGGGTCTTCGCTTTTGCGTATAATGCGGATTCCCCTTGTGAATTTGTGGCGTATGGTCAATTTGCGCCAGGTTGTTTATCTCATATAATCCCCGCCTAAGATGAAACGTGCTTATGAAGAGGTTATTTTTATTGGTCTTTATGTACATTCCTTTTCTTGCCGTGGCGCAAGAAGGTGAGCAGGAAACATCGTTAACATTAGACTCTTTGATGGTAGAGGATGAGACAGCGGATGAGGATTTGCTGTCTGACTCCCTCAACGCGGACTGGAACACCGAGAAGTTCGTCTTCCATGATTCCATCCCGTGCGATTCCATGTACCATGGCATCTGGGACGGTACGCGTGTGAATCCATATCAGATACCGATCGACTCCGTGCCGGACTCTTTCCTGGTGGATTGCCGTGGCTTCTATCCTCCGAACGTGAATTTGGTCACCTCCGAGTGCGGTGAGCGTTGGGGACGTTTCCATGCGGGTACGGATATGCGCCTCAAGGTGGGCGATACGGTGCGCGCGGCTTTCGACGGCATGGTGCGCCTGACGCGTGTGGGCATGAAGAAGAAGGGCTACGGCTACTTCATCATGATCCGCCATTACAATGGCTTGGAGACGTTGTACGGACACCTCTCCAAGGTGCTGGTGGAGCCGGGACAGAAGGTGAAGGCGGGTGACGTGATCGCTCTCGGCGGTAACACGGGACGCTCCACAGGACCTCACTTGCATTTCGAGTTCCGCTACCTCGGCAACCCTATCAACCCACGTAAGTTGTTGGAGATGAAGGAGGACAGCGTCTATGCGAAGGCGGACACTTACCTCATCGAGCGCAAGTCCACATTCAGTGAGTATTATGCGTTCCTGCACTCTCCCGCCCGTTACTACAAGGTTAGACAGGGAGATAACTTAGGCAAAATCGCAAGGAAATACCATACGACGGTCGCCCGTCTCTGCAAGCTGAACCATATCAAGAGCACGACGCTTTTGCGTGTGGGCCGCAGACTGCGTGTGTCGTAAGGTCTATGCTTGGCTGGATCTGTTCCCTCAGAATATTACAAGTGAAATAGTTAACGTTATGAAGTGTAAATTCCTACTATTGGCAATCTGTGTGGTGCTTTGTCCCCTCCAGTTGTTGTCGAATGAACTTGCCTACCTGACGGTCGAATTGAAGACAGGTAGCCGGTATTCATTCCTATTGGATGATTATCCTGAGATTACTTTTTCGGAGTCCTCGTTGATCATTAATGAGGAGGCATCCACCTCCTATGAAATCAAAAATGTGAGGTATTACTATTTTTCCGCATCCGACCAAACGGGTCTGGAGGGAAATGCCTCCGATCTATTTAGAATCATCCCCCTTGGCGATAACAGGCTCAGGATAGAGGGTTTGTCCGGGCGGTGTGCCAAGGTGATTGATGTCGGAGGAAGGATTCTCTCTTCTGTCAATGGAAACGAGGGTTGTGCGGAGGTGTCGTTGCCCGCTCAAAGAGGTGTCTATATCCTTACGGACGGTTCCCACACGGTAAAAATTATTCAAAAATGAACTAAGCGTTTAAATCGATGAAAAATATATATTTTTTGAGTCTTCTTGTATTCTCCCTCTCAACCATATTCCCCATAAGCGGACAGAACTATGTGACGGTCAAAAAAACAGATGGTTCCTCCGATACTTACTTGGCGAATGATGTGAAGAGGATATATTTCAAGGATTATTCCTTCTCCTCTGGCTTTAAGGGCGATTATTCATACGTGGATATGGGCGTTTCCGTGTTATGGGCGACTTGTAATGTGGGGGCGACGAAGCCTGAAGAGCCTGGTTATCTCATCGCTTGGGCTGAGACTTCCCCTAAAGAGTCCTACACTTGGGATAATCTGAAATATTGTCGTGATGATGGGACAAGGAAGTATTGGTATGATGCGGACGGAAATGGCGGAGATGGGTTGGAGGTTCTTTTGCCGGAGGATGATGCCGCAACTGTCAATTGGGGATCGGAGTGGAGGATGCCGACCATAGAGGAGTTGAGGGAGCTTATAGAGGCTTGTGAATGGAAACGCACGAATGATTTCCGCGGAAGCGGCGTGAGTGGTGTCGTCGCGACAAGCAAGGAGAATGGTAACGTTCTTTTCTTCCCGTTCACATGCTATCAGGATGGAGAGTATACCTTGTGCGGGGAAATCTGGATATGGTCCGCTTCCCTGTTCGATGCGTCAATTGACATGCGGTCTCCATTCACATCGGCCCCCTATATGAGGTGGATAGATGAAAGAATGTCTGTCGCTGATGAGACGCAGAGAAGGTGTGGATTGAACATACGTGCGGTTTCCGCCAAATAAGGATAAACGAATCATAATGTCTATATGAAAAAAATATATTTCATACTGGTGGCTGTTTTGATCTCTCTTTCCGCCATGGCCGAAAAGAGTATGGTCGTTGAACTGAAGAGTGGTGATAAGGTAATCTATCCTGTCGAGGAGGTGAATAGGGTGTTGGTGGGTCCTCCCGCATATAGTTCGGTGTCGGGCCTGTTCGAGGGATATGAATACGTGGACCTAGGCTTGGAGAGTGGTACATTATGGGCCACCTGCAATGTGGGAGCCTCCTCGCCGGTCGAGGTGGGTGACTATTTCGCATGGGCGGAAATAAGACCGAAACAGGTATATGCCGACAGCACATATGTGGGAACTTCTGATTTCGAGTGGGAAATCCTGAGGCTGAGCGAGGATGCCGCCACGCAAAACGTTGGTCCTAAATGGATGACCCCAGGAGGGGGCGCTTTCCTAGAATTGGTTAAATCTTGCACCTGGAAAAGAACTGACAACTATATGTCCTCAGGTGTGGCAGGTAGGGTTGGAACCTCAAAGATAAATGGTGAGACCATCTTTTTCCCGAATACAGGCTATATGGATGGCTCCGAGGTGATGAGTGGCACTTGGCCATTCTATATGAATTCAGGATGCAATGCTGCCAATGAGGAAGTTTATGTTTCGCAACTCTCTGATGTCTATTCTGTGGAAATGGACCATTCGTATGGCTTTGCGGTAAGACCTGTCATTAATCCATTGTTTAACTTTAAAGTGAAACCAGTGGATGCGCAACTTCCTAATCCCTATTTCACTTCTGAGAGGAACCGTGTCGTCATTTGCGATGTCCTCGCAAATCATCTTGATATGGCGATTGACGCCAAACCTGTTGATAAGATAAACAACGACTTGTGGCTGTACTCCCGGAATGACACTTCATTCTATCTGAACATGAAGAATGGTAAGATTGTTCTCGACACCTCCTTGGCTTATGTCTTCCAGAAGAATGAATACATCGAGGAGGTTATCTTTACAGAGGCGGTCGATATGGGCAAAGTGCGAAATATGAGGAATATGTTCGGCGGTTGCCGGAACTTGAAAAACGTTGATTTCGCCGGCATGGATCTTTCTAATGTCGCCGATATGAGTGAGATGTTTGTGTCGTGCTCTAATCTACAAAGGGTGAACTTCTCAGGTGCGCGGACAAGTAGTAAGTTGACCACCATCTCGGAGATGTTCGGATTGTGCTCGGGATTGGAATCTCTTGACCTCTCTGGACTCAATACGGAAGGCGTTGTCTATATGGATTATCTGTTCTATTCATGCTCGAATCTTAAAACGGTGGACATCAGTTCGTTTAACACTGCGAATGTGAAGAAAATGTATGCGATGTTTGATTGTGAAAATTTAGTTACCGTCTATGCTAGCAAGGATTTTGTGACCACAGGCGTCACGAATAAGGAAGAGATCGTCATACGGAATGGATATAAACTTGTGGGAGGAAAAGGTACGACATGGGACAAGAGCAGGACGGGCCTGGAATTCGCACATGTTGATGGTGGCGCCGAGAATCCGGGTCTTTTCACTGAGAAATAAATCTTATGCGGCTATGCCGACCATCACTCTCACCAATTTGTCTTTTTCGATATATATTTTCTCTAAAATATTTGCAAGTACAGAAAAAAGCGGTATCTTTGCACCGCCTTTGAAAAACAAGGCGAATGAGGGAGAGCTAGTAGCTCAGCTGGTAGAGCACATCCCTTTTAAGGATGGGGTCTTGGGTTCGAGCCCCAACTGGCTCACCAAAGCGATCAAGGTTTCTTGGTCGCTTTTTTTTGTTATTTTCCGCCGAAATATCCCCTTTTCTTTTTATTCCTCTTCCCATCCTCCCTTAATTCTTCCTCCCAGCTCTGTTTTTTGTCGTTTTTTGTTCTTAAATTTGTCTCCAAAATATGGATTGAGATGAAATATTTAATCATACTCGGAGACGGTATGGCGGACGAGCCGATCGCCTCTTTAGGAAATAAGACGATTCTACAGGCCGCGAACATCCCTACGATGGATATGTTGGCGAAAAAAGGACGGAATGGCCTCTTGTCCACTGTGCCTCCCGGATACCACCCGGGAAGCGAAATCGCGAATCTTACGGTGCTTGGCTACGATGTGAAGAAGGTGTTCGAGGGACGTGGTTCCTTGGAGGCCGCCAGCATGGGCGTGGACATCGAACCGGGCGAGATGGCGATGCGTTGCAACATCATCTGCGTGCAGGACGGCAAGATAAAGAACCACTCCGCGGGACATATCTCCAACGAGGAGGCCTACCAGTTGATCAACTACCTCAACGAGGAACTGGGCGACGATAAGGTGCGTTTCTTCCCTGGCGTCTCCTACCGCCACTTGCTGAAGGTGAAGGGCGGCGACAAGCATGTCTCCTGCACCCCTCCGCATGACGTGCCGGGAACTCCTTTCAAGGATGTCATGGTGAAGGCGGACTGCCCTGAGGCGGAGCCTACCGCTAAGTTGCTGAACGATTTGATCCTCCGCTCCATGGAGATTCTCCCGAAACATCCGGTCAACGTGAAGCGTGTGGCGCAGGGAAAGGATCCCGCCAATAGCATCTGGCCTTGGTCGGCCGGCTACAAGCCTAGCATGAAGACGCTGATGGAGACCTACGGACTGAAAAGCGGTGCGGTCATTTCCGCCGTCGACCTGATCCGTGGCATCGGTGTATACGCTGGACTGAAATCCATTGAGGTGGAGGGCGCGACAGGCTTGTATGATACTAACTACGAAGGCAAGGCGCAGGCTGCGATCGACGCGTTGCGGGAAAACGACTTCGTCTACCTCCACATCGAGGCGAGCGACGAGGCGGGCCACGAGGGTGATGTCGCACTGAAGCTGAAAACGGTGGAGTACCTGGAGAACCGTGTGGTGAAACCGATCTACGAGGAGGTCTCCAAATGGGACGAGCCGGTGGCGATCGCCATCCTTCCGGACCATCCGACCCCTTGCAGGCTGAAGACGCATATCTCCGCCCCTATTCCGTTCCTGATCTACTACCCGGGCATCGAACCGGACGCTGTGGAACGCTACGACGAGGAGTCCGCGAAGGCGGGTGCCTACGGCGTGATGGAGGGCGATGAATTCATCAAGACATTGTTAAACAAATAAGACTATATGATCATGAGGAAATTTGTTATTTTGGCACTTTCGGCGCTCTTCTCCATGTTGCTTGTCTCCTGCGCGGATTCGCCTAGCAGGGTGGCTAAGAAGTTCTCCCAGGCGGTCGCTACGGGACAGGTGGAAGAGGCGAAGAAATATTGCACGGAAAGTACGGGCAAAATGCTGGATATGTCCGCCGCTTGGGGAGGCATGAAGGAGAACCCGAACTACAAAATGAATATCCTGCGCGATTCGATCGTCGATAACCTTGCTTACGTCTTCTTCACGGAAAACGACAGCGATAAGGAGCAGGTGATGAAGCTTAACAAGATCAATGGAGAGTGGAAAGTCTCTATGAGCAAAAAGTAATGCCTTCCTCTCTCCGTAATGCGCTATTGGCAATGGGATGCCTCGTCGCATCCGCATGTTCTAGTCCGTCAGGTGGTTCGCCATCGGGCGGACTTCCTTTTGCCGGGGCTGACTCCATGCGGAGCGGCGACTTGGTGTGCCGGTTGGGCAACGGCTATTTCTCGGGCATTTTCAGGCGCTTTTCGGGCGAGTCCGAACGCTTCTCCCATATCGGGGTGTTTCATCGCGAGGGAGACTCCTGTTTTGTGATCCATGCGGATGCGGACGAACTGTCGGGGGTCGGTTCCGTGAGGATGGAGAGCTTGTCTGAATTCCTGCGGCAGTCCCATGACCACCAGTTCTACCGTTTTGTCTCCGATTCGATCCGATGCGGGGTCGATTCGATAGCCCTCGACTATTTCCGTCGGGAAATCCCTTTCGACAACCGTTTTGACCTCGCCTGCGACTCTTCCTTGTATTGTACGGAACTGGTCGCCGTCGCGATCAATAAGGCGGCTCATGATGAGTCCGTTGTGGCTCCCTTCTCCATGTCGGGTTCCTTCCAATATTATAGGATCGATGACATCCTGAATTGTGGCTTGCTTGACACCTTACCGGAAGAGAAAACACCTTCTTGCCGGTGAAATATTCGTTTTTATGCTTCTGTTATTGAGTCTTATTAAGTAATTCGCATTTATTTGGTAATTATATATGTTTAATGCGTTAATTTATAAACATAAAACATTTGATTATTCCGTCAAGAACAATTAACTTTGCTCATGTTTTTAGGGTATTTAATGCATGCAATATAGGGTAGCGAAATTTCTTCTATCCGGTTGTTTAGTTGTATAAATACGGGTGCCCAGGGAATTATGGACTTCCCCTGTTCATCTTTGTGTTTTAGAAGTCCTGTAAAAATTTTACTGTATGTTTAAAAAATTTTTTGCGACGGGGATGCGAGCTTGTGCCGTAGGTTTGCTCTCAATGAGTTTTGTTAATGTAAGTGCGGCGTCTAGTTCGGTTGTCAAATTGCCTTCCATTATTCTTAATTGCGACGATCAAGATGGGGAATCAAGTCTTGACCAAAGGTTGTCGGATATGGTTGTCTCCACAATCAGTGTGAAGGATGGTGCGAACGCCACTTACTACTGCGCTATGCAGTGGGGAATGGTGCATGTGAAGGATGACGGTACTTTGGAGTCTGAGGATTGCGGTTATTCCGGATTGCAGCAGTTGGAGGATGGCAAACATGTCGCTATTTTCTCTAATTGGAACCCTAAGGTGAGATGGAACGGAGAGCCTATCTCTTCCTCTACATCCAGGTTTATCGGAGACGGAACCGTTACCGTGACGACCGGTAATGAAACCCTGAAGACATTCGACAGGTCATGGGACAAGTTGAAAGGTGACTCTGTTTATTGTTATAGCTACGACGGCATCGTCCGTTTCTACACTTATCCTAACGGTACGCTTCCAAACGTGAAGTGCGAAAATGATGTTTGGACTGTGGGCGATAATATGGAGCTCTTGTTCCAATCTACGGAAAGCACGATCGTTACTTACGAGCAAGCCAACAATATCTCTTATGACGTCCAGCCGTTCTCCGGAGAGGGCAGGGGATTGCAGTCTTACTACAGACTCAACTGGCAAGAGAATAACTGGTATACTTTCGTGACGAAGTTCTGGCAAGACGGTGACAATACGAAGATCGGCTTCTGGCTTCTTGACCATGAGGCGGAGACTTGGTCCCACTACATCACGATGATCTATCCAGAGCGCAATGTCTATGCCACCGCTTCTTTTGGCTCTTTCCTTGAGAACTATGTGGCAACGAATGGTGCGGTAAGGTCTATGTATGCGACCCCTAGATTCGCTCGCCTTCTTTCCGGTGATTGGTATTACAAAGGCAAGGGTCTGGTTTATGCTTCTGGTAGCGGCGAGGGTTACAACGAGAACTATGTCGCTCGCATGGAGAACGCCATGTACTACATGCAGTCCGGTGGTACTGAGAATGATCACGCTGCACTCGACCAACGTCAATCCATCGATTACGCTGACTTCTACACCACCAACTATTCTCTTGTAGCGTCTCTCTTCACGCCAATCGAAATTCAGTCTATCGCTTACGAGAACGGTTCCCTCGTTTGGGAAATCGCTCCTAACAAATTGCCTCAGTTCTCTTATGAGTACAAAGTGTCTAAGGTGGTGGATAATGGTGAATCTCACACCTTCATTCCTGTATTCGAGGGCTCTACTATTGATCCTGACTGCAGAAGCAAAGCGATCGACCTCTCTTCCTTGGAGCCTGGTCAATATGACGTGCAACTTACCGTGTATGATATCTGCGGCAACAAATCAACCACCGCTTTCCCTTGGACTGTCAACGGTGAGCCTGCGTCTTCTTGCGTTGAGATGATGAACGGCTTCACTCCTCAATATGGAGGTTTGCTTGTTGATGTTCCTATCGAGAAGAAAAATACGGAGGTTAACTTGAAGATCGAGGATGAGCAGGGCAACGTGGTTTCTCAGTTCAATAGCCTTATGAGCGTAGGCTATGGACAAAACTCCGCTACCATTTATCTGAACACCCAGAATCTTTCTTTGACGGATAAATACTATTTCAGGGCTTCTGTGGATGACAAGTCTTGCGAGTCTAAGTTCTCTGTTATCAACGGTGTTTATGACGGCGAGGAGCCTGTTGCGGACAATGTACAGGGAATCAAGTACATCTACGCTAACGTCAATAGCGCAGTGCTCGGATTTGAGGCTTTGGAGGAGACTACCGCAACAGTGATCGTTTCTTCTATCTGGGGATGGACGGCTAAAACGGAGACTATCCAACTGCAAAAGGGATTGAACTCATATGTGATCAACTGCAATGGTCTCTCTGTCGGTCAAACATTCAACGTCAATGTGCTTGTTGGTGGCCAAAGCTATAGAGAGATGTTCATTGTTAAATAATATTCTCCTATAATTCAAATACTTATGGGAAGGGAGTGTGTCCTTGGGATACACTCCCTTTTCTTATGGGCACACCCGATGTGTCTGGCGTCAAGCATACGTCAATACTCCTAAAAATCCACCTGCGAATTATGAGCCAAAACGACAACCGAACTTTAACGCCTTGGCTTTTTCATTAAATCCCCCAACGGTTGTGCTTTTTTTATGCAATAATGAATATATTTGTGAAAGCGCATGTTCGAATCCGTCGCCTTGAAAGCACGGATAAGAACCTCGAGCCACAAGGGGTGGCCCTTCCTCACCGGACGCTCTCCCCCACGCATTGCCAGCCTTGTGACTGACAAGGGCGAAGCCATGCCCGACAAGGATATTCCGCAGTCGTCGAATCCAGCCATTGCATGATATAACTTGACCGTCAAAACAACAATGAAGGATTTAAAAAAGCTTGTAATAGGATTAGAATGTCTATGCTTAATCGGTATAGTGATATGCACAATTATGTATTTTTCTCCACTAAAAAAAACAGGTGTGGATTACATACTATCTGCCTTAGACATAGAGATACCCCAGTACGAAATAATCTCTAAAGAAGATTGGTGTAGCGGTTGCGGTTGCGACTACAAAATTAGTTTCCCAACCGACTATTCGGCATCAATCATTAAGCAATTCGAAAACAGGAAAGAGGAGTGGAGTATACAAGGCCTTGGATGCGTATATCGAGATCTTGAATGCAAATATGACGAAACTGAGTGCCATTTTTATTTGCATAGTACAGACAATACGGTTGATGACTATCACTATTTTGCTTCTATATATCCGCAGAAGGGAATCGCAACTATCGGGATGAGTTTCGAATTTGGCGAACATGATATTTGGTTTTTATTTATTCTAATACTCACTTTTGTAGGTTTAGTTATCGGACTCATCTATGGGATGATATTCTTAGCGATTAAAGTGTGTGATTCGATTTCCGCGAGAAAGAATCGTTCGACTTAAATAGACGGTTCACATTATCTAAAAAATGAAGAAAATAATCATTGTTACGATGTTATTGTTAGGCTACTGCCTCCTGTTATGGGTAAATAGTTACTATGACAGTTGCGATGCCGTGTGTAGAGTGAGTTGCGCGGATGGGAGCAGTGCAGGTTTTTACGATTATACATTTGAGATCCAATCTGTTGGCAATGTTGAATACAACTATATCGTGGGAGAAAAATTCACTCTGCGTGAAGGATGTCGTGTGATAGGTTCCTCGTCATATGGGGTCGGTGACAAAGTCACGTTTAAACTTGGTGTGGGCTCTTTCCTGATAAAGAATCACAAGATATTCCCCTTCCGTTTCTTTAGCATCGATGGAAATAATGGCAGTTTTCTTATCGGCATGAAATGATGAAGAAAGTTGCAAAGAAAATAGTATATTTGTTAATATATGTTCTGACAATTACGCCTTGTTTCCACATGGTTTGGTTTATATTGTGTGTAGAGGATACAATGAGAGAAATGGATTATGGCTCTGACTTGTGTTGCTCCTTTGTCCTATACGGGGTATTGATGCTTTCCATCGTATCTGTTATTTTCATTGATACTTGAAAAAGAAGGAAGTCCTCATTGGTCGTGCGTGTCACCACAGGTATGTACGTCATTAATATCCTGATGCCTAGCCTATTGTTTTTCGATGGCATTAGATATACCATTGCATCCATCCCAAGCCTAATTGTACTGGCTATTTTGGATTGTATTTATTATGCCTTGGGGAGGAAATTGATAGATTAAATAGAGACATGTACCATGGATGTCTCTGACAAGCAATATGTAGTTGAAGCCTATGGATAACGATATACTAGGATGTACCGTGATCGTATACCCCGATTGCGACGAGTCGGAGGAGAAGAGAGCGGAGCGGGACAGACTCGGGGAGGCATTCCGGACCCTTATTTGGGGAGCGGACGGGGAAGGTGGCATCGCGAAGGAACTGAAGGCGATTCCATACGAACCATACGGGAATGATTTGGAATTCATCTTGCTGGATTTTCAAGTCACCCCGACAGATTATGTACGCGACGCGATAAAAGACGTGGGAGGTTACAGCAAAAAGGAGAAGTCCATAGACGTTAACATCATCATTGAGGAGGACTTCTTCTCCTTGTCCCAGGCGGAGCAGTTTAATCATCTTAAGGGGGCTATCCTTTCCCGGTTGGACATGCTCAGAAAAGTTATCGCAAGGAGAAAGTTTGACACCGACATCGATAAACTGATAACCACGGTCGATAAAGCCCTGAAAGGCCCACTTACATCCACAGTCCGCAAGGAGTGCCCTGCCAAGCGGGAGGTGCCCCCGGAACCAATCGAACCGATTGGCGCATTGGCTTCCATGGGCAAAGAGAGCCAGGTGGATGTGGAAAAGTTGGTCGCACTGGCGGAGCAAGGGGATGCCGCGGCGCAAAGAGGGTTGGCGGACTGCTACTACGATGGCATCGGCATGGCGCAGGACCTCATGAAAGCGGCGGAGTGGTATGGTAAGATCGTCGGGCAAGGAGATGCTGAGGTGTTGAGGCGGATAGGCTTCTGCCATTACCAGAAAGGAGCGTTCGGGAAGGCCTTGGAACTATGGCGGGAAGCCGCGGCGCAAGGGAACGTGATAGCGTATCGGAACATAGGCAACTGCTACAACTTCGGATGTGGTGTGGCGCCAAATTATGAGAAGGCGGTTGAACTGTACACCATAGCGGCGGAGCAAGGGGATGCCGTGGCGCAATACAATCTGGCTTACAGCTACCACAGTGGCGAGGGCGTCCGGAAGGATGAGGCGAAAGCAGTCGAATGGTATACGAAAGCCGCCGAGCAAGGCATCGTCGATGCGCAGTACTGTCTGGCCCTCCACTACTTCAAGGGGGAAGGCGTTCCCGTGGATTACGGGAAAGCGGCGGAATGGTGCAAGAAAGCCGCCAAGCAAGGGGACAAACAGGCCCGTAGCCTTTTGAGATATTTACAAAGAAGGAAACAATAAAAATATTTATATGAGGAAATTCACATTACTCCTTTTGATTTGGGAGTCATGGACGGTAGCCTTTGGAGCGGCTCCCGATTTTAACACGGACTATAAAAGCCCTACCTACGTCTTCCGCCTCAACAATCAAATGACGGATGAGATACATTCGTACGCTTCAGGTCGGATTGCACTCTCAGATAAGCTCTTCTCGGAGGTCGTGGAAGGCAATATGCTAGTGGCTCAGTTCAATGAAGGATATGACTATGATTTTTACAACTCGAAACGCAGGGTGGACTCTATGGCGCCTGGTAACTATCTCCTGGCCCGTTTGGATTGGAAGACGATCTATTATAGCTATCATGCTGTTCCGCCCTTCCAGATCGCTATGGGGAAGGATCACGAGAAGCTATCTTTCTTTTTGCATGACAGTCTGAATCACATTCTGCCGGATGCGGAGGTGTCGGTAAACGGGGAGGCGATTCCCTATAACGCCGCGACCCAGCGCTATGAGGCGACCAAACATTATGATCATGCCAGTGTGCGCATCCTCCATCAGGGAAAACTTTCCTATCTTAACATAGAGCAACAAGATCAGCATGAAAATTGGAAATTTCCCAAGCACCGTTCCTCCAAGTTTTTTGTCACAATAGGTCGTGTCGTGAAGGATCCGGTGGTCTCTGTCAGAGAGGAAGAACCGGTGGGGTATATAGCCAAGGTTGGGCGTCTGGGTTGGAAAATAGCTGCCCGCTTTGACGATTCCTATGCCGAAGACACTGAATATGATTATCGCAGTGAGTTGAAGGAGTTTTATGATTATAATACGGGAAAGTATATGGATCTGGAAGATTTGCGATACGAGGATGGATCCCGTTATCGCAAGGTGATGAGGAAATGTGTGAGGCGCGATCAACGGCATAACCGTAAGTTGTCATATGAAGAAGAACGTTTCCTGCGTTATGATGGGAAAGGCATAAAATTTGCTCCAAAGGTGGCCTCCTTTTCTGTTGTTGGTCAACCGAAGTACAAACCGAATGATACGGTCCGCGTGAAGGGGTCCTTTTACCGAAAGAACCGTCGATACAACCATCCGGTATCGATCTCACTTTCACAGGATTACAATGGGTCTTATTATTCGTCTCTCACCCGGAAAAATAACCGCAAGGTGTTGAAAGAGCGTCTGGATCCCTGTGCCGATGGCGTCTATACCTATGATTTTGTCTTGGACGATTCCCTGCAGTTGCAGTTAGATGAAAAATACTATGTCTCCTTCTGGGATAGGAAGGAACGCTTATTGGGGACCAACTCCTTCAAATATGAGGATTACGTTTTGCGTGACGCCACGCTGGATGGATCGTATGATCAACCCGACTATTACAAGGGGGATAGCATCCGGGTGAAGGTAACGGTAAAGGATGCCAATGGACTTCCCTTCTCGGATGCCTTGGTGAAGGTTACCCTCCAACTAATGAACGTCGATTCACTGTTGGAGGCACGCTCCTGCTATTCCACTGAACTCGCCGCTCAAAACAAGATGACCGATGGGAAGGAGGAGTTGACCTTTGCTTTCCCTCCTTCCATCGCGGGAGGAAACAACATTAGTTTCCGAGCCCAAATAACCCTTTCCATGCCGGACGGAAATGTGGAGGAGAAGAAATTGAGTTGGCAACATTATTACACGGGGAAACACAGTGTGGTCATCTCACTCAATCGGGACTCCCTTTCGGCGGTGGCTCAATACAATGGTAAAGACACGGTCGGGCGGGCATCTGTTTTTGCGGAGGACGCATTCGGCAACCGAATCCATTTGGCGGACACCATGCTGCCTTGCACGTTGCGTGTGGAGCCATCCTACGCCGCCTATTGCTTCAAAACGGCGTATGCTTCAGCCTATGAAAAGATACCTTCATCCGCCTCCATGGTGTCCGTGCAATGGCGCAAGTCGGGAGACAGCCTCTTCCCGATGGTCTCCAATGCGTTGCATCTGCCGATGGCCTGCTATGTCATCAAGGATGGAGAAGTGATTTTCACGGGCAGTGACAAGGATTTGCCCGCCTACTATCCTTGGGACAAAGAGAAGTCCTATATCCTGAGGTCCAAAGTGCTTTGGGCGGGTCAGGTCATGGAGTATACGGATATCGTCCGTGTGCCTAGTAAACAACAGCTGCACATTGCAGTGGATGAACCTTCCGTGATCGTTCCTGGAATGAGTTGCGAGATGGAGGTGCAGGTGACCGATGCGGATGGCAAGCCTGTGAAGGGGGCCGATGTGACCGCCTACGCGATCAATGGTCAGTTCAACGAGAAATCACCTATCTGGAATTATCCAAACACCTATCTGGATGTCCCGCAGGTGAATTATTCTAAGACGAGAACGTCGAAGAGGAACACCCATTTGAACAGCTCCAACCTGCTTTCCTGGAAAAGAATATCTGCCATCGACTCGATAGAGGCCTATTCCATCCTTTTCCCTAGGCTCGACACTATCCATAGGTTTAGCTATTATCCGGTGGACTCACTCACGCAGATTTCGCCTCTCATATGCAGTGATGGTTCTGCTCAGGATATTCATGTCGTATACATTGATGATGTGCCTTGTTTTATCATGTCGGAGAATACGCCTTTCTCTTTCGCCATCACGCCCAATGAATACCATCGCATTAGGCTGAGGACTAAAACGGCGGAATATACCATAGACTCCGTAAAGGTGGAGGCCAATAAACGCACGATCCTGAGCTTCGATGTCAATACCACTTCTCCGCTAGTTAAGCGGGAAGAGAGACGTGACCACCTGACCAAAAAGGAGATGAAGCAACTGAAACCCTTCATCATGTTGTTCGAGAAATCTAAATTTTTCCCACAAGGGCGATTGGTGAAAGAGGATGGCACACTCCTCCATATCAGCGAAGTATATAAAAAAGGGTGCGGTAATTGTTGTTTTGTGGGACCGATATTGGATTCGGTTCGCTGGATGAGTGACTCTTTCGATGTGAAGAGGAAGGTGGACCACAACCTTGTTTATTCGTATGACACAACCACTCATCGATTGGTAACCCGTCCAGCCACAAAAAAGGATTATCCGCAGTTTCGCTACAGGTCATATTCTAAATCACTGGATGGAGAGTTGCTGACGTTGGAACGTGTGCTGAGGGAGGAAGAGAAACGGAAGGAGAAGATTGAGCCAACAGTGGGAAGGAACGTGTTCGCTCTGCAGCGGGATTATCCGCGAGAGAAAGAGTCAGGCAATTGTCTAAGGATTCGATCCGACAAACCGGTTTTTTCTTCCGTCTTGGTTCCGTATGGAGATGGGATGCCTGCAGTGACAGGTGTTCGGCAATTCGATGATATTAAAGCGGGTCTATACCGTGTTTATTTGTTGAACGTGGATACCACATGCTATCGTTTGGACTCCGTAAAAGTGGAGCCAAACAAACGCTCCTTTGTCCGATTCGACACGAAAAAGGATCGCATTATGACTGATTCGTTCGCTTGTCGGTTGATGAGCCATCTCTTCTATACCGAGGATAGTCTTGACCTTGTGGTGGAACGACTGTTCGTATTCCTTTGGATCAACGATTCTATTCCGTCCGCATTGTCTGATTCTATCTCAAAGATATTGGAGGAATTCGGCCCTAGGAAGATACAAGATCGCACAGGTGCTGTAGCACAGGTCTCCTCTGCCCACTTAGGGCCTACCGCATCAGTTGAACAAGCTTTGGCTGGTCGTCTCTCAGGTCTTCGAGTCACTGCCGCGAGTGGTCAGCCGGGGGGTGCCTCTGGTGCGACGATCATCTGGATCAGAGGTCTTCCTTCGTTGTCGGGCAGTTCCGATCCGCTCTATGTGGTGGATGGAAAGCCTATTGTGGGATCGGCTTTGGACTTAATTAATCCTTCGGACATTCTCTCGATGGAGGTGTTGAAGGATGCCGCAGCCACCGCCATATACGGTGCCCGCGCGGCGAATGGTGTGGTCGTTATAAAGACGAAACATGGCAGCGACGATTCGCCGGTGACTGAGGAAACGGAGGGTGGCGCCACGCTTCGCACCCACTTCTCCGACCAAGGTTTTTGGCAGCCTGTGTTGACGACCGACAAGGAGGGTAAGGTGCGCTTCCCGGTTACCTTCCCGGATAATATTACCCGTTGGCAGACGATCTATTTGGCGGATGCTCCTACCAAAAAATATATCGCTAAAGGTTCCGCCGAGGGCTCCATCAAATCCTTCGTTCCGCTCTCCGCCAGGTTATACCTGCCTGAGTTCTTGGTGCGTGGGGATCTCTGTCAGGCCCGTGGCAAGCTGACGAATTACACGAAAGACACGGTGCAGCTGACCAGTTCCTTCTCAGTGAACGACTCTTTGATCTCCACCCATCCGCACCGTTGCGCTACTACGCTGACGGATACCCTCCAGTTGTCTGCCAAGGGAGATTCCCTCTCCGTGGTCTACCAGTTCGTTTCGGAGAACCGTTTCAACGACGGGGAGAGACGGAAGGTGAAGATCATGCCGCAGGGCGTCGCTTGTACCGATGGTCGTTTCGCCATCTTGCGGGACACGCTGCGGATGTCACTCCAGTCGGCGAAGGCGGATAGCGTGACCGTCCGGGTGATGAGTACCCAGTCCGATTTGTTGCAGGATGAGGTCTCCATGCTGACAAATTATCCATACGGATGCAACGAGCAAACCACCTCTAAGCTGATTGGTTTCATGACGGCCAACCAGAACCCGAATCTCTCGAAACATCGTCGCAAAACGAACGAGAAGAAGATCGCGGAGCTTGTACAGACATTGAAGGAGAGACAGTTGCCGAATGGACTTTGGGGGTGGTGGACGTCCGATCGGTCAAGTCTTTGGATCAGCCGTTACATTATAGAAACGCTTCAAAAATATCACATCGACTTCCCGAAGGAAAACATGGCCAGAACATGTGGTGATTTAATGGGGAACAATTCGTCCGCCGACAAACTGTTCGGCTTGGCGATGCTCCACTCATTAGGACTGGAATTGGACTATCGGACCATGGTGAGCAGGTTGGATTCGGTGAAGGATTTGACGTTCCGGGATAGTCTGGATCTGGCGGAACTCAAGGTGAAATGCGGCTTGCCGATTGATTACGAATGGTTGAACAAGCATCGTGAGGAGACGATGAAGGGATGTGTTTATTATAAGTTTGGCAATGACCGTTCTGTGCATAGCAACAGGATGATGAACACGTTGCAAGTCTATCGTATCCTGCAGGCCGATTCGCTCAAGGATTCCAAGGAGGAACTGCAGAAGATACGTGACTATTTCTATTATGAGAAAACACTTAGTCGCACCTCTCACTGGCACAATACATATGAGTCGGCCATGATTCTCCGCACCTTGTCGGATGATTTGAAGCAAAGTTTGGGCGAGGAGAAAAAGAAGGTGCGCTTCTCAGGCGCTATGCAAGAGGAGATAGGCCAATTCCCTTATGAGAGGAAAGTCCCTGCGGATGGTGTGCTCGACATTTCCCAGAATGGCACCTCCCCCGTCTATCTGTCCGTTTCATCCACCTATTGGGATTGTCCTGTCAAGGCGAAGGGAACAGGATTCTCCATCCAAACCAGCTTCTCCGACACTGCTTTGACGGTAAGCCAGCGGGTGAAGATGAAGGTGACAGTGACGGTGGAGAAGGATGCGGATTATGTGCTGATCCATGTGCCTATCCCAGCAGGATGCACCTATGCGAGCAAGGATCGGAGTTGGAAAAACAATGAGGTCTATAGGGAGCACTACAAGGAGCACACGAACATCTTCTGCTCAGCCCTGACTCGGGGCGTCTACGAGTTCACGATAGAACTAACACCTTTCTGCCAAGGCGAATATACCCTTAATCCAGCCAAGGTGGAGCAGATGTACTTCCCTGAATTCAATGCTTGTACGGAGATGAAGAAGGTGAAGATAGGAGGGGAAAAGTAATTAAAAATAATTACATATGCGATATTGGGTACCACTCTTACCCATCTTGATCGGTTGTAGTTGTTCTCCCAAAGCGATTTTTTTTCAGGTGCGCGGAAAGATTGCGTGGCGGCTCGTTTACTTCGCATCGTGAATTCTCCATTCGGGTTATCGGATGGGGGTTTTATGATAAATACTTGAGAACCAGTCGTAAACGATTAAAAGCAACAGCGTTTTATGTTTGAAGAATACCGAAATACAAGCGGACAGGTAAGCGGACATGATTATGTGGACCTAGGCCTTCCAAGCGGTAATTTATGGGCGACCTGCAACCTTGGTGCACATAAACTGCACGAACATGGGGATTACTTCGCATGGGGAGAAACATCTCCTAAGAAGTTGTATGCTAACACAAATTACAAGTTCGGGGAAGAAGGCTCCTATTCAAAATATTGCGCATATAAAGAATTTGGAGTGTTAGACTATAAAATCATACTGGAGGAAATGGATGATGCAGCAAGAGCTGTTTGGGGGGATTCTTGGTATATGCCAACTCAAGAAGATATGATTGAATTGGTGGATTATTGTGAGTGGTGGCCTGTTGATGATTTTGAAGGGACTGGTGTCGCTGGCATCGTTGGCATATCTAAAGAGAACCTAAACATGATCTTTTTCCCCGTTTCTGGGGTATGTAAAGATGATGAGGCCCCTGACCTCCAATATGCCTTTTATTGGTCTTCTTCTTTATCTACAGAAGTTGAGAACCCTTCAGCCTATGGTCTCGATTGTCTCGGGTGGGCACCAAGCGTGGAAACTAATTGTTATAAAGCACGTTGTTATGGCTATCCGATTCGCGCCATTTCAAATCCTCACCCTAAATCATATAGTAAAATCCTTGTTGAAATGAAGGAACGAAAAACAATGGAACAGGTATATGGACCATGGAAGGGTGAGATTCCGACATGGACAAATGTTGGGATGAGATATTATAATTTATACCATGTGCAGGTGAAAGATTATTCTTTGTCTGATATTTGCTTTTTAATCCGTCAATCTTCAATGCAGGAATACGTGATGCCAGTGGCGATAGATATCTTAAGGGTAAAACCATTCATAACGGTTGATGACGATCCGGGGGATTTGTTAGGTCATGTTCTGGGCTCCGTCGAAGACAAGGGAAATGCCGCTTATTGGGAATCACACGATAGCGAGAAAAAAGAGGTGATGAGAATATTTGAATCGTGCAAAGACAGTATGAAATCATATGGCGTCGATGAAAAGAGTTTTTTGAAGCTGTATGAGGAATTCTGTAAAGGAGAAGCGGAACGGGAGGCGGAACGTGAGCGGGACGAGCAACTTAGTAGAGCTAAAAATCTTATGGAGATGGGGGTGGATGAGAAAACCATTTCCAAAGCGACGGGTCTCACTAAAGAGGAAATTGAAAGTTTGTGATTTCCTGATTTAATGCTAAAATATGAGATTTATGGAACGGTTCAAAGTTGTCTTGATAAGAGTGATTCTGGTTATTATAATCCTAAGTCTAAATAGTGGATGCGGTAATAATATGCCTCAAAAGAATGATCAAGTTGAGAATGTTTCACAGGAGGAGATGGAAGCTGTCGGTGACTCTTTTACCCTAAAAATGGATGAAAAGACATTCTGTAAGGAGGATGCCTGTATTCTTTGGCTTAGTGATTCCGTAGCTGGTTGTTTTAAGGGGATGCGGGCGCCGGTGTTGAAAATAGAATCTGCGGATGGCACTAAAATTGCCAAAGGAATCTCTGGGGCATGTTCTGAACCCCCAAGTGATTGTGATTATTTCTATTACTATGATTATGATGAACGGGTTGTGCTGTCAGGCATGTATGACAGGTCAGGGAAATATCTCCATCTAATAAAAATCAACGAAAGATCACGCAAGGAACTGGAAGCATGCAAAAATTCTTTTGCATTGAAATTACAAGATTATGAAATCACATATAGTGATGAGTATTCTTATGCTCTTACACTAAGTGATTCTGTGGTTAGTTGTTTAAAAAAAATGAGGGTCCCGGTGTTGAAAATAGAATTTGCGGATGGCACTAAAATTGCCAAAGGAATGCATGTTGTCGCTTCTGGAATCCCAGATGGTTGTGACCTTGTCTATTTTTACGGTCCTAGTGATGAATGGATAAGAGATTCAATACTCTTTTTGAAAAAAAGCGATAGTTTTGGAAAGAATTGATAGAAATTGGTAAGGTATATATAGTACTGCCGAAGCTTAGAATCATTTGCCAAATTAAGGAATACCCCTTAATTAGGCATCCATGAGAAATAACGGTGCTAATATTACAGTGAGGTATGGTTGTCAAAGAATATTGCACAACATCACCACGCCGCCCCGCATCGCAGGCAACCATGCCAGACCGAAGGAAGACTCCGTGCTTTAAACCCAATTGTTTAGTTCACGAAAGAGTTATATCTTTGTTCGGTTGACTAAAATGAAGTTCTTCAAGAATCAAAAACAGAAAAGCCATGAGAAGACTGATTGTTTCAAGTATATTTTTCATGTTCCTGTTCTCGGGATGTGTGATGTGTGATATCTATAAAAATCTGGACAATAAGACCCATGATTATGACTATTGTAATGTAACTGATAAGGATCATAATTTTTTTCTTCAGTTTGAAATAACTACAAGGAACCAAGATGTTTTTAGTTCTAATATCTCATATCCAAGACTACTGTATGTGTTTGGTGTGCATACACCAAAACTGCCGTTTATAAGATTGAATTCGTTTTCGTTTTCCAAAGGAAAGAATGGCGCTGACACAATCCCATTTAGAGCGTACATGTATACATATCAGCAGCGAACTCCTATCCCGATTGATATTCCCTTTACACTTCCAGACAGTCTACAAGGGAAAAGTGCCTCACTTGAAATTGTCATGGAGAGTAGCGAGTCTTATCATGAGACAAAGAAATTATATGTCAGTTACGACATCGAAGTCGACACTCTGCGGATAATCAAAAAAGATATCAAGTATAAAAGACGTTGGTATTGTGATTGTCGTCCGAAGTTGTTTTAGAGCCAGCGTGTCGCCAAGAAAGTGTTTCCATCATCACATATATTGTCTGACGTTATTGATTTGAATAGACAAAAAAAGGTGCGCCAAATGACGCACCTTTTTTCTTATGGTTGATGTGGATTAGATATTCTTTCCTTCCTCCTTGTGGTTCGCATAGTAGACGCGGAGAGGGGTGGAAGTGACCTTGATGAATCCCTTCGCCTCCTCGGAGGTCCATCCCTTGTTCATCTCGCCGTACTCGCCGAACTTGGTCTTCACCAAATCGTCCTTGGAATCAACACCTACCGTTGAGAAGGAGAGTGGACGGAGCTCCAGCTTCACCTCACCGTTGACGTTGCGTTGTGAGCTCTCCAGCATGGCCTCGATGTCCCTCATCACTGGCTCGAGGTACTGTGACTCGTGGAGGAACATTCCGTACCAGTTAGCCACTTGGTCTTTCCAGTATTGTTGCCACTTGGAGAGGGTGTATTTCTCCAAGAACTTGTGCGCGCCGATGATCAGCATAGGAGCGGCGGCCTCGAAGCCCACACGGCCCTTGATGCCGATGATGGTGTCGCCCACGTGCATGTCTCGTCCGATACCATAGGCGGAACCGATCTCCTCGATCTTTTGGATGCAGGCGATCTTGTCGGTGAACTTCTCGCCATTGACGGAGCAGATTTCGCCCTTCTCGAAGCCGAGGGTGAGGTACTCGCTGCCCGTCTTCTTCACCTGTTTCAGGTAAGCGCTCTCAGGCAACCCCTCGCGGGAGTCGAGGATCTCGCCACCGCAGATGGATGTTCCCCAGATACCCACGTTGTAGGAATATTTCAGCTTGGTCCAGTCAGCGGCGAATCCGTGCTGGTTCAAGTAATCGATCTCATATTGGCGGGTGAGCGCCATGTCGCGCGTCAGCGTGATGATCTCCATGCCAGGAGCCATCACGAGGAAGGTCATGTCGAAACGCACCTGGTCGTTGCCGGCACCGGTGGAACCGTGAGCGATCGCGTCAGCGCCGATTTCGTTCGCATAGCGTGCGATGGCCATGCCTTGGAAGATACGCTCGGAAGATACGGAGATAGGGTAGGTGCCGTTTCTGAGTACGTTACCGAACACCATGTACTTCAAGCTCTTCGCGTAATACTCTTGGGTGACATCCAATGTCACATATTTGACAGCGCCCAACTTGTAGGCGTTCTCCTCGTTTTGTTTCAATTGCTCCGCGCTGAAACCACCCGTGTTAGCGCAAGCCGCATATACGTCGTACCCTTTTTCCTTCGCCAGGTACATGACAGTGAAAGAGGTGTCGAGACCTCCACTGAATGCTACTACTACTTTCTTGTTAGCCATATTTCGATGTATATATAGTTGCTTATATTTTGATGTTAGGATCCTTGGCGAGCTCTCTCTCCGCCATTTCGAGGCTCAGTGGCTCGTGTGGGTCGAACAACATGCCTGTGCAGATGCAGTAGCGTCTGCCCGTACGTTGCAGCACGTCGTAGTTGACGCAGCCCTGGCATCCCTTCCAGAACGAGTCGTCCTCCGTGAGGTCTGCGAAGGTCACAGGGAGGTAGCCCAATTGCGTGTTGAGCTTCATCACAGCCGCACCGGAAGTCAAGCTGAAGATTTTAGCCTCCGGCCATCTCTTGCGGGCCAATGTGAACGTGTGGTGTTTGATGCGGCGAGCCAAGCCCCTGCCACGGAACTTCTCCGGCACGATAAGACCGGAAGTGGTGACGTATTTCTTGTCTTCCCACGTCTCAATGTAACTGAATCCGGCAAACTCATCCCCACAGAGTGCGATGATCGCTTTCCCCTCCCGCATTTTTTGCTTCACGTATTCGGGGTCACGCTTCGCGATTCCGGTTCCACGTACTTTGGCTGCCTTTTCTATTGTGTCCAATATTGTGTCAACGTAGCCAATATGCCTTTCGTCGGCAACCATGATTTCAATTTCCTGATCCATTTCCTCTATCTGAAATACGGTTGAATTATTTAATTGAAGGGATGATCTGAGATAGAGACTCCGTCACCTCCTTCGTTGTTTTGTTTTCTTTAGTCACGGCAATGATGGTATCTTCACCCGCCACGGTGCCGATGATCACATCCTTCGCCTTGTCGTCGATCTCATAGGCCAGACTGCTGGCGTAGCCCGGTCTGGTATGCAACACCGCGATGTTGCCCGAGAACTCGATCGAGAGGAACGCGTTCCCCATTGGGAAGTCGTTTCCGATGTTCCTGCTCTCCTCCTGTAGGCTCCTTGTCGGCAGCTGGTAGAGGTATTCCCCCTTCGAGTTGGTCGTCTTCGACACTTTCAGTTGCTTCAAATCGCGCGAGAGGGTCGCTTGCGTCAACTCGAATCCTTGTGCGGACAATCGTTGCAGCAGTTCCTCCTGACTCCCCACAATCGAGGTGGAGATGATCTCTTGTATGGCGGCGAACCTTTTTACCTTGTTTTTCACTGTCTTATCGCTTTAGTTTCTACTCGCTTTGAATAATTATTGGAATAATTATCCGTTTGCGCTGCAAAATTATGCAAATAATGTGAATGACAAGTTTTTCTATGCATAAAAATTGGTTGATTCGTTAAAAATATGCAAAAGCGCGTATCTTTATACCGAATATATCCATTCTTGCCTAAGGTACGGGGTCGTAGCCGCTGCCGCCCCATGGGTTGCACCTCAATATTCTTTTTATAGCCAACCAAGACCCTTTGAAGACTCCATGTTTCTTCACGGCTTGGATCGCGTATTCCGAACATGTTGGCGTGAACCGGCAACATGGAGGGAAAAGGGGGGAGATGCACCTTCGGTAGAAGTAGACGGGGAGCAGGACCATCGTCCTGACGACCCTTTTAAGAGCGCTCGGCTCCTTGCCTCCTTTGTCCGTGGTTTGTTCCATCTTTCCCTTGGATAATCTGCTCTAACACTTTCCTCATGCGCTTCTCCACGAAGGCTTGGGACTCTATGGTGTCCCCGTTGTAGGTGATGGCGACCTGCATGGACGCATCCTCCTTCTCCATCATCTCGAACAGCGCATGTTTGTTTTTGCGGTATGCCTCCCGCATCAGTCTTTTCAGCCTGTTCCGGTCTACCGCGTGCTTGAATTTGCGTTTCGGCGCATTGACAAGGCAGCGGACCGGCACTGACTCTTTGGGCACTCTTTTGTACAGGATGCGGAACGGATATAGGAAAAACCGTTCGCCCGTATTGTACAACTCGTCAATGGCGGTCTTCCCACACAAGTGTTCCTCTTTTCCAAATGTGTTTCGGCGTTCCATCATTGTCGTGTCCGTTATTGTGAAAAAAGTCCAGACATAAGTCCGGACTTTGTTATTTCTTCTTATTGCACTCCTTCAAGAAAAGATCCAATGCGGCTGGCATGGATGGAGCGTCGGGGGTAGGAGCCTCCACGTTGACGGTCAATCCCGCGTCCTTCGCCGCCTTCACTGCTGTTGCGCCCAAGCATCCGATACAGATGTCGCCTTGCTTGAAGTCCGGGAAGTTCTTGAACAATGAAGTGATTCCCGATGGGCTGAAGAACACCAGCATGTCGTAGTTGAAGTCCGGGTCGTTGGTGAAATCGGTGCTGACGGTCTTGTACATCACACCTTTGGTGTAGTTGGCGCCGATTTCCTCCATCATTGCGAGGATGTCATCCTTGTGGTCCTCCGACACGGATTTGTTCGCGTCGTACACGTCAGCGACGGATACGAGGAACTTCTCGTCCAGGTGTTTCGCCACGACAGGGATCAGGTCCTCCAATTTATTGGATGTTCCGAAGAACACTTTCCTCTTACGGTATTGGATATACTTTTGAAGATAAAGGGCGATAGCTTCGGAGACACAGAAATACTTCATCGTCTCTGGCACGGTCACCCTCATCTCCGTGCAGAGTCTGAAGAAGTGGTCGATGGCCGCTTTCGCCGTGAAGACAATCGCAGTGTAGTCCAGGATCGCGATCTTCTGCTGGCGGAATTCCTTCGCCAACACTGGCTCTACTTTGATGAATGGTTTGAAATCGATTTTCACCCCATATTTTGTTTCCAAGTCAAAATAGGGTGACTTTTCAGTCGCCGGTTTGGGCTGTGAAACCAAGATACGTTTAATTCTTGCCATTTTTTCCTTATATTTTTAAGTTATCTCACCCAATCCATCAACCCTATGACAAGTACAACGGTGGGTAAAATTTCTAGCGTGCAAAGGTACAAAATCAAATAGAAAATAGAGGTTAATCCATTAAAAAAAATCGAAACAATCTTGTATATGTATAATAATACGGCTATTGCGCAGAATCCGCAGCCTATCCACAAAGCGTATATCGCCACGGAGTGGTTGGTGAAGGATGTCAGCAAAACAATGGGGAAGAGGGCCATGCAGAACGCGAAGCAGATGGTCGCGTAGGAATGGCGGACAATCCTGAACGTGCTTTTGTCGTAAAAGATGGTGCAGATATAATTGGCCACGAGCAGTTTGAAGGTCACGTAGCCAAAGAATATCAGGAATATGAGCCACAAGGAGTGTAGATAATGTGGGTCTTGGAAGTGGAACAGATTGGTCCGCACGAACTGGCAGAAAAGCGTGATGGTGGAGAAGGAAAGGACGGTCATGGCGGCTTTGAAGCCGAACTCGTCCGTGATTCTATCGGAGAACACATCGCTTCGGTTCTTCGGGTAGAAGAACTCCCTTGTCGCTTGTATGATGTAGGAGAACCTGGCAGAGAGCACCATCCCGAATCCCAGGAAAAGGATGAACATCAGGGGTACGAACCATACCTCTTGTTGGATGTTGGTGGGTAATGCGGTGCCTGGCATCCTTGGAATTTCCGTAAGGAACTTTTTCTCCTTCGCCGGTTGTGTCTGGTCGATTTTCTTCCGGAGGTTATCTTGGAATTCCTGGAAGGTGGGGATGTATCCGATGGTGGAGTCCGACAACGCCTCCTCCAACTCCTTCTCTTCCAGCTCTTTCAGTTCTTTGGCGGATAAACACATGAAGGGAAGCGCATCTTTCTGTGGTGCGCCTCCCTCCTTGGTGCCTTGTAGATTCAGAAGAAGTGGATCCATCTTTACTTCTCGTTGAATAGTATGTCATTCGTCCGACATGGGACGGTTAGTGTACGATTAAAAATTCGCCCGGATGCTTTCCGCTATTCCCTTCATCTCCTCGGGCGTCAATTGTTGCTTTTTGGCGAAGTTCAGGTCGCTCTCCTGCGAGATCGGGATGAGGTGGACGTGCGTGTGTGGCACTTCCAATCCTACGACCGCCACGGAGATCCTTTTGCACGGAACCGCCTTCTCGATGGCCTTCGCCACTTTCTTCGAGAATAGCATCAATCCCGCCAATGTCTGGTCGTCGAGGTGGAATATGTAGTCGTCCTCAATCTTCGGCACCACCAGAGTGTGCCCCTTTTGTACCGGGTTGATATCCAGGAAGGCGAAGTAGTTCTCGTCCTCCGCGATCTTATAGCATGGGATTTCTCCCTTGATGATCTTCGTGAAAATAGTTGCCATTGTTTTTTCCTCTCGTTTTAATTAGAAAGATATGCTTACAACCTCGAAAGGGATTTTGCCTGCCGGCACGTTCACTTCCACCACGTCGCCCACTTTCTTGCCGA
Organism: Paludibacteraceae bacterium; assembly: GCA_017527905.1. Taxonomy (GTDB): domain Bacteria; phylum Bacteroidota; class Bacteroidia; order Bacteroidales; family Paludibacteraceae; genus UBA1181. Next base: position 49,604 of record JAFXPK010000036.1, read on the forward strand.
GGAGCGCTTGCGCAATTGGGGTGTTGACCGCCAATTTTCCCTCCTTGAGGTTCGCCTCATGTTCCGACACCAGCGTATATGTCATGGTGGCTCCGTTCTTCTTGTTTTTGATCTGAACCTTGTTCAGCAGTTGGACAACATCGGTGTTGAGTCTGGACGCGTCGATGATTTTAGCGTTCAAGATCTTTTCCTTGAGCAGTGAGATTTTGGACTCCAGAAGTCCCTGTGCCTCTTTCGCCGCATCGTATTCCGCGTTCTCGGACAGGTCGCCCTTGTCGCGGGCTTCCGCTATTTGTTTGGAGATGTTCGGACGTTCCACAGTTTCCATGTGCTTTAACTCCTCCATCATTTTGTTGTACCCTTCTTCGGTAACATAAGAAACAGCCATGATATACTATTTAAAGGTTTGTGTTTTGTGTTATTTTTCTTCTCTCTCGACTGCGTTTCGGCACGGCATAACAAAAAGAATCCCGACTTTCATCGGAACTCTTCGGTAAATGTTCGTATGTGCCATTACAGACATAGCAAAGGTAGGTTATCTTTTTTACTTTTCCAAATCAAGGTGGATTCTTTCCTCTAAAAATGAGTGAATTTTAAGAACTTTTAGAACTCAGCGTTGTCGGTTCTTTGAGGGAAGAACTTGATTTATTAGTTTCGCGGTGAGATAGCAGCGTGTCCCATGTTCGAGAAAGCGGTATATTTTTACAACCAATTATTGTCGATGTGGAATTCCGTCTTGAGGTTGGGCTTGAAAATGCCTTTCTCCAAGGTGGATAGGGAGCGTTATCTGCGCCGTGTGTTCTCCAAGCATGTGGAGAATGAGGAGCAGATGGCTGTCGTGCTGAACGAGAGGCCGTCCGCTGTCTTTTCGGATGACCTTATTGAACGGGTGGTGAAGAAGGAGATCCGTCGCCACGCGTGGTGGGTGACTCTCGTCTCCTTGGTGTGCGCCATTCCTCCGGACGGATGGCTGATGTGGGTGTTGATTCTGGTGGACTTCGTGCAGTTCCAGGTGTTCGTCTTCGTCATCCTCCAAAAGATGTTGTATATCTACGGGTGCAAAGAGCTCCATGCGCAAGACTCCTTAAAGGAGGAGCGTTCGTTGGATGTGATGATGCTGATGA
>JAFXPK010000037.1 GCA_017527905.1 Paludibacteraceae bacterium
TCCACGAACGTGCTGACGCTGAAAGTGTCGGGCGGGGACGTGGCGACGAACCCATCGAACGTGCATACCTACACGATAACCTTCCACGCGCCTTTCGAATCAGTGCTGACAAGCCTGAAGGTGAACGGCACAAGCGTGGCGAACTTTAGTTCCTCCACCCTGAAATACACGGTGAGCAATGCGGCCTACGCAACCTCGGAAGTGACCTACACGCAATCCGCCGACGCAACGGTGGAGAAGAGCTTCAACGCCTCCACGAACGTGCTGACCCTCAAGGTCTCTGGCGGGGACGTGGCGACGAACCCATCGAACGTGCATACCTACACGATAACCTTCCACACGTCTTTCGAATCAGTGCTGACAAGCTTGAAGGTAAACGGTACGAGCGTGGCGAACTTTAGTTCCTCCACCCTGAAATACACGGTGAGCAATGCAGCCTACGCATCTTCGGAGGTGACCTACACGCAGTCGGCCGAGGCGACGGTGGAGAAGAGCTTCAACGCCTCCACGAACGTGCTGACGCTGAAGGTATCGGGCGGTGATGTGGCGACGAACCCGACGAACGTACATACCTACACGGTGACCTTCCACGCACCTTTCGAGTCGTTGCTGACAAGCCTGAAGGTGAATGGTGCGAGCGTGGATTCCTTCTCCTCCCTGAAGTTCGATTATCTCTATCCAACGACATATGCGGCCGCCAAGGTGGAATACGGGCTTTCCACGGGAGCGACAGCCTCCAAGGAGTATGACCCTTCAAGCAATATGCTGACGGTGACGGTACGTGGCGCGGATTATGCCACCAACCCGGCAAACGAGCATCTCTACCACATCCGGTTCTCGGTTCCTTGCCAATTGACGGACTTGAAAGTGGACGGAAAAACAATCGCAGGGTTTGACAAGGATCTCTACGCATATACGGTGGATGTCACCTATGCCTTCTCCCAAACGGAGTGGCGGGCGGACAGCACGGCGGTCGCCTCCGCTTCCTACGATGAAGGCGAGGCAACTCTGACGATTAGGGTGACCGGCAAGGATTCACTCCTCTTCCCGAACAACCGTCACCTCTATACGGTCCGTTACCATGTGCCGTACACTTCCTACCTCTCCTCATTGACCGACCATGGCAAGAGCCTTCCGGCTTTCTCCCCGACAGTGTTCGACTATGAGATGGATGATGTGTATGCCCGCTCCGACATCCAGTATGAAGCGGACGAGTACGCCACGGCGACCGACACGTTTGACGCATCGACCAACACCCTCACGATCACCGTGAAGGGCGGCGATATTGATTTGAACAAGGCTAACAAGCACACCTACACGGTTAAGTTCCATGCGCCCTACACCTCCCTGTTGAGCGATTTGAGCGTGGATGGACGCACGCTGGAGGGATTTGCGCCGAACAAATTCGACTATCAGGTGGACGCAGTCTATTACAAGGTCGATTTAGGCGTTTTAACGGACGATTTCGCCTCGTACGCTATCTCGTACGACAGAAGCACTTATATGCTCACCATAAGCGTTAAATCGGGCGATTTCGCTTTGGATACCACCAACCACCATGAGTACAGGATCCAGTTCAACGACCACAACGTCTACAACTCCGAATTATTGGCCGTAAGCCTGAATGGAGTCGCCATGGAGGGATTCTCCAAAGAGACCTATTCCTACGAGGTGGAGGGTTCCTATGCGGACATTACCTTGCGCTATGAGGCGGATTCCCTGACCACGGTCACGGAGTCGTTCGACGTCCAGGAGAATAAGCTCACCATCACGGTGGAGGGCGGCAACCTGGCGATTGCGCCGGACAATTTCCATATCTATACCTTCTCCTTCACGCAACAGTTCTCATACGGTGCGCAGATCACCGCTGTGATGTACGAGGGCGAACCGGTCGACTGGTTCGACAAGGACGTGTATGAGTATACGGTGGATTTGGCTTATAACGAGAATGTGTTCTCCTATACGACGAACAACCTGGCGGATGTCTATGAGTTCTTCGACGAGGAGAGCCTGACGCTCTCTGTCGTGGTCATCGGTGGAGACATGGATTACAGCAACATGAATGAGTATCTCATCCACTTCACTTCCTTTAGTCAGGACAAGAGAGACAACCATTTCGTCACGGGGATCGACGAGAATCCGCTCCAGGAGGAGCTTGAAGGGGAAAGCGGTTATACCCTTTACACCCTGAACGGCGCATGGGTTCGTTCAGGTGTCGCGGACAATGACCTTGCAGCTGCGGCAGACTTGCCTCGTGGGATTTATCTGCTCAAGCGGAAAGGCAGATGTTCAAAGCTGATATTGGGCACAGGGAAGTGACACTGAGGCAAAATAAAAAGGGGGGAGGAAATCCATGTGGACTTCCTCCCCTTTCCTTTTTCCGGTTCACCGAAAGAATCCTTCGGTGACAGAATCTATTTATCTAGCGGCTTGAGCAGACTCTTTACCCAGCAATTCGATCTTGAAGATCAACGCCGCATTGCCAGGGATAGGGCCTTGGCCACGTTCTCCGTACGCCAAATCGGCAGGAACCATCAACTCCCAAGTGGAGCCGACCGGCATCATTTTCAAAGCTTCCGTCCATCCCTTAAGCACTTCCTTCACAACAAATTTAGCGGTTTGTTTACGATCGTAAGAGCTGTCGAACACCTTGCCATCCACAAATTTGCCTTCGTAGTTCACCTCGACGACATCGTTATTCGTAGGGATAGCGCCTGTGCCGGCCTTGAGGATCTTGTACATCAGACCGCTCTCTGTCGTCTTCACATTCGGGTCGTTTTTGTAGCTTGCGATGGCCGAATCAGACTTGATCTTCATGAACGCACTGGCGGCTTTGCGCTCTTCCTCCCTCTTCCTCATAGCTTCTTCGCGAAGCTTCGTATTGTAATTCTTGATGATCTCGTAAGCCTCTTCCCTTGTCATGGCGAACTTCGTCGAATCATTATTGAACCCTAGGTCGAATGCTTGTTTGAAAACCTCCAAGTTACCGTTGACTTCAGGGGAGCTAAAGTATTTGCCATATTCAGTACCGCCAACCAATCCTTGCGCATAACAAACCGTATCCATGTAACTCTCCATCTTGACAGATGACTTTTTGTCGCCGCATGAAGAGAACATTATAGATCCTGCCACGAGTGCGAGAACCGGAATTAATATCTTTTTCATCTCTGTTTCCGAAATTTATTCTTACTGACGTTGATATTGTTGGAATTGGTACTTCTCACCCTTGATGACAGACTGGTCCGGGTTGGTCACATCCAATAGCTCCACTTCGAAGATGAGCGTGGAATAGGCTGGAATAGGACCTTGTCCGTGCTCTCCGTAACCCAGGTCGGATGGAATGTAGAATTTGAACTTTGAACCGACAGGCATCAACTGCAAGCCTTCCGTCCATCCCTTGATCACACCCTTCAACTCGAACTCAGCTGGTTCACCACGTTTGTAGGAGCTGTCGAACTCCTTACCGTCCATGAGTGTTCCGGCATAGTGGACCTTCACCCTACTGTTCGCGGAGTTCGGCTTGGCTCCATCTCCCATTCTCAGGATCTCGTATTGGAGACCGGATGGGGTCTCAATGACACCCGGGCGTTTCTTGTTGTTCGCGAGGAATTGCTTCTGCTCCTCCATACGCTTTTGGTTCTCGGCGTCTTGGGCTAATTTCAAGTTCTTCTGGATGATCTCGTTCGCATCCTTCTCAGGGAATGCCAAGGTCAACGTGTCATCCTTGATCATCTTTGACAAGGCATCCAATAGCAACTCTTTATTATAGGGTTTCCCCGGCAAGTTCTCCAACGTATTGTTAATGCTCTTGGCGAACTCCAAACCGAACGCATAGCTGGTGGAGTCTTTGGCGGTCTTGAGGACCGTCGTTGATTTAGCAGGCGCCTTTTTCGCCTCTGCCGTGAAAGCGGTACATGCCGCGATGAGTGCCGCTGTTAATACTATCTTTTTCATGTGGTTGATATTAGATGGGCTCTAAAGAATGGTTTCAAGGTTCTTCGAGTCCCCGTTTATATTCCTGATAATATCCCTTAGACGATTTGAAGCAACTCAACGTCAAATATGAGGGCGGAATGTGGTCGGATGACATCTCCTGCGCCATGCTCTCCATATGCGAGGTCGGATGGAATGAAAAGTCTCCATTTCGAGCCGACAGACATCAGCTGCAATGCCTCCACCCATCCTGCGATGACTTGGCTGACCGGGAATTCGGCAGGTTGGTTACGACGATAGGAGCTATCGAACACAGTACCGTCGATGAGGCGACCCTCATAGTGGCAACGCACGGTGTCCGTCTCTTTTGGCTTAGAACCATTGCCCTCTTGTATGACGATGTACTGAAGACCACTGGCTGTCGTGATGACGCCCTCCTGCTTTCCGTTCTCAGCCAAGAAACCTTCTCCGATTTCCTTGTTCTTCTTGTCCACCGCTTCCTGCAGCTTCGCAAAATGTTGGTTCAGAAGCTGCTGAGCCTCCTCCGGCGTCATGTCCGGTTTCTTCCCGTTGATGATGTCGGAGATTCCTCTTGTCAACTCTTCTATGTTCAAATCCTTGAATCCTGCATTTTGGAGATTCCCCGCCATGCTTATGCCTAACGCGTAACTGATTTTGTCCATTTCTAAAATTATTCTTTATTGTTTGTCTTAGCACAAAGGTATGTAAAAAAATTATCGGAATAACCTCTATTTGAAAAATTATATTGTTGTTGAGCCATTTGTAAATATTTTTTATAATTTTGTTTGTGTCTGATTATTATGGACGAATCACTATTAACTAAATTATAAAAATATGGAATTGTTAATTTTTCTCGCTATCGGAGCGTTGGCTGGATTCTTGGGAAGTAAATTGTTTTCCGGTGACAGCAAAGGTTTGTTGGTCAATATGATCATCGGTATCATCGGTGGTATCTTGGGCGGATGGTTGTTCGGCCTCTTGGGATTCGAGTCTGTCGGCATCATCGGCCAAATCATCACGGCTACTGTTGGTTCCTTCCTCTTGCTGTGGATCATCTCCAAGTTCAAATGATGGCTAACTAACCCCTGGTGGGGAATAAGGAAAAGGGTGTGTCGAAACCGCTTGGTATTGACACACCCTGTTTGTTTGTAGAGAAAATCGCCTATTTGAATTTCCCCAACTCATAAATAGCAGGGAGCGCCTTGCCGTTGTTGTCGTCGAAGAGTCCCCGGTTGATCCAGTTGTCGATGACGCCGTTGCCGTTTTCCTCAGGGAACCACCAATAGAGTCCGTCCACGTTGTCATGCTTCTTCAGCTCTATGATGAGGTCTTCCGTGAACTTACGTTGTCCTTCGGGGGTGGCTGGCCATTTGCTCCGGAAGTCGTAGCTGATGCCATCGTTCGGGAACCATTGGTAGTAGTAGGCGGTCTCCACGATCTGCACCCTCTTGTCCGGGAAGCTCTGCTTCAGTCGGTTGAGCGTGTTGGCCAGGACGGAGAGGTCGTTGTGCCAGAAGGGGTAATAGCTCAGTCCGATGATGTCATAATCCACGTTGTGGTCTTTGATGCGCTTGAAGTAGTTGTAGCTCACGTCGGGTTGTCCCGAACGCTCTATGTGGATGATGATCTTCGCCTTCGGACATACTTCCCTGCAGGCTTTGGATGCGTTTTGGAGGAACTGGGCGAAGACGTTCCAGTTCTGGTCGCTGCTTGGGTTCACCATTCCCGTGTTCCACAGCATTCCGTAGGAGATCTCATTGCCTATCTGGATGAAGTCCGGCTCCGCACCTTGGTTCTTCAGGGCCACGAGGCACCTCTTGGTGTAGTCGTACAGCGTATCGTTCAGGGCGTATGCGTTGGCGTTGCGCCAGGAAGAAGGCGTCGTCTGCTTGCCGGGATCCGCCCATGAGTCGGAGTAGTGGAAGTCCAGCATGAACTTGAAACCGGCCTCCTTGATTTGCCTACCCAGTTGGATGACGAAAGGCAGGTCCTGCACCACACCGCTGCCGATGTCCTCCCTCGACGCCTTGGAGGGCTCCACGAAGAGTCTCACGCGCATGGCGTTCCAACCGAGTTGCTTAAAGAACTCCAGCGGTTTCACACGGTTGCCGTCGATGTCGTAGTAGGGGTTGCCGTGGCCTTCGTAGCGGGGGAGCATGGAGATGTCGCCGCCGACCCATCGGGTATCCTCTTCCACCTCTTCATACGTGAAGAATGTCACGCTGTCCACCTCCGAGAGCGGGTAGGCGTGGAGGATGTCTCCATTGCCCATCAGCTTGAGGTTGTCCTCTTGGAGCTTGATGCTATCCGTGAGGGTGATGTCCGTCGATTCCGTCTTTTCCCCTTGGTGTACCCTGAGCATTGTCTGGGCGGAGAGGGAGAGGGAGCAGAGCAATGTCGTGAATAATACGCTGAATCTCTTCATCTTATTATAGTTTTTGCCCAAAGATAACGAAAAAAGGGAAAGTCGTGATGACCTTCCCTTTTTATTTTTAGTCCGTACGAAGCCGTACGTATGTTCCTGCTTATTTTACGATCAATCTCTTAGCTGAGACAGCGCCGTCCTCTGTAGCGATCTTCACCACGTATGTGCCGGCAGGCAAGTTGAACTCAACCCTGTCGCTGTTGCTCTTGCTCAGAACGATTTGACCGAATACGTTGATCAACTCGATGCGGTCGATCGCCTTGTCGCTCTTCACGATGAAGTAGTTCTCGGCAGGGTTAGGCATCAAAACGATACCATCCTCCTCAACCTCGATATTCTCGACAGATACGCCACTTCCCTTAGCGCAGATGCTACCTTTACCCTTGCAGCCATCCCAGCACATAGAAGCGTAGGTGTACTCGATGGAACCTGATCCGCCGCCAACCTCGCAGACGATCTTACAGTCGTAGACACCGCCGCCCATGTTGACGCCTTTCTTCTCCCACTCTTTGAAGTGTTCGCTCACGCTGATGGTACCGCACTGACGGGAACCTTGTCTTACGGCGAACACCTGTTGGAAGTTACAGTTATCACCTTCAATACAAGGTGCGTTGTTTCTTTGGCCCACCTTCAATGTATAGGTTGCGCCATCCATGGTATAAGAA
>JAFXPK010000038.1 GCA_017527905.1 Paludibacteraceae bacterium
ACAGAATCAACAGAACCAGAACAAAGATCAACAGAACCAAGACCAACAGGATCAACAGGATCAGCAGAATCAACAGAACCAGGACGACAAGAATGACGAGCGTAGGGACACCGACCAGAAGAACGGTGAGAAAGACCAGAACGCAGACCTCTCCAAGGAGAATGCGGAACAGATTCTGAAGGCGATGGAGAAGGACGAGGAGAACACTCTGAAGAAGGTTCGCCTACAAAGGGACAAGAACCAGCAGAGAAGGAGAATCGAGAAAAACTGGTAACCCGTCCAGACGCCATGCACGGAAGAGTGGCCACCTGAACACAAACAGGCACAAAACCACGAATCAAGGGATGGATTGACGATAAAAAAGATTGAGAATAAGCGGTAATTTAGTACCTTTGTGGGTGCAAACAAAATAGAATATGAAAAATAGAATATTGATAACGCTACTGCTCCTAATAGGAGGCATCAACATGCTGAGGGCCAATAATGACAACGTGTCTTTCACGCTCAAAGCACCATCAGTAGTGGAAATGAACCAACAATTCAGGATTGAATACACCATCACCAACGCCAGTCCACAGATCACGGCGCCAGACCTGCGGGATTTCGCCGTATTGTCTGGGCCATCCCAAACGCAATCGAGTTCGGTCTACATGACCAACGGAAGCTATACAAGACAGACATCCCTCTCCATCTCATACGTGCTGACGCCGAGAAAGGAAGGAACATTCACCATCTCGCCTTCCAGCTTCAAGCTCAACGGAGAGACCATCATGTCCAACGCAGTAACCATCAAAGTGGTTCCAGCAGGACAGAACTCAGCACAACAAAGCAATGCGCAAGGTAACCAAGGCGGACAATCCGCCAACGCTACAACCGCAGGCAACGATGTCTTCATCAGAACAACATTCTCAAAGAAAAACGTATACGAGCAAGAGGAGCTCGTGGCGACCATCGTCCTCTACCATCGGGGAAATGTTTTGGAAATCGAAGATTACAAAATGCCTGAATACAAAGGCTTCATCAGCAAAGACATACAATTGAAGAGGGAAGATCAACCGGGAACGGACGTCGTGAACGGTGTGAAATACCAGACATTCAAATTGAAACAGACTATCCTCTACCCTCAAAAGAGCGGTCCAATCGAAATAGAGAAAGGCCAGCTCACCGCTATCATCCAAGTGCCTACGGGCGGACAAAGGAGAGGATTCTGGGGCTTCGACGACATCTTCAACACCATGAAGAGGGTCAGGAAAATCATTCCTATAGAAGGTACGAAAATAGAGGTCAAGGCGCTTCCGACAGAGGGTAAACCTGCCAACTTCAACAATGCGGTGGGATCCTTCAAAATGGAGAGCGAAATCAGCAACACGGAGGTCAAAGCCTATGAGCCTATCACCATCAAAGTGAAAATCTCAGGTAACGGTAACATCAAGTATGTGAAGAGCCCTACATTCGAGTTCCCTTCCGACTTCGACACCTACCCACCGAAAGAGAACCAGAAGATCAACGGTAACTCAGGCACCAGAGAGATAGACTACCTCATCATCCCTCGCCACGCAGGCACATTCGAGATTCCTGCAGCCACCTTCTCCTACTTCGACCTGAACACGAAGCGCTACAACACGCTTAAAACAAAATCGTTCACGCTGAACGTGGAGAAAGGCGACAACAATGCGGACAACAGCCAAGTGATCTCCAACTACACGAACAAAGAGAACGTCAAGTATCTCGGCACAGACCTCCGTTACATCAACGTGACGAACACGAACGTGGAGAAAAGCAAAGGGAACATCTTCGGAACCGTCGGGTTCTGGCTGTGGTACATCATTCCTCTCCTACTGTTCATCGCACTGGCGGTGCTCTACAGGAAACAAATCAAGGAGAACGCCAACATCGCATTGGTGAAGAATAAGAGAGCCAACAAGCAGGCGAAGAAACGTCTGAAACAAGCCGACACTTACCTGAAGAGCGGTGAGAGCGAAGCCTTCTACGAGGAGGTGATGAAAGCCCTCTGGGGATATATCAGCGACAAACTGAGCATCCCGACCTCCCAACTCAACAAAGAGAACATCGAACAGGAGTTGGAGAAGCGAAACGTAAGCGAAGAGACTATCCGCTCATTCATGGATATCCTCAGCACATGCGAGTTCGCCCGATTCGCCAAATCAGACAGCCAGAACTCAATGGATGAACTGTACAACCAAACGGCAGACGTAATAGGTAAATTGGAAGAACAAGTAAGAAAGTAGAATATGAAAAGAATTATTATATTACTCACATTGGCTTTGCTCTCCGTCAGCGCATTCGCTGTGGAATCCAGCACCATGAAGCAAGCCAACGAAGCCTATAAGGCGGAAAAATATGCATTGGCGGATAGCCTTTACACCGAAGTGATGAAGAAAGAGGGCACTTCGTACGCTTTGTATTACAACTTGGGAAACGCAAAGTACAAACAGGGTGAAATCGCCTACGCTATCCTCTATTACGAGAAGGCGCTCAAGATCAAACCGGACTACGAGGATGCGAAGTACAACCTCGAAATGGCTAGAAGCCAAACCGTTGACAAAATCGAGACCATGGAGCAGTTCGTCCTCTCGGAATGGAACCAGTCCATTCAAAACGGCACCTCCTCCAACGGTTGGGCGAAATGGAGCATCTTCGCCTTCATCCTGACATTGATCCTCGTCGGACTATACATTTTCTCGGCTAAAGTATTGGTAAAGAAGATCGCATTCTTCTCCGCCATCGTGACCTTGGTGTTCTCCATCATCGCATTCGGCTACGCTAAAGCGCAAAACAATGCGATGACAAAGAACGAGAGCGCCATCATCGTCGCTCCTACCGTCACCGGGAAAAGCACACCGGACGAGTCTGGAACCGACCTCTTCGTGCTGCACGAAGGAACAAAAGTTCGGATCAAGAACAAAATCGGCGATTGGTTTGAGATCCAAATGGATGACGGAAATACGGGTTGGATCTCTTCCAAGAAATTGGAAATCATATAGTTGACCAACCAACAAGGCAAACAATAGGCGATGGGTATTTATCCACCCGACGCTCCCCAAGGGAAGGAACACGACAGACCGCTTCCCCTTCGGTTTTTATGAATAAATGAATTATCGTTATGGCAGAATTGGATTTCAACGAGACGCAAGCGGCTATCGCAAACTACACCGACGACGACATCAAGCACCTGGAAGGACTTGAGCACGTCAGGCTCCGCCCAGGTATGTACATCGGAAAACTGGGTGACGGTTCCCACTACGACGACGGAATCTATGTACTGCTGAAAGAGGTACTGGACAACAGTATCGACGAGTTCAGGATGGGTGTCGGCAAACAGATAGAAATCACCCTGCAGGACGGTGCGGTAACCGTTCGTGACTATGGCCGAGGCATTCCGTTAGGCAAGATCGTGGAAGCGGTCTCCATCATGAACACGGGTGCCAAATACGACAATAAATCATTCAAGAAATCCGTCGGACTGAACGGTGTGGGTACCAAGGCGGTCAACGCCCTCTCGGAGACCTTCCGTGTGCAGAGTTTCCGCGAAGGGAAGACCCGAATCGCGGAATTCAGCCGTGGCGTACTCGTCAGCGACACCGGAATCATCGACGGTGAAGGCGAGAACGGCACCATCACCTACTTCAAACCGGACAATGACCCGAAGATTTTCGGCAACTACAAATACAAAGAGGAGTTCGTGGAGACCATGCTCCGCAACTATACTTACCTGAATACGGGCCTGACCATGATCTTCAACGGTCAGAAGTTCACCTCAAGACATGGATTGCTGGACTTGCTCAACGCCAACTTGGTGGAGAACCCACTCTACCCTATCATACACTTCAAGGGGGAGGATATCGAGATAGCCTTCACCCACTGCATGCAGTACGGAGAGGATTACTACTCCTTCGTCAACGGCCAGCATACCACCCAAGGAGGTACGCACCAATCCGCTTTCCGTGAGGCGATCGGCAAGACCATCAAGGAGTTCTACAACAAGAACATGGAGTTGCCCGACATCCGCGCAGGTCTGGTGGCCGCGATCTCCATCAGCGTGGAGGAACCGGTCTTCGAGAGCCAAACAAAGACGAAACTGGGCTCACGCGACATGAACCCTACGGATGGCGTATCCATCAACAAGTTCGTCAACGACTTCGTCAAGGAGCAACTCGACAACTATCTGCACAAGAACCAAGACACGGCGGATATCCTGCTAAAAAAGATACAAGACGCTGAGAAAGAGCGCAAAGCGATCGCCGGCATCACCAAAGCCGCCCGCGAACGTGTGAAGAAAGTGAGCCTCTGCAACCGCAAACTACGCGACTGCCGAATCCATTACAACGACACCAAAGGCACCGATCAGGAGAAGACCAGCATCTTCATCACCGAGGGAGACTCCGCGAGCGGTTCCATCACGAAGAGCCGCGACGCTAACCTCCAGGCCGTATTCTCCCTGCGTGGAAAGCCTGAAAACAGTTACGGGAAGAAACGTACGCTCGTCTACGAGAACGAGGAGCTGAACCTCCTCCAAGCCGCCCTGAACATCGAAGACGGCATGGAAGGGCTACGCTACAACAAGGTGATCATCGCCACCGATGCCGATGTCGACGGAATGCACATCCGCCTGCTGCTGCTCACCTTCTTCCTGCAATTCTTCCCCGACCTCGTGCGCAACGGACACGTCTACATTCTGGAGACCCCTCTGTTCCGCGTGAGGGACAAGAAACAAACCTTCTACTGCTACTCGGACGAGGAGAGGCTCAACGCCATCAAGACGCTCGAGAAATCCGGCTCGAAGGTGGAAATCACCCGATTCAAAGGTTTGGGAGAGATCTCACCGGACGAGTTCAAGGGATTCATCGGCGACAATATCAGGCTCGACCAAGTCTCCATGAGGAAAGACGACGACCTCAGCAACATGCTGGAGTTCTACATGGGTAACAACACCCAGCAACGCCAGGACTTCATCATCGAGAACCTGGTGATCGAGGAGGACGCACCAAACGAATAAAACTGAGAAAATATAATATTCAATTACAATGAAGGATTTAAAAGACATGGTGGTGGGCATCTGCAACGACCACGCAGGCGTAGAGGTGAAGAACTACATCATCGAGCAATTAGGAGACCAAGTACAAGCGTTCATGAACTTCGGAACCAACACGACCGATAGCTGTGACTACCCTGACTACGCACATCCCATGGCAGAAGCGATAGAAAACGGGCAATGCGACATGGGCATCGCCATCTGCGGAACAGGCAACGGTATCTCCATGACCTGCAACAAGCACCAAGGCATACGCGCCGCCCTCTCTTGGGAAGTGGAAATCGCCAAATTGGGCCGCCAGCACAACAACGCCAACGTGGTAGGCATCCCTGCCCGCTTCATCTCCAAGGAGAAGGCGTTGGAGATCGTGAAGGCTTTCCTCACCACCGATTTCGAAGGTGGCAGACACGAACGCAGGGTCGCTAAGATAGCTGTGAAATAAGCCGTCACAAGTACAAGAAAGAACAACGTGCAGTTGTCATTAGGCAACGCACAAAGAAATAGGACGATGTACACCATCCAGATGTACATCGTCCTATTATATTCTCCCCCCAAAAGGTATTAAATTCTTAATTCATAATTCAAAATTGACTACGTCGAACTGACGTTTCATAATTCTCGATTACCTGATTCCCCTCTTATTCAACGCCTTCCGATACTTGTTAGCATTCGTCTGGTGCGCCTCGTAGGTGGCGGCGAAGTTATGGTAGCCGGAGAAGTCCTCCTTGGCACACATGTAGATATAATCATGGTTCTCGAAATTGAGCACCGCATCGATCGCCTCGATGGAAGGGATACGGATCGGGCCAGGAGGCAAGCCCACATACTTGTAGGTGTTGTAAGGCGAGTCATATTCCAGATGACCCTTGTAGATACGTTTCAGGGAGAAATTCTGCAAAGCGAACTTCACCGTAGGGTCCGCCTGCAAAGGAATGCCCCGATGGTAACGGTTCAGGTACAAACCAGCCACACGAGGCTTCTCGTCCGCCTTACGGGTCTCCTCGTCGACGATAGAGGCAAGCGTGCTCACCTGCTGTTGATTCAGGCCTACCTCCGCCAATTTGTCCAAGCGTTCGTTCGTCCAGAACTTATCATACTCCTTCTTCATGCGGTGGATAAGATCCTCCGGGGAGATGTCCCAATAAACCTCATACGTGTTAGGAATGAACAAGGAAACCACATTCTCAGGGTTCGTACCATACTTGGCGCAAACGTTCTCGTCGCACAAAGCCGTGAGCATATCGCTCTGCGTCATACGAAGGTTCTTGGTGATCTTCTCCGCCAAATCCTTCTTCGTACGTATGTTATTGAAGGTCAGACGCACAGGAGACTGTTGCCCATACATGAGCTTATGGACAAACGTGAGGGAGTTCTCACCATCCACCAGTTCATACCGTCCCGAGATCACATTGCCCGGATAATTCAGCAACTTGGAGACGAAACGGAAAGCCAGTTCAGACCGCAACGCATTCATGCTTCTCAGCGAGTCCAGCACATCGTTATAGGTGGCGTTCTCATAGACCAGCAAATGCTTCGAATCCCCATTCACCCGAACATTAGGAGAGAAGAGGGAATAAAGGGAGAAACCTCCCACAGCCAAAGCCACAACGACGATCGCCGCACAAACGACGCGTTTAACTCCCTTATGGTTCTTTTTGGATGATTTCTTTTTCATGGCACCACATCACTATAAAAAAAAAGTTAGCTCGAAACCGAACTAACGTGTTGAATGCAAAAGCGGTGAGAGGGGGATTCGAACCCCCGGTACGGTAACCCGTACGTCAGTTTAGCAAACTGGTGGTTTCAGCCACTCACCCATCTCACCAAACCCCTTTCGGATTTGCAGTGCAAATGTAGCACTAAATACTGAATCAAGCAAACGGAAAGCAACATTTTTTCGCCTTTTTACCGAAAAAATCACCGAAAAACTTCGTTTACAATCCTTTCCGTCGCGCCACGGTTCTCATTCACATAATCCGCCGCTTGGGCCGAAGCCGACTTGAGCAACGGTGAGTTCTCCGCTAATAAACTATCCATCAATTTATTATATTCATCAGCGCTTTGGATGGAGAATGCGCCACCGCGTTTCACCATATCCACAGCCTCCTGGAACCGTTCGTAATTAGGTCCGAAGAGCACCGGCATGCCATAGACGGCCGCCTCCAACGTGTTATGGATTCCGACGCCGAAACCACCACCGATATAGGCCACCTCCCCATACTTATAGACGGAGGAGAGCAATCCGAAGCAGTTGATTATCAAACAATCCGCCTTAGCCGCAGCCGCCTCGTCCGCATCCTTATAGAAGACATACGGGCGCTTCAGCTTAGAGACGATGCTATCCAAATGAGCCTGATGGATCTCATGTGGCGCTAAAATCATCTTCAAATCAGGGTGATTATTGAAATAGTCGCACAGGATATCCTCATCCTTCGGCCATGAACTACCCGCCACGATCACCTTGGAGCCCTGCGCAAACGCGGAGACGATAGGCAACTCCTTGGACTTGGCCGCGATGTCAGCCACACGATCGAAACGGGTGTCACCCGTCAATGAGACGTTCTTCACACCTATAGAAGAGAGCAAATCCAGCGACACCTGGTTCTGGACGAACAAATGGGTGAAGCAGTGAAGCACCTTCCGGTACCAGAAACCATACCACTTGAAGAAGACCTGGCTCGGACGGAAAATGGCAGAGACAATGTAAGTAGGTATTTTCCTACGTTTCAATCCGACGATAAAATTCATCCAAAACTCATACTTGATGAAGATCGCATACGACGGATTCACGACATCCAGGAAGCGGTTCGCGCTCCATGATGTGTCGATGGGAAGGTAACACACGATGTCCGCGCCCTCGTAATTCTTCCTTACCTCATAACCTGAAGGGGAGAAAAACGTAAGGATAATCTTGTACTCAGGCTTCATCTGCCTAAGTTTCTCAATAATAGGGCGTCCCTGCTCAAACTCTCCCAAAGAGGCGGCATGAACCCAGACATACTTGCTGTTCTTATCCACCCTCTCCGCAATGTATTCAAGCACACCTTGCCTACCCTTGCAGAACTTGGAAGCCTTTTCGTTCCAAAAAGAGGCTACCCACACACCAAAATGGTATATGAGCATACCTAAATTGTACAACAACTTAACCATGTCATTTAATTACCTCCAACGCCCTGTTCACACGGGCTATTGTTTCTTCTTTACCAAGAATATCTATAATGTTGAAAATATGTGGACCCTTCGCCGCACCCACAAGGGTGATACGGAAAGAGTTCATCACCGTACCCAAATTGTAGCCTTTAGAAGCCACCCAATCGAGCACCAATTGTTCGTTTTCATTAACCTTAGAATAATCATCAATACCTTTCAACACCTCCACCAACTCGCGCAGGCACTGAGGGCTCTCCTCTTTCCAACGTTTCTTCAACGATTTCTCATCGTATGCGGTCGGCGCCTCGAAGAAGAAGCTTGCCTGCTCCCACAAGTCTGCAGGGAACGTGATACGCTCCTTCACCAAAGAGACGATGTACTTCAGCTTATCGAATGCGCAAGTGACGCCCTTCTCCTTCAGGATAGGCTCGAACATATGCGCAACCTCCTCGTCAGATTTTCTAATCAGGTACTCATGGTTGAACCATTTGCCCTTCTCGTAGTTGAAGCGGGCGCCAGACTTGCTGATACGGTCGATGGAGAAGAGCTCGATCAGTTCGTCCATCGAGAGCATCTCCTGGTCGTTGCCTGGGTTCCAGCCCAACAACGCAAGGAAGTTAACAACCGCCTCAGGCAAGTAGCCAGACTCGCGGTAACCCGAAGAGATGTCGCCGCTCTTAGGATCCTTCCACTGCAGCGGGAAGACAGGGAAGCCCAGCTTGTCGCCATCACGCTTGCTCAGCTTACCATTGCCCTCAGGCTTGAGCAACAACGGCAAGTGCGCGAAACGAGGCATCGTATCCGCCCAACCCAAGTAACGGTAGAGCAACACATGGAGCGGTGCGGAAGGCAACCACTCCTCACCACGGATCACATGGGTGATCTCCATCAAGTGGTCGTCCACAATATTCGCCAAGTGATAGGTAGGCAACTCATCCGCAGCCTTGTATAAAACCTTGTCGTCCAAGATATTGGAATTGATGACCACCTTGCCACGCACCAAGTCATCCACCTCGATGTCCTCGTCCGGCTCCACCTTGATACGCACCACATACTTCTCACCGGCCGCAATGCGTCGGTTCACCTCCTCCTCGCTCAACGTCAAGGAGTTAACCCCTTGCATACGGGTATGTGAGTCATATTGGAAATTAGGGATAGCGTTACGTTTAGCCTCCAACTCCTCCGGCGTGTCGAATGCATAATACGCATGACCGCTCTCGATCAACTGCTTCACATATATCTTGTAAATATCGCGGCGCTCGCTCTGGCGGTACGGTCCATTAGGGCCACCCACGCCCACACCTTCGTCGAAAGTGATGCCCAACCATTTGAAGGCTTCGATGATATACTCTTCCGCTCCCGGGACGAAACGCTGGGAGTCGGTATCCTCGATCCTAAGCAGCAAATCGCCACCGTTCTTCTTAGCGAACAAATAGTTGTACAAGCATGTCCTTACACCTCCAATATGCAATGGTCCAGTCGGACTTGGTGCGAAACGCACACGAACTTTTCTTTCTGCCATATTAATGTTATTGATTCGGGGTGCAAAATTACAAAATTGTATGGGATATATGGTCATGTATGCCCAAAATTATGTACCTTTGAACAATTTAAACGATGAAAATCATGATAGACTATAGCCAAATACCATCCCCCGCATACGTGGTGGACGAAGTCAGACTACGAAAAAACTTATCGCTGATAAAATCGGTAAAAGAGAGATCCGGAGCGGACATCATCCTCGCCTTCAAGGCTTTCGCATTGTGGAAGTTATTCCCCATCGTGAGGGAGTACATACCCTACTCCACCGCCAGTTCCCTATCGGAGGCTCGCCTCGCATACGAGGAGATGGGCAACTACGCCCACACCTACTCCCCCGCCTATACGGACGAGGAGTTCGCTGAGATCGCCTCGCTGAGCAGCCATATCACCTTCAACTCCATCCAGCAATACGAGCGGAGAAAGGCTGAGATCGAAGGATTCGACCGGCACATATCCTGCGGCATAAGGGTCAACCCGGAGATCTCGCAAGTGGAAACCGACCTCTACAACCCATGCGCGCCAGGCTCCAGGCTAGGAGTCACGGTCGACCAGTTCGGCGGCAAGCTACCCGAAGGCATCGAAGGGTTCCACTGCCATGCGCTCTGCGAATCCTCCTCCTACGAGTTCGAAAAGCTCATGCAGGCTTTCGAGGAGAAATTCGCCCAATTCCTGCCGCAACTGAAATGGGTGAACTTCGGAGGCGGACACCTGATGACACGGAAGGACTACGATGTGGAACACCTCATCAAGATCGTCCAAGGATTCAGAAGCCGCTACCCTTGGCTGAAGGTGATCCTAGAACCCGGAAGCGCCTTCGCTTGGCAGACGGGAGAACTCGTCTCCACCGTCGTGGACATCGTGGAGAACCATGGCATCAAGACAGCCATTCTCAACGTCTCCTTCGCCTGCCACATGCCCGACTGCCTTGAAATGCCTTACAAACCAGCCATTCTAGGGGCAACGGACGAGGTGGAGGGGAAACCCACCTACCGCATGGGAGGCAACAGCTGCCTTTCCGGCGACTTCGTGGGATCATGGTCCTTCGACCACGAACTGCAGGTCGGCGAGAAGATCGTCTTCATGGACATGATCCACTACACGACCGTCAAGACCACCCTATTCAACGGAGTCTCCCACCCTTCCATCATACTGTGGACCCAGGACAACAAGATGGAGGTGCTACGGAAATTCGGCTACGAGGATTACAAGAGCAGGATGGATTGACAGCGTGGTAGCGTAAAATTCCATACGGAGAAGTAATAAAAAGAACGAAAGGTAGAGTCTGCTCACAGGCAAGACAAAAGGGATAAAAAATAAGGAATCAGCCCCCATGAGCTGATTCCTTATTTTTTACGAATACAAATTAGGCGCTTCAGTAATTAGTACCTAATGATTTCCACATGACTTGGCGAAAGGAATGCATCTTCAGACACCTCACAATCATTAGAGACCGTGATTTTCTGCAGATTCCAACAATCTCTAAATGTATTGGCAGGAATAGACGTTACTGACGCTGGGAACACCACAGAGACAAGAGAATTAGTTTCAGAGAACAAGCCTTCCGGAATCTCTGTAAGAGAACTTGGCAATGTCAAATTTGTAATTTGTACTCTATAAAACATATTCTCACCCAACTTAGTGTTCCCCTCAAAAATAAGAGTTTTGATGCTAGCGGAAGCGAATGCGGCATCTCCAACAGACTCTACAGTTGCAGGAATAACAAGGGTGTCAATAGAAATACTTGAGAACGCCCCAGACTCAATTGTCTTAACAGAAGCAGGGATGGATACACTTTTCAGGTTTCTAAAACCATAGAACAAGTTACTTACAATTGTTGTCACAGTCTCAGGTATCTTAATTGTATCTACGCCAGAAGGATAAATAATGATTTCCGTCGTATCAGTATTGAAAACCACACCATCGACAGAAATATATTTTGGATTACCCTTCGCAACCTCAATACTTTTCAACTTTTCACAACCCGAAAAGGCAGTTGCGTCAATAGAAGTCACGGAAGACGGAATGAAAGCCGACTCCAAAGCGCGACATCCGGCGAACACCCTGTATGGCAATGATGTTATTGAAGCCAGAATTTCAATACGAGTCGCGTTACTACATCCATTAAATGCGTTCTTGCCGATTGACTTGACTGAATTCGGAATGACAATCACAGTATCGGCACAAGAGCCGAATGCATTCTCTCCGATTCTAGTAACCGTATTAGGGATGTCTATCTTCTTTAGGCTTTGACATGTCTGGAATGCGTAATCAGAAATAATCTTAACCTCCTTAGGCATCACAACGGTCTCTAATTTCTTACATGCAAAGAAAATTCTTTCAGGTATCGTATCAAGGCCTTCAGGAAGAGCCACATAACGCAAGGAAGGGCATTCAGTAAACGTCTCTTTACCGACAGTTTTGACTGAATTAGGAATAACTATACTATCTAATTTGTCACACATGGTGAATGCTTTGTATCCAATAGACTCCACCGTGTTAGGAATTGTGATAGTTGTCATACTATCAACCCCCAAAAATGCTTTTTCACCGATAAGTTTCAAGTTAGCAGGCAATGTAACATTTCTCAATCGATAACACGAATAGAATGTACCCTCAGGCAACTCTGTTATTGATTCAGGCAAAACGATCGACTCAAAAACTCTGCCCTGATCAAAGACATATTTACCAAGTTTTGTGATTATGTTCGGCAACTCTATTGTCTTCATTGAATCATTTGTTGCAAATCCGTAATCCGCAATCTCTTTGATTGTACTTGGGAACTCAACAGTCGACTTGCCTCCAGGACAGCAGATAAGCACTGTCAAATCTTTGTTGTATAAGCAACCATCATAATTAGTATAATTGGGATCATCTGGGTCAACAACGATTTTTTTCAGTTTTCCACATCCATAAAAAGGGCAGTCCTCTAAAACACAGCCCTTAGGAATAATTATCTCCTCATAATCTGTCGAGCCGAATGCTCGGTCTTCGATTCTCTCCACAGTTGCAGGAAGTTCAAGTTTCTTTGTTTTTCCATAAATATTGATACAATCCAAAGCACCATATTTGATAACCTTTAATTTCTCAGGCAACGTGACATCATAAAGTTTGTTCGTCTGAAGGCAAAGAAAGTATGACAACACCTCAAGGTTCTTTGGGAAAACAATCTTTTCCAAGGATTTCATGTAAGAGAAAGCATAATCACCAATAGAAGTGACTGTATTGCCAATGACCATATTCACGACAGGAGCTTGCTGAAGAGCAGCCTTTGCGATGGAAGTGACCATGTATTCTTCACCATCCTTCTCCACGAAACAAGGGACTACAAGATCCTGCCCTATTTTATTCTTATCGAAACCGGATACCTCAGCTGTTTTTGCATCTTCATTAAAAGTGAACATCAGCTCAGAATCCGCATACTTCACAGTCTGACAACCATCCAATAATTCCAGAGAAATAGTGTCAGGCTCATCAACAAAACATACACTGTCAATTTTACTGACATAAAACTCGCTCTTTTTCCCGTCGTTGGTGTACACGACCATCTTAGTTTCGGCGAAAGTCGCTATAAATCCCGCCACGACCAAACTCGCTAAAATGATTTTTTTCTTCATCCTTTAATAGTTTTAAATTTTTATTGAGATATTATTCGTTTTTTGGCAAACTCTAAAAATCATATACAGATTACAATGTTTTCAACAGAGACATCGTAACTGATTTCACATTCTAATGATTGATAATTAATATATAACTGAACAATTTTTTATCTTTCCAATCGAAAGAGAACAACCAACATTCTCATCATGTGGCAAAAATACAACATTTATTTTAAATTTCAAATAGAATAAGAAGAACATCTCACCTATAATCCACAACAGTTTCATTTATCACTTTGGGCATCTACAATCAATAATTATATACTTATATAAAACAGGGAAGAAATAACAGGTCTGCCAAGCAGCAGAATACAAATGCATTGTAAGGTTAGGGCAGGAAGACACAAAGTCATCGGAGGGAAAGGATACAAAAAAGCCTCAATGTTTACTCCCGAACACTGAGGCTTTTTAGTTGTCGTTTTCTACCTGATCCATAACATTTAAATTTAATAGTTGCTCTTCAAATCTTTTGCTTCAACACAGATTCTTGCTACTGAAAACGTCAACACAACCGAAAAAATTAATCCTAGTACCATAGTCGTATATATTAAAGTGAAACATCTTCGTTTAACAACAATACAAAGATATGCATTATTTTCAATATGACAAACATAAACGAAAGAATTTTTAAATTTTAACACCAAAACAACACAACAAAACGACAAAAAGCTACGAATAATACAAATTACAAGACAAAAAGACACCAACAGAACAACACATAAAACCGCAATCCGTATACCAAACGCATAAAAAATGTATAATATGCAACAAAAAAAAAGAACACAAGGAAAGACAACACAAAAAAACATGGAGAATGACACATAACAAACAAGGAAGGAAGACGGTGGAAACACCCTCCAAACCCAGCGAAACAGCGGGGAGAACAATGGGTAAAACGGACACGTAGCGGAAACCAGCAAACAAAAATTGTGTTAAAATATACAAAAAAGACACAACAGTGTTTTATATACAACAATAAAACTATACTTTTGTGAACGAATCAATTACAAAAACAACAACAGTTAAATTAAAAGAATTATGCGGACATTTACTACTATTGCGATTGCAGCTGCATTATCGCTATCGTCGGCTTCCTCATTCGCGGAAGTGACACACCTTTACGACGAATCCACAAAAACATTAACATTTTCCGGAGAAGGAGAGATGAACGTGTACACCACGGACATATTCGGTGACACATACATCGACCCGGAATGGTCTAATCTAAAAGAAGAGGTGGAGAACGTAATCATCAACGAAGGAGTGACAAACGTAGGCAAACACGCCTTTATGGGGTTCACCGAACTGAAGGAAGTCAAATTGGCCTCCACCATCGAAACGATCGGCGAGGCAGCCTTCGAAGAATGCAAATCACTCGCCAGCATTCAATTGCCTGAAGGACTAAAAACGATCGAGGAAGAGGCGTTCTACGAATGCAAATCACTGACGTCCATCTCGATTCCCAAGAACGTCACAGAACTTCCCGATTACGCGTTCCAAAGCTGCTCCAATTTAAAAAGCATTGACTTGGGGAACGTGGAGACATTTGGAAAGCATGTTTTCGCCTACTGCGGCTTTGAATCTTTTGAGATTCCGACAAAAGCGAAAGTCCTCTCAGAAGCTATGTTCCTTAGCTGTAGGAGCCTGAAAAAGATCAGCATACCTTCTTGGGTGGAAAAGATCGAGAATGAAGCTTTCCATTACAGCGGGGTGGATACCATGATCTTCCTTGGAGAGACATTCCCCGAAGTAGAAGGTCAAAACACCTTCCTAGGAATGGGCACCACCGTGTTCATCATCAATTGCAAAGCATACAACGAAGAGTCCGTCCAAGCCATCCGTAGCAACAATTACTACAATTCAAAGATCATCCCAAGCTGGCCTAATGGATCGGAAATATCCTCAAACGACAATTCCAACGGTCCATTGACCATCACACCCATCGACTGCGAAAAGAACCTGTACAAACTGAGTGTCGAATTATGGTCGTCAAGCTACAAACTGACTTGGGAGGGAAGCTACGACATACCGGAGGCGGATTTACACAAGACAGAGATCATCGTAGACTTGACGAAGCCTGCCACCATCACCGCCAACATCAAATACGAATACGGTGGGGGTACAACCACCAACATATATCTCCTCAACGACGCAATCGGCATGGGAGACATAGACGTGACACAAGTGGCTGAGACAGAGACCAGCCAAACGTACAAAGTGGTCGCCGTTCCGAAGGAAGGCTACGAATTCCTTTATTGGGACACCTATCCTGAAGACTTGCTGACGGAAGAGCAAAAGAAAAGCACTGAAGTAGAATTCACGATCACAAAAACCTCAAGAATTCACGCATACTTCTCACAGTCTCCATATTGCGGGAAAGATGGTGGAGAAAACATCTCTTGGTCAATCAAAAACGACACTTTGTACCTGATAGGAGAAGGAGAGATGGAAGATTACACGTATATGGATTATCCTCCATACACAACGACGCAAGATGAATTCCACTATGTAAGTGTATCCGAAGGCATCACTACGATTGGTTCGATGGCCTTCTACGTGACAGAGGATATCAAGGAGATTTATCTGCCATCCACAATGGCAGAGATAGGAAGACTCGCATTCAAATATAGCGAAGACCTGGAAAAGATACATTTTGCAGGAAACACTCCTCCGACATTCACCAACTTAAATGGCATATTCCAAAAAGATGAGTCCACAGACAGGGCAAAACTCGTTGTGCCTTGCGACGCACTGGAGGCATACAAGGAATACTTTTCCACTTACCAAGAAAGCAATGACGAGACCGGCATAGACGAGCCAGTGGAGCTTCAGGTGGTTTGCGAGGCTGATGGTCCTCAGGAACCGAGAACCCCGACAATCGACGATTTCACCTTCGATCCGACGAATATATGTGGTGCGGAAGGAGATGGCACAAATGTTCTTTGGGCATTCGACGAGAAAACCGGCACGCTGGCATTAAAGGGAACCGGTTTGATGAAGGACTACAAATCCAGGAGCACAACGCCTTGGAGATCCTTGGAGGTTAAGAACCTGATCGTATCCGAAGGCGTTACAAATATCGGCTCACACGCATTCATGTCCAAATCGACCTTGGAGAACATCTATTTGCCGACAACCATAGAGCGTATCGAAGACTATGCATTCGCCGAGATAGACAGCGTAAAGGAGTTGACCCTTCCAGAAGGTGTTAAATACATCGATAACCGCGCATTCCAGAGCCTCACCGCCACAAAGGTTGTCTTGCCTAACACATTGGAGGAAATCGGCGAGGGCGCATTCCAATATTGCCACTTCTCACGGATCGATATCCCTAAATCAGTCACTAAAATCGGCAAAGGCGCATTCTATTACGTATATGAATTGGAAGAAATCGTATTCGAGAGCGAGACGCCAGCCAATACGGACGGGAACACCTTCGTATCGAAAGCATCCATCACATCCGGGACATTGCCAAAAATCGTCGTTCCATGCGATGCGGCAAGCACCTACAAAGAGACTCCGGGATACCAGCCAGAATACGTTCAAGGCGTATACCCTTACAAACTGACGGTCAAAGAGAAGTCTGGCGATGTGACCATCAACAACCAGGGCGGCAAGGCCTATATCAAACAATGGCCTGATTGCGAAACCGGAGAGGCGATCGCTTACGTATATACGAAGAACGAATACAAATTCTCCCACTGGGAGGCGGAAGGCATCACACTGACAGAAGAGCAAGCGAAGTCTGACACGATCACACTCACGGTAGACGCTGACTGCACCATTTCAGCCGTCTTCGTCGAGAAAGAATCAGTAGGCGTTGACGACATCGACGCAGACGACATCGTAGTGACAAGTTTCGAGGGCAACATCTCAGTCAACAGAAACGAGTTCAGGATCTATGACGCACTCGGCCGCAACGTGACAAACGCCAACGGACACCTTACCTCAGGCATTTACCTCGTGAAATGCGAAGAAAAAAGCTTTAAAACGGTTTTGAAATAGAGATTTCAAGATTACGGAAAACTAAAGATGGGACATGCGGCATCGTGTGTCCCATTTTTTTTCGCGCAAGCAAAACACAGATTTCTCATGAAGTGACTGATTGCCCGGAAGAAACGCTTTTCCTTCCCCATCATAGCACCGGATCGCAGAACCGACAAGACACAAAAAAGCCTCAATGTCTACTTCCGAACATTGAGGCCTTTAGTTGTCGTTTTCAACCTGATCCATAACATTTAAATTTAATAGTTGCCCTTCAAATCCTTTGCTTCAACACAGATTCTTGCTACTGAAAACGTCAACACTACCGAAAAAAATAATCCTAGTACCATAGTCGTAAATTTTAATAAGTGAAACATCTTCGTTTAACAACAATACAAATATATACATAATTTTCAATATGACAAACAAAAACGACAAAATTTTATCACAGAAGGCAAAATTTTTATTTTCGATAGCAAAATGACACCATTTTAGCATATTAAAGCACAAATAGACACACAAAAAACATACACTTTGTCAGACACTCCAAAGAATAATGAATAATATATGTATATTTAAACAATACCAATGAATAAATAATCTTTTCAGAGACACTCCTCTTGTCCATTCGCACAAAAACATCTATATTCGCCTAATTGGAGATACGAACATATAGCATAAACGCCAACAGCTATCCATATAACCACTAAAGTATGACAGCTATTTCAAATGCGTCCATAAGGATGACCCGATGGTAAAACATACAAATTAACCGACACACATTTTTATATAAAGAGGAATGAGCAGCCATAAGGTACGAATAAAGGAGATAGACTGGATAGATAAAGACGGTCGAGAAGCGGAGGTTTGTTTCGAGGTGGGATTGAGACAATACTGGGCATTTTGCCACCCTTGCCTATTTCACGAAGGGGAAGAAAGACTGGTCGACCTCGATTTCCTATATTCGGAAGAGACATGGGAAGCGATGTTCTCTAACAACATGAATGAGGAGATGAAGTTGATTCCGCCTTCCCATGACAGAACCCGATACGAGTGCTATGGAAAAATTATCCAAATAAATCCTGTGATAGTCGATTGCGGGGACATACGATTTGATCTAGGCGAGATGACACATGACGACAAAGTAATTGGTGCTTGGATATATTTCACCGTCAGCCGGCTTGACATCAGCCCATCATCCAACGATTGACCGATTTTGAGAAATATGCCTTCCGTGCATAGTTCACCTTCCAACCGAACAAATCCATTTATTTTTTTTGCGTAATTTTTATACTATTAATTTGTTTATATAAATAAAATGCGTATATTTGCACTGTAATAAATACATAAAATTTGTTGGACATTAAAATTCAAGGGGTATGAAAAAGTTTTATGCAGATTATTTACGATTCGCCCAACAGTTGGCAAACGAGAGAGGCGGCAACGTGTTCCTGGAAGACAGAATGGAGAAAGACCAAATATCTGTCACTCCATACATCTACAACGCATGCAGTGCAAACTGCCAGTTCTGTTCTGAATTACTAGTACGTAGTGGTAGCGTCACCGTATGCAACGGGATATGCGCGGACTATGCGGGGAAATTCAGAAAGGTGCTGGAGCGCATCAAAGAAACACCCATATTCCTTTCCCTGTCTGGCAAGGAACCTACAGAAAGCAAGGAACAGCTAGGAATCATATTGGACATCGCAAAGAGATTCCAAGAAGAGGGCGGACACATCACAGAGAAGGTGATGTACTCCAACCTATCTGGCTTCGCGAAGGATTACAACGGACTGATC
This sequence comes from Paludibacteraceae bacterium, assembly GCA_017527905.1. Taxonomy (GTDB): domain Bacteria; phylum Bacteroidota; class Bacteroidia; order Bacteroidales; family Paludibacteraceae; genus UBA1181. The sequence goes on from JAFXPK010000038.1 coordinate 19,185, forward strand.
GAGACGCTCAAGGGACATCAAATCACCCGCATCGAATGTTCTAGGCACCACTACGACGAGGAGAAGAACCAATGGATCGTACGGTTCAAGAAGAATGCGGGCGAAATCGAGCCCATCAAGCGTAACGAGGTATTCACCGACGTCGTGAAAAGGTTGAACGAAGTAATACCCGTCCGGATGGTGGCCGTATTGCAGGGGAAAGGCATACACAACGTGGAGGAGATCATCGAATACCTGAAATTCGCCGAGGCGATGGGCGTAACGGACGTAGTGTTCCGCGAGCTGGCAATGTTCGATGAAATAGTGGACCACGGGAAGACCCGCCAATACATCGAGGAAAACCGAATCGAGCTGATGGACATCCTGGAGGCATTGCCGGATGAGCAGTTCAGACTGGACAATATCATCAAGGGATACTATTACTTCTCTTTCGGATACAAATACGCCGGGAAGGTCAACGTAAGCTTCGAGATGTCCGACTACGAAGAGATGATCAAGTACCATGGCAACATGGACGACAAAAAGATCTATAAGCTCATCTACTACCCTAACGGAATCCTCTGCAAAGACTGGAACATGAAGGGGAAACTAGACTGGGTATGACACGGAAACGATTTATAACCAACCCCAAGGAGGAAAGAACATGACACCCTATTTCGAACTAAAAAGAATCGCGGCCGAGCTCACAGAGAACTTCGACTGCGCACTATTCGGGAGCCTCGGACTAGAGTTGACTTACCCTGAAGTGTTGGACAATCCACCAGGAGACGCAGACCTTGTAGCCGCGGACGAGCAGGAGAATCTAAAAGGCATCATTCAACTCCTGCAAGCGAATGGCTACACGGTCTACTCCTGGGAGGAACCCATCGCAAAAGGATTCAACATGGAGATTCTCACGGGAAGGCTATACATACGGGGAATCAAACACATACCCGAGCACAAACCCGCAATCATCGACGTGACCTACGAACTGAAAGGAATAGAAATCCGTGATCTGTTACGGATGACAACAATAAAAGAAGGAATCAGGGTCCTGAATATCGATGGATATATCATGGCTTTAGAAATTTGTGAGAAAGCCAAACATCTACAAGAAAGGGAGTTACTGATAAAAAAGAGAAATACCACGCAAGAAAAGCAAAAAAAAGAGCAAACACTATTGTTTGGTATGAAAAATAAACTTACCTTTGCAACGCAAAACCGAAAGAGGGGATGCAAATTGCGAAAATAGCTCAGTTGGTAGAGCACGACCTTGCCCGACAAATAGGAAAGGAGTACCGACCTTGGCAAGGGAAAATGCGACTCTCTCAAATTTGAGACTAACATATTTGCGAAAATAGCTCAGTTGGTAGAGCACGAC
>JAFXPK010000039.1 GCA_017527905.1 Paludibacteraceae bacterium
TCCAACAAGGACGGAGGCATCAGCCTGCACGCCCGTAACATACGGTTCATACACCCCGTGTCGAAGAAGGAGATAAACATCGTGGCACCCACGCCCGACGACACCCTCTGGAACACATTCGAAGAGATACTAAGCAAGCAAAGCGAGGAGGCCCCGACCACCCCACGTACAGAAGACCATGAAGCATAGACTACTCGCCATATTACCCCTTTTCGTCACCTTCGCCCTCCACGCAGAGATAAACGAAGAACGGTTGGTCGTGCTCTTCGACTCCCTGAAGAACTGCGAGGTGGATAGCATAAAAGACCAACTCAACAGAGAGTTACAAGCCACATTGGGCGAAACGCTGAAGGACGAGAACTCCTTCGCCTACCCGTTCGAAAAGCTCACCAACCTGGGGAAAGTCCTTTCGGACGACAAGAAGGTGAGGATCTACACCTGGTCATTCCCCTATACCGACCGCACCCACGGGTACGGAGGATTCATTCAAGTAAAAGGCAAAAACAAAGTCACCACCACGCCCCTCACACTATCCAGGGAAGCATACCTGCCCTCCCAACAGGGCAAAATCGCCACGACAGACTGGTACGGAGCGCTATACTACAAAGTATTTCTCGTGAAAAACAGGGGCGCGAACTATTACGTGGCGTTAGGATGGTCTGGCTACAACGCCGCGTCCGACTATAAGATCATCGAGACCCTCAACATCGACGGAAGGGGCAACGCCTCGCTCGGAAAGATGGTCTTCGAGAAGAGAGGGAAAAACGATTCCAGGATCATCCTCGAATACAGTGCGGAGGCAAAGATCGCCCTCAACTACGACGCCTCCTCCAAACGGATCATATTCGACCACCTATCCCCCATCGAGCCAGGCTACAAGGACATACATGTCTACTACGGGCCCGACTTCACCTACGATGCCTACAAACTGAAAAAAGGCACTTGGTACTTGGAGGAGAACATCGATGCCAGAAACACACGATAACATTAAGATATAAGATATATGAAACTAAAAACCGCATTATTTCTTATGACAACAACCCTGATAGGCTCTTGCTCCAATGAGGGAGACAAAGCGACAAACACCTCCGTGGAGACGGAGTTCGAATACAAAGTGGACAGATTCGCGGATCTGGAAATCCTGCGCTACAAGGTGCCGGACTTCGAATCACTGAGTCTCAATCAAAAGAAACTCATCTATTTCCTTTCCCAAGCCGCTTTGGAAGGAAGGGACATCCTCTACGACCAGAACAACAAATATAACCTGACGATAAGACGAACCTTGGAAGCGATCTTCCTCAACTACGCGGGAGACAGGAACAACAAAGACTTCCAGGGTATCATCACCTACATGAAAAGGGTATGGTTCTCCAACGGAATCCACCACCACTACGCCACGGACAAGTTCGAACCGAACTTCAACCAAGCCTACTTCGAGATGATTGTCCGCTCCATATCGCCAGACAAACTTCCCATCAAAGAATATGGCAACGACGTGGAGAAGATGCTGAAGGCCATCACCCCTGTCATGTTCGATAAGAACCTCTATGCGAAAAGGGTGAACCAAACAGAGGGGGAAGACCTCATCAAGACATCCGCCAACAACTACTACGAAGGGGTGACGGAGAAAGAGGTGGACGCCTTCTACGATAAGATGAGGGATCCGAACGACACCACCCCACTCTCCTACGGACTGAACAGCAAGCTCATGAAGGAGAACGGCCAAATCGTGGAGAAGCAATGGAAGGTCGGAGGCATGTACTCCGCAGCCATCGAGAAGATCGTGGGATGGCTGGAGAAAGCGGCGGAAGTGGCGGAAAACGACGCTCAGAAGAAGGTGATCAACTCATTGATAGACTATTACGAGACCGGTGATCTCCTGACATTCGACGAATACAGCATCCTCTGGGTGGAGGACACGGAGTCACGCATCGACTTCGTCAACGGATTCATCGAGACATATGGAGACCCGTTGGGCATCAAGGCCAGCTGGGAGTCCGTCGTCAACTTCAAGAACCTTGAGGCGACGCAAAGGACCATCACCATCAGCCAGAACGCACAATGGTTCGAGGACCACTCACCGGTCGACAAAAGATTCAAGAAGGACAGTGTGAACGGAGTGACCGCCAAGGTGATCACGGCCGCCATGCTCGGAGGAGACTGCCATCCAGCCACACCGATAGGCATCAACCTGCCTAACGCCAACTGGATCCGTCAGATGCACGGTTCGAAATCCGTCACATTGGAGAATATCACGGAAGCCTACGACAAGGCCGCCAAAGGCAACGGATTCAACGAGGAGTTCGTATGGAACGACGAGGAGAGGGAGCGCATCGAGAAGTATGGTTACCAATCGGACAACCTGCACACCGACCTGCACGAATGCCTCGGACACGGTTCGGGCCAACTGCTTCCAGGCGTGAGCCAAGACGCCCTGAGAGCCTACGGCGCCACTATCGAAGAGGCGCGCGCCGACCTCTTCGGACTCTACTACGCGGCAGACCCTAAGATGGTTGAGTTGGGGCTGTTGCCTAACATGGAAGCCTACAAGGCCGAATATTACAAGTACATGATGAACGGTATGCTCACCCAGCTCACCCGAATCGAGCTAGGCAACAACATCGAAGAGGCGCACATGCGCAACCGCCAACTCATCGCACAATGGGTATACGAGCACGGCAAGGCGAAGAATGTCGTAGAGTTGAAAGAAAAGGACGGCAAGACCTTCGTGGTCATCAACGACTACGACGCGATGAGAGGACTCATCGGAGAGTTGTTGGCTGAAATCCAACGCATTAAGTCGGAAGGCGATTTCAACGCAGCCAAGCAACTGGTCGAGACCTACGGTGTGAAGGTAGACCCGAAGATCCACAAAGAAATCCGCGAACGTTACGCAGCCTTGAACATCGCGCCATACAAGGGATTCGTCAACCCGAGATACGAGCCGACATATGATAAAGATGGGAATATCACCGACATACAAGTGAAATATGACGAGTCGTTCGTTCAACAAATGATTCGCTATTCGAAAGAATATTCGAATCTGCCGAATCTAAACTAAAAAAAATGGATTTTTTAAGTCTTTAATTCCACAAGAAATATTACATTTGCAGAACGAAGTACATAAACGAAAAATTAATAATAAAAAAACATAAACATGAGAATTAAGAAAACACCCCAAGCAGACTTGAGCAACAAACGTTCAATGTTCACCTTGATCGGACTTGTTATCACTCTCGGGTTCGCTTACATCCTCTTTGAATGGGCAAAGGGAGATGTGGAAAAGTTTAACATGGACGAAATAGTTGGAAGGGCGGACGAAGAAGAGGAGCAGATTGACAACACCACTCAGGATGAAGAGCAACCAGAGCCGGAACCAGAGCCGGAACCTCAACAAGAGACACCAGAGACACCTGATCAAATCATCGTCGTGGATGATACAACAAAGACTCAGAATGTCTTCAAGGGAGAAAGTGAGAGCCAGAAGGAAGAAAATAAGCTCCCTACATTCACCAGCAAAGATGACGATGACGAGGGTGCTGAGGAGACTCCTATTTTGAAGGTACAAAAGAAAGCTGAATTCCCAGGCGGAAAGAAGAAACTGATGGAGTACCTGAGCAAGAACCTAAGTTATCCACAAATCGCTATGGATGAGGGGATCGAAGGCGTCGTTCTCGTGAAGTTCGTCGTATCATCCAAAGGTGTGGTAAAGGACGTGAAAGTAACACGTAGTGTGGATCCAGTACTTGACCAAGAGGCTGTCCGCGTCGTTAGCAGCATGCCGAATTGGACTCCAGCGGAGCACAACAACAAGAACGTGGCATCCTACTACCAATTACCGGTTAACTTCACATTGAACAGATAAGCAACCAATCCGGACCTTATGTCCGAACGGATTTGATATTCGAGGAGGGGAAGAACATCATCTTCCCCTCCTTCTTTTTTGCCCATGTCTTCGATCTATCATCAGAAAGGAAGCCGCCACGCTGACCACACATTTTCGCTCCGCAGCCAATCAAATATCATATCATTTTTAGACCCATGTAAATTCACCTCGTTTTATAGTGAAAAATGTGTGTAGTGAAATGAATAAATATTCCAAAAAAAAATTAAATTCGCGCTATCAAAAAAAATTGTGAAAGTTACATAACAAAAACACGTTTATAAAGCAATGGAAATCTTAATGATTGCGGTGTTCATCCTAGGATACTCCAGTATCGCATTGGAACACTCACTGAAAGTAAACAAAGCGGCGACAGCATTGATATTGTGCGCCTTACTTTGGACCATCTATGTAATTAACGCTGAGCCAATCCTTTCGGCGAGTCCAGCATTTATCGAGCATTTCAATTTAGGCAGCATAGGCGATGCGATAGCCTCATTACCAGACCTACATGAAAAAGTCATCAAATACGTAACCGAAGTTCAAATCATAGAAGGATTAGGAGATGTCGCATCCACGTTGTTCTTCCTTATGGGTGCGATGACAATAGTCGAACTCATCGACGCACACAGAGGATTCTCCATCATCACAGACAAGATCACCACTAGGAAAAAGAAGGAGCTTCTATGGATGCTTTCCTTCATCACATTCTTCATGTCCGCCGTATTGGACAACCTCACCACAACCATCGTCATGGTCATGTTGCTCCGCAAAATCGTCGCAGACAAGACAGAAAGATGGAGATTCGCCTGCCTAATCGTCATCGCCGCCAACGCGGGAGGTGCATTCTCCCCTATAGGCGACGTGACCACGATCATGCTGTGGGTGAAGGGTAACATCACCACCGCAGGCGTCATCCCTAACCTGATCATCCCTTCATTGCTGGCAATGATTATTCCATTGTTGGTAGAGAGCTTATCCATGAAGGGAGATGTGTCCACTCCGAAAAACTCTAGCAACGCATCCAATAACGTGGACGTCATCACAAACAGAGAAAGAAAAACAATATTCTTCATGGGAATCGGAGCATTGGTCTTCGTCCCTATTTTCAAGACAATTACCCACCTGCCTCCATTCATCGGCGTATTGTTCGGATTGGGTGTGCTTTGGGTATATACCGAAATGCTCTACCACAAGAAGAAACAGGTGCCAGAGAACGCGAAGGCAAGGATTTCCGTTGTGCTGAAAAAAGTGGACTTCACCACCATCCTTTTCTTCCTCGGAATTTTGATGGCCGTAAACGCCCTGCAATGCGCTGGCATCCTTCGCGAATTGGCTGAATTCCTCGACCATACGGTAGGTAATCCATACCTCATCGACATCATCATCGGTGTGCTTTCTTCCATCGTGGACAATGTTCCGTTGGTTGCAGGTTGCATGGGCATGTACGACATCACGGATGCGGGTCTCTTCGCCACAGACGGAATATTCTGGATGTTCCTCGCCTACTGCGCAGGTGTGGGCGGTTCTATCCTGATCATCGGTTCCGCCGCTGGTGTGGTGGTTATGGGTCTCGAAAAAGTGGATTTCGGATGGTACTTGAAGAACATATCTCTTCTCGCACTGATCGGCTACCTCTCTGGTGCCGGATTCTACATCCTGCAAGAGGAGGTGCTTCGCCCATTATTCAACCTATAAGGTTTTAAGCGACACAGCATAGGAGGCTCTCCTTCACGGAGCAGCCTCCTTTTTTTGTCAATAAAGGCTTCCATCAGCCACAAAAAAAAGTGGGGTCACCCATAGGGCAACCCCACTGACACATATCGTCTGATAGTGATTAGTGATGGAACAAACGAACATGGGTGAAGGCCATCGCCATCCCATATTTGTCGCAAGTCTCAATCACATTATCATCACGTACGGAACCGCCCGGCTGTGCGATGAAACGCACACCGCTCTTGTGGGCGCGCTCGATGTTATCCCCGAACGGGAAGAACGCGTCGGAACCCAACGCCACATTGTCCATCTTAGCCAACCATGCCTTCTTTTCCTCCCGGGTGATAGGCTCCGGCTTCACGGAGAAGAACTGCTCCCACATGCCATCCGCCAACACATCCTCGTAGTCGTCGGAGATATAGACATCAATCGTATTGTCGCGGTCCGCACGACGGATTCCCTCCTTGAACGGCAGGGACATCACCTTCGGATGTTGGCGAAGGAACCATATGTCCGCCTTGTTGCCCGCCAAACGGGTACAGTGGATACGTGACTGTTGGCCCGCACCGATACCAATGGCCTGGCCATCCTTCGCATAGCATACAGAGTTAGACTGCGTGTACTTCAGCGTGATCAGGGCGATGAGAAGGTCACGCTTCGCCTCGGCGGTGAAAGAGTTCACCTTGGTAGGAAACTCCGTGAACAAGGATTCGTCGATCTTCACCTCGTTCCTTCCCTGCTCGAACGTCACGCCGAACACCTGTTTGCGCTCGATCGGATTAGGCTTGTAGGAAGGGTCGATTTGGATCACATTGTAGGTTCCCTTGCGCTTGTTCTTCAGAATCTCCAAAGCACGGTCAGTGTATCCAGGGGCGATCACACCATCCGACACCTCGCGGTTGATCAGGAAAGCCGTCTCCTCGTCACACACGTCAGACAATGCGATGAAATCACCGTAGGAAGACATACGGTCCGCACCCCTCGCACGGGCATATGCGGTCGCCAAAGGAGACAATTTCGCATCGTTCACGAAATAAATCTTCTTCAGCGTCTCCGACATCTCCACCGCTACAGCGGCACCAGCCGGACTAACATGTTTGAAGGAAGCCGCAGCGGGTAGCCCCGTGGCCTCCTTCAACTCCTTCACCAACTGCCAGCTATTGAAAGCATCCAGGAAATTGATATAACCCGGACGGCCATTCAAGACCTGAATCGGTAACTCGCCATCCTCCATGTAAATTCGGGAAGGCTTTTGGTTGGGATTACACCCATACTTCAACTCTAATTCTTTCGCCATTTTAGCTATTTATTAAAAACCGGGGAGACAAAGGGATCTCCCCATCAATCATTATCGCTCGTAATACTCCACTACCTTGCGGTCTATCCTGTGGCCCCAATCATCCACATACCAATCGTAGTAGACAAGCCTCAGAGACCAATGGGAGATGTAGTCGATATCATAGAACCACTCACCGTCATGGGTAGTGATGCGCAACTCGCCACCTCGGCAATCCCAAGTCCCATGTTCCCAATCAGTATAGACACGTCCGAAGTGAGAGACGAATGTGCTCTTTATCGACAAGTCTCCATCATAATGGAAATGAAGGGAAAGTTCCTCATCCGCATAATCCGTATAAGACATGCTACCAGGCACATCATCATAATAGACTGTCTTGGTCCAATGCCACGAATCCCCTACCAGAAGATCCTCGTCCCGATCATCGTCATAGTATCCGATGCACGAACACATTGCGAAGAGAGGAAGGGCAAATATGAGTTTGTACAATATACTTTTCATGACGCTTAAAATTTAGTGGGTTATTAATTATTTCACCCACAAAATTACGAATATTACGTACTTATCCATACGCAATCGACCAAACCGCCAAAATCATGGACGAATCGCCCGTCAGGCACAGATTTGAGGCTTCACATCCCCCTTCCAGACCACCTTATTCAGTCTCAGAAGAAGGTTGCCGCACTTGGAGCGTCTCCCCGAGAGGATAAGACCTGAAATCACATGTCGCCCTGTTTTTTCTCCGGATCAACGGTTTGCCTTTGAGGTTATACCCGAGGCTCCAAGCGATGAACTGCGCCTTCGACAAATAGGCGGCGCGCACACCCACGCCCGCATAGAGAGGTCCCCATGGATGGATCTTCACGCCTATCACCTCATACAGCCTCGTCAGACTCTCGTCACCATGTATGATATCATAACCAATATTCAAGTAAAAAGAAAAGCCGTACATGATCAGTTCGTTCTTCACCGAAAGGCCGAAATTGAAGCGATCCCGCTTATCGCCCAGCCAAACCCGATCATACATCTTACCATCCGCCGGATCCATCACATAATCGGCATGCGCCCCCACACTCTCGTCATACATGAAATCCATGCTCAATCCGCAACGGTAACGATACGACCAACGCAACATCGGAGCATAGCTGAAAGCAAAAATCGGATATCGGTATTGGACGAACTGTGTGCTCAGGTTCGTTCCCCTCCCGTCATAATAGATCTGTCGGAAAGAGCGCGTGAGGGAGAAATCATGCTCCATATGAAAAGGGACATACGGCATGCGGAGGGAAGAATCCCTACGGACGCGGTTCTCCGAATCATTCAGGTTGTACGACAAAGCGACAGAGGCCGCATAGTTGTTCAGTCCCCGGTTAGGCATAGAGGTGGCGCCATTGGAGAAATGGGTGAGCGACACTCCCGCCTTCAAGTCCAATCCGCCAGGGATGACAAACTTGAAATAAGGGAAGAGGGAAACATGCGCGTTATGTTTCCATCCCACCGCCACATTATCCGGGTTGGTGAATCTATCGTAATGGTTCCAATTGGTGGAATAGCCGAAATTGATTTCATAATTCAGTTTCAACCAATTCGTCAATTGGATGATCCTCGCGCCATACGTGCCGAAGAAAGAGACAGGCTTGCCCAACCGTTCGTCATGGAAGCGAGGGAACGCGACGCCCACCCCATAGTACGGGTTACGGTAAGCCCGCGCCTGCCAACGGTCCGGTCTGACACCGAAATTCATTTGGATGACGACATCGGAGAAATCATGCACCTCACGCTCCTTCGAATACTCCCACGTCTGCCGGGAGAGATCGAAGTGGCCACCCTTCACGAAGTCATTCGTCGGGAACACACCGCCTACGTCCATCCGCACGCCAAAGGATATCGGAAGCTTAGCCTCCTGCCCCATGGCATGAGAATCCACAGCAAAGGCATCAGCAAAGGAAATCGACAAACAGCCGACAACAGCTAACAAGCGAAATGCAGAATTCATAAAAAAACTCATCCATCAACTCTACTTCAGGGACGGAATCTCTCAGGAAACCGATCCCCAGTGAACAATCAAACGACGGATTCTCCTGTGACCGACGCACACAATCCGACACCGCGAAAGTACGAAAAAACACAGTACCAACAGGAGAACCCATTTGGATTTTTTTAAAATTCAAGCTATTTTTGCAATAAACATAAAAGAGAACACGATGAAAAAAGTATTACTATTCATTTTCGCCTTACTGACATCAGGTATCCTGAACGCGCAAATACAGAGACCTGTAAAATGGGACATCACCTGCAGTGAAATAGACAAAAACAATACAATAACCATATCCTTCAAAGCCAGCATAGACGACGGATGGCACATCTACGGCATGGACATGCCGAAGGAAGGACCTATCCCTACCAGCTTCAACTTCACCAGCAAGAAGGGGGCGACACCTGCCGGCTCCACGACAGCGAACAAAAAGACGAAGTGCGGCATGGATAACCTGTTCAATCTGGAACTCTGCGAATACAGCGGAGAGGTCACCTTCCAACAAAAAATGAAGGTTTCCAAAGAGAACGGATACAAGATCGCCGGATATGTGGAATACATGGCTTGCGACAACTCCAACTGCCTTTCCCCCACCAAAGAGGAGTTCTCCTTCCAACTGGACGGGACAGGGAAAACCGAAGAGAAGACCGCACCTGCCGCAAACAGTCAAAAGGGCGAAACAACATCCGAACCGACTGCCACCATCGCACCACTACAACTTCCCGATGTCAATGAGGAGGCCGACACTTGGAAACCTGTGATTGACCAGATGAACTCCAACGAGAGCGACGGAGAATCCAAAAGCCAATCATTATTGGGCATCTTCTTCTTGGGTTTGCTCGGTGGTCTATTAGCCGTCCTCACCCCTTGCGTTTGGCCAATCATCCCCACGACGGTCAGCATATTCATGAAGCAGGACGGAGACGAGCGTAAAGGGAAAATAAGCGCTCTCCTCTTCGGAGCATCCATCATACTCATCTATGTGGGATTGGGCATCATACTCACGTTACTGTTCGGAGCCAACGTGCTCAACGACATAGCCACGGGCGCCTTCATCAACATCATCCTATTCATCCTGCTTGTCGTATTCGCGATAGCCTTCTTCGGAGGATTCGAGCTCTCCCTGCCTGCCTCCTGGAGCACAAAGCTAGAGAACAAGGCGGATGAAAGCACCGGCATCGTCAGCATCCTCTTCATGGCATTGACCCTTGTGATCGTATCCTTCTCCTGCACAGGTCCGCTGATCGGAACACTTCTGGTGGACGTCTCCTCAGGTCATAGCATCCTGCCCCCAGTGATTGGTATGTTAGGATTCTCTATCGCACTCGCCGTGCCATTCACCATCTTCGCATTCTTCCCAAGTCTGGTGAAGAAAAGACCTAAATCAGGGAGCTGGTTGAACACGACCAAGGTGCTTTTAGGTTTCTTCGAACTCGCCTTCGCCTTCAAATTCCTCTCCGTGGCCGACATGTCTTACGGTTGGGGCATCCTCAGCAGGGAGACATTCCTCTGCATATGGATCGTCATCTTCGCCATGGCAGGACTCTATATCTTAGGGAAGATCCGCTTCAAGGACGAGGAGCCATTAGAGGGAATATCGGTATGGAGACTATTCGGAGGTGGAGCCGCATTGGCCTTCGCCATCTATCTGGTCCCAGGATTGTGGGGCGCACCGCTCAAGGCCGTCAGCGCATTCGCACCGCCGATCAAAACACAGGACTTCAACCTGCAGACGACGGAAGAGGCCCAATTCAACGACTACGACGAAGCTATCGCATACGCCAAAGAGACGGGCAAACCTATTCTGGTGGACTTCACCGGCTACGGCTGCGTGAACTGCAGAAAGATGGAGACCGCCGTTTGGAACAAACCCAAAGTGTCCCAACTGATCGACGAGGAATTCATACTCGTCTCCTTGTTCGTGGACGACAAACGTAAACTGCAGGAACCTATCACCCTCAAAAAAGGAGACAAGGAGACTGTCGTGAAGACCTACGGCGAGAAATGGAGCTTCCTCGAAGAGTACAAATTCGGTGCCAACGCCCAACCTTTCTACGTGATCCTCGACAAAAACGGGAACGCATTAAGCAAACCGATGGGCTTCACTGAGGAGGTGGACAAATTCGTGGAATTCCTCCAGAACGGATTGGATAAGCATAAAGCGACATCATCCACCACCCCTTTTACGATAAAAGCATTAGGAGAATAGTTGTAAATAACTGACATACATCATGATAGAAGACCTTTTAAAGAGACGATCCATCCGCAAGTTCAAGGCGACCGAAGTGCCGGACGAGCTACTCAACGAATTGTTCACCGCCGCATTCCAAGCCTCGACGACAGGCAACATGCAGCTATATAGCGTCGTCGTAACCAAGGACAAGAAAAAGAAGGAGGAACTGGCGCCCGCGCACTTCAACCAAGCAGCCTATGCGAACGCACCTATGATCCTGACATTCTGCGCGGACTTCAACCGATTCACCCAATGGTGCGAGCAAAGAAACGCAACCCCAGGATATGACAATGCGGAGTCGCTCATCTGCGCCATCCTCGACACCACCATAGCCGCCCAAACCTTCTGCGTGGCGGCGGAGAGGAATGGGTTGGGAATATGCTACTTGGGCACAACCACCTACAATCCCGACCAAATCGCCAAAGTGCTGAACCTTCCCAAGCTGGTGGTTCCTATCGTGACGCTTTCCGTCGGCTATCCGGACGAGAACCCGCCCGTGTCGGACAGACTACCGCTCGATGGTATCGTACACTACGAGACGTACAAAGAGTACACCCCTGAACGCATCGACCAACTATTCCAAGGGAAAGAGGCTTTGCAGGAGAACAAAAAATTCGTGGAGGAAAACGGCAAGGAAAACCTTGCGCAAGTCTTCACGGACGTACGTTACACGAAAAAGGACATGGAATTCTTCTCGAAGAAATTAAAAGACTTCATCCGCGAACAAGGATTTAGATAATTTTGAATTATGAATTTTGAATTAAGAATGATGAAACGCCAGTTCGACGAAGTCAATTGGGGAGATTAATCAAGGCTTTTTACGCAAAAATTTTTTCGTATGAAAAATTTTTCGTAATATCGTGACCGAATTGTACAAAATAAAAAAACAAGGACTGTGAATACAAAAGAAATCATAGCAGAAATAAAAGCACGGCTACAAATCGATGCTGAGACTTCGGACTCGTTATTCAGAGGCTTTGCCGAAGCGCTTAAGAAAGAACTACTTGCCAACAATGTAGTGTCGCTACAAGGATTCGGTTCGTTCGAGGCTAGAAGGAAAGCGGAGCGTATCTCCGTCAACCCTACGACCAAGAAAAGAATGCTGATTCCGCCGAAACAGTCCATAGCATTCAAACCAAGCGGCACAATAAAAGAGAAATTTAATCAGTAGTCCCATATCATGAACAACAAAGTCACACTACAAGATTTAGCGGATCAGCTATCCGCGATTTCCGGACAATCCAAAAAGCTTTCCGAAGGTTTTCTAAGAGCGCTCACTGAGATTGTGGAAGACGCCCTAGCCAAAGACGGCATCGCAAAAGTGAAAGGGATCGGCACATTCAAGATCGTTGCGATAGAAGAGCGGAAAAGTGTTAGCGTGACTGACGGTAGCGCGGTAATCATCCCTGCCCATAAGAAAATCACATTCACCCCTGAGAAGGAACTCAAGGAGGCTGTCAACAAGCCATTCGAAGACCTCGAAACCTATGTGCTTCCAAGCGACGGGCCTGTGGATGGTCCTTACGAAGAGGATGACGATGATACGGAGGAAACAACCACCCAACCGGAAGAAACGGAGATCCCTGTAGAGGTGGAGACGACACAACCGTACACCAACATCGTTGAAGAACCATCCTCCTCCAATGTGACAGGACATATCCAGGAGACAATCCAAGAGAAAAAAGAAGAAATAACGGAGGCGTACACAAAGACCTCCCCTCAATATGTTTCCACACAAAACCCAATCGCGGAAACAACCACTCCGACTTACACTTCCACCCCGGAAACAAACATCCCTGTCGTGGAAAAGGTCGTTGAGAACATCAACACTGAAAACATTGCGGAGAAAGTTGAACAAACGATCAATGCGAACACTATAAGCGATCAACCATCCGCCCAGCAGACTGTCACTCCACCTGTGTCAGAACCCGTATCGGCACCTATCCCGGAAAAACCGATTTATTCCGAAAGCCCTACGTCCACAGCCACACAGCCACAGACAGAAACCTGCGCACCAGTCGGTCATACACCGAACGAGGAAATACGGCAGACGGAAGAGCATATAGAACAACCTGTCCAGACGCAAGCTCAGGGAACCGCGCAACAGCCTGTCCAAGCGCAAGCTCAGGAAACCGCGCAGCAACCGGTTCAAGCGCCAACACAGGGAACCGTACAGCAGCCTGTCCAAGCGCAAGCTCAGGAAACCGCGCAGCAACCTGTCCAGGAGAACACCTTCCATGCTACAGATACCGTAGCCGACACTCCAGCGGCAGAAGCGCAGACGGAAGCGAAAGCGGAAAGCGTTCAAGATGTTCCACCAACCGACAACACCGAGGCGGGAACGGAGAAAAAGGAAGAGAAGAGCGCACCCGACACGAACGAAGCAGCCGCCCAACCTGCAGCCACCGAGCAAAAGACATCGGACAACGACGACAGCAAGGGAAAGCACCACAAAAAGCACAAGAAGGAAAAGAACAGAAACCTTCTGATTGTCATCATCATCCTAACATTGTTGATCATAGCATGCCTCTTCTACGCACTGCGAGGAAACAAAGGGTTCAACAACCAGATGAACGAAATCAAGTGGAAGATCACGAACCTATTCGTCAACAAGCCAACTGCCGAGAATCTCGACAACACCAAGAAGAAAGACACGGTTCCTGTCATAAAACAAGAAGATGAGTTCTTCGAGGAAAAGACGGAAGACATGTACGAGGCGGCACAAGCCGACCAGGAATTCCCGATGGAAGTCGAGCAAGAGCAGAATTGGGACTGGTTCGAAGAGGGCGTGAAGAAATTCATCAAGAAAGAGTATCCGAAAATCAACTTCGAAGTCAAGGGAGAACCGGTTTTAGACACCATACACAGAGGACAGACCCTCACATCCATGTCTCGCAAACACTATAACGGTGTGAAAGACTTCTGGGTATATATCTACCTCTACAACAAGGATGTGATACGTCGTCCGGATGATGTGGCGGTTGGTACAGCCATTAAGATTCCTCAACTGGACGAGACAGTCATCGACCCAAGTTCATATGAGAGCATCAATGCAGCTAAAGACGTCAAAGAGAGTTATTTGAGGCTCTTCAACTAAGCGGAGAACAGAAACGGGGAAGCCACTTGGAATCTATTTTTCAAGTGGCTTTTTCCATGAATAAGCGGCAAAAGTTAAAGCAATTTAAAAAATTTATAATTGTTATTAAACAGAGGAAAAGATAGCCTATAATTTTGTACATTTGCGTATCAGTATATGTGTAAGTGAAAAACGATTGACTAGAAAATATAAATATTAAAAACAAAACGATATGAATCAGGCAATAGACTTCAAAGCTCTGGATGCGAAGATCAAGGAGCATAGCGAGTTCGTAGACCTTTTGACGATGGGCATGAACAAATCCATCGTAGGACAAAAGCATTTAGTGGAATCATTATTAATCGGATTGTTAGCCGACGGACACGTCTTGTTGGAAGGTGTGCCGGGATTGGCGAAGACATTAGCCATTAAAACATTAGGCAAACTGATTGACGCGAAATACAACAGAATCCAGTTCACGCCAGACCTTTTGCCGGCCGACGTGATCGGAACCATGATCTATAGCCAAAAAACGGAGGAATTCAGCATAAAGAAGGGACCTGTATTCGCCAACCTAGTCTTGGCGGACGAGATCAACCGTGCGCCTGCCAAAGTGCAGAGTGCATTGTTGGAGGCCATGCAGGAGAGGCAAGTGACCATCGGCGAGGAGACATTCAGGTTGCCTTCCCCGTTCCTCGTATTGGCCACACAGAACCCGATCGAGCAGGAAGGAACCTACCCATTGCCTGAGGCGCAGTTAGACCGTTTCATGCTGAAGGTCCACATCACCTATCCGAAACCTAAGGAGGAGATGGCGATCATCAAGCAAAACATCCAAAAGGAAGAGGTGAAGATCACTCCAGTCCTGAAGCCAGAGGATATCATCAAGGCAAGGAAAGTCGTGCAGGAAGTTTACGTGGACGAAAAGATCGAGCAATACATCGTCGACATCGTTCATGCGACACGTTTCCCTGAGGAGAAAGGCCTGAACCACTTGCAGGAAATGATCTCCTTCGGAGGATCTCCACGTGCATCCATCAACCTGGCATTGGCCGCCCGCACATACGCCTTCCTGATGAAGAGGGGATACGTCATCCCAGAGGACGTGAGAGCCATCGCACACGACGTATTGAGGCACCGTATCGGACTGAGCTACGAGGCAGAGGCGAACAACGTGACCAGCGAGGACATCATCAGCGAAATCATCAACGCGGTGGAGGTACCTTGATCAAAGAAGGAACAGCTGAATTCAGACTGAGATGCAAGACACTAACGAAATAATCAAGAAGGTCCGGAAGATCGAGATCAAGACCAAAGGCCTTTCGCGGAACATCTTCGCCGGAGAGTACCACACGGCCTTCAAGGGTCGCGGTATGACCTTCGCCGAGGTGCGCGAATACCAATACGGCGATGACATCCGTAACATCGACTGGAACGTGACGGCACGCTTCAACAAGCCTTTCGTCAAGGTGTTCGAAGAGGAGAGGGAAATGACCATGATGCTCCTTGTCGACGTGTCTGCCAGCGGAGACTTCGGTACGCAAGTGCAGAAGAAGAGAGAGATGATGGCTGAAATAGCCGCCACCATAGCCTTCTCCGCCATCCAAAACAACGATAAGATCGGTGTCATACTCTTCTCCGACAAGATAGAGAAGTTCATTTCCCCGCAAAAGGGAAAGAAGCACGTGTTGTACATCATCCGCGAATTGCTCGGATTCGAGCCGGAAAGCAAGAAGACCAATGTCGAGGACGCACTCGTGTACCTCACCAACGTCATCAAGAAAAGATGCACCGCCTTCGTCATTTCCGACTTCATCGACAAGGACTTCCGCCAATCACTGACCATCGCCAACAGGAAACACGACATCGTGGCCATGCAGATCTACGACAAACGAGAGTCGGAGCTGCCTTCTGTCGGACTGATCAAGGTGAAGGATGCGGAAACGGGTGAGGACATGTGGATAGACACCTCCAGCGCAAAGACGAGGAACATTTACCACTCCAACTGGAGGAAACGGCAGGAGGAGATCCGTCAGACATTCTCCCACTGCGGCGTGGACTACACCTCCATCTCCACCGACGAAGACTACGTGAAGGCGTTAATGAAACTCTTCCAACAACGTATGTAAAAGAACATCAGAGATGAAAAGACTGAAATACATCATCGGATTACTACTCATGGCGGCGACAACCGCATCGGCGGCTCCTATAACCGTGAAAGCGACGATGGACTCCACCACCCTGCTCATCGGAGAGCAAAGGATCATCCATCTGGAAGTGGAGCAACCCAAAATCGTCAGACTGCATTTCCCTGATTTCACAGAAAATAACCTTTTGGCAGGTGGCGTAGAAGTACTCCGCTCTTCCAGGAAAGACACAACGGTAATCAAGGGAGGGAACTTGCGGATCAAGGAGGACCTCATCGTCACCGCCTTCGATACGGGTCGATATGAATTACCGCCCTTCAAATTCGAGGCGCATGAACCGGGGTACTCATCCGAATACCTGACGGAAAAAATCATCGTGGATGTGGTCACCATCGAGGAAGACTTCACCAAAGCGAAGCTCAAAGGCAACCACGACATCTACCGTCCAGGGTTCAACTTCACACGAATATTCCATTACCTTTCGTTCGTGCCACTCTTCGCTGGCATACCCTTCATATTCATCGTGAGCGTCCTATTCTTCACTAGAAGGAAGAAACAGGCAATCATCACCTTCGACACGATAGATAGACGAACGCCGCAAGAGCTCGCCCTTTCATCGCTCAAGGATATCAAGGAAGAGAAGATTTGGGAGAAGGGACAAGACAAGAAATACTACACGCAGATTACCGATACCCTGCGTAACTACTTCTTGGAGAGATTCCAGATCAGCGCCTTCGAGATGACTTCCAACCAAATCATCGAGGAACTACGGGAAAATGAGGACGCGAAACTTGTCGAGGACAAGATCAACCAAGTTTTCAAACTCTCCGACATGGTCAAGTTCGCCAAATATCAACCTTCCAAGGAGGAGAACGAAATGAGCATCGTCAATGCGATGTTCATCGTACAGCAGACCGCTCAGACTCCACAAAAGGAGGAGCAGGAAGGTGCATCCGACGGTCAACAAGGAGAGAAGAGTGACGACGGAAAACCATTTACGTTATCCTAAAAAGTGTTAGCATTATGACAATCACATACGCACAACCAGGTTATTTATACCTACTGCTACTTTTGATACCAATCGTGGCATGGTACATCTGGAAGAACGGCAAGACTATCCCGAGCATGCGTGTATCCACCACCTCCACCTTCAAAGGCATAAGAAGGAGTTATAAAGCATATTTGATGCACGCGCCATTTATACTCAGGATGTTAGCCATCGCCGCAATCATCTTCGCATTGGCAAGGCCACAATCATCCGACAACCTCTCCAACAAGAACGTGGAGGGTATCAACATCGTGATGGCATTGGACATCTCCGAAAGTATGCGGGCCGAAGACCTGAAACCGACAAGGTTGGACGCCGCAAAAAAAATAGGTGCGGACTTCATCATGAACAGACCGAACGATAATATCGGCTTGGTCGTATTCGCCGGTGAAAGCTTCACCCAAAGCCCGCTCACCACAGACAAGACCGCACTGGTCAGCCTGCTGAACAACGTGAGCGACGACATGGTGGAGGACAAAGGAACTGCCATCGGACTGGGTATCGCCAATGCGGTCAACAGAATCAAAGACGTGGACGCACCTTCCAAGGTCATCATCCTGCTGACCGATGGTTCCAACAACCGTGGAGAGATCGACCCGCTGACGGCGGCGGACCTTGCAGCGACCTACAAAGTCAAGGTATACACAATCGGTGTCGGCACCAATGCGCCACAAGCCCCCATCCGCATCAACGGACAAAAGATGATGGTGGCCGTGGACATCGACGAAAACACATTGAAGAAGATCGCAGACAAAACTGGCGGAAGATATTACAGAGCGACAAACAACGAGTCGTTGAAATCCATCTACAAAGAGATAGACCAGTTAGAAAAGACAAAAATACAAGTGACGGAATACTGCAAAAAGAGCGAGGAATACCTGCCTTGGGCAATCGCCGCACTGATCTTGTTCATTCTTGAGATAGTGCTCCGCAAAACACTATTACGCCACATACCATAAAAAGGAGGAAGAGAGATGCTATTCAAATTCGCAAACCCAGATATTCTATTGCTGCTGTTCATCGTGCCTGCCTTCATCATTGGCTTTATCGTCACGAGAATACTGCGGACAAAAAACATAAAGAAATTCGGAGAATCCAATCTGATGAAGGACCTGATGCCGGGCGCCTCCAGCGGAAAGGAGATCACCAAATTCTGCCTGATGATGCTCGCCTTGGTGGCCCTCATCATCTGCGTGGCACGCCCTCAGTTCGGTTCGAAACTGCAGAACGTGAAGAAGAAAGGGGTCGAGGTGATGGTCGCATTGGACATCTCCAACTCCATGATGGCGGAAGATATCAAACCGAACAGATTGGAACGTTCCAAAAACATGCTATACCAAATCCTGGACGGGTTAGACAACGACAAAATCGGCGTCGTGGTGTTCGCGGGAACCGCTTTCACCCAACTCCCCATCACGACAGACTACCAATCGTCAAGGATGTTCATCTCCTCCATCACCCCTAGACTGATCGACATGCAGGGAACAGCCATCGGAGGAGCGATAGAGAAGGCATGCACCGCCTTCTCAGAAGAGACTGAAAACGGAAAATCCATCATCGTCATCACAGATGGTGAAAACCACGAGGACGATGCGGAGGCAGCCGCCAAGAAAGCCGCGGAGAAGGGCATTCAGGTGAACGTGGTGGGAATCGGTTCGATCAACGGCGCACCAGTACCTATCGAGGGCACAAACGACTACATCCGTGACCAATCAGGCAACTACATCAGTTCCGCTCTCAACGAAACAATGTGTATGAAAATAGCGCAAGCGGGCAACGGTATCTACGTCCGCGCGGACAACTCCAACAATGCGCTGAAAGTCATTCAGGAGGAGATAAATAAAATATCCAAACATGAGGTGGACGTCAAAGTATACTCCGAATACGAAGAGCAATACCCGACCTTCGCATGGATCGCACTGATCATCCTCGTCGCAGAGATCTTCATCATGGAAAAGAAGAACAAACTATTCAGGAACTTCAAATTATTCAACAAATAATTGTAGCAGATTATGACTTGGAAAAAATACATATTAATCATTGTAGGCACTATCTTCATAATGATTATATCACTTATAATCAACGTGATATATTTCTCAGATAGCCCAACCATCCGAGCAAATGACGACATCAAAGAAGGAAATAAATTTTATGGCAAAGCTCAGTATGAAAACGCCCTGAAAGAATACAACAGTGCGCTCTTCAAAGACTCTCTCTCCTATGGGGCTGAATACAACAAAGCCAGCACATACAACAAAAAGAAAAGATACGATTTGGAGGACTCAACCTACCAGAACGCAGCGCGCAAATACCAAGTGGTGAATAGATTCTCCCCCTTTGAGAACGACGAATTTCTATCAAAGACATTCCACAACAAGGGTAATTGCAACATGACGCAAGTCACTCCCTTGGACTCCATCATCATGATTGGCGAAGATCTGAAGAACCAATCCGAACAACCTAATGCTGCCCAAAACGCAGACTACAAGAATCAATACCAGAAGCTGGCGGGGGATCTGACCCACGTGCAAAAGGCAATCGGCGATTACAAGAATTCATTGCGGGAAGGCCCGAATAATGATAGTACAAGGTTCAACCTCGCCTATGCGCAGGAGTGTGAAAAAAGGTTGCTGGACATCCTGAAGGACATCACTCCGCCAAACAACCAGGACCAGCAAAACCAACAGAATCAA
>JAFXPK010000040.1 GCA_017527905.1 Paludibacteraceae bacterium
AATAGGTTGCCCCTACGGGGCGAAACAGCACCACATCGGGAATGACGCATAGAGAATGTACAATGAGCGTTCCCTATCCGCCCTGTAAGGGCATATCATTATCTAGCCCAGGGTAACACCCTGGGTCATACACGAATACACAAGCATTCGCCCTGTAAGGGCAAAACATTTATGAAATAGGTTGCCCCTATGGGGCGAAACAGCACCACATCGGGAATGACGCATAGAGAATGTACAATGAGCGTTCCCTATCCGCCCTGTAAGGGCATATCATTATCTAGCCCAGGGTAACACCCTGGAAACCGAACACCACCCATCACCTCGAAACCGTCACCACAAACCTCCGATTGACCATGTCACCCGACGGATGAATCGCCTGTACCACAACGATATACGGTGCGACGGCTACCAATGCACCTCCGTCCGTACGGCCGTCCCAAACCAACTCGCCCGACACGGAAAGGGGCAACGAATGGCCTAACGTCCGCACCACCGCACCGTTCAGCGCATAGACACGCACGTTCGCCAAATAGCCGGGCTTGTCCAGGTTGTAACGCAGGTGCCAGAACCCAGAGGCCTCGAGATAGGGGGCACACAACGGATCGGCCTCGAAAAGGATGTCCTCGACCGCCATCATCGCCTGGTTCTCACAGCCCGGAGAGGCATAGCCCGTCGCAGGGGAGGCGGAGGTCCACGATGAACCCTCTAAGGAGACACGCTCCAACGAGACCCCCACCCCCTTGTCCGGCACCCCCTCCACGTGCAGGTCGGGGGCGAAATAGGCCTCGTCGATCAAGAGGGAATCGGATGTGCGGAAGAGGGAGACCCATCCCCCCGCATTGTTCAGGGCCGCCATGTTGGACATCTGTACCATCGCCCCGTCGGACGCACACGAAGAGAGGGCACCCAACTTCTCGGGATATTTTGTAACCACCTTATACTCATCAGGATAGATTACTGAAGAGGAGGAGGCAATCCGCTTGCCATAGCTAACCGCACCATCCTTCTTCCTCGCCGCAAGGCTGAGTCCGGACAAGTCGATGACCTTGTCGGAACGGTTATAAATCTCCACAAACTCAGCCCCATCCGCAGACGGAGCGAACATGATTTCCGTGAAAATCAAATCGTTAGGTTCAGGCAAAGAGGGCGGGTCGGGTACGAAAGCCGGTTCGCCCTCCACCGTCCAACCCGAGAAGGAGAAGGTGTTCGCCTTCGACTTAGGATACTTGCAATAGATGCCCGAATAGGAGGCTTGCGTCAAGGTGTTATCGGTGACGGAGAACTCCTGGCGGAACGACTCCTCATCATTCAGTCTGGAGTAGACCACCCATTCACCCGCACTGCTACGGGTCACCTTCACCTCCACACGCAACATCTTCTCGTTCGGCGGAGGGAGGAGCCTCATCGTGTCCCCCTTCGCCAAGGTGACCACGCTCCCGCTTTCCTTGCGGAAGCATAAGGAGACCTGTCGTTTGGAATCACCCAAGCGCAGGAAATAACCAGAGGAGGCGCCATCGATCGCCGGTGCGTCGACCGCCAAATAGTAACGGGCGAAACATGAGCCGGTCGGCTGGGTCATGGTGACGGTGAGACCCCACTCCGCATCGTCCATCGCGACAGAAGGGGCGAAAAGATAGCTCTCACCGGCCACATTGTTCGAGGAGGTAACCACCCCGTCGGCGACCGAAAAGAGAGAATCCGTACCCACGCAATAAGAGGGAATCACACCATCCGCAAAGGATACATTCAGCTGAGCAAACACACAGAAAGGGCACAAAAAAGCCCACACAAACAAATTTTTTTTCATTCAACAATAACTTTTATAATTAATTACTACAAGTAAACCGCAAACAAATTATCTTTGCAGAAAATTAGAGGATGGCAAACACATCCTTCTCGCAAAAGTATAAAATATCGAGAAAATTCATATAAAAAATTACAAAAGAAAAATGAGAGTAGCAATCGTTGGAACAAGCGGCGCAGTGGGACAGGAATTCCTCCGCGTATTAGCAGAACGTAATTTCCCGTTGGATGACTTAGTACTGTTCGGATCGTCTAGAAGTGCAGGACGCACATACGAATTCAAAGGCAAACAATACACCGTCAAGGAGTTGAAGCACAATGACGACTTCAAGGGTGTGGACATCGCCTTCACCTCCGCAGGAGCCAGCATCTCAAAGGAGTTCGCCGAGGACATCACCAAGTACGGTGCCGTGATGATTGACAACTCCAGCGCATTCCGCATGGACAAGGATGTTCCATTGGTTGTGCCTGAGTGCAACGCAGAAGACGCACTCAACCGTCCGAGAGGCATCATCGCCAACCCTAACTGCACCACCATCATGATGGTAGTGGCTTTGCAACCGCTCGAGAAGATCAGCCACATCAAACGTATCCACGTCGCCAGCTACCAAGCGGCCAGCGGCGCAGGTGCGGCAGCCATGGCGGAGTTGGAGCAACAGTACAGGGAAGTGTTGGACAACAAGCCTGTGACCGTCAATAAGTTCGCTTACCAATTGGCATACAACGTCATCCCTCAGATCGATGTCTTCACAGACAACGGATACACGAAAGAGGAGATGAAGATGTTCAACGAGACGAAGAAGATCATGCACAGCGACGTGAACTGTTCAGCGATGTGCGTGCGCGTGCCTTCCCTCCGTTCCCACTCAGAGTCCATCTGGATCGAGACGGAGAAGCCAATCAGCGTGGAGCAAGCACAGAAAGCCTTCGCCGAGGGTGAGGGTCTGCAGTTGATGGATGATCCAGCCAACAAGAAATACCCAATGCCTCTCTTCTTGGCAGGCAAGGACGACGTATACGTAGGACGTGTACGCAAGGACTTGGCGAACGAGAACGGCTTGACCTTCTGGATTGTAGGCGACCAAATCAAGAAAGGCGCCGCTTTGAACGCTGTACAAATCGCAGAATACCTCATCAAGGTAGGAAACGTAAAATAATTGATCATCATAAGGGAATGGTTGTGTGGAGACATGCAACCATTCTTTTTTTCTAATCACCCTTAAGTCGAACCCGCACCATGAACACACCGGTAGAAAAACCATTACAACGCAGCAAACTCCGCCGGATGCTTGGCAAGGAGTTTTACATCGCGAAACGCTTCCTCAAGTGGCACTTCTCCTCCGTGAAATATGCCAAAAAGCGTAGCGAGGGGGCATTAAAATACACCTACATCATCCACAAATCACCCTTGCTCAGGAAACTCAAGGACGTGGACATGCAGTTACAGCACAACAAGGTAACCAATTTAAGGATAGCCATCTCACACCTGGACGGCATTCTGATCCGTCCCAACGAGACCTTCTCAATCTGGAGGTTAGTGGGTCGTCCCACCAAGCGGAAAGGCCATCTGGAGGGGATGATGATACACAATGGGAAGGTTTCGACCGGAACAGGCGGAGGGCTCTGCCAACTAGGCAACCTCATCTACTGGATGGCCCTGCACACGCCGCTCGACATCACGGAGCGATGGAGACACAGCTTCGACGTGTTCCCAGACTCAAACCGCACGATTCCTTTCGCCTGCGGTGCCACCCTGGCCTACAACTACATTGATTTGCAACTCAAGAACAACACAAGCGCGACATTCAAGATCAATCTTCACCTCGATGACCAGTATCTACACGGTTCAATCACAGCTGATTGTCCGCCAACGGAGAAATACGAGATATATGAGACCGACCACCGATTCGAGTTCCAGCTATGGGGAGGCTACACCCGCCACAACCGCATTTGGAAACGCATCACCAACCTCACAACCGGTGAGACGCAAGAAATATTAGTAGCGGAGAACAATGCGATCATGATGTATAATCCGATGCTGGAGCATTGAGAATCAACGCATTAAAGACACAAATATTCTATCGAATATAACCTTCGACCCGATAGACCTTCTCCATCAGTTTACGTTCCGCACCACTCACCGATTCCCTGAACCAAACCTCCACACGTGCGGCATAGAAGTCTTCCGGATCACCTTCATAAATCGTGAAACATTGACGGTCAACCAATTGGTGGAAAGGGAAATCCTCTGTGGAAGCTAGCGAGACAGCAGAACGTTCAGGGATGCGATCCTCCGACAAAGGGATGTTCTCCGTCGCTTCAAAACACTTCAGGAAAATTTCTCCGGCAGGCAATCCCGTATAATAGAAAGAATAGCAATATGACCCGTATTTCCCTGATACCTGCAGGTAAGTGCTTGTATCAGAGGCGACCACCTCTCCCGAATCAGAAGGCAACTCATAGGCGAGACCATCAGGGATCTTATGTTCCGCACCGAACCCGTCAGGAGCATTTCTGGCAGCCAAAGAGGCAATGGGCAAAAGGAATGCCCACGAGGACAGCGTCACAGCGACGGAGAGAAGCGTCCTCCACCATTTGCGGCACATCAGCAACACGACCCACGACGAAAGCGTGGTGACAGTAGCGACTATCAGCAAAATCGCACAGACATTATCAAGGAAAGAGGGGACCTGAGTAAAAGTATAGATGGCCAATAGCAGAGACAATATCCCCAGCAAAGGGAAGCAGAACCACCAGCGAAGCAAAAACTGCTTCACAGCGCGTCCGAGAGACCGATTCCGCTCCTCCGACATTACTTGATGACAATTTCGATACGTCTATTCATCCGTCGGTTCGCCTCGCTCGTATTAGGCACCAGCGGTTCGGAAGAACCCTTACTTCTGGCCATCACACGATTGATAGGGCAACCCGCCTGAATCAACAGCTTACGCATCGCCTCCGCACGTTGCATACCCAATTCGATATTCTTCGCCTCCTTACCCAAGTTACAGGTATGTCCCCAGATGACGATCTTACGGCCTGGAGTATTCTTGATGTAATAGGTCAAGTCATCGATATAAGAGCGGATCTCGTCATTCATCTCCACCACGGCCTGTCCCAGTTTGAACTCCACCTTCACGTTTTTATTCAACCAGTTGACCACCTTCTTCACGTCAGCCAAAGCGCGAGCCTTACGCTCCTCCTCTTCCTGCGCGAGGCGACGGGCGATACGGAGCACATCCTCCACCTCGCTACGTTCGAAGTGTTCGATTTCAGCATCCCTGACAGCATAATCCTCGTCCTCCTCGATGACACCCTCATGCTGCATTTCAGGCAACGGATAGACACGAGGCAAACCAAACGTGATACCCACCTTGAGGCCCGCAGCCATCAGATGAGCCTTCTCCACCCTGTCGGAGGAGAGCACACCCGGGTATGATTCACCATCGAACAGGGAATTCGTATGTGATTTAGAGAGATTCGTCACACCGAAATTGAAATAGAGTCCCATGTATAGGCTCATATCACTATGCTTGAACGAGCGGAGCAAACCCGCATCGGCAAAGACGCCAGCGCCGAACTTGCGAAGGGAAGCCTCCCCCTCGGCATTATCCTTGGAGAAGAAGCCATGTTGAGGTAAATTCTCATACTCGACGTTCGTCAGACGCTGGAAATAACCTTTGGTTTCCATCGTACCGTCCAAGATCTCATATCGGTTAGAGATTGGGGCGAAAAATTTCACGCCCGCGCTACCCAAGAAGTTCCAAAGCGGGCGGATGGGTTGCTGGTAGTAGGCAGCCACAGGAATTTCGAGATTCACCAGATGCTGTTTTTCCCGCCAATCAGTAAAGATGACCCTATATTCGTACGGTTCACCGTTCTGAGCATCGACAGCCGAACGGGCTATACGATAATCCTCATAAAAAGATCGGGCATTATACCAACTAAAGCCTAGGCCGAGGCCCATGCTCCAATGCTCATCAATGGTACGACGATACCCTGCCTTGACCTCCGCGCCCGTGCCAGGGGTGAATTTGCCCCCCAAAGGCGAGAACTGGATGGAATGCAATCCCCCACCCACGGTCAAATCCAAGTAGTGATCGTAGAGCTGAGCCTGCGGCGTCATCAACGGCAACGTGAGCAAACCCAATATTATCAATCCCTTTCTCATGCTCATATCTCAATATCGTTACATTCAAACTCATGCGGGCGAAACCAATCACCCGTTATTTCCTAATCTCCTTCACCGTCAGTCCATCCACCTCGACGATATACGCTCCTGGAGCCAAGCTCCGGAAGTCTATCTGCGTCTTACGTCCCACGAACGAAGAATTCAGGACCACAACACCCGAAGCGTTCGTCACGGTCAGGCTATGGGTGGCGCCATTATCCACACTCAACTCGACCGTAGCCTTTTCGGAGGTCGGATTAGGATAGACGGAAAGCGTGGTATTCGTAGCATTGTCGAACCACTTCTTGCAGGTACGCAACTGACGTCCATCAGACGTGACGGCTTCCAGATAATAGCTACCCGAAAGCCCCTTCTTCTCGCAATAATACGGCAAGGTGGCTCCGCCGACCTTCACATCGTTGTGGTACCATTGGTACTCGCGGAAGATGTTCTCCGTATTGACAACAGAGACAACATCCTGCCAGATATCCAATATATACTCGTTGGAGAGGTTCACCCTCAAATCAACGTCGAAGAACGGCGTCACGGAATTAATCTTATTCTTGAACTGGATGCTAGCTCGATAAACGTCTGCCGGGCAATCAGGGATAACTATCTTCACCTCATTATCCGCATCGACCTTCGTGAAATCGACATCGACGAATCCCACCGCCTTAGCCTCATCGCTGAAGACAATCTTATACTCGGAAGGAGCTTCAGAGTTCAGCAACGAGTAGCGAATGACATCCTCCGTATTCGGGCAATAGCCGAATGCCGGGATGATCAGGGTATCCACCATCATTTCATCTATATCCTTGGCGAACAAGGTGGAAACTATCGTATCCGAAGAGATGAAGAAATTAATCACCTTAGAGGTGTCGCCATCTCCCCAACTTACGAAATGATAACCCGCATTAGGAATTGCCTGTAGGTTAACAATCGTGCCATAAGGATATTCACCCTCACCTGTCACCTTACCCACATTACCGTTGACCTTCGTGATGACCGAGAAGATCTTAGGTGTGAAGATTGCGGTGATGGACGTGTCATGGGAGCCCATGGCGAGAGGGAAATCAACGCTCCAGTCCACAAAATTATGTCCCACCTTGACAGGCTGCAACGAATCCATCTTCTGTCTCATGACAGAATCCCTGAAGTGGAACGGAAGAGTCGCCAGCGTATCATTATCACTAATCACAGTCAGATAGTAAACGCTTGGCGAGAAGGAAGCGGCGAACGACGAATCGCTCGTCACCTTCACCTTGCGAGGGTTAGAACGATCTCCGTCGCTCCATGAATTGAATCGGAAGCCCTCGTCAGGTATTGCGGAGAATTCGATGGAGTCTCCATAAGCGACAGGATTCTCGAACTGACAATCCACCTTGCCATTTTCACCAGACTTCACAACGACACGATACGTTTTCTTGGTCCATTGCGCCTCGATGGAGAGATCCTCCGCACCCACCTTGATAGGGAGAGTAGGATACCAGCCCGCGAAGTCATGGCCCACCTTCTCCGGAATCACGTTCAACAAAGAGTCGGTGATGGAGTCTCCGTAAATAACCTTGAACTTCAGAAGCGTGTCGCCATCAACCAATGCGGAGAACACATACGTGTTCGGCACGAAGACAGGTTCCAGAGAGGTGTCGCTGACCACCACAACCGAGCGTGGGTTAAGCGAGTCACCATCCGCCCATGAGAAGAAGTGGTAGCCTTCAAATGGCTCAGCCGTCACCGTGATCGTATCGCCATATGTGACAGGGTTCTCGAAACCGAGGATAATCCGACCATTCTCAAACAGCGTGTCGATCGTCAACTCCAACGACTTCTTCGTCCATTGTGCCTCGATCGTCACATCACCAGTACCCACCGTGATAGGGAGGGAAGGCAACCAGCCAGTGAAATCGTGGCCCACCTTCTCCAAAGCGACCGTAACAAAGGAATCTTGGATCGTATCACCGTAATGGATAGGCAATGTCTCCACGATAGTATCCTCGTTCATGACAATCAAGTAATACAAGTTAGCGGCGAAGAGAGGCGTCAACGCAGTATCGCTGACAATCTTTATTTCACGAGGATTGGTCGTCACGCTGTCACTCCAAGCCACGAAATGATACCCTTCGGAAGGGACAGCCTCCAAAGTGACCACATCTCCATAAGAGACAGGATTTTCGAGATCCGTTATGACAGTACCGTGTTCCAGCAACGTGTCGAGTGTGAACTCATACGTTTCACGTTGGAATTGAGCCTCAATCGTCAGGTCGGCGGCACCCATCACAAGAGGAAGTTCAGGTAGCCAACCCACAAAATCATGGCCCACCTTCTCCGGCGTAACGCCCAGAGAAGACTCGATGATGGAATCTCCATAAGAAACCACCATGCGCTTCAGCGTATCCCCATCGCTGAGGATCGTCAGGTTATACTGGTTCACCTCGAAGAGAGGAGCAAGTGAAGTATCGCTCACCACCACCACCTTGCGAGGGTTAGTAGACACGCTATCGCTCCAGCCCACGAAATGGTAGCCCTCGGAAGGTTCAGCCGTCAGCGTGACCGTATCGCCATAAGCGACAGGGTTCTCGAAGTCTATGGTTACCTCACCATGTTCATACAGGGTATCAACCGTGAAGGTGAAGTTCTTTATCGAGAACTGAGCGGAGACTATCACATCAGCCGTGTCGACCACGAGCGGTAATTCAAGCGACCAACCGGCGAAGTCATAACCCTCCCGTTCAGGAGCGAGTCCGACCAAGCTCTCCGTCACCGTATCACCAAAGAGGACAGGAGCCTTTCTCAACGTATCCGTACCATCCATCACATAAAGGGTGTATTGGTTCGGCTCATAGATCGCGGTGAAAGAAGTATCCTTATAAACGACATGCCTTTGAGGGTTCGACGAAATACCATTCGTCCATGCGACGAAATGATAGCCCACATTCGGCACCGCCTCCAGTGTGATAAACGATCCATACGGAACAGGGTTCTCGAAATTCGTCACGACACGGCCTTCGTTTGTCAACGAGTCGTACTTGACGATGAACGTCTGCTGGGTCCACTGTGCGGTGATCGTCATATCTGAATCGCCCATCACGATCGGAAGTTCAGGCAACCAGCCCGCAAAGTCATGGCCCACTTTCTCCCAAGAGAGATGCACCATCGAGTCGGCGATTGTGTCACCATACAAGAAGGAGAAGCTATCCCTAGCCACACCATCGCTAACAAGATAAAGCAGATGCTCATTCGGTTCGAAGAGAGGCGTGACGGTCGTGTCACTTGTCACAACAATCGAACGAGGGTTTGTGGAATCCGCATCGGCCCAAGCGACGAAGTGATATCCCTCGGCAGGCTGAGCCGTCAACGAAACTTTATCGCCATGAGCCACAGGGTTCATGAAATCCTTCATAACACCACCATGAGACATCGAACCGATAGAAACGACGTACGTCCGCTTCGTCCATTGCGCCTCGACGGTCATATTAGAAGCACCGACCACAGCAGGGAGAGAAGGAGACCAGCCAGCAAACGTGTAACCCTCCTTCGGGAGCGCGACATTCAACATCGAGTCCACTATCGTGTCACCATAAGTGACCACTATCGTATCCAAGGCGACGCCATCGGATACCACATAAAGTTCATACTGATTAGGAGCGAAGGAAGCGCTGACGGAAGTATCGCTCGTCACCACCAACGCATAAGGATTCGTCGTTAGTCCTCCGTTCCATGAAACGAAATGATACCCTTCGGAAGGAGCAGCCGTCAAGACGACCGTGTCACCATATACCACAGGGTTCTCGAAGGCAGACGTGATCGAACCACCGTTCGTCAGCGTATCCACATCCACATTGAACATCTTCCGCTTCCATTGAGCCTCAACCGTCATATCGCCCGCTCCCATCACGATAGGGAAGGAAGGCGACCAACCGAGGAAGTCATACCCCTCCTTTTGAGGCGTAACATTCAACATAGCCTCAACGACCGTATCACCGAACAAGACGGAAAGGGAATCCAAGACGGTCTCTCCGTCCTTCGCGAACAACTCATATGAATTAGGAGCGAAGGAGGCCACGAAAGAAGTGTCACCCATCAACACGAAAGAGAATGGGTTTTCTGAAATCGTATCATTCCATGCGACGAAATGGTTGCCCGCCTTAGCGACAGCCTCAACCGTCACTTGCGAACCATAGAGGTAAGTGCCGGAGCCTACAGTCTCTCCCCTTGTGGTATCGGAAGAAGAAGCCTCCACCACAAACTCGCCAGGGCCCGGATTGATGACCACCTCCGTCACCTCGGATGCATCGTAATATTGCAATTCAGGGAATCTAACATAGTACGTGCCAGGAGCATACAATGAGTCCAGACGGGAAACCATCGTGAACACAGAGTCATTTTCGTCATGCATCTCCATGGAAGTTGTCAATCCCAGTATCTGGCCATCCTTGAAGCCAAGGACAGATTCGTCGACAGCGGTGAGGTCAGGAGCATCCTGCGGGATCTTCGTAATCACCAGGAATCCCCTTGCGATAAGGATAAGATAATTATTTTCAACTGAGTCATTCGCATACTCGAATTCCACCCTGTTCAACACATGGCCTGGCTCGACGATTCTTCCAACTGCATGCACACTCAAAAGATCACCCTCGACAAAGCCATCGCCTATGATCGTGACACTGTCGTAGACGAGCGGCGTGCCATCGTATACCTTGGTGCTATCACCAGCGGCGAGTTTCACTTCACGCAGTCTGATCACACCCGGCAAGCGCTCCTCCTCTATCGCATAATTAGCGGTGTCAGCGCCCTCCAACGAGAAGTTGATGGTAATCTCCTTGTCCGCGCCCACCTGCGCATTGTTGTACCGCGCGTTCATCGAAGAAAGGCGGACATCATCATTCCCGACCACACCAACCAAAAGGCTATCCGTTCTCAACGAGAGGACAGAATCCGTACCGTCGTACACTTTAGACGGATTGATATCATAAGCGTCAAGGACAACATACTTTCTGGAAACACGGATGGAATTTCCGCCAGAAGGAACAGAGAACCCATTCTCTGCGGAGAACTGCGCCAACAAGGTATGCGCACCTACCGGAATGACGTACCCCGAATCCACAGGGAGACCATCAACGAAATAAGTGACACTACCATCCAACGAATGCTCAACCTCCACCTTAGGGTTCAGACCGACGATTGCCTCGCCATAGACCGTATCCTTCACCGACCACGCAAAAGAGACTGGCGGTTCAAGAATATTACCCTTAATCGTATCAGGCTTCACCGTATAATTGGCCGCATCCCGTCCAGACAACTGATAAGCGACATATACATCCGTTCCGTTACCAATCGTATCGCTGGCGAAGAGCGCAGAGGAGGCAGTGACAGAGACATCGTCCGGACTTATTACAGACTGCAACGTACCCACAGCAACCACTGCGTCAGGGGTTCCATCGAAACTCTTATCCAATACCGTCGTGCCCTCCACGGACAATTCAAGCGGAAGGATCACACCATCCGTCGTATACACGGTATCACGCAAAACATAATTCGCGGTGTCCTCGCCACTGAGTTGGTAAACAACACGGATGGAAGAGGCGGACGTCGTGAAGGTGTCGTACTGGGCAACAGCGTTAACCGACACATCCTCGCCACCGACAACGCCAGAAACGCTCTCGACGGTAACCGCCGCATCAGTCAAGCGATCGTACACTTTCGACTGCTTAACAGAAGGAACTACGGTAATCGGAGCACGGTCAACCGTCATCTGCCAGCCCGTCAGCTCCATCTGCTCGTAATTAGGGTTGTGGACGGCAATCTTGATCTCATAATCACCCGCATTCGTCGGAGAGAAGCCAGTCCATACGGAAGAGCCCTCGCTTCTCTTGTATCTATAATAGATGCTATAATCGTCTCCCTCGACGAACTGCAAAGCAGGATCCGGCACGAACGTGGCAGGATGAGGCATCGCATCGTATGTCACAGAGGACTCTTGCAGCTCGAAGGCAGAAGGGTCAAGCGCCTTAGGAAGGATCACCCACACCAAAGAGTCATTTTCCGGCAGCCTAAAGTTACGGTTACTCAAGGCCGTCGCATGCGCCACGTAAACGCCCGCAGCAATTGCGGAATCGCTCACATAGCTCTTCACGACACCTGGAGAGACGTGCAGGTTGGTCGCCACCTGGGCAGAAACACCATGCTTCAGACCATCATAGACAAACGTGTCTGGCTTATTCCATGAGAGATCCACCTCCCTTGGATTGATAACACCTTCATTGTAGACCACCTTGTTGTAGGCCAGTCTGTAATTATCACGGTCCGGACCCGTCAACGTGTAGTTGATGGTCACTTTCTTGTTTACCCCAGCGACCGCATTATTGAACGTGGCGGAAGCGGTGATCAGGATAGAATCATCCGGCGCCTTGAAAGAGACCTCATTGACCTGAACCGTCGCCACGTTGCTTCCATCAAACACCTTCTCGAAGACAGTGGAATCCGTGATGGAGATGACAACCGGCTCGATGGAGAAGTTCACCTCATAATCCGTAAAGACGAAATTACCGCCATCCATGGAGCGTACCGCTATATGGGCGACATCGTTACCCACCTTCACATTGTCCGTACAGAGAATCATATAATCCGACGACGGATTCAGCACCCGGCCATCCACCGTGATCACGGCAGTCGGGCAATGAGGCTGACCGTCATAGACAAACACCGTATCGTTCCAACTGATGTCGGAAGGTGTGATCTCAATAGACATCGGCTCCACCGTCAAGCGTCCATATTGGTAGTCGACTTGATAGTTGTCCTTGTCAAACGTAACCTCGAAAAGGTTGTCGCTAACACCCACATTGACCTGAGAACCCGTGAATGTCACCGTATAAGTATCTCCCTCCAAAATGTCTGACGGATTCACGACAGTCGCCGTCTCGCAAGTCAACGGTGTGCCACTGTAAATCTTTCTGCAGGAATCGGAGCGGAAAGAGACGTTTCTCTTCGCGATAGAGAAGTACAACGTGTCCGTTTCGAAGAAATAGATACTACCCGCCTTCCTGGAGACGATCGCCATGGCGGAATCCCCGGCGTCCACATTGTTACCATATGACACTACATAGTCCACATCCGTCAGGACAACATCGCCCACCTTCACGGTCACACTTGGTTCGTGAGAGGTCTGATCATAGGTGTATGGCACATTCTCAAGCGTCATATCCGCCTTCACGAGGTCTGGCTGGATGGACCAATCGTACGTCGCATCGTCAGGAAGTTTATAATTATTATCGTTCAATGACAACGCCTTAGCCGTATAATAACCGATCTCAGAATACTCGTTAGCCTCGTAGGTAAGCACGCTCACCTGATCCGTTCCCACCGCATTCGTGACAGACGCGTCCACATGCTTCAAGGTACCATCATAAAGGAACAATGGTCCGCCGTTCCATGACAAGATGACCTCTAAAGGAGAGATCTCCCCGTCAGCGAATGTCTCGTGATCCACATCGAGACGATAGTTGTCCTTATCCGCCCCCTTCAACGTATAGGTTATCTCCACGTCCTTGCCAGTAGCCGCATTCGCATCGGCGAACAAGGCGCTCGCCTCCACGTCCACATCCTCGCCCTGCACAACGCCCGAGAATCCGTTCAACGTAACCGTAGCCACATTCGAACCGTCATACGTCTTCGAAGCGACACTCCTATCCGCAAGTCTAACGATGGCAGGCTCGATAGAGAACGAAGCGTCATAATCGTTGAAGTCAAAGTTCCCTCCCGTCACCTTTTTCACACTTGCGACCGCCGTATGATTGCCCACACGCACATTGTTGGCGCATTCAACCGTATAGTCACGGTCAGGCTCCATCACGATTCCATCCACAGTGATAGTGACCGTCGGGCAATGCTCCTCCCCATCGTATACGAAGGACGTGTCACTCAACGTGACATTAGCCTCACTCAGCGTGACAACTTTCGGAGAAACCGTCAAAGAACCATATACCAGCGTAACATCATAATTACGGGTATTGACATCAACAGAGAACTCATTATCAACCGACCCCACGTTTTGTAGGGAAGCGGTATATTCCGGTGTGAAGGTCTCGCCCTCCGCCATGCCGTCGCCCGTAACGGACTCGATGCTATGGCAGGTGAGCACAGAACCGTCGTACGCCTGTTCGCAAGAAGAGGACTTGATCACGACAGAACGTTTCGTGATGGAGAAGTAGGCGCTATCCGGATTGAACACCACCCCACTGTTTTCCTTAGGGGATACGATGACCTTAGCGGAGTCACCCGCGTCGACATTGTTCACATACTGAAGTCTGTAGAACATCTCGTCCACGAAGCCATCCCCCACCTTAATCGAGCAGGCAGGTCGATGCTCACTTCCATCATAGAGATAAGTAGTATTTGACAAGATGATATCATAATCGCCCGTCCAGACGAACGGCTCAACGGTCAGTTGACCATACTCCACCGTGACATTATAATTAGAAAGCGTCACCCCTGGAGCAGGTGCATAATTGAACGTGTTTTCCACGGTTCCAGCCTCCGTAATGGATGCGAAATTAGAATAGACGAACCCATCCACACCCACAAAGCTGCCGGAAGAGACCGTAACAGTAGGTTGGGACAACGGAGAGCCGTCGTATACCTTCGTGGCGGTAGCCGAGGAAAGCGTGATCGGACGAGGCCGCACGATCAACGAGCCAGTCTGCACACTAATATTATAATTCGAGAGAGAGGTTCCCGACGCCGGAGCATACGAGAAGGTGTTCTCAATCGAATCAGCGCTAATCAAATTCGCGAAATTGCTATAGGTAAAGCTATCCGTGCCCACAAAAGATCCCGAGACCACAGAGACCGTCTGCTCGGAAAGGACGTCTCCATCATAGACCTTCTCGGCACTTCCTGAACCCAACGTGATCGGACGAGGCAATATGGTGAACCTTGCGACCACCGAAGCCGTCTGATACAACCCAGAGGTAGGCGTAAACATCATATCCAACGTGTGATTTCCGGCAGGCAATACCGCATTCGTGTCAATCAAGCCCAAGACACTATCGCTTATGCTCCATGTTCCCTCACATCTCGCACCATACGTCAACACCTCGAAGAGCGAATCGCCATAATAAATGTCATCTTCCGCATAAACGTAAGGAGCACTCTCCGCAACAGAGTCCCGGGTCACATTGACCCGCACCATCAAAGGCAACGATGCGGTGGCACCCTTGTCGTCCTCCAAAGACACCGTGATTTTGTATGGCCAAACACCCGTTCTCCTGGTATTTCCCATGGAGCCCGCCGTTCCTTCAAAATAGATCTTTCCGTCAGCGAAGGAGAAATAAGACTTAGAATCGCCGGAAACTCCCTTGATGGTCACATCATCACCATCCGGATCACTGAGGACCACAGGCAACATGTATTTTTGCGTCGTATTATACATGGCGTAGACGCTGACAGTATCAGGAGATATCGTAGGAGTCTGATTCACCTTTATCGTCACGGAGATAGGGGTCACCACAGGAGTGCGAACCCCATCGTCAACCGTCAGGTCGAAATGGGCGACTGTCTCTGAGGCAACAGCCGAACCAATATAAAAGACGCTATCGCCACGCACCTCAAACGAAGAAGCGTCATCTCCCGACAAGGAAAGCGTGAGCGGATCATCATCCTCATCACTGACAAGGATAGGCACCCATGTCCGATTTCCCGACTTATTGATGGATACCGAGGTAGGTGTAACGGTCGGCAGATGATTAGGCAACACCTGTATGTTCACACGGGAAGTGTCCCCGCCAGGAATCAAATCCTCGCCCGGGAAAGTAAGATTTCCGGTGAAACCATCAGTGATACTATAATAAATATTAGGAACTCCGCCACCGAATGATCCGTCCGCCGTGAACGTGTAGGAACCGTCCGCATTCAGCACAAACGTACCACACTCAAGGCCATCCTTCTTGATAGTCACCGGATTGCCTAACGAACCGATGGTGCCATCCACCATAACGCCCGTCACAGAAAGAGCGTCACCGTCCACGTCCGCATCATTGTTCAGGACGTTGCCAGTCACGCTCCTACCCGCCCGCACAACCGTGTCGTTCGCCACAGATGCAGGAGCCGAGTTCAACAAGAAAATCGGCACATCCACCATCATGACATTATCATTCTCTATGCCCTCATACTCGTTCAATGGATTGAGCGGCATGCCATCCGCCGCAAGGTTCTTGGCGTCCACCTCGAAGAAATCGCCCGGACGCATGATGAAACCGATTGGTTGGATATAATTATGAGCCAAAGACGAAGTGGCATAACCAGAGACACGCAAGGTGGCCCGTTTGCCATTCTTCAGGGAGATGAACCCTAGACCGAACTCCGAACTGGAAGGTTGACGCGCCACCCGACAAGTAGGGTCGTCCGAATTCAGCAACTCAACAGACGTGGTGACGAAGCCTCCCCGAGGGAACCACACACCCACCGACGCACTATCCGCATCGGAGTCCACAATCACGGAATCTCCATTGTATTCCATCTTTCCGCCTGCCTTATTCACAACCTCCAGCGTATACGAAACGATTTCGCCGACATGCGCCACCGTAGTGTCAGCCACCACGGAAGTGATGCCTAAGTCTATATAGCGGGAATAGGCGGAGAGATTCTGCGTGCCACGGCTTGCGCCCTGAGCGAATGTCCACGTATCGATGATGCGCTTGTCGCCCCTATTGCTTCCTCTATTGTATATCCACCTGTGTCCAGGAGAGTTCGTGCCCGCCGTCATCTGCAGAGGGTCCTCCCCTGAGACCAACGAACCGACACCGCTCAACGAAGAGTCGTCCCAATAGATCGTATCACGCTCCACCGCGTTCCATTCCGCATTAAGTTGGTTCAGTATCAGTCCGTTCCTGTTGTTTTCCAAATCGAAGAAAGGGAAATGGATCTCGGCGGACTTCAGTTTACCCGCCAAAGAAACATTCACGACAGGCACACGCTTGCCGTTCCCGTCCAAACCATCCCAATCTATCACATTCTCACCCTTCTCACAATAGCCGGATAGAATCCTATTCGCATAGCCATTCCCGAAGACCATCTCGATGAGGAAGTCACCGGAAACATTCGCCTCAAAGAAGATGTCCACACCTTCAGGGCCCAACACGCCTGGCAAACGACTCTCCTTGCCCACCAGACTGAGGTTGGAGATCTGCGGTGAGTTTTCGGAGTTGAGGTTCGTCAACAACCACGTGCTGTCCACCGAAGAACCGTACACAGCCTTCGCATAGGCAGGCATGTCCAAAGATGGTATGCAGAAGAAAATCTTATGCGTGATATCATCCACCGTCTTCTCCTCGCCATCCACGATCCTCGTCAGCGCCATGTCTGGGCGGCGGGGGTCATATGTGGAGACCTTATTATCTTGGAAACGGTTATTGGAAGAGACACTGCAATCCGTACTCTTATAAGAAGCGAATCCGCCATAGCAAGGAACCGCCATGGAGGAAGTGTACGCCGAGTTGTCACTGATCCAGCCGAGCGGATTCGTCTGCACACCCTTGTTGTTCGCGAAGAAAGTGGAGAAGTGTCCGTTCTGTCCGTTAGGCTTCACCTCATATAGATAACCCGTATTGGTCAAGACATAGAAGGTGGTGTACCATTGACAGGAGAAATCAACGTTATTATGGGCGGAAGGCATCATCAGGTTCAGGACGTTCGCATAGACACGTCCTTTGATGAAGGCATTATCTTCCACATTAGAGACAGAGACGTCGAACGCATTGATGTAAGGGCGGTTAACATCCTCCACCCAATCGTTGATCTTATGACGGTTAGGCGTCTCCGGAGAGAAATTCATCGTAGTGGTCGTGCCGATGAAATCGATTTCCCACACACCCTCCTGACCGGCGCCGACCGTAAT
This sequence comes from Paludibacteraceae bacterium, assembly GCA_017527905.1. Taxonomy (GTDB): domain Bacteria; phylum Bacteroidota; class Bacteroidia; order Bacteroidales; family Paludibacteraceae; genus UBA1181. Next base: position 17,865 of record JAFXPK010000040.1, read on the forward strand.
CTTATAGGCATCGTAGCCGGAGGTGGAGCCGTTAATGTTCGGGCCCGCCAACTCCTCCGCGCGGTTGGCGATCAAGCCACCCCGGCGGACACTCTCGACACGTCCCGTCGTTCCATCCGGAGCGCGCCACACTATTTTTCCGTAGGTCTCCTTGGTAGTATTATTCCTCATCACCATGGCGCTCGAGGCCATATAGATATGCTCGCCCTCCTTGGCATACACCTTCAGTGTACCATTCGTAGGGAACGGAGAAGCCAAATTAGGATCGGACCCTGAGGGGATACCACTCATCAAGCAGGCCCTGTAGCTTCCCGCATTTTCATCCGTGACACCCGCAGCAGCATACCGGTCAAAGTAATCCGCCGGATACATATCTTTGGAACCATCCGCCCTAACAAACTGAATACTAACCAGTAAAGAGAATAAAACAGCCGTCAGACAAATGCCTTCCACCTGAAGTAAACGTTTCACCATAATCTTGCCTTTTATGCACATACCTTGTTTCATTTTCTTTCAGAACCCCCATTTTCCCTTTGTTTTCCCTTGCCGAAAACAGGGGCAAATAATTTGCAAATGTAAAGATAACAATTCATTTGAAATTTCAAACAGATATTTTAATATATTTTTACATTTATGTATATTATTTGCCCCACTTTCCCCAAAACCATTCCCCAAAGTGACCTCATTTATAACTGGATTCCAATTTTCCATGTGCTACTTCCCTTGTAATCCAAGCCACCTCACATTCTGCAGTAAAGATCGTATGATATATCTCCCGCCAACTCTACTTATAGAGTTTCACTTACAAATTTTTAACTTTTAACTCTTAATTTTTAATTCTTAATTAATTCTGCGCACTTTCCCCAAAAAAATACCGACAAGTATCATTCTTTTCTCAAAATAAATTTTAACTTTGCTATGCAGTGTTAGTGAATTTATGTTAAAAAGCAGAAAAAAATGATTACCCACGACGAATTACCGGCGACATAAGACGTGAGAGTGTTGCGAGTGATGAAGAGTGATGGTGAGGTGGAAGAGTGAGGTTGAAGTTGAAGAGTAGAGAAATATTGATTAATAATTTATATCGCTTATGGGAAATTTAATTTATGTAGTTCTTGCGGCTTCGTTGGTAGCCCTGGGCTTCGCATTTATCTTCTATAGACAGATGCTGAAGGAGTCCGAAGGAACCGACTTGATGCAAAAGATCGCGGCGCATGTCCGCAAAGGTGCCATGGCGTACCTCAAACAGCAGTACAAAGTGGTGATTATCGTGTTCATCGTGCTTGCGGTCATCTTCACCGTGATGGCATGCTTCGGTTTACAGAATAGTTGGGTGCCGTTCGCGTTCCTCACCGGAGGTTTCTTCTCCGGCTTGGCTGGCTTCTTCGGAATGAAGACCGCCACGTATGCTTCGGCTCGTACGGCTAACGCCGCCCGCCAAACATTGAACAACGGTTTGCAGGTTGCCTTCCGTTCGGGTGCGGTGATGGGTCTGACGGTTGTCGGCCTCGCATTGCTCGACGTTTCGGTGTGGTTCCTCATCCTCGACCACTTCATCCCGGCGGAGAATCACTTGATCATCATCACAACCACCATGCTGACCTTCGGTATGGGTGCTTCCACGCAGGCGTTGTTCGCTCGTGTGGGCGGTGGTATCTACACCAAAGCCGCTGACGTGGGCGCCGACTTGGTGGGTAAGACTGAATACAATATCCCTGAGGATGACCCTCGTAACCCTGCCACAATCGCCGACAACGTGGGCGACAACGTGGGTGACGTGGCTGGTATGGGTGCCGACCTCTATGAATCATACGCAGGCTCCATCCTGGCGACAATGGCCTTGGGTGCTTCCGCATTCGCCAGCTCAGCCGTTGAGGGCATGCAGCTGAAGGCGGTGCTCGCTCCTTCCATGATCGCCGCAGTCGGTGTGGCATTGTCCATCATGGGTATCTTCTTGGTGAAGACTAAAGAGGATGCGGGCATGAAACAATTGCTGGCCGCATTGAGCCGTGGAACCAACACAGCCGCCGTGCTGATCGCTGTTGCCGCATTCTGCATCTTCGCATGGTTGTTCGGCACCGAAACGAGTCAGTGGTGGCAAATGTCCCTGTCGGTTGTGGTGGGTCTGTTCGCCGGTGTGATCATCGGTAAGGCAACTGAATATTATACCTCACAGAGCTATCGCCCTACGCAGAAGGTTTCAGAGAGTTCACAGACGGGTCCTGCCACGGTGATCATCTCCGGTCTCGGCCTCGGTATGCTTTCAACGGCTATCCCTGTCGTAACGGTGGGTGTGGCCATCATCCTTTCCTACTTGTGCGCGAACGGATTCAACGTGGCATTCACGCCTGAGAATCTGAGCCTCGGCTTGTATGGCATCGGTATCGCCGCCGTGGGTATGCTCTCCACATTGGGTATCACATTGGCCACCGACGCTTACGGTCCAATCGCCGACAACGCGGGTGGTAACGCTGAGATGAGTAGCCTCGAACCAGAGGTCCGCAAACGTACCGACGCCCTCGACGCTCTCGGAAACACGACAGCCGCCACGGGTAAGGGCTTCGCCATTGGTTCCGCCGCACTGACGGCCTTGGCGCTGTTGGCTTCCTACGTGGAAGAGATCAAGATGGCGCTGATCCGTACCGGCGAGGCATTGCCGAACGGTATCGACGCTGCTCAAGCTTCATTGGTTGACTTCATGAACGCCTATAACGTGAACCTGATGAACCCTATCGTGTTGGTGGGTGTGTTCATCGGCGCCATGATGGCTTTCGTCTTCTGCGGATTGACGATGAACGCTGTGGGACGTGCTGCTCAGAAGATGGTGGAGGAGGTTCGCCGCCAGTTCAGCGAGATCTCAGGCATCCTCGAAGGCAAGGCAGATCCGGATTACGCGCGTTGCGTGGCTATCTCCACGAAGGGTGCGCAGCGTGAGATGATGTTGCCAGCCCTGATGGCGATCATCGTTCCAATCGTAACGGGTGTGATCCTTGGCGTGGCCGGTGTCCTCGGTCTGCTCATCGGAGGATTGAGTAGCGGTTTCGTGCTCGCCGTCTTCATGGCGAACGCCGGTGGCGCATGGGACAATGCGAAGAAATATGTGGAGGAAGGCAATTTCGGAGGAAAAGGCTCTGACTGCCACAAGGCTACCGTCGTGGGCGACACGGTCGGCGACCCATTCAAGGATACGTCCGGTCCATCCCTGAACATCCTCATCAAGCTGATGAGCATGGTATCCATCGTGATGGCTGGTCTCACCGTGGCTATCCACATCCTTTAACGGGTGCATAAAAACAAATGATTTTCTTGTGACAAAATCGTTTTTTTCACTACCTTTGCGATGTTAGATACATGACAATATGAAAGTGAAAAAACATTCATAGAAAACTTAGGAAAAACCAATGCGATTCGGTTCGCATTGGTTTTTTTTTGAAAAAACATAACTGCTATGGCTATAAAAAGTTTAGTATCCATTACGGACTACTCGAAGGAGAAGATCCTTCAGATCCTGGAGAAGGCGGCGGAGTTCGAAAAGAACCCGAACCAGAAAATCCTTGACGGGAAGGTGGTGGCCACCCTTTTCTTCGAACCATCTACCCGCACAAGACTGAGTTTCGAGACGGCGGTGAACCGTCTGGGCGGACGCATCATCGGATTCGCCGACAAGGCTACCACCAGCGGCACCAAGGGCGAAACGCTCAAGGACACGATCATCATGGTGAGCAACTATGCAGACCTCATCGTCATGCGTAACCCGATCGAGGGCGCCGCACGCTATGCTTCGGAGGTCTCCCGCGTACCGATCATCAACGCCGGCGACGGTGCCAACCAACACCCTACCCAGACCATGCTCGACCTCTACTCCATCAAGAAGACGCAGGGCAAGCTGGAGAACCTGAAGATCTGCATGGTGGGCGACCTGAAGTACGGACGCACCGTCCACTCGCTGATCATGGCCATGTACCACTTCAACCCGACCTTCTCCTTCATCGCCCCTAAGGAGCTGGAGATGCCGGAGGAGTACAAACTGTTCTGCAAAGAACACAACATCAAATTCGAGGAACATGCGGAACTGAACGAGGCGAACATCGCGGATGCGGACATCCTCTACATGACCCGCGTGCAGAAGGAACGCTTCACCGACCTCTTCGAGTATGAGCGCGTGAAGGACGTCTATACCCTGCGCAACAAGATGCTGGAAAACACCAAACCGAACATGCGCATTCTCCACCCTCTCCCAAGGGTGAACGAGATAGACCAGGACGTGGACAACAACGAGAAAGCGTACTACTTCGAGCAAGCCCGCAACGGTGTCTTCGCGCGCCAGGCGGTCATCTGTGATTTGTTAGGCCTTTAATCATTCAATAATGAGCAACATGGAAAAAGAAAAAGGAACAAAAGAGTTGAAGGTCGCCGCCCTGAAGAACGGGACCGTCATCGACCACATACCGTCGGAGAAACTGTTCAAGGTCATCTCCATCCTCGGTTTGGAGCATCTTCCGAACCAAGTCACCTTCGGCTACAACCTGGAGAGCAAACGCCTCGGGAAGAAAGCCATCATCAAGGTGGCCGACAAATACTTCACCCAGGCGGAGGTGAACAAGATCGCCATCACCGCCCCCTCCGCGAAGATCAACATCATCAAGGACTACGAGGTGAGCAAGAAGATGGAGCTGCAATTGCCTGACGAGATCATCGGCACGGCCAAATGCCGCAACCCGAAGTGCATCACCAACAACGAGCCTATGCTCTCCAAATTCAGGACCATCGACAAGAGCAAGGCGCTCCTCAAATGTTTCTACTGCGAACGCATCGCACAGGCGGAGGAGTTGGAGATATTGTAAGTACCCGTCTATCGGACGGAGACGAATAAAAAGAACAAGCGAGGGTGCATCAAAAGATAGCTGTTGACGCACCCTCATCATTTATCGGTAGGTCATCATGCTTCCCCCAAACAAGGGAAATACGTTCCTTTTACCACGATGGCTTTTCCGTGTCGGATATTCCACAATCATTTACTATTTAGCTATTTACGATTTACTATTTCTGGGAAACGGAAAGTATAGCCCCTTCTACTATGTAAAAATATCAACTCCTCGTTTATTTTACTTATTTTCCCGATAATTATGTTGCGTTTTTTCAGAAAAAACATATATTTGTAATAATTATATACTACGTTTTTACATTCATGGTGTGTATAAATCAACAAAGTGCTATTTGATATGAACGCATGGGCTCAATGGGCCTATGATATTGGTTGTTAATAATATATTGTTATGCTTATGTGTGAAATTTTTACCAAAAAATTCCAATGGCCTTGCATAAGTCATGGTCTGCGACGGAAGGGATGGCAGGTGTTGTCCATGCTCTTTCCCCTGTTGTTCTTTTCGTATCAGTCGGCCGCAGCTGCCGAAGTAGTTTACGGAGTATACAACGAGAGTGAATCCACCTTCACTTTGAAGTATGGGGAGGACCCTGGCGAGGGGACCTACACCTACGCTCCGGAATTGCCTTCCGGCTACATTTGGGAGGTAGCGTGGGAAGCAGATCCGAGTTCAAATATACCTAAAAGTTGCTGGAAGTCTGGTGATACATACCTGAACGGACATCAGGTGACAGAAAAGGTGGTTATTGACCAGTCGCTCAGATTCTACCGTCCTATCACTATTGCGGGATGGTTTTATCATTTACATGCAAAATCAATCGAGGGGTTGGAGAATTTGAATACGAGAGATGTAACTAGCATGGAATCCATGTTTGAGGGATGTGCCTTTTTAGATTCGTTGAATATTGGTTACTTCGACGCAACCATGGTGACCAACATGAACTATATGTTTGCCGGATGTCTACACCTTAAATCATTGAACATCAAAGGGCTTAATACGGCGAGACTGAGATCCATATCCGGAATGTTCCATACCATGCTGGATATAGAAGTGCTGGATGTCAGAAGTATAAACATTAACATGGTGAAAGATGCGTGGAGGGTGTTTGGATCAGAAGGAGGTACTACTAAAAAATTGCGTACCATTATTGTCAACTACACTTGGGATAAGTCTCACTTTGCGAATGACTCTACTTCCCCGGACCAGTTCGCGGGGTGTACAAACTTAGTTGGAGGTAAAGGAACAACCTTTAAGGGGGCCGGTAGCATCTATGCGCACGTTGATGGCGGAGAGGATGATCCGGGCTATTTCACGTCAAGGGATGACCTTAAGCCGTATGCCATACCGTACGACATTCATTATGATGTATCGGGCCGTGTTGACTCACTTGCCTTAAGGTTGTGCTACGGTGTCGACGCACCTAATGCGCATAAGTTTAACAAAGGGAAATGGATTCTCAATCAAGACACGATTGACAACGCGAAAGTGACAAACATTGTGATTGATCCATCGATGAAAACCTATCGTCCGACATCCCTCGCCAATTGGTTCAACGGCTTTTCCCGGATAAAAACGATTGAAGGGATGGAGAATCTGGTGACGGATTCTGTCAGAAGCATGGCTAGCATGTTCAGGGGATGTTCCTCCCTCGTTTCATTAGATTTAAGTCATTTCCGCACCAGTCAGGTCACCAGCATGAAGGGCATGTTCTTGAACTGCGGTTCAATTGAATCATTGGATGTGAGTTCGTTTGACACACGTAATGTAACGAGCATGGTTCAGATGTTCTGCGATTGTCACTCCCTCCGTTCGTTGGATCTGAGTTCATTCAACACCAGTAACGTTACGGATATGATATACATGTTTAGGGACTGTAACAAATGCGCCAACTTGAATTTGACAAGTTTTAACACCCAAAACATCACCTCCATGAACGGTATGTTTATCAATTGTAAGAGTCTGGACACACTGGATCTATCCAGTTTCGACACCCGCAAAGTGACCGATATGGAATACATGTTCCACAATGACTCTTCCTTGACGACCATTTTCGTAAGTGATTGTTGGCGGACGGACTCGATTGTCGCAGACGATAACATGTTCAATGGGTGCGTCTCATTGGTTGGAGAAAAAGGCACAGCCTTCGACCCTAATCACAAAGATAAATCCTACGCCCGCATCGATGAGGGGGAAGGAAATCCGGGCTATCTTTCTTACGGACGACAAGTTTATGTCGAACAGGAAGGAAATATCCTCACTTTCCGTTATGGTATCGCACCCGATAATTCATACATCCTGCGCCAGAATGGCAACGAAGGCATAGAATACTTCTGGCAGAGCAAAGTGAATCCAGACCTGTCCGGAGGCAAACTTTATCCTGAAAAGGACACGTTGGTTGTTATCGATCCTTCCATGAAGGCTTTTAAGCCGTATACATTAAAGAATATGTTCGATGGATTCAAGGGAATTAGGAAGATTGAAGGATTGGATAATTTGGTTACGGACAACGTGACCGACATGAGTCGGATGTTCAATGAATGTTGCAGCCTCGATTCATTGTATCTTGGTTCATTTAAGACGGACTATGTGACCGACATGAGCGGCATGTTCAACGGATGCTATAAACTCCGATCATTGTACCTTCGCTCATTCAAGACGAATAACGTGACCGACATGAGCAGCATGTTCGCCGATTGCCTACGCCTCACCTCTCTGGATTTAAGCTCCTTCAACACGAGCAACGTGACCGACATGAATCACATGTTCCACTCAATGGCTTCCCTGGAATCAATTGACCTGAAAGAGTTCGACACAAGGAAAGTCACTAACATGAGCGGCATGTTCTTTGGATGCCAATCGCTTACGGAGATTGATATCAAAAACCTTGAAACATCCGAAGTGACAGACATGTCCGCCATGTTCGCGGACTGTAGAAAACTAGCATCCATAAAGCATAGTTTAAACACCAAGAACGTGACAACCATGAGTAACATGTTCGGAAGTTGCAAAAGCCTTACGTACATGACCCAAATAGTCCATACGACGGCCACGCTGAAGGACATGAGCTATATGTTTTCCGCCTGTGAAAAAATTGCCATCATCGATCTGCGGCAGGTTGACACCAAGAATGTAACCGACATGAACTGTATGTTCGCTGGGTGCACCAATTTGAAGCATATTGTAGTTGATGACAAGTGGAGCACAACCTCCTTGGAAACGGGCAATTATATTTTTGATGAATGTACAAATCTAGTCGGCAAATTAGGCACGAAATATAATGCAGCCATACATTATGACTCAATAAGCCACATGCGCATAGATTCAGCCTATGCACACGTAGATGGGGAAGGTGGAAAACCTGGGTATTTAACCGATGAACTCGTTCGGTATTATGTGGCGGATTCAAGCGCACACACGTTGACGCTTTACCAAGGCTCAAATATTCCGAAGAATGCGGTCACATTTAATTCCATCATGTTCAATAACAGCGATACTGTGCCTTGGAAAGACACCCGTTCGTTTGTAGACACGATCATAATCGATCCGACCTTCGCTTATTTAGAAAGCTATGCGAATATAGACAACGGATTCCCATTAGATTATTGGTTCTATGGATTCGAACGACTGAAGCGTATCAAGGGACTTGAGAATCTCGAGATCAGCGTTATGAATTATACGTTCTATGGATGCAAAGATCTTGAATATATCGATTTGTCCACTCTCAGATTCAACCGTTCAGTCAATCCATGCAATACCTTTAACGGTGCATTTGCCGGTTGTTCCTCCTTGAAAAAAATCATCGTGGGGGATGATGTGCCGATGGCGATTGCATATCAAGGCATGTTCGACGGATGTGACGCCTTAGTTGGAGGCTACGGGTCGAAAGTTAGTGACTTTAACGATTACCGTTTGGCAGCGCGTGTGGATGACCCCGACAAGTCCACAGGTGTGTTCACCTACTACAAATCAAGCATCATCTACAATCTGGATGGTGGCGCATGGAAAGATGGAAAGAAAGGTGTGGAAGAATTTGAGTTCAGGGATTGTCCACTAACGATTAGCGAACCTGTAAAGGAGAACTACATTTTCGTTGGTTGGGAAGTCTCCCAAGAGGGTGGATCGATCACGAGACTTGACACGCTCTCCACCTTGACGATCAATCAGGAGGATTTCTTCAACGTCCCGTATACGTGTACCGCTTTGTGGCAAAAGGATGGGTTTGTCATCACCTATATGGTGGATGGTGAATTGTATATGAGGGATACGTTGGCCAGTGGCACCCCTATCACGCACGAAAGCATTCCTGCGCCTAAGAAGACCGGTTATACTTTTAAAGGATGGGTAGGAAAGAAAGGCACGCCAACAACAATGCCGGACTATGATCTCACCTTTAACGCACTCTTCACCGTGAATGATTATGTCCTCACCTACAAGGTGGATGACAAGGTTTATCAGAAAGATACCATCGCCTTCGGTGACACGATTACCCCGATAGCCGGGCCTGCGAAGAAGGGCTATACATTTGATGGATGGGTAGGATTGCCGGAGACAATGCCGGCCGAGAACATTACCGTGACGGGCCTATACGTCCAAAGTACAGGCCTCTCATCGATCGGAAATGACGGGTTGCGCATCTGGACATCCGACGGGTCTCTCTTTATCCATGCATCCGTCGATTCTCCTTACCGCATCTATGATGTGCGTGGTTCTCTCGTTGCGGGAGGCGTCGCCAAGGATGTGACGCAGATACCGCTTCCTCGCCAAGCCATCTATGTCATAGAGCTCAATGGGCAAAAGGCCAAATTCGTTGTATACTAACAGTATTTGACCACCTCTGATAAAGGCTGCGACGTCACACGAACAGGTGTAGTCGCAGCCTTTTTTTCATGCGAAAGTTCACAATTCTCAATTCATAGTGCTTAAGTATAAATACATTCCACATCTAATTGACGAAATATTTACACAAATTTGGAAATCGTAAATTTTCGATGTACATTTGCCTATACTTAAAAAAAGAACAGATAATATGAAAAAATTATTTTTTGCGGCGATAATGTCTGCTATGGCATTATTAGGAACAGGATGTACATCATCCTCAGAAAGTGTTAGTGGTCAAGTAGAAGGACACAATTACGTGGATCTCGGATTGCCGAGCGGAACGATGTGGGCGACGTGTAATCTAGGCGCCAACATACCGGAAGAGAACGGCAGCTATTTCGCATGGGGAGAGACCGAAGCGAAGACCAACTTCGAATGGAACAACTACAAATGGGGCAACGGTGAGGCCGAGTCAAAGATCAAGATGACAAAATATTGCTCCCACGAGAGGAAAGGCGAAGTTGACAACAAGCAGTTGCTCGAACCAGCCGACGACGCAGCCACAACCCTATGGAACGGCACATGGAGAACCCCAACCAAGGAAGAGTGGGAAGAACTGATAAACGGTTGCAATTGGGAATGGGTGAAGGACTACAAGGGCAAAGGGATTGACATGAAAAAGGGTGTCTCAAAGACCAACGGCAACACCATCCTCTTCTCTTTCTCAGGATACTACAATGGCACCACGTTCCTCAATAACTCTAGCGCCTTTTGGACCGCTACGCAAAAGGCAGACAACGGACTGGACGCTTACTTCGTCAGGATGTTGACCCACAACCAGAACATGAATAACGGGCCAAGGAAACAAGGCATGGCAATCCGTGCGGTCACGAGCAAACCAGCTCAAGGGGGCGAAGCAAAATAATATTAGGCATTGTGACAACCCAAAAAACGAAGGCGTGTCGTCAGTAACGACACGCACCCCCTGGGGAAACGAACGGAGGTTCAAAATCGCCCTGCAAGGGCAAACGAGACATGAATTGGAGATACAACGCCCGGGACTCGAACCCGCAACCCCGACCTTGGCATGGCCATGGCACACACAAACAAATCACACCCACCTCCACAAAACAAAAAAGGACGCCTTCCAGCGTCCTTTTATTCTTCTGTCCTCCCTACGGAAAAGTACCGCAGGCGGGACTTGAACCCGCACGAACATTTCTGTTCAAAGGATTTTAAGTCCTTCGTGTCTACCATTCCACCACTGCGGCATCCTTAGAGCGAAAAACGGGACTCGAACCCGCGACCCCGACCTTGGCAAGGTCGTGCTCTACCAACTGAGCTATTTTCGCATTATCTCGCTACTCTCGCTTCCCATCAGTGCCGCAACTCTCCTTGCCAAGGTCGAAACCGTTCCCTATTACCAGGGGGCAAGGTCGTGCTCTACCAACTGAGCTATTTTCGCATTTTCTCGCTACTCTCGCTTCCCATCAGCGCCGCAACTCTCCTTGCCAAGGTCGGAACCGTTCCCTATTACCAGGGGGCAAGGTCGTGCTCTACCAACTGAGCTATTTTCGCATTTCTATTTCAACATTCCAGAAAGGTCTCTCCCTTTCCTTTTTTGCGTTGCAAAGATAATAATAATTTTATTTCCCTCCAACAATTTTTTTAATTTCGTTCAATTTATTTAATGCTTCTATCGGCGTGAGGTTATTTATGTCCAAATGATTGATCTCATCACGGACCGCCTCCAAAATCGGGTCGTCCAATTGGAACAAGCTAAGTTGCACTGCCTCAGGCTTTTTCTTCGCTGGCTTGGAACCATCAGTGATAGGATTCTTGGAATTGCCCACCTCCAACTGCTCCAGAATTTCATTAGCACGGTTGACCACCTTATTCGGCAATCCTGCCAATTTCGCCACATGAATACCGAAACTATGCTCGCTACTACCCCTCACCAGCTTACGCAAGAAGATCACTTTTCCATCCACCTCCTTCACGGAGACGTTGTAATTCTTGATTCTCGGGAAGAGCTTCTCCATCTCATTCAGCTCATGGTAGTGCGTGGCGAAAAGGGTCTTCGCCTTCGCCTTCGGATGCTCGTGGATATACTCCACGATGGACCAGGCGATGGAGATACCGTCGTACGTGCTGGTTCCCCTACCCAACTCGTCGAAGAGCACCAAACTCTTCTGCGAAAGGTTGTTGATGATGCTCGCCGCCTCGTTCATCTCAACCATGAAGGTAGACTCGCCCATAGAGATGTTGTCGGACGCCCCCACCCTCGTGAAGATCTTATCGACCACACCAATCGACGCAGCGTCCGCAGGCACGAAACAACCTATCTGTGCCATCAGCACAATCAAAGCGGTCTGCCTCAACAAGGCGGACTTACCCGCCATGTTAGGACCCGTGATCATGATGATCTGCTGGGACTGCGAATCGAGCGTCAAATCATTCGCCACATATTGCTCTCCGATTGGAAGCTGCCGCTCGATGACAGGGTGACGACCCTGCTTGATATCTATCACATCACTATCGTTAACCGCCGGACGCACATAATGGTTCTCCTCCGACGTCTTCGCGAAGGACATCAGCACATCCAGCTTCGCCACAAGGTTCGAATTGACCTGAATAGCAGGAATATACTCTGTCAGTTCAAGTACCAACTCGTTGAATATCTGTGTTTCCAGAGACAATATCTTCTCCTCCGCGCCTAAGATCTTCTCCTCGTACTCCTTCAGCTCCTGCGTGATGTAACGCTCCGCCGCCGTCAAAGTCTGCTTGCGAATCCAATCCTCCGGCACCTTGTCCTTGTGCGTGTTGCGCACCTCGATATAGTAGCCAAAGACATTATTGTAGCTCACCTTCAGGCTCGGGATGCCCGTGCGTTCAGACTCACGCTGCTGCAACTGCAAGAGGTAATCCTTCCCCGAGTGGGAGATGTTACGTAGATCATCCAGTTCGGCGGATACACCGTTCGCGATCACACCGCCACGGTTCAGCATGTTCGGCGGATCCATCGTGATGGTACGCTCTATTTTCTCACGGATGTTCGGGCACGGGTTCAACTGTTCGCCGATGCGCCGCAACCCATCGTTGTCGCTCGCCAGACAAGCCTCCTTAATCGGCAGGATAGCACCCAAAGCCACCTTCAGCTGCACCACCTCGCGAGGAGTGACGCGCCCCACCGCCACCTTGGAGATCACACGCTCCAAGTCGCCGATGACCGACATGTTCACATCAAGCGTCTCCTTCAAATCCGGACTTCTAAAAAACTCGTCCACGATATTGAGGCGCTCCTCAATCGGCTTCACATCCTTCAACGGGAAGGCCACCCAACGCTTCAGCAGGCGGGCACCCATCGGGGTGATAGTACGGTCGATGATATTAACAAGCGTCTTACCGCCCTCATGCATCGTGCCATAAAGTTCCAAGTTGCGGATGGTGAACTGGTCCAGCCACACGTACTTGTCCTCCTCGATACGGGACAAATGGGTGATATGGCTGATCTGCGTATGCTGGGTCATGTCCAGGTAATGGAGGATGGCTCCGGAAGCCACGATACCCAGCTTCAAGTTCTCCACGCCGAAGCCCTTCAGGTTCTTCGTCTCGAAATGTTTCAGGAGTCTATCGTGGGCAGCCTCGGAGGTGAAGATCCAGTCCTCCAGTTCGTAGGTGAAGAAGCGTGAGCCGAAGTTCTCCTCGAACTCCGCTCTTTTGGTCCGCTCGAAGAGGACCTCCTTCGGCATGATACCGTTCAGCAGTTTATCCACATATTCGCAGGTGCCCTGAGCCGTCAGGAACTCGCCCGTGGAGATATCCAGGAAGGCGACACCCGCCATTTTCTTCTCAAAATGGACCGCAGCAAGGAAGTTGTTCTCCTTGTGGTCCAATATATTATCATTGACAGCGACACCCGGCGTCACCAGCTCCGTGATGCCACGCTTCACCAGCTTCTTGGTCAGCTTAGGATCCTCCAGCTGGTCGCAGATGGCCACACGCTTACCCGCGCGCACCAATTTCGGCAAATAAGTATCCAACGCATGATGGGGGAAACCGGCCAGTTCGACCGACTGGGCCGCACCGTTCGCACGCTTGGTCAGCGTGATTCCCAAGATTTCGGAAGCCATCACCGCATCTTGCAAAAACGTCTCATAAAAATCACCCACACGGAACAGCAGGATCGCATCAGGATGCATCGCCTTGAATTCCAGGTACTGCTTCATCAAAGGCGTTTCCACTACATTTGCCATGTCACTAACAATTTATCGAATCAAAGGTAAGACGGGGAAGCGTACTGCTTCACATCGTCCGCCGTAATCTCATTTCCACACAAAATAACCATACGTTCCACCGCATTTCTCAGCTCACGGATGTTACCACCCCAGCGGAACTTCTTCATCTCCTCCTTCGCCTCGCCCGAGAAGGTCTTCGTCGGAATACCCTGCTCGTCGCATATGATCCCCGAGAAATAATCGATCAGTTCAGGGATATCCTCCAAGCGCTCACGAAGAGGCGGCACATGGATGAGGATGACACCCAGACGGTGGTACAAATCCTCCCTGAAGTTGCCCTTCTGGATCTCCTCCATCAGGTTCTTATTCGTCGCAGCGAAGACACGCACATCCACCTTCAGGCTCTTATCGCTTCCCACACGGGTGATCTCGTTCTCCTGCAAGGCACGCAGCACCTTGGTTTGGGCGGAGAGGCTCATGTCACCGATCTCGTCCAGGAAGAGCGTTCCTCCGTTGGCCTGCTCAAACTTACCGATCCGCTGTTTCACGGCAGAGGTGAAGGAGCCTTTTTCGTGTCCGAACAACTCACTCTCAATCAGTTCCGACGGAATAGCGGCGCAGTTGACCTCCACGAAAGGGCAGTTCGCCCGGGCGCTGGAGCGGTATAGCATCTTAGCCACCACCTCCTTACCCGTACCGTTCTCGCCGGTAATCAGCACCTTAGCATTAGAGGCCGCCACACGCTCGATGACCGAACGGAGATGCTCCATCGCAGGGGAATGTCCGACCATCACCACATCCTTGGATATTTTCTTCTTCAAGGTCTTGGTCTCCTGCACCAGGTTCTTCCGTTCCATGCCATTGCGCACGCAGACCAGCAGGCGGTTCAGGTCTAGCGGCTTCTCGATGAAATCGAAGGCACCCAGCTTCAACGACTCGACAGCCGTGTCTATGGTACCATGTCCCGAAATCATCACCACCGTCTGGTCCGGGTTCTCCTTCTTGATATTGGACAGCACCTCGATGCCATCCATCTTAGGCATCTTGACATCGCAAAACACGAGGTCGAAGTTCTCTCCTTTCAGTCTTTCAAGTCCATGTATTCCATCTTCAGCCACATCGACCGAATATCCTTCATTCTCCAGAATATCCTTCAACGTGTTTCGGATGCTTCTTTCGTCGTCAATAATTAGAATATCCATAATAGTACGAATGTTTTTTCTATTTAGCGAGTAACGAGGACATCGGGAACTTCGTGTTTTGTATGTCATTCAACATGACTTTCACATACCCCACCTTGATTTTAGCCTCGATATACAATGGCACATGGTTCTCGTCGTTCGAGACATATATCGCCATCGCGTCCTCCTCCTCGAAGATACCGCCCGTCACTAGTTTCGGGGAAAATTTAAGCGCCTTATATTTTTTCTTATTCTTCAACTTGATGGTCTCCTCACCGCAATACTTCACCGTGAGGTTATAGATTTCCTTGTCCAACACCAATTTGAAAGGTATTGTCTGCCCCTTCTTCACCTTCGTCATATCCACACTGCGAATACGGTAGCAGGAGGTGATCAAATCGAGGACGCCCCTCTGAATGGACATTGTGTCATAAGACATCCTGCCCCTCTTGTTGAACTCGAAATAGACCTTCGAATCCTTATCGTCCTCTTTCCAATCGAACCGGTAATGGTTATCACTGAAGTAACTATCCTCATGCTTCACCTCCCTGTAATGGAGAGGGAGCAACCCCTCTTTCTTCACCGTCACCGCATAAGTATCGCGGATACAGTAGAAACGGTCGAATGACTTCGTCGAGGAGCCCGCCAACTTCAGATCGAAAAGAGACTCATTCTTCACCGTCCGTTCCTTTGCGGAGAAGTGGACATCGCCCGCATGGATCCATATTGGGCCCAAATTATAATAGATATAGTAAGTGGCCTTCTCCCCATCCTTGAAGGCGAGTTCATCGCTCATGTACTTGTCGGCCGAAAAGGCGGACGGCAAGATGAAGATCAACGATATAGTAAATAATATTTTTCTAATCATAATCCCAAATAATTAAAAACCAAACCATTGAAATCTATCCAACACACTGGAGATAACGCCATCCTTTTCACGGTCATCCGCAGCCACCGACCCAACCACTAATGGGAGTGCATGCGATCAACGATCATACGGGAGCCTGGCAGGCCCTATTAATCCGCATGCACCTTAGTGAACATCCTGCTCCACCTGATATTGGAAGGGAACGATTTATCCTCGTCAAGAGACAGCCAGATGAAGATCGGTTTTCCGACGATATGATCCTCAGGCACGAAACCCCAGAACCGAGAATCGGCGGAGTTATGACGGTTATCACCCATCATCCAGTAGTAATCCATCTTGAACGTGTACGAATCAGCGACAGCACCGTTGATGTAAATCTGTCCGTTCTCCACTTTCAATTCATTAAGCTCATAATTACGGATAATCTGCTCATACAACGGCAGATTAGCCAAATCCAACCTGACGGTGGCACCCTTCTTCGGGATGCAGATCGGTCCGAAGTCATCCCTCGTCCAATCCTTCTGCATCGACAACGGGAAAGTCTCACCGCTAAAGATCGCTGGTTCTTTCTTGACGGAGACGACACCCGGATACTTCTCCATTTCGGACAATGCGTCCTTGGTGAGTGGCAGGCGGTAAAGGAATGGAACAGCGCCCGTCGAATCCCCATATCCGAGTTCTCTGATAATCATATCACCATTTCTCCAATCATTCAGCTTTGTACGGTCCTCCTTGCGCACACCCAGTTTGTCAAAGAACTTAGGCGTAATCGTCGTTGGGATCTCGACAAGATAATTGGCCTGCAAGCCAGGGATGTCCTTCTCCGCCTCCCCATTCGTATAAACCACACCTGCAATGATCTGCAACGTGTCGCCAGGCAATCCGACGCATCTTTTCACGTAGTTCTCACGTCGGTCAACCGGACGGGCGACGATGTCACCGAACAAATGTTTGCTTTTCCACAGCATATCCCGGCCATACTCATGCACCATGGAGTAGTAATCCACATTCTGTCTATTCAAGGCCACCGTATCACCGGCAGGGAAGTTGAATACGACGATGTCGCCACGTTGCACAGAGCCAAAGCCTTTCAGACGCTTGTACTCCCACTGCGGGGTCTCGATATATGACTTGACATTGAAACCAGGAAGCGTATGTTGCGCCAAAGGAAACGAAAGCGGCGTCATCGGGCAACGAGGCCCATAACTCATTTTGCTGACAAAAAGGAAATCCCCCACCCTCAAGGTCTTCTCCAAAGAAGGAGAAGGGATCTTGTAGTTCTGGAAGATGAACAAATTGACGATATAGACCGCGATGAGAGCGAAACCGATTGCGTCCACCCATCCAGCGATCCACTTCAGGATAGGGTTCTTCGACTCCTTCCAACCGCCCCATGGCACATACTTCGTGATATAGATATCCAATGCGAAAGGAATCAGCAGCAACAGCCACCAAGCGCCCGACCACACCAAGAAACCGAGGATCAGGAGCATGACCAGACCGAACTTAATCCATTGTTTCGTGCTCGCCGAGCGGACACGATCCATAAAAGTCATATTCTTTGTTTTACTCTCCTTTGCCATATAGCATCATTCCTTTCCCTTAAAACTTGAACATGTCCGACATTCCGAAGAAGCCCTTCTTGCCTGCGGTGAACTCTGCGGCCACCACTGCGCCGAGGGCGAATCCCTCGCGGCTCTTCGCGTCATGCGTCATCGTAATGCTATCCACCTCAGACTCATACCGGATGGTATGGATACCCGGCACTTCTCCCTCGCGGATAGATTTGATGGCAAGGTCAGTCGGTTTGTTCTCCACCTCCTTAGTCCATGCTGTCTTGCGGTCCAAGTTGCTGAGGATACCCTCCGCCAAAGTGATGGCGGTACCGCTCGGAGCGTCCAACTTATGGATGTGGTGAACCTCCGTCATCTCCACATTATAGTTAGGGAACTGGTTCATGATTTGAGCCAGTTTTTTACTGATAGCGTTGAACACATAGACACCGATGCTGTAATTGGAGGACCAGAAAAGGGTTTTCCCGTTCTTCTCCACCTCATCCTTCAAGGCGGCGGCATTCCAGCCCGTCGTGCCACAAACCACCGGCACATTGGCGGCGAAACA
The DNA here is from genome assembly GCA_017527905.1 of Paludibacteraceae bacterium. Classification (GTDB taxonomy): domain Bacteria; phylum Bacteroidota; class Bacteroidia; order Bacteroidales; family Paludibacteraceae; genus UBA1181. The sequence goes on from JAFXPK010000040.1 coordinate 35,977, forward strand.
CTTCCTCACATTCTCCAAAGCCGTCTCCGGACGAGTGAACTCTATGGCGACATCCGCGCTCTTAAAAGCGGCGGACTCGAAATCCTGCAAGTTGTCGATATCTATAGTGGAAACGATCTCATGACCTCTCTCTTTCGCAATACGTTCGATGATATGGCCCATCTTCCCGTAACCAATTAACGCAATCTTCATAACTCAAAATATTATCGTTTTTGGCAAAGATACGAAAAAAGCGCAAAGGGAGTGCGACAAGCGCCAAAATATACGCACGATGAAAAACTTTTTCACCATTTTTAACCACAATCAATCCACGTCTTTTCCCCCCCGTGCCAGCGGTGCGACGGGCACGTCGGAAAACAAAAAGCGACGAGGCCACACGACCCCGCCGCATAAGGTAGTCAAACCATGACGGATGGAACGCTTACTTACCCGCAGCGTTGATCATCTGGTCAGGTTCCGGTATCTTACCCTCATTCTTCTCATTCTCAGCTGCTTCAGCGGCATATTCCCGGTTCAGTTCCTTGTTGTTGAGCAGCACGCCCATGTCGTACTTCAAGGTATCCTTCACATTGCCGGCATCGTCCTTCACGAGCCAATTACCATGGCGTTTCCCCTGGACGTACAAGCCCTCGATGACAGGGAAATCATGGCCTTCGTAGAGTTTATACATTCCATCCTCGACCCCCATCTTATAGGGTGATTCCGAATAGAGTTTGCCATCCTGGAGGTAGCAAGTCTTCACACCGTTCACCTTACCGTTCTTGTATGGAGTCGTTTCGATCAGTTCGCCCGTCTTGGCGAATGACTTCATGGTATCCACGAGGACGCCCTTTTGGTAATGTTCGATCAAAGAGACCTTTCCGCCCACGTAGTAGATCCATTCTCCCTCTTTCTCCTTGCCGATATAAGCACCTTGGGCGGCTTTTGTCAAACCGTCATTCTCGTAAATGACGATAGCGGAAGTCTCGTTTTGGCCATACTGTTGAATGGATTTCAGCACGCCATCCTCGTAATACCTTTTGAACGTGCCGACAGGAAGGTCGTCTTTGAACTCGCCCTCATACATGAAGTAACCATTCCCGTATGGTTTCTTCCATACGCCCTGCTTGCGTCCCTTCGAATCTATCTCATTGATAGAGAACACCGTAGCGGACGACAACAATGCGGTTATCAAAAATAACAATATCCTTTTCATAACATTACTATCTTCTATGTCATACTCCACAAATATAAAAAAACGGATTCAATTAGTAAAGCCAAAAAAACAAAAAAACGGGGACGAAAAAAATTCGTCCCCGCATAGCTTAATATCGAATCACGGATTATTCAGCAACAACCTCGAAATTGATTTCGGCAGAAACCTCTTTGTGAAGTTTGATGGTAGCTTTGTAAGAACCAAGCTCCTTCACATTGTCGTTGATGAAGATAATCTTTCTGTCCACATCGAATCCCTTCTTAGCCAAAGCCTCAGCGATTTGGATGTTGTTAACAGAACCGAAGATAGTACCAGTAGCACTGGTCTTCGCACCGATTTGCAAAGAAACACCGTTCAGCTTAGCAGCCAATTCCTCAGCGTCAGCCTTGATCTTAGCCAGCTTGTGAGCACGTTGTTTCAAGTTCTCTTCCAATTGTTTCTTGGCAGATGGAGTAGCCAAGATTGCTTTACCTTGAGGAATGAGGTAGTTACGGCCATAACCGTTCTTTACCTTCACAACATCGTCCTTGTAACCCAAGTTTTGTACGTCTTGCAATAAAATGATTTCCATTGTTCGTTCCTCCTTTTTTTATTTCATCAAATCGGTTACAAATGGAAGCAACGCCAAGTGACGAGCTCTTTTCACTGCTTGAGCGACCTTTCTTTGGTACTTCAAAGAAGTTCCGGTAAGGCGGCGAGGCAAAATCTTACCTTGCTCGTTCAAGAACTTCTTCAAGAACTCAGGGTCCTTATAGTCGATATACTTGATACCGCTCTTTTTGAAACGGCAATACTTCTTCTTCTTAACATCCACCGTCGGAGGAGTTAGATATCTGATTTCTGATGAATTTTGTGCTGCCATTTTTAAGCCTCCTTCTCTTTGTTAGATTTTAAACTTCTTCTTTTTGCCGCATACTCAACTGCATATTTGTCGAGTTTTGTGGTAAGGAAGCGGATTACTTTCTCGTCACGACGATATTGGGTCTCCAAAAGATCGATCGTGCTAGGCTCTGCCTTGAACTCTATCAAGCAATAGAATCCAGTAGTCTTGCCTTCAATAGGGTAAGCCAAATGGCGAAGGCCCCATTGCTCCTCGCTGATAATCTCAGCACCGGCGTCCGTCAAAACGCCTTTGAATTTTTCTGCCGTTTCCTTCATCTGATTGTCAGATAAAACGGGAGTCAAGATGAAAACGGTCTCGTACTGATTTAACATAAAACTAAATATTAATTAATTACTATCCCTAAAAGGGAACGCGAATATAGACATTTTTTTTGAACCAACAAACACATTTGCCCATATCTTTTCATTTTCGTCTCTATCCTCTTCCTGCATTCGACCGCAAGGAGTCCCAAACGAGTCCGATCATTCTCCCACTTCAACTGGCGGAACTGGCTCATCCCCCATTTCAACTGGATCATACTCTATAGTCTCCTCAGAGTCCGCATCGTCCTTGCCCAGATCATTATTCCAGTTTTTATTCGTCATTTGGAACTTCATGGCCTCTGACACGCCGAACTTGACCGCCCCGCGAAGGACTTCAGTGTTGATTTCGGAGATTTTCTTGCCAGCTGGGGATTTGTAGAAATTCACCAAAGACTTGAGGTCATCCTCCGTCACCGTCGGGTAACCACCGTCCATCAGCAACACCCACATACCATCCTTGAAGTATTTCATCAACTGCTTATTGTGCTTGTCGTTTTCACCAGAAAGCAACGAAAGAACTTGCTCCACCATCATGCCCATCGAGGTCTCGAAACCAGCCAGTTTATAATATTCCTGGAACAACTTCTGGTAGCTGCTTGGCAATGAGGACTTCAACTTATCCGGTTTCTCGCCCATCACGATCTTCACGATATCCGGGTACATCTTGGTCATCGCCTGGGACGAGAATTCTTCACCCGAATAGACCTTAGAATGCTCCAAGGAAAGCTTGCCCTCCGGAGAATTGTAGAACGCAAGTGCGGCCTTGAGGTCGTCCTCAGACGCTATCGGCTTATAGGTCGATTCCATCCAGTCCAACACATCGTTGTAGAAGACCTCGTCATAAAACTTCCCGGCTTTTTCCATGGCCAACTTCTCCGGGCAACCCGCCTTGATCAATATCGGGGCGAAAGTCTTCATCACCTTCTCCTTGGATTGCACTCCATTGGTGGAGAGAAGCGCCTGCTCCAACAATTGACGATAACTATCCTCCGCGAAACAAGAGAACAAACCGCTCATCAAAAAAGCCACCAAAACCAAAACCTTACTAATAAAATTCTTACTCATATTTCTACATTTTAAATAAACATTCTTCATATATTTCCCTTGTCATCCACCTCCACAGGAGTATCCTCTGGCGTGACATTCCAATGGGCGGGCGGATTCTTTTCCTGCCAAGTCTTCAGAAACGATTCAAACTCAAACTCCAACCCGCCAAAGAAATCATCAATCCAATAGGGTAACACCTCAGCGCATGCATTTATCTTCGTTCCCGCAGCCGTTTTCGTGAACTTGTCAAAGAAAAGCAAATCCTCCATCGTCACGGTCGAATAACAAGATTGGATTATCTCCATGTCGACACATTTTGACATTTTACGAAGAATTTCCGAATCGCTCTTTTCTCCCACGCAATTTGAGCCTATCTGGCCATATAGGAAAACAGATGTTCCGGACGACTTCAAATAGGACAAGCACAGCTTTTGGTATTTCGAAGGAGCGTCACACTTCTTTTTGGGAGCCTTCTTGTCGATGTACGTGTCTACCATGTCGGAGACTATACGGCTGAGAAGTTTGTCCACACACTCTTTACTGCTCACATGGTTCAGATGCTGAACAACCGTGCGGGCCTGCTCGGAGTCGAAGTACGCCAACGCCTCGCGCATCTCCTCCTCGCTAACATCCGAAAAAAGATCGTCAAAGAACTCCTTACGGATCGTCGGATAGACTTCCGAAAGGAAAGCGCGCATAAGAGGCACCGATTCCGAAGAGGTATAACCCGCATCCATCGCCATGGTTTTCAACGGTTTCCTCTGCTCTTCCGTCACTTGTAACAGGTTGAAGCATTGGGTATACGGTCCCACCTCCTCGAACTTCTGCAACAAGGAAAAGAAAGTCGAATCCTTGTCCAAGCCCAACGAGACCATCGGCGCAAGAAACATCATCAGAAGCGCCGCCACATATTTCCTCAACCAACACATATCTCTTCTCAAAAGCGTGAATCGGTGTACTATTGCATAAAGATAATAAAATCTATCAGAAAGAGCCCTCCGTCAACAAAAAAATTTGGGCGACCCTCACGGGCAACCCAAACATAACACTGTATTACTTTTAAAATACTACCATTGAAAAACACAATATCTAAACGAGGCAACTTAAAAAATATTGCATCGTACTTCTCATATTTTTTTAATCAATAGGTCAATATCTCCAGCCCGTTCTCCGTCATCACGAAGGTGTGCTCCCACTGTGCGGAAGGCAATCCGTCGCGTGTGGTGACCGTCCAACCGTCGACGCGGCTGAAAACAACCGGATATTTACCCATGTTAATCATCGGCTCGATGGTGAAGACCATGCCTGGGACGAGGAGCATACCCGTACCACGCTTGCCGAAATGATCCACCTGCGGTTCCTCGTGGAATTCGAGTCCCACGCCATGACCCGAGAGGTCACGGACCACCGAATAACCGTTTTTCTTCGCATGCTGTTCGATGGCGAAGCCTATATCCCCCACGAAACCGTAAGGCTTAGCGGCCTCCATGCCTATCTGCAAGCACTCGCGGGTAACCTCCACCAAGCGTTTCTTTTCAGGAGAAACCTCACCGATGCAGAACATGCGGGAAGCGTCGCTGAAGTAACCGTTCAATATTGTGGAGACATCCACATTGATGATATCACCCTCCTTCAGGATTGTCCTCGGGTTAGGGATGCCGTGGCAAACCACCTCGTTGATGGAAGTGCAGACGCTCTTCGGGAAACCCTCGTAGTTGAGCGGCGCAGGAATAGCCCCGTGCGCGGTCGTGTAGTCATACACCAACTTGTCGATGTCCTCGGTGGACATGCCCGCATGGATCTCACGCTCCACAAGGTCCAACACACCTGTGTTGACCACACCGCTTTGGCGGATTCCCTCTATCTGTTCCGGTGTTTTTATCAACTTGCGAGGCGGGACCTCAAATCCGCGGCTCTCGTAAAACATCACTTTCTTTTCCATTTCAGTGGCTTCCCTATCCTTCGGGACGAACCACAACCTACGACCTTTCCCCATAGAACAAACACTTTCCGTGCGCAAACAGAACGCACATCCGCAAAATTACACATAAAAAAGTGATTTTGCGAACGTGCGGCCTAAAAAAATTCCACGAACGGGAGGATTAACCCTCCATGATCTTCATCTGTTGACGTACAGACTCGGCGTGGATGGCCTCGAAGACCACCTTCATGAACTCGCCATCCATCTCCATGGCGGAACCAGCCTCCACACGCTTGTTGATGATCTCGTCGTAACGTTGGGTCTGGAGGATAGCCATCTCATGCTCTTTCTTGTAGATACCGATTTCCCTCGCCACGCGCATACGTTTCGCCAACATCTCCGTCAGATCCATGTCAATCTCGTCGATCTGCTTACGAAGCTCCGCAAGGTTCTCCGTCGTCTGGTTGGTCTCCCTGATCACGAGGTTGTTGAGGATGAGGGAAAGGACATCCGGCGTGAGTTGCTGGGAGGCGTCGCTCCATGCGTGGTCAGGATCGCAGTGCGACTCGATGATGAGACCGTCGAACTGGAGGTCCATCGCCTGCTGGCAAAGCGGGGAGATGAGGTCACGGCGACCGGAGATATGGCTAGGGTCGCAGATGATCGGCAACTCAGGGATGCGGCGGTGCAACTCGATCGGAATGTGCCACTGCGGAAGGTTCCTATAGAGTTTCTTGTCGTAGGTGCTGAAACCTCTGTGGATAGCGCCCAAACGCTTGATGCCCGCGTTGTTGATACGTTGCAAGGCACCGATCCACAATTCGAGGTCAGGGTTGACAGGGTTCTTCACGAGGATAGGCATGTCCACACCCTTCAAGGTATCGGCGATCTCCTGCACAGCGAATGGGTCAGCCGTGGTGCGCGCACCGATCCAGAGCAGATCCACGCCATACTTCAGAGCCTCCTCGACGTGCTTAGCGGTAGCCACCTCGGTAGCGACGAGCATGCCCGTTTCTTTCTTCACCTGCTGCAACCATGGCAAAGCAGCCACACCGTTACCCTCGAAGCCCCCTGGCTTGGTACGTGGTTTCCACACACCGGCGCGGAACACCTTGATACCATTCTTAGCCAACTGCTTAGCAGTATCCATCACTTGCTCTTCCGTCTCCGCGCTACATGGTCCCGCGATCACCAAAGGACGTTTGTCTTCAACACCCTTCAAATTCAATTTCTCTAATTCCATAATCTTTGTATTAAACTTATTATTAATTATTTATATTATTTCTCAAATAGTTTGTCTACCCACTTCATATTCTCCGAGCACACGCATCTCGTTGGTCAATGGCCTGACGGCGGCGAGCGCCTCCTGGTAGCGTTGGTACTTCTCGAATTGCAGGTCGATGTAGAACTGGTACTCCCACTCCCTGCCGATGATAGGGGTAGATTGGATTCTTGTCAGGTTCATCTTGTAGAAGGACAAGATGGAGAGGATTTGGGCGAGACTACCCTCCTCATGGGAGAGCACCAGCAGAAGGGAGGCCTTGTTCGGGAACTTCTTCCTGTTCATCTCCTCCACCACTTCACCATCACCGACGACCAGGAAGCGGGTGAAGTTACGTTTGTTGGTCTCGATGCCCTTGGCGAGGATCTCCAGACCATAGATCTCAGCCGCCAATTCGCCGCAAATAGCCGCCTTGCCCATCAATTTTTGCTCGGCCACCATCCGTGCGCTCGACGCGGTATCGTCGTACTCCACCGCCTTGAGGTGACGGTTCTCCTTGAGGAAGTTCTGGCACTGCATCAGGGCGATGGGGTGCGAATAAACCTCCTGGATCTCCGTGATGTCCTGGTTAGGAAGGGCAACCAAGTTGTGCTTGATACGGAGCTTCTGTTCCCCGGCGATGCGCAACCCGCTATCCGCCAACAACGTGTGGTTCTGCAGCAGGCTACCCGCGATGGTGTTCTCGATGGCGACGATTCCCAACAGATCCTTGTTGGCGCAAACCGTCTCGAAGAGTTTGTCGAAGTGGTCGCACGGAACAATATCGATCTCCTCACCCCGGAAATACTCCCTTGCGGCGATGTCATGGAAACAACCCGCAATGCCTTGAATGACAACTTTTTTTCTCGTACCCATATTCCTATTCATTAAAAAGTCCCGCCTCGTTTACCAAGGTGGGACTCAAAATTTCAACAATAACGAACCTCACCTTATGAAACCCATAAAGTAAAAAAAGTAGTAATAATAAAAACACCACCTGTTCGTCATCGCTTTATTCCTTTTAAATCTCTGTAACAAAAAAGTCCCGCATTACTGCGGGACCTTATTTCGATTGATTGATTACTCATTAATAAAATAGAAGTCCCGCTCTTACCTCGCAAAGTAAAAGTAGTAAAAATAATATGAGAAAAAATTCTTCATTGTTCTTCTATTTTGATGTGCAAATTTACAAAATTTTCCGGAACACAAAACGATTTGTCACATTTTTTTCAAAATAATTCACAGCTTGTCACGGGGAGGAGTCTGGCAAACGGCTGTTGGGATTTACTGATTTACTATTTGACGATTTTACTATTTACTATTTAGCCATTTACGATTTACAAATAGGGACTTAACACATGACGGGGCCATTGGTTTTTAAGGGCGGTATATATACCGCAGAACTGAGGCGACGTTAGGTGGAGACGCAAGATTTTGCGTCTCTACGTGTCCCCCCACGAAGGCACGGGAATGCGCATGAAAAAGGGACGTCAAACACATGACGACACCTTTGGTCTTTAACGGCAAGGGATATGTATAATCGCAGAAACGAGGCGACGTTAGGTGGAGACGCAAGATTTTGCGTCTCTACGTGTCCCCCCACGAAGGCACGGGAATGCGCATGAAAAAGGGACGCCAAACACATGACGACACCTTTGGTCTTTAACGGCGAGGGATATGTATAATCGCAGAAACGAGGCGACGTTAGGTGGAGACGCAAGATTTTGCGTCTCTACGTGTCCCCCCCACGAAGGCACGGGAATGCGCATGAAAAAGGGACGCCAAACACATGACGTCCCTTAATTCAAAATTCTTAATTGACTTCGTCGAACTGACGTTTCTTAATTCAAAATTCTCAGATGCTCCACTCGAAGCCATCCTTGGTATCCTTCACGTTGAAGCCCAAGGCAGTCAGCTCGTTGCGGATCTTATCGCTGGTCGCCCAATCCTTGTTCGCCTTCGCCTGCTTGCGGATTTCGAGCAAGAGGTCGATGGCACCCTTGTAGGCGTCGCTATGGCTATCGGCCGCGGCGGAGAGTCTCAGACCGAGGATATCGACAAGATAGAGTTGGAACAATGATTTCAGTTCCTCCAAGTCGGCGGCGGAGATGGTACCCTTGCCGTCGGTCACCGTATTGATTGCCTTGGCCACCTCGAAGAAATAGGAGATGACGATAGGCGTGTTCAGGTCGTCGTTCATCGCCTCCTCGCACTTCTCACGCAAACCAGCCACATCCACGGTCGTCGTGGCAGCCGGAGTGATCTTTTGCAGACGCGCATAGGCATCGGTAAGGCGTTCCAGGCCCTTTTCGGAAGCCTGCAAAGCCTCGTTGCTGAAGTCCACTGTGCTGCGGTAGTGCGCCTGAAGGATGAAGAAGCGGATGGTCATCGGCGAGTAAGCCTGCGTGAGCAAAGAGTGGCTGCCCGTGAAGAACTCGTCCAAAGTGATGAAGTTGCCCAACGACTTACCCATCTTCTTACCGTTGATGGTGATCATGTTGTTATGCATCCAGTAGTGGACCGTCTCCTTGCCAAGTGCGGCGGTCGACTGGGCGATTTCGCATTCATGGTGCGGGAAGACCAAGTCCATTCCACCACCGTGGATATCGAACTCCTCGCCGAGGTATTTCGTGCCCATGGCGGAGCACTCCATGTGCCAACCAGGGAAGCCGTCGCTCCAAGGGGAAGGCCAGCGCATGATATGTTCAGGTTGCGCCTTCTTCCACAGAGCGAAGTCCAAAGCGCAATGCTTCTCGTCCTGACCATCCAGCTCACGGGTCGTCTCCAAGAGGTCGTCGATGTTCCTGCCGGAGAGTTTACCGTAGTGGTGGTCCTTGTTATATTTCTTCACGTCGAAGTAGACGGAGCCCTCGCTCTCGTAGGCGTAGCCAGCGTCCAGGATCTTCTTCACGAACTCAATCTGTTCGATGATATGGCCGGAAGCATGAGGCTCGATGCTAGGAGGCAATACATTGAGGGCCTCCATCGCCTTATGGTAGCGGTTCGTGTAATATTGAGCCACCTCCATCGGTTCCTTCTGCTCCAAGCGTGCCTTCTTGGCGATCTTATCCTCGCCCTCATCGGCATCGTGCTCCAAGTGGCCCACATCGGTGATGTTACGCACGTAGCGCACCTTATAGCCCAATTGGGTCAAATAACGGAAAAGCACATCGAATGTGATAGCGGGACGGGCGTGTCCCAAATGTCCGTCGCCATATACGGTCGGACCGCAAACATACATGCCCACGTGGGGCGCATTCATCGGCACAAACAGCTGCTTCGTTCTTGTCAGCGTGTTGTATATCCTTAATTTATGTTCCATCTAAATTCTCTATTTTTTTGCAAAGATACGATTTATTAGTTATGAGTTAAGAATTAAGAGTTAAGAATTATTGTGTGAAACGAAATCCTTTTGGCACGCACGTACTAATCACCAACAAGCGACACGATGGCTAGCAAAGGATGCGGCTCAACCCCTCATCTTATCACTCCAACATCTTCTCGGACTGGACCATTCCGTAGTAGTAGAGGGAGCACGGGTTATTCTTCTCGTCCGTACCTTCCCAAGTAATCTCGTAAATATTTCCTTTCTTCTTCACCTGCACGGCCGAAGTGGCGAGGTCGGTCATCTTGTCGTACGACAATGCGCGGGTGGTGGAAGCACCGGTTTTGGTCACGATATACTCTCCGCTCCAAGAATCGTTGTTCGAGTATTTGTTGATGTAAGTACCCGTCATCAAGCGTAGGAGTTCGGACTGGCCCTTGTCGAAGGCGGGGATTTCGACGTAAGCGCCCTTCCCCTTGAATTGTTTGTTTTCGGAGCAAGTGCCGTCACCATTCATCTGGTAGTAGCCGGTCGTGAAGAAATGCAGCAAGTGGGTCACTCCCCCATCCGACTCCGTGTAACTATCCAGGCACTCATCCACCGGAGTGGATACCGTACCCACTTTGAAGAGGTTTTCCCCTTTTCGCGTCAGTTCCTCCACATCCTTCACGTCCGACGGGTCGGAGCAGGATGCCAGGACAGACAACACAAGTGGCAACAGCCACCCTAACAAATTCGCTTGCTTCTTCATATTCATGACCATATACAATTAAATTCGAACGGATTCGTATCTTCTACAAAATTAAAAAAATTAGGTGAAAAACAACATCGGGTTCATGGTGGTTTCATTGGATATTTACGATTTAACTATTTACGATTTACACGTATTTAGGAATTTATGATTTTGCATTACGGAGACACGGATTATGCGCACACGAAAAAGGGACGCCAAACAAATGACGTCCCCCATTATTCAAATTTATTAATTCAAAATTATCAATTTACTTCACCAGTACTTTTCTGAACTGGTTGTTGATTCTCACGATGTAAGCGCCACGGTAGCGGACAGGGATGGAGAACTTCTCCGCATTAGATTTGCCAATGAAGATTGTCACACCATCGAAGTCCATGACTTGGATATCCATGTTCTCCGCACGGAGGACAACGATCTCGCCCACCTCCGTGTAAACATCCACCGTAGGAACATCCTCGAGCAACTCATCGCCAACATTGATTGGATGATCAGAGAAGACAGCGTAGAGCTTGAGGTCGTTCTCCGGCATCAATCCATCCGCAGGCATGCCGTCCCAACGTACGAAGTAGAGACCCTCCTTGGTTGGTTCCTCCGGCAATTGGATAACATCGCCGTAACGCATACTGTTGTTCCTAGAGTATTGCACATCGTCCACATAGAAGGTGACAGTGAAGTTGAAGTAGATCCAGCTAGCCACCAAGTCGATGTTTCCGGAGTAGTCTTTCGGATTGATCCTGTTGACCGTCTTACGTCCGTCATACCAGCCCTTGAACATCTTACCAGGGCCATCGATAACCGGCAATGCGATAGCGTCATCGAAGATGGTGTAGTAGATAGTATCCAGAGCCACACCCTCATTCCTCAAGACGATAGAGTAAGTAGCGATCTTATATGTACCATTGACGGAAAGATCCTTAGCCGGCATTGTGGCAGGGAGACCCTCCCATACATCGAACTCATAACCCACACGGCCCGGAGCCTTAGCAGGAGAGATCGCGGCGCCATACAAGTAGCGTGCCGTCTTGATGACCTCGCCATCGATGATGTAGGTCAACGTATAACCACCCTTCTCGAAGCTACCCGTAACGGTGAGGTCGTGGGCTGGCATGATATCAGGAGTTGCGCTCCATCCGCTGAAGGCGTAGCCCTCTTCCGTCGTCTCCGGGTCAGAGATCTTCACGAGCGGCGCACCTGCCTGGATGGTATCCCTAGCATACTCGACACCGTCCACGATGTAGATGATCTCGAACGACTTAACACCCCAAGTGGCGGTCAGTTCGAAGTCCTCAGCAGAGCTTCCTGGCTTGATCTCGTAGTATGTGTTGAGACCATCGGACCAGCCGAGGAATACCTGGCCGTCCTTCTCCGGATAAGTAGGGAGTTGGACAAGTTCCTCGATCGTGTAGTTGATGCTTTCGATCTCCTCGCCGTCCACATCCTTCAAAGTGATGGTATAAACGACAGGCTTCCAAACCGCATTGACGACCATATCCTTGCGAGGCATTGTCTCCGGCACATCCATATCCCAGCCATTGAACTTATAGCCACGCTTGTCCGCAGGGTCTTGAACGGAAGCGACATATGCCGCTGTGCTCTCGCCCGCATTGATGACGAAGTTCTGGTAAGTCACACCGTCCACCTTGTAGACGAGGTTGAACTCGTTCGTCACAGTAGTCCACTTAGCGGTGATGGAGACATCGCCTGCAATGAGTTCAGGGAAGAAGATGTACTTGCCTTCCTTCTTGTCATAGTCGAGCAACTCACCGTTCAGCGTCCAACCGTCGAATCGCATACCCTCACGGTCTTCGATCTTATCGATGTAGAAGTACTCATCCTCCACAGTGTATTCGTAAACACCTACGACCTTACCCTCATCCTCCAACGTGAGTTGGTATGTGATGAGACCCCATTGAGCGGTGACAGTCAAGCCACCCTCCGGCATCGTTTCCGGGATAGCAGGGCTCCAACCCTTGAAGGTGTATCCCTCTCTGACAGGCTCCTCGAAGGCAGGGATTGGATCCGCGTATACGACAGGAACCGTCTTCAACGTCTTACCGTTAGAGATATAAGTGATGTAGTATGTAGCGATGTGCCATGTAGCAGTGAGTTCCACTGAACCCGCATCGTCCGTACTGATGGTGGTCACGATCTCACCGTTCTGATTCCTCCATCCGGTGAAGTCATATCCTTCGTAGTAAGGGATGTAGTCGTTCAAATCGATGATCTTGTGATCCTCCACCGTGTAAGTGATGGTCTCGAAGGTGTCGAGTTGGATTTCATAGGTGATGAGATCCCATTGAGCGGTAACCTTCAACGTATCCAGCGGCAACAACGCCGGCAACTCGCCATCCCAGCCCTTGAAGTCGTAACCCTTTCTAACAGGGTCAGCCATCTGGGTGTAAGGCTCATCAGCGAAGCCGGACAACGTATCCGCCTTGTTGTCATATCCGTAGTTGTATACGATAGCGGTAGGACGTTTCGTGATGGACAATGAGCCATAGACCGTATCGATCACATAGTTGCCCGCCTTCGTGTTCGCATTCAGTTCGTAAGTGAACGCGTTGGCCACCGTGCCGAAGTCGGTGATGGTACCCGTCACTTGGAACGTAGCGCCCTCGCCATCGGCGAATCCCTCACCGCCAACCGTCACCGTGTTGTTGGTCAAAGGAGTGCGGTCATATACCTTCGTGTCGGTCGCACTGGTAAGGGTAACGGAGCGTTTCGTGATGCTCAACGTACCGTCCACCGTCTCATCGAACGTATAGTTCTTGGTGACATCCGCACCATCGCGAACCACCTTATAGCTTGTCACCTTGTTGGCAACCGTACCGAAGTCGGTGATAGAGCCCTCGACAACCGCCTGCAACTCGTCGCCCTCAGCCACCACGTTCTCCGTGAAGGTGAAGCCATTGTCGGTCAGAGGTGCGCCGTCGTACATCTTCTCATTGCTATTAGCGGTGATGACGATCGGCGTCTCGATCTTCTTGACGGTCAACGTACCGAATACCACCGTGATGGTGTAGTTAGCGGTGTCCGTGTTGCTGTTAGGCGTGAAGGTGAAGGCATTGCCCACCGTACCGATCTCAGTGATGGTACCAGTCACAGTGAACTTCGCGCCCTCACCACGGACGAAGCCCTCGCCCGTAGCGGTAGGAGTCACTGTCACCTCGGCATTCGTCAACGGAGTACCGTCGTAAATCTTCTCATCCGTAGCGGAGGTGAAGGTCACCGGACGCCTTGTGATGGTCAACGTACCCTCCACAGTCGGATTGAAGGTATAGTTCTCCGTCACGTCGACGCCATCACGGAGCACCCTATAGCCCGTCACAACGTTAGGCACGGAGCCCACATCCGTGATGGAGCCTTCCACATCAGCGAACAACTCATCACCAGCCACCAATACGTTTCTTGTGTACCTGAACTCATCGTCGGTCAATTCACCACCATCGTAAACCATCGTGCTTGAGAAGGCGGTGATAGTGATTGGTGTAGTGATCTTGTCGATGGTCAACCAACCATCGCTGACAAGGTTGAAGCTTACGGTGAAGTTCTCATTCACATTCGTAAACTGACCTACCTCCAGACCCATTGGGTAAGTACCGATGGTCGTACCCGCAGCGACACTGTCGTTCACATGGCGGAAGTCACTCTCCGTATACAAGTCCGTGTTCGCCTTCCAATCATAGCCATACACGTACTGAGTCACACCGTTGTAGGTGAGCGTATTCACATGACCGGTGATGTCCACAACCACATCGAGGCGATTGATCGTCAACCAACCGTCCGTCACGTCGAACGTCACGTTGAAGTTGTTGTTCGTATTACTGAACTGGCCAGCCTCCAGACCCATCGGGTAAGTACCGACAGTCGTACCCTTAGCGACGCTGTCGCCCGCATAAGTGAAGTAGTCCGCAGTGTTGTACAAATCGTCTGTCGACTTCCAATCGTAACCGTAGACAGTCTGCTCTTTACCGTTGTAGATCAGTGTATTTGTATGACCGGTGATGGTGACGAGGACGTCGAGAGGGGTAACCTCCAGCGTTCCATCTACATAAGTGATGTTATAGTTGTCTGTCACAACCTCATCGCCAGACTTGATCACGGCGTCGGAAATCTTATTAACACTTTGGCCTACATTCAATTGAGAGCCTTCGATAACAACGCTGACCACATTGTCGCAAGCAGCCTCATTTCCATCCGTGAAGAACTCGTTTCGAGTCAATGCGATAGCGTCGTATATCTTAGTGCTATCCTTAGCCGTGATGACGATCGGACGTTGCGTGATGCTCAACGTTCCATACGTTGTATCACGGTCGCCGGCATACTGATCATCGTTCTCCAACGTGTACGTGAACGTGTTATTACGCTCCTCGGTGTCGCTCACATACTTGACACCCTCCGTTGCAGGAGTGATGGTCAGTTTATCGCCCGTAGGCAGAGTAAACGTCTTGCCTGACTCGTCCGCAGCAACCGTTTCCGTACCATAGGTCACAGTATAAACCTCATACTTGTGAGTCTTGCAGTCGTACGTCCAGGACTCGCTCGCCGAAGCGATAGCGATATTCGTCACGTTCGCTTTCACCTCCAACGTACCGAATTTAGTCTCAATGTCATAGTTCTCAGCCAAGGTGCCTGCGTTCAACGTATACGTGAATTTGTTCGCACTTGTGCCTACCAGCTTTTGGCTACCCGTCACATCGTAGGTTGCGCCCTCGCCTGCCGCAAAGCCGTCGCCGGAGACAACCACCTCATGACGAACCAATTCAGTTCCATCGTAGAACTTCGTGGAATCCAAAGAGGTAAGGGTGACTTGACGTTTGGTCACCTTCAACAATCCCGGTACCATCGTCGTGTCATAGTAGCAAGTAACATCCTTGTCACCACGCATGATACGGAAGGAAGTGATGGTGTTAGCGACCTCACCCACATTGGTGATCTTGCTATCATCCGAGAAGATCACATCGTCGATCATATCGCCAGGCTCCAGATTATCCGCACCGTTATAGGCATGAAGCGTCAACTCCTCGCCATCGTAAACCTTCTCCTTAGAATCAGCCTTCAAAGTGATGGTTTGAGTCAACTGAGCGATAGTTGCATTCAAATCGACATGGCAACCATTCACATCGGTTACAATCACAGTATAGTCACCATCAGGCAAGTTCTCTATCTTAATATTTTCAACATCTGATTGAGAACCATCTGCTGCGCCAGTCCAACTTACCGTGTATGGAACCGAACCACCCTCAATCGTTCCCACGATCACACCATCGGAGGTGTTGTAGCAGAAGGACTCGGCGGAGGTGATCCCAGCATTCAAATCTTCTGGAACGGTGACGGTGATGGTGGTGGATGATTGATTACCACATAAGTCTTCAACTGTTACTTTCACATCAGTAGAAGTTGAAATTTCCTGATTAGCATTTATACTCTGAGTTATTATCAAATTCTCTGCAGATGTTGCATTATCAGAAGACTTCTCTCTTACAATAGATGTCAAGTCTGGAACTGTGAAGATACAATTTGAAACAGAAGCTTCGATTGAGGTAATTATGTCATTGCTAATCACTGGCTTCTCGCTGTCGCCTACGTGGATCGTGCCTTCAGCTGTCTGGGTGTTTTCGCACTCGTCCTCTGCTGTGAACGTTACGGTTACATCACCGCAACCACTCGCTGGGATCA
>JAFXPK010000009.1 GCA_017527905.1 Paludibacteraceae bacterium
ACATGATATTAACAACACTAACAAGTAGCAAAATCAAAACTTTAAATATATTCATAATAATAATCTACATAAAACACGGCGATTCCTCACAGAATCCCCGCGAATTCGAACATCTTGCGATATGCCTCCACCTTCTTCTCCAGACTCAGCGGATAGGCGCGCGAGGAGGAGGGCAGGCGAAACAAAACAGTGTCGCCACACAACGGAACATGGGCGCCGACCTTCGGCATATCCGGCAACAAGAAGGAGTCCATAAGGTTCTGCGTGGCCTTCTCACCCGTGGTGACCACCACCCTGCAGGAGGGGATCTGCCCCAAGAGAGCCTCAACATCCGTCAGCTCCACCACTTCGAGGAACTTGTCCGAGGCATTCTCCTTCAGGCGTCTGACCGCCGTGGCCGTGTCATAATAGGCGATGCCCGTCTGCTGGAGGAACGCCACGATGCGATCCAGGCAGAAACGCTTCCGACCGCTTTCCACGAAATAGTCCATCTCGCCGAAAAAGAGCGACCCCATGATCCGCCAATGGTCATTGATGAAATTAGGGTAGAAGAAGTCCATGCTCCAACGGGCTCTCGGAGGCGGGAAACTGCCGAGGAAAAGCACCTTCGCGGAGGGCGGCAAAAAGGGCTTCAGCGGATGATACTCCACCGAACCGGTCGATCGCTCAATATGTTGTAGGTCCAACATTCTTAGACTTTAGTCGTTTGCCCACACTTCGGGCATTGCGGGGACAAAGATACGATTAATCCTTTAGGGTTGCGCATAGGGAGGCTTTTCGTGTCGCGCTATTAATTAAACGTACTTTTTACGTTTATTTTATTGATAATAGATAAAAAACAAGAGATTGACGGAATATTTTAAAAGAAATGTTTGGCGGAGTAAAATACGATGCAATATATTTGTGTAACATTTAAACATTAATACAAACAGAAACTCCAAGGCGGTTAACGGACCTTACGTCAGGGAGGAGGAAAAGAAGGTCCACAAAAAAAAGAATTATGAGAAAAATTTTCACGTACAACAAATTCGCCTGCTTCACGGCGGCGTTAGCGACAATGTTCGTCCTCTCCTCTTGCGGCGACGATGACGACGACAACAACACATGTAACTGCGACAACAACGGACTGTACACCAACATCGTGGATAAAGCGATTGTGGCGGACGAAAAGGATGTGATGGTGAATTGGCTACAAGTTTCCAGCAAAGAATACATGGTTTCAGGCGGGAAAGCCACTTTTTCCTACGAATTAGACTATATAAAACACAGCAGCTACTTCTACATTATGGATGGTGGGAATGGATTATATGGGCAAATAAACATATTTCAAGGAGAGCTAGAGAAAGAGTTTTATAGTTCATGGAAATATAACAACGGATACATCTACATGTACGACACATACGAAGTCGAACAATATGCCATCATTTCATTAACCAGCGACGAAATGGTTCTTAGACGAAGGACAGGAGACGAAACGATTGGGGCCTATGAGGACAGAACATACAAAAGAATCAACGGATCCATCGATGATTACATCCAACAAAAAATAGAAGAACGAGAAGCTAACATCTACTAAAAAAGAAAAACATGTCAAAATATTTCACGTACAATAAATTCGCTTGCTTCGTAACAGCGATAGCGGCAATGTTCATCTTCTCCTCTTGCGGCGATGATGACGACGATGACAACAGTTGCAACTGCAACAACAACGGACGGTACACCAACACTGTGGACAAAGCAGTCATAGTGGACAAGAAGGATGTGATGGCAAACTGGATAATGGTTTCCGCAAAAGATTATGCGATTTCAAAAGGCAAGCACACTGTGACTTTCAGTAAAAATTACAATAGCGGGAACTCTTGTATACTTAATGGAGAAAATGGGATATATCAGGAAATAAGTGACGGCGAATTATCCGAAAACGAAGCTAGAACCTCATGGAAATATGACAATGGACATATTATCATATATTACTCATCTGAAGTTATTTATTATACCATCGTATCCTTCTCCGGGGACGAAATGGTTCTAAGGTTACGAACAGGAGACGAAACGACTGGCATGTACAGTGATGAAACTTTCAAAAGAATTGACGGTCCCATAGAGGAGTACCTGAAACAATACCAGAAAGAAGATCCCGGTTACTAACCCAAACATAAAACGAAAGGCGAATCACCCCGATCCGCCTTTTTTATTGTCCTAGCAATCAATTAATTCCCAACTTTTAATTTTTAATTCTCCAAGTAATTCAACAGTCCCTCGCAAGCATCCTCCAGCAAATCCATCACATGGGTGAAGCCAGCCGAGCCGCCATAATAGGGGTCCGGCACGTAAGTATCATGCATGAGGATGCAGAACTCGGTCATCTGGTGAATCTTCCTGCGTTGCTCGTCGGTGTGGGTCTTGTCCATCAGCGACTCCACATTATCGTCGTCCATCCCCACGATGATATCAAAATCGTCGAAGTCAGAGAAGAGGACCGATCGCGAGATGGAGGTCACATCATAGCCCCGCACCTTCGCGGCGGCGATCATACGCGGGTCGGCAGGCTCGCCCGCATGGTAGTTCAGGATACCGGCGGAGTCCACCATGTAGCGGTCCGCCAAGCCTTTGCGCTCCAACAACGCCTTCATCACAGCCTCAGCGGCAGCGGAACGGCAGATATTGCCCAAGCAGACAAAAAGAATGCGTTTCTTTCCCATCCTCTACGGTTATTGGTTGTGACCTGGGTTCTTACGTCTATGGTGGTGCGCTCCCCCACTCTTCTTAGGGGCGTCGCCCGGATTGCCACCCTTCGCGCCATTTCCTTTCGGACGGTGGTGGAACTTACGTCCATCCCCGCCATGTCTGGAGCGTCCGCCATCCTTCTTCGGGTTATAGGCAGGCGCCTCACCCAAGCCTTCCGGCAACGGATATTTCTCTACCTCCTTCTGGAGGAACTTCTCAATACGTTGGAAACGAAGCTGGTCCATCTCGGAGATGAAAGTGATGCCGGCACCCTCCTTCTGGGCACGGGCCGTACGTCCGATACGGTGGATATAGTCCTCCGCGTCATGCGGCACGTCGTAGTTGAGCACCACATCGACGTTCTCGATGTCGATACCCCTCGATATGATGTCGGTAGCCACAAGGATATTTACCTTACCGCTCTTGAAGTCGAGCAATGCCTGGTCGCGCTCCGGCTGTTCCAGGTCCGAATGAATCTCCACCGCGCGCAGTTTCATTCTACGCAGGCTACGGGCCACCTCCTTCACCTTCTGCTTGGAGGAGGAGAATACGATGATCTTCTCGTCTTTCTTATCGGCGAACAGGGATTGAACCAGAGCGAGCTTCTGCGTCTCATAGCAAACATACGCACCCTGCGTGACGCCATCCGCCGGTTTGGAGGTGGCGATGTTCACCATGACCGGATCACGGAGAATCGACTCCGCCAGCTTCTTGATCTTAGGCGGCATGGTGGCAGAGAACATGATGGTTTGCCTATCCGCAGGAAGTTTTTTCACGATTTGTATGATGTCGTCGAAGAAACCCATGTCGAGCATACGGTCCGCCTCGTCGAGCACGAAGTAGCTGACCCGTGAGAAGTCCACGTTGTCCAGACTGATGTGGGAGATCAGACGTCCCGGCGTCGCCACGACGAAATCAGCGCCCAACTGCATGGCGCGCTTCTGCTGGTCCCAAGCCCCCGCGTCATTTCCTCCATAGACCGCCACCGAGGAGATCGGAAGGAAATAGGAGAAGCCCTCCAACTGCTGGTCAATCTGCTGCGCCAGCTCGCGCGTAGGCGACATGATGATCGCGTTCACAGCATCCTCAGGATGTTTCTCCTTCAACATCTTATTCAACAATGGGAGGAGGAAAGCGGCCGTCTTACCCGTACCCGTCTGAGCACACGCTATCACATCCTTACCTTCCATGATCACAGGAATCGCTTGTTCCTGCACTGGAGTCATCTCCTTGAAATTCATCACGTTCAGACCGTCCATCAAGGCGGGCTCCAAATTCAATTCTTCAAACTTCATTATAAACTATATTCTGCTCTGTTCTTCCAAAATTTCCGCGAAGTTAATCAAAAAATATGGGAAAGATATCACATCGGGTCCACATCTACTTGAATATAAACAGATTTATGTGCGGGATGGGCCAACGTCAGATTGGTCAGTTCGCGTAACATTCCCTTGGCCTTCTCGACCGACGCCCGCAGCTCCACCTTCAGCATCACCTTCAGGATATAGAGGTTCTGGATCCTGGCCACGACAGGCTTGTCAGGGCCATAGACACGGTCGCCGAACGACTGTCGCATAAGCGTGGCGAGGTAATTCGCCGCACTGTTCACGGGCGCATATTCTTTCCCTTTTATATAAATATAAATCAAACGATAATAAGGCGGGTACTTGAACGCCGCCCGATCATTCATCTGCACGTTGAACATGGAGGTGTAATCATTGTTCCGCACCTGCCGTATCACGGGATGGTCCGGTTCGGAGGTCTGGATGACCACGATGCCTCGGTTGTTCTTTCTTCCCGCCCGTCCGCTCACCTGCGCCATCATCTGGTACGCACGCTCGAAAGCGCGGAAGTCGGGATAGTTCAGCAAAGAGTCCGCATCTAGGATGCCGACCACACGCACCCGTTCGAAGTCCAAGCCCTTGGATATGATCTGGGTGCCGACAAGGATATCGATCGCGCCCTCCTCGAAGTCATGGATGATCTTCTCGTAGTTCTTACGGGACTTCGCCACATCCAGGTCCAGGCGCACCACACGCACGCCAGGAAAGATCTCCGCTATCTCCTCCTCGATCTTCTCCGTACCGAACCCGCGGGGCTCCAACTCAGGCGTTTCACAGGCTGGGCACAACGTAGGCACGTTCATCGTGTAGCCACAGTAGTGGCAAACCAACTGATGGGTGGATTTATGGTAGGTCAAACTGATGTCGCAATTCTGGCAACGGGGCACGCAGCCACACGTCCTGCACATCATGAAAGGCGAGAAGCCTCGTCTGTTCTGGAACAGGATCACCTGCTCCTTCCGCTCCAAAGCCTTCCGCACCTGCTCGATGAGCATCGGGGAGAATACCCCCCGCACCATCTCCTTCTTGCGCCTCGCCTCCTTGACGTCCGCCACCATGACGTCCGGCAACTCGATGCCCTCGTACCGGGTCATCAACTCCACCAAGCCGAACTTGCCGGAGCGGGCGCACTCATAGCTCTCCAACGAAGGCGTCGCGGAGCCTAGCAAAACCTTGGCCTCAGACATCTTCGCCAAGACGATCGCCGCATTGCGCGCATGATAGCGGGGAGCGGGGTCGAATTGCTTGTAGGTGTTCTCGTGTTCCTCGTCCACGATGACCAGCCCTAAGTTCTTGAACGGCAGGAATACGGAGGAACGAACGCCTAGAATCACCTTGTACGATTTATCCTCCAAGAGATTCTTCCAAATCTCCACCCGCTCGTTGTCGGTGAACTTGGAATGGTAAACGCCCAACTGATTACCGAACACACGCCTCAACCGGTTGGTGATCTGCGTCGTCAAGGCAATCTCAGGCAAGAGGAACAAGACCTGACGACCCAGTTTCAGGGTCTCCTCTATCAGGTGTATATAGATCTCCGTCTTACCGCTGGAGGTCACTCCATGCAGCAACACGACATCCTTCGACGTGAATGACTCCTTGATCTCTTCGTACGCGCGTTGCTGCACATCGGAGAGGGGATGAGTAAGAGCGCTCTCGTAGGGAGCCTCCTCGATTCGGTCCACATCCTTCTTGTAGAGCTCGAAGATGCCCTTCTCGACCATGGCGGTCAGGGCGGCTGGCGACACCTTCGCGTCCAGCAGCGCCTTTTTGGAGACCTCCTTGCGACGCTGCGGTTGCATGAAACAAGAGAGTTGGATGTAGATCATCAATAGTTCGGACTGCTTCTTCGCCCGTTCCAAGGCGTCGAACAAGGCGGATAGTTTCGCCTCCTCCATATACTCGGGGGATAGACGGACATAGGTCTCCATCTTCGGTTTGTACTTCGCCTTGAGCTCCTCGCTCACGGAGACCGCCCCCATGTCCATCATGCGCTTCACCAGCGGGAGGACATTCTTCATACCCATCAGCTTATTCAGTTCGGCGACGGTATGTTCCTTGGCGGACAAGCAATCCAGGAGCAGCTGTTCACGCTCCTTCAGCGGAGCCTCCGCCTCGAAGTCCTCCACCAGCGAAATCGTCGTCTCGCTCTCCAGTTTCAGACCCGAAGGCACAGCCGCCTTAAAGACCTCGCCCAGCGTACACTGGTAATACGAGGCT
Source organism: Paludibacteraceae bacterium (assembly GCA_017527905.1). Lineage (GTDB taxonomy): Bacteria > Bacteroidota > Bacteroidia > Bacteroidales > Paludibacteraceae > UBA1181. The sequence continues at coordinate 6,291 of JAFXPK010000009.1, forward strand.
ATCCACTCCCAGAACTTGATCTGTTGGGGGCGCACGATCGGGGAAGCGTCCAGCACCCCGATCACCTCCTTCAGTTCCACGTTCTCGGGAGGTGTGAAACGCACACCGTAGACCAGCGCCGTGTAGAACTTCGAGCGGCCGAACGGCACGATCACACGCATGCCCACCTTCACCTCACCCGCCATCTCCTCCGGCAGGATATAGGTGAAAGTTCCGCCCAACGGTAACGGCAAAATAGTCTCGATGTACGTTGTCATCTCCTAAAATCACAAAGGCATAGAAGCCCTAACCATTAACGACGAATCGGTATCCACTGCACCTTAGCCGCTTTGGAAAGAGGCAACAATGATTCGCCCATCTTGTTGATGAAGCCCTTCTTCGAGCCTACACGGACAATAGCCGTGCCCTGCTCGCTGATTTCGATGCCATCATAGATGCAAGGAACAACAATCTCGCCCTTGCCGTTAATGAGTCCCCACTTGCCGACCACCTTCACAGGAGCCAAACCATCAACATAATTAGCGCCGAAATCATCGAAGATGTAAGGCGTAACGCTTTCCTTGCCGGAGGTCTCGTCCTCGAATACAAGCGCCTTCATGCCGTTCTTCTCTTTCGTGACGACAGGTTGCTCGTCCATGGATTGGCGGATGCTCTTACGGTTGGCAGGGGTTTGGTTATCCACCACCTGACCCTTCTTGTCAATGTAGATCACAGCGCCATTCTGTTTCACCCTGGCCAAACCATTGCGGAAAGCGAGCGCCTCGTCGTATTGACACTTGATCACTTCCTTACCCCTTATGTCGATGAAGCCATACTTGCCGGCACGGGATACTGGAATAGGGTCGCCCGGCAGGGAGCGGAGGTATGACCATTTTTCCCTGATGTCAGAGAAAGTATATTCATATTTCAACGAAGAGATCTCCTTCAACGACTCGTTCACAAAGCCCCATTTGCCTTTTCTTTGCACAGGGCACACACCGTTCACGAAGGCAAGCGCATCGTCATAAGCTGGGGAAGCGATCACCTTGCCGGTACGGTCGATGAAGTTCCAAACCATCTTATCCTTCTTCTTCTCCTCCACAGCGGTGACGTTAGCGGCATTGAACGGACGGGCATCCTCGAACTGGCAAGGAATCACCACCTTACCCGAAGCATCCGCGAAACCCTTCTTGCCGTCCTTCTCGATCATGATCAGCTGGCTACCCTCTTTGCCGATAGACTGGTACTCGCAAGGGAGAATCTCCTTCCCATCCACATCGTAGGCACCATAACCCGTTGATTTCTTGATGATGAAATAGGAAACCGGGCCTCTGAACGGACCTGATATCTGGTCATAAGAGCAAGGGACCACCTCTTTGCCCTTGATGGAGACCACGCCGAAGCGTTTTTCGTTGCCCTCCTTCTTCATCACGATGGAGTAGCCATCCACGAACGGCCACGCATCGTCATAAGGAGTCTCCGCCAACTGGTATGAGGTCCTCGCGAAGCTTGCTTCAGCGGTTTGGAACGATGTCGGCATTGACAGCTGAGGCTCAGCGTCGCCCTCCGACAGGTTACCGATGATCTCACCCTTTTTGTTGATGAAGACACCCACACCATTCTTCTTCACGGCGCAACGGCCATCCTCCATGAAGGCAGGTTGACCCGCATTGTCGAATTGGAAAGGGATAGCTATGATACCAAACTTATCGATGAAGCCGATAGAGTCCTGGTCGCCCACCACAGCGGCCAATCCGAAGGAGAAGGAGCATACCCTCTTGTAACCGAAAGCGATCACGTTCTCGCCCTTCTTATCGATGAATCCCCACATCTTATCCTTCTTCACAGCGGCCAATCCGTCATCGAACGGTCTAGCCTCCTCGAACTGGCAAGGGATCACCTCCTCCAGCTTCGTGTTCAAGTAGCCATACTTGCCATTCTTCTTCACGATCATAAGACCATCGCGGAAACGGTACGTCTCGATGTCCCTCTCCTTGTCATAAGTAGGAGGCAGGGCCAACTCTCCGTCATGATTGACGAAACCGATTTTACCGCTCACCACCACAGGCATGAGGTTTTCCTGAGGCATACCCACCTCCGGATAGCGCAGGGCCGCAATGCGCATGCCCATAGTCACATCATTCTGTGAGAACGAAAGCGTCGCACAGAGCATAAAAATGTTTAGAAACAAATACTTCTTCATGATACACTATACATTTAGATAATTCACAAATTCACAACAAAAGACGCAAGCCATCTAACCAGGGAACGTTTCCCGCATGGGTGAGCGATTACCGAGGCACAGGCGTTTCCGAAGAGTCCCCTCGGCTACGATTCCTCCTCATCCGCCTGCACATCCTGTCGGCTCCTCTCCTTCTGGTAATTGTTGAGGATAGCACCCGTCACCAAGTTCAGCAGGAGGAAGGCGGCGATGACGAACCATGAGACATGGAAGAGCGTGACCACCGCGGAAGGGGTCTTGATAATGCCCATCTTGCTCGCCGTCACCAAGTTATACCGCAAGTCGGTCCAATCCTCGCCCGTCATCGCACGGAAAAGCGAGAACATCGCCTCGTCCAAGGAACCATACGGATCTGACGAGTTGTTCGGGTTATTCGGAGCGACACGCATAAACTCCTCGTACCGCGCGGCCTCCTCCCCGCTCAACGTCTCCGGATCCGGCATGCGGAAAAGACAGACTCCGATGATGCCGAACAAGTAAATGAAGACCAGGAACAACAGCATATTATAGAACATGGCCGTCATTGACTTCAGCAAGACCGTGACAATCAGTTTGATCTCCTTCGACGCACGCAACAAACGCAGCACACGGAAGACACGCAACAGACGGATGATCAGCATGGCGGAGGAGTTCGGCACCAATGATTCCGGCACATAAGTGATAAGCACCAGGAAGAGGTCGAAAACGTTCCACCCGCTACGGAAGAAATCACGGATGCTCTTCGCGGCGATCATGCGCATGATGATTTCTATCGTGAAGACAACCAGTATGATATCCTGCACAAGGGAGATGGCAGGATGGGAAACGTACGTCTCCAAGCCTATCAAAGCGGAATTCACGATAATAATAGCCGTGATCACCAGCTCAAACCGCCTACTCTTACATATCTTCCTTATTTTCTCCCTCCAGTCTTCCATGGGAAATGTTTGACATTACACACTGAACCATAAACATGCAAATGTACAAAAAAAACGGAAAGTAGCATTTATATTTTCCGAATTGAGAACTACGCGACCCAACATCGAAAAGCACATAACCAGAGCGGAGGGGCATAATTCCCCCTCTTCCGAAAAACTTGAAATGTGATTTGTGCAATCAAACGGAATTTAGCATATTTGTAAGGCGATTGAGAGACATTCGCATAAACGTAGCTAAATATATCAACTATGCAAAACGGAGAGAAAAACACCGCATGGGGCGGCAAACGAGAGGGGTCTGGCCGAAAGAAAAAAGACGATGAGCCGAAAGTGACCATCACATTCACAATCCCCCAAGGGGTAAAGGAACGTGTGCGTGAGATAGTGCGCGCTGAAGTGGAGAGGTACCGCAAAGACAGGGATGGTGAGCAATAGCCTGCCGTCGACGACCCGACACGCACCCAAGAACAAGCCACCCATCCGGAGTCCTTATGAAAGAAAAGAGGCGAATCATCAGATCCGCCTCTACCTTATGCATTCAGTTCACACGAAGCACACATCCCCCCTTCCTGGGGCAACGCGTCATCATTCAATTCCAGCCTTCTCCTTTAAACTTGCAAGATAAGCCTCTATCGTGCCAATCTTTTTATATTTATAATCCATATATTCCCCTGTCTTATCGTCTCCGATTCTGGTACGAAGGATCATGTGTGTATCAACATATTGGATGATGGTATATACTTCAATATCGCCATAGTAATAAATATAGATATGGCCATCGGAATACTTCCACGTCCCTTCATCATACGAACTATCAACACGATAATTAAATCCCTGACGGTATCCACTCAAACCATTAAGGAAAGTGCGATATGAATTAGTAGAGTAATCTTGCTCATCTACTACTTTCTCTTTCCCATTCGAAACATAAACATGTTTGTAGGAATCCAGCACCCAATTTTCCATCATATCCGACGCGCTCACCGAAACACCTTTGTCTACCGGGTTTGGCAACGGATCATACAGATATTCCTGGTTCTTGCAATCACAGTCATCGTCATCATCGCCACACGAAGAAAATGTAAACACCGAGGCTAACGCCACCGCGAATAAGAAAAATCTGTTGTGCCTGAAAAAATCTTTCATAAAAAATAATTCTAAGGGTTCATTGTCTCCTTCTCCTTTTCGGCAGAACCCGTTCACCGACGCCGGAGATTTCATCCACTGCATAATTGCTCCACAAAATTAGTATTTATGCCCCATAATTCTTAGTTTTCACACTCTCATTTTCTTAATTATTATTAACGAACATATCTTGGGCAGACATCGATTGAGGTTATATGATTGTACGGATCGGCACACACAAACGATTATTGTTTCACCCAACAACCGTATCAAAGAGGGGAGGAACGAAACATCCCCATCGCCAGGTTCTTTGGCAATGGGGATGTATAATATCTTAGGAATTAAAATCACTCCCACTCGATCGTTCCCGGAGGCTTGTGCGTCACGTCGTACCACAACGAGCCGGCGCCCTCCGCCACGAACCTGCCCCATAGGCCTTCCAACAACTTTTGGTCGATCTCCGCGAAGTTGGCGGTCATCGCCTCGGAGCTGTTCACCGGACGCATCACGATGCATGGCTTGTCGGCCACCGTCAATGGAACGGAAACGACCGGCATCTGCCAAATGGATTCGTAGAGGTTGTTCTCCTGCAGGAACTCCGTACAGATGTTATCGAACTTACGCAACACGTCGAAGTTGTGCTTCGTGGCATATTGCTCCACCAGCTTAGGCATCTCGTCGGAAACTGCGCCCACCTGCCAAATCACACGGTTGATCACCTTGAAGCGGTTCACCAACTCGGTGCTGAACTTCTCGCACTGCTTCCAGGTAAGGTTCTTCGTGGTCAACAGGAACGGTTGCGCATAGGTACGTCCGTCGCCCTGCACGCCCACACTCTTGATCGGAAGGATCTTTCCCTCTATATTGTTCTCTTTCAGATAATCCGCCAAGCCTGGCACATCCTCCATCTTCGCGAACTCACCCTTGCCGTCGGTGCAAAGCAAACGAACGCCCAGACCCGGACCAGGGAATGGATGCCTCCACACGAGGTTATGAGGAATACCCAACTCCTCGCCCAACATGCGGACCTCATCCTTGTAGAGGTCTGCCAACGGCTCCAGCAACAAGCCTTGCGCCATCAGGTCCATCACCTCCTTCACACGGTTATGGTGGGTCTTGATCAAGTCAGCGTTCTTCGTACCGCCGCTCTCGATGGTATCCGGATAGATGGTACCTTGTGCGATCATCCACTCCTTAGGGTCGAGGTTCAGTTTGGCCATCTCCTCGTCCTTCACCACCAAGAAAGTGGCGCCGATGATCTTACGTTTCTGCTCAGGAGCCGTGATGCCCTTCAACTTGCCGAGGAAGGTGTCGGTCGCATCCACCACGCGCAGGTTATGCATGCCCTCAGCCTTCAAGAAATCGATGATCTTAGCGGACTCGTCCATACGCATCATACCATTGTCGATGTGCAGACCCATGACACGGTCGGTACCCAACACACGGTTCAGCAACACGAACGCCACGGTGCTGTCCACACCACCGGAAACCAGCAGGAACACCTTGCGGTCGCCCACCTCCTTCTTGATCTTCTCCGAAATCAGCGGCATGTAGCTCTTCATGTTCCACGTACGTTCGCAGCCGCAGATGTCGATGAAGTTGTCCAGTATCTTCATACCGAACTTGCTGTGCGTCACCTCCGGGTGGAACTGTATGCCATAGATTTTGCGCTCATCCAATGCGACGGCCGCGATCGGGCAATCCTTGGTGGAGGCGATGATCTTATAGCCCGCAGGCAGTTTCTCCACCGCGTCGCCATGGCTCATCCACATAGGAGAAGAAGCTGGGATACCCTTCAAAAGGGGATGTTGAGGCTCCTTCAACAGAAGATCCGCGATACCATACTCCTTCACCTTGCCCGGTTTCACCGTACCACCCAGTTGGGAGGCCATCAGTTGGTGGCCATAGCAGATACCCAGTTTAGGCACCGGTATATTCAATATCTCTGGATTATAATCAGGCGCATCCTCCGCATATACGCTGGAAGGACCGCCGCTATATATGATACCTTTCGCGCCAGACAACTCCTCCACAGAGGCAGTCGGCGAGCAAATCTCGGTGAAAACGCCCAAACGGCGAACTCTATTCGCGATCAAGTGGGCATATTGTCCACCGAAATCTAAAACGATAATCTTCTCTTGCATGAAATATCTATTTATCTAAATTACTTCAACAACTGGTCAAAAAGGACATCGCTCTCGTCCTTGGAGTCGATGACATGCTTCGCCTTCAGATAGAAAGGCTCCCTCGTCGCCAAGCTAGTGCGGATGAATGACAACATCTCCTCATCAGACTTGCCCGCCAACAAAGGCCGTTCCGTCTTGGCGTCCTTCAGATATGCGAAAAGGCCTTCGGGAGAGGCCTGCAGATAGACCGTTTCGCCACAAGCGTTCATCAGGTCCATGTTATCGTAGAAACAAGCCGCGCCACCTCCCGTGGAGATGATGACATTCTCGAACGAAGCGACCTCCTCCAACATGTTATGCTCCAGCTTGCGGAACCCCTCCTCGCCCCTCTCGGCGAAAATCTGAGGAATCGTCTTGAAGAAACGTCGCTCGATGTATTGGTCCAAATCGATGTATTCCATCCCATACTTTTTCGCCAGACGCTTAGCGGTATGCGTTTTCCCGCAACCCATATAACCCACTAAAAAAAGTCGTGTTTGTCTCATCACCAATCATCAAAATTATAGTTCTCGTCAAAATCAATAATCTCTTCGGTTTTAGGAAGAGGACGGGATCGGGAGAATTTCACAGGGACGATGAATGCCACCTTCACCCTTACGCCATCCATCTCTCCCGGTTTGAACACCGGCAAGCCATTCATGATACGAAGGGCTTCCTCATCATATGCGTCATTCACAGACTGTATAATCTCCTGGCGGGTAGCCCGACCACATCTGTCGATGACGATCTGCACCGCCACGACACCTTTCGCCAACACCGGCTGTTTCGTCAAACTATCGTACGACTCCACCACCTCCGGATAGGTCAGGTTGCTATAGATGAAGCGAGTAAACTGGACATCTCCACCATCAGGGAACTCCGGCAATATAAGATTCTTCGGCCATGCGCCATATGTGCCTCCGTAAATGGTCGACTCCTGATTGTCCACGCAGCCAGGGTAAAGCGACTCATACTGTTCCAAGTTAGCAGCATGAGAGGAGACCACAAAAGCCAAGGACAATAATATAACCAATATGTGTTTCATTAGCTTAAAAGTATTAGAACAAAGTTGGTTGGTCATTCTCTGGGGAGGCATCCTCCTCGGAGGCGTCGGCCGCGGCTTCCTCCTCCTCGTTCTTCTCCGGGAAACGCAATGGTTCGAGTTCCTCCACATTTTGGATTTCCCATGTATGCAAGCGTTTACCCTTCGCCTTCATACCCTTCACGCCTATAAACTCATCCGCATCGATCTCCAACGGCTCCCTGTGAGCGTCACGTCCGCCGAAAGTGAGCTTCAACCGCGGGTAATAAGTGTCCGTGATCAGCAACATCACCGACTTCGGATTCTCGCCTATGAAGTTCTGCCGCTTGCTCGTCACCTCAAAGCGGAAACGCTTCAGGTACTTGAAGCCCTCATTGGCATCGAAGAGGGCCACCGTCCAGATCTTCTCCGGATCGAATTTCTCCACGATCTTAACATCCTCGTCGAAATGGTTCGTATCCTCGAACCCGGAAAGGTAATATTCGCCCTTGGACGAGACGACAAGAATCTTATCCTCCGATTGGAAGTCACCTAGAGGCTCTCCCCGACCGTCATAGTTCAAGCGCAGCACATCCCTGTCGAACCACACGGAACGGCCGCCCAACGTGGAAGAGCCACGCTGTTTCAGCGTAATCCTCATCACCTCGTTCTTGGTCAGGATGTTACCCATAGACTGGCGACCCTTGATGGCTATTTCGCCGAAGTCACGGTCGAAGGCCGAAACCTTCAGACGCAAGCGAGGCTTCAACACCACATGCACGGTCTCCGCCTCAGCATTGGAATTGGCGGAGAAGTATAGGATTTTGGATCCAGGCGTTCCCTGGGTGATATCATAATCCTTATCCCTAGAGACACCCGTTATCGCGAAGCGTTTGATATAATTGAAACCCGTCTTTCCATCACGGTAAGCCACGTTATAGACCGTCCGCTTATCATTCTTTCGGAAGACGTTCACATGGATAATATCCTTGCCCACATACTTCTTGTCAGGCACTTTGATGATCTGGTACTTACCATCCTTATGGATGAGGATGATGTCATCGATATCCGAGCAGTTGCATACGAAATCATCCTTCTTCAAGGCTGTTCCGACGAAGCCCTCCGACCAGTTCACATATAGTTTCTCGTTGGCTTCCACCACCTTGGAGGCCTCGATTGTCTCAAAGTTGCGGATCTCCGTCAGACGAGGATACTTCTCGCCGTACTTGTTCTTCAGAGACTTATACCATGCGATGGTGAAAGGAACGATGTGTTCCAAGTTATAATCCACACCCTCGATCTGTTGCTTCAGTGCGACGATCTGCTCCTCAGACTTGTCTGAATTGAACTTGAGGATACGAGCCATCTTGATCTCAAGCAAACGCTGCAGATCCTCACGAGTCACCTCACGGACAAACAGATGGCGGAAAGGCTCCAAGCGCAAGGAGATATGCTCCAATGCGGCATCAATGTTCTTGCTCTCCTCAAACTTCTTATCCTTGTAGATGCGTTCTTCTATGAATATCTTTTCCAACGAGCAATAATGCAGTTGTTCGAGCAATTCCCCACGTTGGATGAGCAACTCCTGACGAAGCAGATCCTTCGTACGGTCCACCGACATCTTCAGCATATTCGAGACGTTGGTGAACATAGGCTTCTTATCGTGGATGACGCAACAGCAAGGCGAGATGTTCACCTCACAGTCCGTGAAAGCATAGAGCGCGTCGATCGTCTTGTCGGACGAGGTCTTGCTCTCCAAATGGATGATGATCTCCGCATGGTCGGACGTGTTATCCTCCACCTTCCTGATATTGATTTTACCCTTCTCGTTCGCCTTCAGGATCGAGTCGATCAAGACGTTCGTCGTCTTGCCATAAGGGATATCATTGATGACCAACGTCTTGTTGTCGATTTTGCTGATTTTCGCGCGGACGCGCACCCTGCCACCACGTTCTCCGTCGTTGTAATGGGAGACATCGATCAGACCACCCGTCTGGAAGTCCGGATATAGTTCGAACGGTTCGTCGCTCAGGTAAGCCACAGCGGCATCCAATATCTCATTGAAGTTGTGAGGCAATATCTTTGACGACAAACCGACGGCGATACCCTCGACACCCTGTGCGAGCAGGAGCGGGAATTTCACAGGCAGCGTGATAGGTTCCTTGTTACGTCCGTCATACGAAGCCTTCCATTCCGTCACCTTAGGGCTGAACACCACATCGAGGGCGAACTTCGAGAGGCGTGCCTCGATGTAACGAGGAGCGGCCGCGCTATCACCTGTAAGGATGTTACCCCAGTTACCCTGACAATCGATCAAAAGGTCCTTCTGTCCCAACGTCACAAGCGCACCCCCGATGGAGGCGTCGCCATGCGGGTGGAACTGCATGGTATGACCCACGATATTGGCGACCTTATTGTAGCGGCCGTCGTCAAGGCGTTTCATGGAATGGAGGATACGACGCTGAACAGGTTTCAGTCCGTCATCGAGGTGAGGCACCGCACGTTCCAGAATCACGTACGAAGCATAATCCAAGAACCATGTCCGGTACATGCCCGGAATATGATGGAAGAGATCCTGGTCCTTCGATTCTTCGGGCACTTCATAAGAGGTAGTAGAGGAAGCCTCAGCGACCCCTTCGTCCATCACATTATCCAAATCTTCGTTAGTGCCTTTAGTTTCGTCCGACATAGTAACATGGTTTTGAATTTGGGGACGAATTTACAAAATAATTGGGAGAAACAGAAAAAGAAAAAGGTGGAAGTTGAAACAGCTTCCACCTTGTGCGGATAAAGGGACTCGAACCCATACGCCTTACGGTATCAGATCCTAAGTCTGACGCGTCTACCAATTTCGCCATATCCGCTTACGCTTAGCGGGTGCAAAGATAGGGAAAACAAATGAAATTAAAAATATTTAGCACAAAAAAAGGGGAGAACCAAGTCTCCCCTTTCCTTATCATTTCGTCTAAACAACTATTAGAATGGGTATTTAGACGCTGGAGTAGCACCGTAGTACTTCGTGAAACGAACACCACCGCCATCCTCAGGAACGATACGGAAGTTATCGAATGCAACGAAGAATCTGTTAGCGAGTTGCTTAGAGGCAGCGACTTCACCCTGAGAACCACCCGCATCACAGTGGATGAGGAAGTTACCAAAGTCTCTATTCTTATCCAAATGTCCACAAGAGATGAAATTATCGTTCGTGGTAAGAGAATAAGACTTAGGGTTGTATCTGAAGACACTTGATTTCAAAGGAACAGCCACCGTCATCCATCTATTACCCGTATCAAATGGCTTATCCAACACGATAACAGGATCAGACTGGGTATCATCCACAGAGAAAGAAGCCATGTTCAACCATGCGGCAGGAACACCAGATCCCTTGACATCGCAAGTATATGTAGCCTCATCAAACTGGTCAACCAATGTCAAGTCACGGCTATAGAACTCGCAATATCCACCTCTATAAGTTCTCTTACAAACAGAGCCCTTATCCTCAGTTCCATAACCAGAAAAGACGATATCGAACCATGCAGCCAAAGGAATTTGAGAAGGAACATAGACCTCGAACTTCAAAACCAAGTTCTCCAAATCCTCGCTCAAGAAGTCACCCAAGAGACTGGTATTTTCAACACCAATAGAGGCAGGAATGTAATAAATCAAATCACGAGGAGAGAAGTTCCATCCAATACCAGTGGAAGTAATAGCCTGATAGTAATTGTTACAAGGAGCAGGGAATTTACCACCGATAGTCTTCAACATCTCATCATAGATTGGACGATCAGAACCAGCCTTGACTTGGCCACACCAATCATATGCGAAAGAGTCGATTGAACCGTAAACCGTAGGCATACCAGCATCATCATAACCCCATGCATACTTTTTGTCGAAATCCAAGAAGATGTTTCTGGAATCACGGAACAACATTGAACTTGTGCACTCTCCGAACTTGTTCGAGACAGTGACAGGCTTAGAATCCGCAACACCCTCAGGCACAACAACCAAAAGCTCGCAGTTGTCATGTTTGATCTCGTACTTAGCAGGAATCCTTTCGTTATTCTCGTTGTAGAAGAATACCTTCAACTCATCACCAGGAACAGACAAGAATGCGTTACCTGCGATTCTCAACGTATCGCCATCAGGAACGAACTCTGAATAGAACATCTTGATGGAAGGAGCAGGAACTGGCTTTGGCAATTCCACGAACCTCTGGCAACCCGAACTTGAAGTCACAAGAAGTCTCTCCGTACGAACATTGTTAGCCTCGCAATCCAACGTAACGACAATCGCATTGTCCGTCACGAAAGTAGGATTCAGATACACGGAATACGGAACATTATCGGCATCCACCAAATAGACACCATTCGCAGTAGAAAGACCGGATCCGACAATGACAACGGTGGTCTTAGCATCCAATTGAGTCAATGCAACATCCATCGAGTCAGCATTGACAACATGGTCAACGATAAACGACTCACATTGGCAGCCCACACATTTATCTTCGCAAGAAGAGAAGAAACCTGCAGCACCAAGTGCTAAAGAGGCTACCGACGCAAAAAAACCATATTTTATTCTCATTTCTTTTAAATTTTAGCATTAATAAGGATATGTCTGATTCAAGACCTGATCCGGAACATCCAATACAGTTGTGCTCAAATAAGCCTTTGCAGAAGATGGGATAGGCAAATACCAGTATTTTTTATTGATAAAGTTGTCAACTGAAACAATTGGCTCACTTTCACCCGCATTATAATCGCCGTTAGGGAACATCTCGGAGAGCTTAACATTCAAATCGTGAACCAACTGACGGCGGGAATAACCACTCTCAGTTTGGAACATAGACTCATCCTGAACCTCAGGGTTCTTAGAGAATTGGATTCCACGGTCCATCTGATACATGAACTGTCCAGCCCATTCTGGGTTACGATAGAAGAAACGCTTAAGATCCAACCAAGCTTGGCACTCCATAGCGAACTCCTTACGACGTTGTTGTACGAAGTCAGCACGTTTCGTGTCATGATACATTGGATGGTCTACATGGACAGTGATCGGTTGAGGAGCACCATCATCCACCTTAACATTGAAGATAACATCCGATTCTTGAGGTCTAGATATATTCTCGAAATAAGGAATTGACTCAGAAATAGGTGCAGCACCATGTGCCACCAACACGGCATTGATATCTGCGACACCTGAAGAGACTTTCGCCAACACATCAATGTTCTCAAGGGCCATATTCGCCTCCGCACGCATCATATATACGTCAGAAAGACGAACGATATCCATACGACGGTCATAAGCCATACCCTTGTCTTGGATAGCGGTCGCGTCAACACCCCAAATATACTTCTTGATATTGTTCAACACACATTGTCCGGAGCTCAAGAACTCAGATCCTGATTTCACATGATCAGTCTTAGGGTTATAAGATCCGTAATTAGGACCATAATAAACCTTCACGCCCTTTGCAGTCTCGTACTCGTGGTCAGCCACCAAGCACAACTCATACAAACGTGGGTCATTTTTGTCAAATGAGTGATAAAGGGTATAAGCGATACCTTTACCAGAACCCCAACCAGACTTAGGGCTCCAGATATCCTCAGGCGCCATCTGTGCTTGATACATTGAACCCTCACCGTAGTCGGCCAACTTCCAATACAATGCGAACACTGTCTCCTTGGAAGGCTCTGTACGACCAGCGGCAGAGAAGATGTTAGCGTGGGAATCCAAAGATGCGGTACCACCCTTCTTGTCGATAACCTCAGTAGTCAACTTAACAACCTCGCTCATGTATGCGGCAGACTCTGAAGGAGAAACCTTGAAAGGATAGGTTCCACCAGGAAGATCAGCAACACATGATCCCATCGTCAAATACAACTTAGCCAACATAGCCTTAGCGGAATATTTGCTAGCTCTCCAGTTATCGGTTGGAGAATCAGGCAAGTTTTCTGCAGCGAACTTGAAATCGCTCTCGATAGCAGTATACAATGTCTTACGAGAAACACGTGGAAGCGCTACGTTATCAGCGATATCCTTCGCGTTATGCAACACCAATGGAGTCTCACCGAAGTACTCTGTCGCGAGGAAATGCGCATAACCTCTGAACAAACGAGCCTCACCAAGGATTTGGTTTTTCTCAGCCTCTGTCAAAGCAGCGCTTGTTTCCAAACCGCTCACCTTGTCGATGATCTGGTTACATGAAGCGATCACACCTGAATACAAGGATCTGTAACCCTCCAACAAGATCGGGTTATCATCTCCGATAGAGAGCAAGAACAAGGCGCCCTCCTCCTGGTGCACATTGAAAAGCACACCAGGGATACCCTCATTAACACACCAAGAGAACTTTCCCTCGTATTCAGACCATACGTATCCACCATACAATGGCTTAGTCAATGCGAGACAGTCTTGGTACGTCTTTACAGACTCAGTACTGTACTGGTCATAGACATCCACATCTAGGAAATCTTTACAGGAAGTAGTACAGAATGCCAAAGCACTCAACCCGTAAATCAAAGATTTATATTTAAAATTACTTAGATTCATATTGCTATTTCCTTATTAATTAGAAATCAAAATTTAAACCAACGACATAAGATCTAGACAATGGATAGCTACCAGTGTCAACACCTTGGTTAATTGCGCTCACATTAGGAACCTCTGGGTTCAAGCCAGAATAGCTAGTGAATGTAGCCACGTTTTGAACGTTGAATGAAACTCTCATGCTGTTCAAACCGATCTTCTTCACAGCCTCATTAGGCACTGAATAAGAAATTCCGATTGATTGGATGCGGATGTACGAAGCATCCTCCACATAACGATCAGATACGACATTCGCAACGTTACGTCCCTCAGCTACTGAGTTAGGACGAGGAATGTTTGTAGATGAATTAGAGATGTACTTGTAAGTCTGACCATTCTCATCGGTAGTAGTCTCAACACGTGCACAATTAAGAACCGTCTTCAATTGGTTGATTCCGCCACGGTCCATACCCTCCAACTTAGAGCGGAGCAAGTTGTATACGTCATTTCCGTAAGAACCGTTCAAGAAGATGTTCAATGACCAAGGACCCCAGTTGAATGTATTGCCGAGACCGAATGTGAAGTCAGGGTTAGGATCACCGATGTAAGTCTTATCAGCTTCGTTGATTATACCATCAGAGTTGATATCGACGAAGTTGAAGTCACCCACATCCGTAGCATCCGCACGTACAAGCTCACCCAATTGCTTAGTGTTTTGAATCAAACCGTCCGTCTTGAATCCCCAGAACAAACCAGGAGCGTGACCTACACGGCTGACGCAATATGTACGGGTTGAAGTCTTGAATGATTGTTTACCCTCGAGCACTGAAGAGTCGTTTTGCAACTCAACCACCTCGTTGCGAACGAAGGAGAAGTTGAAGTCTGTGTTCCAAGAGAATGGCTTGCCGCCCAATTCATCTTTTTGGATATTCGTAGAAGTGAGAGTCACATCGAAACCTACGTTCTTGATAGAACCTGCGTTGATATCAGGAACTTGGGTATACAAATATGAGTTAACCGTACTTGCCAATGTTGGACCTGGCTCAGCCTTCACGATCAAGTCGTTGTTTTGCTTGTAGAAAGCATCGAACGTAAGATTGAGTCTATTGTTCAAGAAGCTTGCGTCAATACCGGCGTTGATCTGCCAGTTGGTCTCCCAAATCAAGTCTGGGTTCAACCAAGTACCATAGATCTTACCCATACCATTCTGGGTGTTCACTGATTTATAGGAACCGATATATCCCATGTTATTACCTGCATTACCGGTTTGTCCCCAACCAGCACGCAACTTCAATTGAGTGATCTTCTTCTTAGAGGTGATTCTCTTCATGAAGAGCTCTTGGTCTGCGTTCCATGCCAAAGAGAATGAAGGGAAGAATCCCCAACGGTTCTCAGGAGCCAAAGTAGATGATCCATCGAAACGTCCCGTAGCAGTAACCAAGTAACGTCTGTTGAAAGTATAGTTCACACGAGCGAAAGTAGACATCATGGATTGTGCACCCTTGTAACCGGAGATAGGACCCTCCTTATCACCCAAGTTGGTGTTTTGGTACTGAGGATCGATGAACTTCAAGTCATCCAAGTAGTTGCTCTTGCGGGTAGAAGTACCCTCCCAAGTAGCTTTCCATGCCTCATAACCCAACAATGCGTTCATTTTGTGCTTGCTCTCCTTAGGTTGAGGCAAGTTATAGTTCAACGTAGAACAGAAACGATAGTACATGTTCTTACGATCGATGAACTCCTGTTGGTTGGTTCCCAAACCTTCAGATGGCTTGTAACGGTTCTCACCAGAAGTGGATTGATCGAAACCGAAAGAGTTTCTCCAGTTCAAATCCTTCGTGATATTAAATGCGATGAACGTTTGACCCGTCACATTGTTCTTATTCAAGAAGATTGGAGAATAGTTAGCCTCACGAAGTGGGTTCATCTTGATTTCCTGGTCTGCAGAACCCAACTCTGTATAACCACCATTGAAATCCAATGGAGAAGTAGCCGGGCTAGAGATCAAAGACTGTACGTAAACAGCCTCCTCGTTTGCGTTTCCGGAACCGATACCAGACAACTTGTTGTCATCAGGGAAATCGAAACCGCTCTGCTTCGTTTGAGTCATGTGAGTGTACGCCAAGTTGAGACCGACTCTCAACCAAGACTTAACCTGGCTCTCGAGGTTCAAACGTCCGTTGAAACGCTCGAAGTCTGTGTTAACGAGGATACCATCCTGATTCATATAACCCAAAGACAACGCGTATTGGGTCTTGTCTGTACCACCCGTCAAAGAAACTTGATGGCTGTGGCTGATTGCCGTACGGAACATCTCGTCCTGCCAATCGGTACCCTTTCCGCCAAATTTAGCGAGAGCAACCATCTCCTTGTCAACTGACTGGTTGTAGGCTGCTGCGATATATGGATCCGTATAGTAGGATGCGAATTCCTGCAAATCCATCAAATCCAACTTGTCTGTGATAGAAGAAACGGAGAATTGACCTGCATAAGAGATCAACGCGCTCTCACGATTCTCTTCCTTAGTATTCTTACCTCTCTTGGTCGTGATCATAACGACACCATTTGCGGCACGGGCTCCGTAAATAGCTGTTGCAGATGCATCCTTCAAGACCTCCATCGTGAGGATATCATTTGAGTTGATCGACGCCAATGGGTTATCGTTTGATGAAGTCTTACCTCCACCGTTGATAGGCATACCATCAACGACATACAATGGTTCGTTACTTCCCGTCAATGATCCTAAACCACGAATTTGGACCGTTGAGGCCTGACCTGGCTGACCAGAACTTGAAGAGACACGCAAACCTGACACCTTACCTGCGAGCGCATTCTCGACAGAAGCGGTTGGCGCACTTGTCAACTTCTCACCACCGATTTGTGCCGTGGAACCGGTCAAATCCTCTTTCTTCACTTTTCCGTAATCACCTGTCACAGTGACTGTTCCAAGGTCTTCTACTTCCTGAGACAACTTGATGGTATAGTTGCTTTTGGAATCGATTTTCACCGTTTTGGTTTCATATCCCATGAACGAGATTTCCAAAACATCGCCAGTTTCTGCGGAAATAGAGAACTTTCCGTTCTCATCAGTGATCTCATATTCATCAGATCCCTGAACTACAACGTCAACCCCTGGCAATGCACCTTTGGAATCTGTGACAACTCCCGTGATGTCACGTCCCATAAGTCCTCCGGCCGTACAGAGTAACGTTAAAGACAATAAAAGCTTTCTCATCTTTTTTAAATAACTATTATTAATACAATACTGAAATATTCTTAGAATTATTCACATTAAACATAATGCAACGCAAATATAAGTTAAATATCGTTATTTCGTACTTTTTTTTGCAAAAAAGTCTAAAAAGATTTTTTCACCGAAGTGAGTGATTCCTTCAACAAAAAAAAGAAGACCCGCAGTATATTCCGCGAGTCTTCCCACCTGTTTTTTCTATATACCTATTTCACAACAATTTTCAAAGGCACCCCTTGGAACGTTAACAGATAGACCCCTGGCACAGAGACCTCAACACACGAGGCTACACCCCTATATACCAGCCTTCCAGACATGTCATAGAGGCACACGACATCACCCTTCATACCATCCGGAAGATAAATCTTCCCATCTGCCACAACCGGCATCAACGCATCGTCGCTTTCCCGTGACAAACCGGTCGGGTCGATCTCATCCACCAATGCGATCAATGCGAAATTCTTGGCAGGCATGGTCTTCGGACATTCATTATTCCACCTGACGAACCGATACTTCCCGTGCTCGATATCATCGAACGCCACAGCTTCCCCATAATCGAACATCACCTTCCTTGGCAACTCCAACATCTTCATGGTCGTCGCGGAGACTATCATCAGAGTGATGCAATAACGATTCGGGGTCCACACCGCCTTGACTTCCACATCCCGTGATGGCATGACCGCCAAGGTATCGTCCCATCCCTTGAACGTGTAACCTTCCCTAACGAGTTCAGGGAACCGCGGCAATTCCGCACCGAAGGAGATGGCCGTGTCAAGCACCACAGAATCCATATCCACCAACTGCAACTGGTATTGAATCACCTCCCACATTGCTTCCAGACGCAATGGGTGAGCTGGCATATGCGCAGGCACGCTATCACCCCACCCCGCAAACAAATAACCCTCCTTTTGCGGAGACGCCGGAACTTCAACGGGTTCACCATAAAGATAGTTCTTCGTCACCAACGTGTCTCCATCCACCAACACGACGAACGGGAAACTCAACGGTGAATAGTGTCCACGGACCGTAACATCCTCCGCAGGCATACGGGCAGGGAAGGAATCCAACCACTCGAAACGATAGCCCGCCTTTTCCGGCACATCCAATGCGACGATTGCATCGTCATAGGCATACGGGATGTCCATGGTATCCCCATCCACCAATACGACCAGTTTGTAATGGTTTATGTTCCACATCGCGACGGAGACGATGTCCGTGTCGGGCATGGTCGCAGGCAACTCGGGTTGCCATCCGGCGAAGGTGTACCCCATGCGGGAAAGCATACTGTCTGGCAACTGGTCTCCATAACCGTACAACAAATCGAGCAGCACCTCTTCACCATCCTTCAGCACCAAACGATGATGGTTCACGCTCCATGCATAACTAAGCTCCACCGGATGCGCCGGCATACGGGCCGGACAGGTATCTTGTACCAACGTGTACCCTACTCTCCCGGAGATGTGCGGTGCCACTATCGTATCGTCGTAATAATAAACCGTATCGATTATCGTCTCCTCGTCCAAGAAGGCGCGGAACGAATAGGTATTTCTTTTCCACTGGGCTATCGCACTGAAATCCGAGTCGGGCATCAACACAGGGATCTCCGGCGCCCACCCGGCGAAGGTATACCCTTCCCTAACGGGGTTCTCTACACCAGCAATCGTTTCCCCCGGACGGTAGTAGTCCGAAAGCAACACGGCATCACGGTCCACCAAACGACACAGCCACTTGTACTCGTCCCAATAACCACGGACCAACACATTCGAATCGGGCATCATAGCAGGTAACTCAGCCGACCAATACAGACGATAGCCTATACTGTCAGGGAATATAGGGTAAGCGATGGTATCGGCATAACCCACCGTATCCGTCCACAGGATGTCATTGTCCACCTCTAAGGTGATCGCATACGTGTTCTTCTCCCACACCAGGCGCACCTCCACCGCATTGGCCGGCATGATGGAAGGCACCTCATCCCAGTTGGTCAAATGATAGCCACGCTTCACTGGTTCACGAAGAGCCAAAGGATCATCGTACGGGCAGAGCGTATCCACCCAAACGAGTTCGTCATCATAAATTCTCAACGGATATTTTTGATTGACATACTTGCCTAACAAAACGACATCGCTATCCGGCATTGAGACGATCGGCTCCGAAATCCACTCGAAGGCCACCCCGGCGGAATCCCCAGGAACCAAAAGATCCATGTCTATAGGGGTAGCGAAATCAACCTGTTCGGAATAGGTCGTCACAGAATCCACACGGACCGTGAGCCAATGGCTGTTCGCCTTCAGAATTGCCGTGACCGTCCAATCGGAGTCTGGCATGACCGCAGGCAGGGAAGGCTCCCATCCGACGATGGAATATCCGTAGACACCGAACGTGTCAGGGAGTTGGATGGTATCACCCATATGATGGGATGCGGTGAGGAGCGTGTCGTCCGCCACGACGGCTGAGAAACGATACTCGTTTTGAATCCATTGCGCCCACACGTCCACATCATGGTCTGGCATAGACTCCGGCAAATCTTTCCACCCGTCGAACGTATAACCACGGCGGGAAGGGTTAGGCAGGAGAATCGCAGACCCATAGTCCAACCAATCGGTCAATACGCTGTCCTCCATCACGTGCAGGGTAAGCGAATATTTGTTCACTCTCCATTCCGCGGAAACGGACACATCATGGGAAGGCATGGTCTCCGGCAAGGAAGGAACCCATTGGACGAAAGTATAGCCTTCCTTCTCAGGCTTTGTCAACTCCGGGATGACTCTGCCATACTCGACGCTGACGGAAGAGGTGTCTGCTCCGTCGATATAATTCAGTTTATATACATTACGGGTCCATTGCGCCACATAGGTCTGTCCGTCCATCTCAGGCGATCCGACGGATGGCAGCTCAGGCGACCACCCCCCAAACGAGAAGCCTTCCACGGTAGCCCCATCGACGGTGATGGAGGAACCGCATTTGAAAGAGATCACGGAATCCGACAAAGCTATATTCTCCGCCTCATTGGAGAATCGTATCGTGGCGCTATACTCCTTCGCTTCGAACATGGCATTCAGGACAATGTCCTCGCTCCCCATTTTAGCAGGCAAAGTTCTGTCCCATCCCACAAAATCATGGCAATCCAACGTTGGGGTCGGCGCATGCACCGTGGAGAGGGACTCTCCCGAGCGGAATGGTCCTTGAATGGATATCACCTCGCCTTCGGATTGGAACTTCACATAATGGCAAGCCGTAATGGTAAAATCCTTCACATATCCTGAATAGTTAAAGCCATAATGTACTCTAACGTACTTCGTGCTCTTACTCAACTCCTTTGAGACCTGATTCTTTTGGCTCGAGCTTTTCCAAAGCGCATTCCAAGTGGATCCGTTCGAACTCTCCTCCAATACCCAGTCCGTACTTCCCAACGAAGTAGCCGCGAGAGATGTCGAGGTGGAGAAACTGACAACATCCGGCACACCTTCGATCTCAACCGTGAAGTAACGGTCATCCCAACAAAAGCCGCATCCCTCGTTCAACAATCCGTCCGAAGACATCCTGATCTGGCCACTCTCCCAATCGTAATTATACTTGCCGTACGTGTTCACGTATGCGCCATAGAAGATGTCCGAGTCCATCGTGAAAGGAACACGCACCTGAGCCATGAGACCAACGGTCGACAGCAGCCAAAAGGAACAGAGCAAAAGCAAAAGTTTTTTCATCGGATTTCAATCTTATCAAGTAATACGTTATAAAAAACAAAAGAGACGCCATGTTACCATAGCATCCCTTTCGTTTGTGCTTCGAGACACTACGATGCCGCGAAGTTACAAAAATATTTCAACAAAAAAGACAACAACTATCAATCCCACTTGGTGTTACGCATGTCGCCCGTCTCCTCGAAGGCGATATGCATCCTCAACGCCTTGGAGAGCGTCATTGGCGTGTGGCACTTGCCGGCGGCCAACTTGAGGTAATCCCACAACAACTCTTTATAGTCTGGGTGAACACAATTCTCGATGATCGTCTCAGCCTTCTGCAATGGAGACTTCGCACGCAAGTCAGCGACACCCTGCTCGGTGACGATCACCTTCACGGAGTGCTCGGAGCTATCGATGTGGCTCGCCATCGGCACGATAGCGGAAATCACGCCACCCTTAGCGACGGAAGGACAAGTGAAGATGGAGAGGAATGCGTTGCGGGCGAAATCCGCCGAACCACCCAAACCGTTCATCATCTTCTGACCCAACACGTTCGTACTGTTCACGTTTCCGAAGATATCCAACTCAAGCGCCGTGTTGATGGCGATGACACCCAAACGACGAACCAACTCAGGGTTGTTGGTAAGCTCCTGAGGACGGAGCATCAATTTATCCTTGAAGAAATCATAGTCCGCATAGACATCCATCAGCACATCGTCCGACAAAGTCAGGGAACTACCGCTGGCGAACGTGATACGTCCACGCTTCATCAAATCGATCACGGAGTTCTGGATCACCTCGGTGAACATGGTGAACGAAGGGATATCGTCACAGTTGCCAAGGGAACTCAACACCGCGTTGGCGATGTTTCCGACACCAGACTGCAACGGCAAGAACTCTTTCGGGATGATACCCTTGCGGAGCTCGCTCAACAGGAAGTTGGCCACGTTCTCACCGATCTTAGCGGTCACCGCATCCACCGGCGTGAACTGAGCGATGCCATCCTTCATGTCTGTCTTTACGACACCGATCACCTTGGAAGGATCCACCTTCAACGTGGCGGTACCGATACGGTCTGATGGAGTATAGATAGGGATCTCACGACGGTGAGGAGGGTTAACCGGCTCATACAAGTCGTGCATTCCATTGATCTTCGCAGGATGATGCGCATTCAACTCGATGATGACCTTCTTAGCCTTCTCCACCAACGTAGGGGTGATACCCACGGAAGTCGTCAAGACGATTTCGCCCTTGTCCGTGATGTCAGCCGCCTCGATAAGCGCATAATCAACTGGACCGAGGAATCCGTAACGGAGGTCCTGCGCCACGTGGGACAAGTGCATGTCGAAATATTGCACCTCACACTTGTTGATCGCATCACGCATATACTTGCTTGATTGGAAAGGAGTACGGAACTTCACAGCCTTCGCGCGGGAGAGGGCTCCATCAATCTGATCACCCGTAGAACCACCGGTGATCATGCCAACCTTAAACTCATTTCCCTTCGCATGCTCCGCCTCCGCCTTCTCCGCGAGAGCGGTAGTCACAGCCTTGACCGTACCCACCGATGAGAAACCACCGATGCCAATCACATCATTGTTCTTAATGTAAGACGCTGCCTCCTCGGCAGTGATAAAGTTAAATGCCATTATACCTTACTATTTGTTATTCGGTTATTAACTCTTGTTTCTGAAAAACAGCGCGAAAGTACAACAAAAAATTCAAACCTCTATGCTTTCCTTCTAAAAAATTGCATAAATATCAAACTAAAGAATACAAATAGAATAAATATGCAATATATATGCAAATAAAAAAAGGGAACCACAAGGATTCCCTTTTCAAAAACGTATGAGGTTTAATAACTCTCGGTTATATGTCCCAAGCCAAAGCGGAAGCGCCCAATACAGCGGCATCGGCATCCTTCATTTGGGAGAACAACACCTTCACCTTGCCCTTGAACACAGGCATCAGGTTGTCGTCCATCGCCTTCTTCACTGGATTGAACAACAAGTCGCCTGCCTTCGCCAGACCACCAAAAAGAACGAATGCCTCAGGGCTGCTGAACTTAACGAAGTCGGCCAACGCCTCGCCCAAGACTTGTCCTGTGAAGGCGAAGATATCCTTCGCAATCTGGTCGCCCGCCATAGCAGCGTCGAAAACATCCTTGGAAGTGATCTTGTCCAAATCGATCTTGCGGAGGAGGGAATCCTCTTTGCGGTTAAGCAAGAACTCCTTGGCGGTACGAGCGACACCCGTAGCGGAAGTATAAGTCTCCAAGCAACCCTTGTTGCCACAGCCGCAAGGACGACCGTCACGACGCACGATCACGTGGCCCAACTCACCCGCATTGCCATCATGTCCATAAATCAGTTGTCCGTTGGCAACCACACCGCTACCAACGCCCGTACCCAACGTGATCATGATGAAATCTCGCATGCCACGAGCGGCACCGTACTTCATCTCACCGATGGCGGCCGCATTGGCGTCATTGGTCAAGGATACAGGAAGGCCCACCTTATCGGAAAGCATCTTAGCGAAAGGGACGATTCCCTTCCACGGCAAATTGGCCGCATGCTCGATGTTACCGGTGTAATAGTTCGCATTAGGCGCACCCACACCAATGCCATTGATCTTCTCCGCTCCACCATTCTTGGAGATCAGTTCCAACAAACCATTTCCCAAAGCCTCGATGTAATCCTCCAATTCAGGATACGCCTGCGTCTTAATCGAATTGGATGCCAAGACATTACCATTTGCGTCAACGATTCCGAACACTGTGTTGGTACCTCCGATGTCGATTCCAACCACATTAGGTTTCAATTCAGACTTCATATCTTTTTGTTTATTAGTTAATATATAAATTCAAAACAATAGAGGACTACACGTTCTCATTACGTTTTCTACAACCGACATAACCATACCACACCAGATAAGCGTAGCATAACAGTGGAAGAGCGAAAGCGGCATGAGCGTTGATGCAGTCGGAGAGCAATCCCTGCAACGGTGGCACCACCGCACCACCCAGAATCATCATCACCAGCAACGAAGAGCCTTGGGACGTATATTTTCCTAAGCCGTCGATCGCCAACGTGATCAGGTTCGGGAACATGATGGAGTTGAACAAACCTACCGCCAAAATCGCCCATAGAGAGAGTTCGTTATCCATCACCAGCATCAATGCTATCAAAGCCATGTTCATGACGGCGAACAAGCCCAACGTGCGGGAAGGTATAGACTTAGCCCATATGAATACAAAGAAGTTCAACACCAAGAATATCAGGAAGTAATATACCTTCATCTCGAAGAAGAAGTCGACAAACTGCTTGAACGACATTTCCGCGGACAAGCCTATCACCCAGAAGATAAGGGCCAAGGAAGCTACCGCAGACAAGATCATCAAGATGCATTTCGTCTGGAAACGCATCTTGCTCATGGAGATGGAGCCCATGAACCTACCGATCATCGCACCACCCCAATAGAAGGTAAGCAATTTACTGGCATTCAGCTCATTCATGGTATGGAAATTCTTCATATACTCGACCAAGTTACTGCCTATCGCCACCTCGGCACCCACATAGCAGAAGATGCCGATCATGCCATAGCGCAGATGAGGATGGCGCAACGCACCCAACCTGTCCAATCCCTTATTGTCATCATTCAACTCGACTGTCGGAATCTCCGAGAAGAAGATGAAACCGCACAATATCAGCAACAAGCTGGACAACACCAGATAGGGAATACGGACGGAGGAGGCACCCTGACCGTCCACCAAGAAATAGTCGAAGATGAGCACACCGCCGATGATCGGAGCCAACGTGGTACCCAACGAATTGAACGCTTGGGAGAGGTTCAGTCTGCTGGAAGAGGTCTCAGGCGACCCCAGAATAGCCACCAACGGATTGGCCGCGATTTGCAGGAACGTGAACCCGGCACCTAATAGGAACAACGCCAGCAGGAACACCGCAAAGACAGGAGTCTCGGAATTCGCTTCGCAATAAAACAGGAAGCAGGCCACCGACGAGATAAACAATCCAAGCACAATCGTATTCTTATACCCGACCTTCAATATGGGGTCTCCGAATGTGGCGGAGACTATGAAATAGATCAGTGAAACCACAAAGTAGGCAAAGAAAAAAGCCAACTGCACCAACGTGGCCTCGAACTGCGACAAATCAAACACACCTTTCAAGTAAGGAATGAGAATATCATTCAAGCAAGTGATGAAACCCCACATGAAAAACAATGTGGTCAACGCAATCAAAGAGAACGAATAGCTTTTTAATTTTTTTTCTTCCATCTTAAACATCTTTATTGGGCATATCCCCAAAACATAATACAATTAGAAATCAACCTTCAATCGCAAATTAAAGAGCCTACCCGTCAGGTAATTCGGCACAGCGTACTGCCCCTCATTTGAAGTAGGAACCCAATAATATAGATTGACATTCTTAACGTCCAACAAGTTAAACACATCCAAATTGACGGCGAAGACCTTCATCCATGAAAAGAACTTCTTCTCCATAACTGGATCGAACCCTTTTCTCAGCTGGAATATCACACCGAAATCGAAGCGGAAATAGTTGGAGACGCGAAGAGAATTAACATAATGGTCTACGTTAGGCGGTCGCACAGGGTAGCCGTCCGCCCAAGCCATCTTAAGATTAAACTTGAGTTTTTCATATCCCGGGAAATAATCCTGGAAAAACATAGAGACATTGAATCGTTGATCGGTCGGACGAGGCAAAAAGCCAAGACCATCCCCATACACGTTCTCCTTCGTATTCATCATAGAGACAGAAATCCAAGAATCCGTGCCTGGCACAAACTCACCGAACAATTTGACATCTCCTCCGAAAGCAAATCCATCCGCACAATTCTCCCCCCGGTAAGTGATCTTCATGTTATCCACCAGATAAGGGATAATACGATCGATGTATTTGTAATACAACTCTCCCGTCAGTTTGAACGGACGGCCCCACTTCCTGAAATAGTAATCGGAAGCCAATATGACCTGGGAAGAGCGAGGGGACTTCACGTCAGAATTCAGACGGACGATTCGATCGTCGTCCACCTCCTCGATTTTCTTCACCTCCTTGAAGAGCATCGCCTGGTGGTATATGCCCGTCGCTAAACGGAAAACCCACGAACTTTTAGCGGGGAACCATGCGAAGGAGGCCCTTGGGCTAGGCGTCAACTGCTTATTGAAATCCCAGTAAGAGAAACGCACACCACCCAGGAAGACAAAGCGACCCGACGTCGTGCGCAAAGTGTACGAATCTTGGGCGAATCCCGACACACGGTGGGAAAACATATTCACATCCCCGGTCAAATTACGGTAAAGGGATATGTGATCCTCACGCGACGGCAAGGAATACCCTGCGGAATCCCGGTACTCCCATTCACTCACCGTCTCCGCCATGTTCTCCCACTGCATGGAGAGGCCCCACTTAAACGTATTCTTTCCCTGTTTCCACGTGCCTATATGGGAAACATTAGAAACTGTTCCGTCAAACCGATTCCGTGAATACTCATGGAACGAACCCACTCCTTCGTCCACCCCTCCGATCGAGCCATCCGGATGCACCTGGGAAAGGTTGTACGAACTAGCGATATCATAAGAGACGTGCTCCGCGGAATGGAAAGACGATCCGATGAAATCCAGAGAGAGGGAGGAACTAGGATTACACGACAGCGTGAATGCGCCAAAATAAGTGGAGAAGAGATCCTTCTCCTGTCCGTCGAACTGGAAATAGACACGATGCGAATTAGTCATCGTACCAAAATTAGTACTGCGGGATTTAGGGACAAAATCGTATTGGTTCCTCGACAAATTGCCCAAGAAGGAAAGCTTCCATTTAGGCGAGACACGTAACGTCATATAAGTTTGATAATCCAAGAACCTCGGGTTATACTCGCCTTCCGTCTCCAACGAATTCAACATATACGAGGAGGTTTTATAGCGGAAGCCATGTACCTGAGAAAAACGTTTGGAAGAACTGCCGACATACGCCGAAGCGCCAAGGAAACTGATGGATGCAGACCCCTCGAATGAAGTCGGTGTCTTATACTTTATATCCAACACCGAAGACATCTTGTCGCCATACTCGGGGGAGAAACCTCCGGAAGAGAAGGAGACGGACTCCACCAAATCCGAATTGACAAAACTAAGGCCCTCCTGCTCCCCGCTTCGTATCAGCAACGGACGGTAAACCTCGATGGAGTTCACATAAACACAATTCTCGTCATAGTTGCCTCCGCGCACGGAATATTGCGAACTAAGTTCATTGTTGGATGATACGCCAGGAAGAGTGACGACCATGCCGACAACACCATCCCCACTGGCGCTAGGAATCGACTTCGAGACATCCACATTGAGCTTTTCCACAGAGGTCTCCTGTTTCGCGATGCCGACGACATCAACCTGATTAATCTTATCGGGCAACTCCTTCATGACGACACGAAGGAATATGCTATCACTCTCTATCCTGACACTCAGCGTAGAATCCTGATAACCAAAAAACGAGAAACTTATCTCAACCTCCCGGATCGTATCTTCAGGAAGCTTCAACGAGAATGCGCCAGTCTCATTGGAAAGAGCACTAACCTGCGAATGGGACTCCATGATCTCAACCCACGGCAACGGCTCGCCAACGGAGTTTTTCACAACACCGGAAACAATCTTACCATTAGTGAAACCCAACAGAGGAACACACAACAGGAATAGTATGGAGAAGAACCGATGCATACAAACAATTATTTGACAAATATATCCTCTTTACACTTCGGCCTCAGATATTCCAACCACTTGAAATTACTCAGCCTCTTTTCATCTTCCGGCACTGACAAAGGCGGGTACAATATACCGTCCGAATCCGGAGTCATCAATATCTTATCCACCTTCTTATTGCTCTTCATATAAATGGTCATTGCATTTCCTTTCGCCTTATTGACGCCCACCAACGCACCATTATCATCCTTCGAATAATAAATGGATTTCGCATTACCCAGCATATCGACACGTTTCAACTTGTTATTTTTCAGATATGCCTTCGACTCCTTTCCTGAAAGCTGGTTGTACATGTCCTCATCCTCATATTGGACGATCATCGCATTCTTCGTGATATGGATATGGTCCGCTTTCTGCCCTTTCATGTATACATCAATCTGATCACCGGTGAGTTGGCTTTCCTCACTCCACATGACAGGAGAGCCGTACATGGACAATATTGAATCAGCGGAATTATAAACCATCGAGTCGCACTTTCCCTGCATGTCATTCCGGTAGAATTTCACATGATGATATGCGCGGACCTCACTTTTGCTGGAATCAATCTCCACCCCATATATCGTGTCGCCCGCCAAAAACAACGAATCTTTTTCGGAATAGTCTATCACATACGAACGGCCCGTAAGGAAACCCTTCGACGGCGACTTCTTCCAGAACTCCGCATAGTTGCCTCGACCAATCACTTTCTGCGAAGAGTCTTGCGCATCAACGTTATGATATGCCTTCGCAACCTCAAGGTTCATGTCGTAATAGATGGAGTCCGCAGTCAAACGCTGACCGTCCTTGGATACGATGACAGAATAGTCATACAACCGACCGATTTTCGAATTCTTGTTCATCCAAGCGTTTGTCGTATAGATGGTATAATCCTTTTCAACCACTTGGGAAGGGCCGATCAAGACCATCTTGCCCGTCTCGTTATTAAACTGCATGGAATCACTTTTTATGACATAATCCGGGCTTGTCAAAAGCACGTCCGTCTTGAAGAAATAGGTCTTGCTATCCGGATAATAATAACCCTTCTGCGAAACGAGCTCATAGTCCGGATCCACGATTTTTCCGCCACCCATGTAATAACCGTAATTCCTATTCCTATAGAAATCCAGGGAATTGGTGGTCAAAACGGTTCCCTCATTGTTCACGACGACATTACTACGCACGCGCATCAAGGTGGAGTTTCCGTCATAGAACATCTTGTCCGAAGTCATCGTGGAATTTTTCTCTATCACCTTCACGTGTCCGAACGCATCGAACGAATTGTTCGTGTCGTAGAAATATGCGCTATCGCAATACATCAACGCACTCTCATGGCGGAATCTGACATGACCCTTCAGCACCTGATACTGTGCCCCCGTAGACTTGTCGAACGAGAGCACGTCACATTGCTCCAGAATAATATTCCGGGTTTCCGAAGAGACGGACAGGGAGACGAAAATCGCCCAAAGGGTTAACCAATATCGTTTCATAAAAAGAGAATCTTACTTGATCCAACCAGGATACTGGAAATCGCAATTACGCCACTTAGGATCTATCTTCACATAAATGGACTTTTGTTTCTCCTGAACCCATTCCTTCAACAGTTCACTGTTCCGCTGTTCCTGATAAGCGGCCTTAATCGCCATGAAGTCATCTTCCACATTTGCCTTGTGCGCCTTCACCAGCGATTTCACCTTGGCAATCGCAAAGACCTCATTACCTTTGGAATCGACCATCATAAACGGCTTAGTCACCTCGCCTTGGTTCAGACGATACACCGCCTTCGCGATATCCTGCGGCAATTCGCTCATCTGGAATTTAGAGGATCCTGTCTTCGGGTTCATCAACAGGCCTAGGCTATTCCTGCTTCCCTTGTCGACAGAATAAAGCGCGACAGCATCCTCGAAAGTCATCACACTACTGTCCAAGACCGCCACAATGCTATCAAGACGAACCATCGCATTATTTTTCTCCGCCAACGAAGCCTTCGGTTTCATTAGGATATGACGCACATTCACCTTGTCGCCACCCTTCTCGATCAACTGGATGATATGGAAACCGAACTCCGTCTCCACCACCTTCGAGACCCTAGATGCATCTCGCAAGGAGAAAGCCACATCAGCGAATTCAGGGACAAGCTGACCTCTTCCCATAAAGCCCAACTCACCACCACGCTTCGCCGACTCCTTATCCTCAGAATAGAGAATCGCCAAAGTGGAGAACTCCGTCTCCTTGGCATCGACACGCTCCTTAAAGCTCCTCAACTTGGCTTTCACCTCCTCAATAGAACTCTTGCTGATCGATGGAGCGACGGTAAGCAACTGAACCTCAACCATGGTCGGGATATCAGGAATGCTATCCTCCGGTAATGTGCTGAAAAAGCTCTTCACCTCGGCAGGTGTAACCTTCGCATCCCCAATAATCTTCCGTTGCATCTGTTGAATAATCTGCTGATTATAAACCATTTCGGTAAGGTCCTCACGCAAAGAGGCAATGTCTTGGTTGAAGTATTCCTCCAACTTCTCGCGGGAACCGACTTGGGAAATCAGATAGTTAATTCGCATCTCCACCTGATTGGAGACCGTCTTGTCATCCGCTGTGATACTGTCGATCTTCGCCTGATCCAAATACAACTTCTGAAGAGCCAATTGCTCCGGTATATAACAATAAGGATCACCATCGACCGATGAACCCTCATACCTCATCCTTTGCCTATATTCCTCCACGTCAGACAGCAATATCGCCTCGTCACCCACTACCCAAGCGACCTCGTCAATAACACTGGCACCCCACGCAGGAGCAAGAAACAAAATAGAAAATAAAAAAAACTGAATTAATCTATTGTTCATAATCATCATTAATATCTTTTCACCGAGCCATTCAATAAGCCCTTCTCATACAACTCATTCCGATAGGAACGAAGGTATCCCGTCTTTCTCTGTTCCGTCAAGATGGAGTGAATCCTACTCTTCGCAAACTCAAACGGTTGCATGTCTCCCGCCGATACACATTCCGACACGTACAAAAACACCGTACGTACGGAGTCGGTCTCCGTGTAAAGCGTTTTCGACTTGAAATCCACTTCATGAATAGGCAACGGACATCTCTTCTGCACCTCCGAGAAAAGGTTCCACGTATTCGTGAAATGATCAAATTTGGCGGCATTCTTGACACTATATGATTCTATCATATCCATATTACCGTCACTAGGGGATTCCATCAGAAGCTTGATGACCTCGTAGTCAGGCGATTTGTTCAGGACAGTCAACGCGACCCCCTTCAACAATGGTTCCTGAAGATAAAACAACGAGGCGTTCTCCTTGTAATAAGAAAAGACCTGTTCGTCTGTTATCTGCGTCGACAAATGCTCCTTGATCAAACGTAGCTCATACTCGTAGACATACAACGACTGCCTGTAACTCTCCACCAAGGAATCGATTTCCTTGTTACCGGAAAACTCGTCGCGCGCCAACTCATACATCAAGTTGCTGGACGCCCAATCCTTCACATAGAGATCTATCGCTCCCGCACTATCGGAGGAGCTCAGACCCGTCAGATCAAGGTTCCTGTACAATTCCGCCTCCGTCAATCGTTTCCCTAGCACCTTGGCGACCACCTTGTCATGGCGGACCAACGAGGAGACAAAGTCACAGGAGGGCAACGAGACCAACATCAGCAAGAGTAGCCCCCACCTAACAATAACGTTGCATGAACCAATATATTTCATAAATGCGTCATTTTTCCTCCTCACGTATCATCTGGAGGACATTGTCGAAGATATGGACTTCATGGCGCTCCCTAAGGGTTTCCACCCAATTCGACTCCAGATAATTCTGATAATCCGCAGTGACAGGCCCCTTCACATCCATATAGGTCTCCGGTCCGGAAATCAGCTTGCCCTTTACGGTGACAAAAGAGTTCGGGTCTGCCGGGATTGACTGTTTCTTGAACACGATACGATCCACCACCGAATTCGAGCCCTCGGCGAAGATGCCTCGCTCCATCTTGACAAGGTTTTTTCCATCCTTGTTGAACTCACGGTTCAGCACCTTCATGACAGAATCCTGATGCAACTTCGGCAAAAGCTTATTCACTTTATCCAAAGTCTGTTTGTCCTCACAACGTATCACAACGCCCTTGTATCTTGAAGATGGCCAGTTATACTTCGCCTTGTTCTCCTCAAAGAACTTAGTCAAGCCATCCTTATCCTTCGCCGCCTTGTTCCACACCTTACGCGAGCTTGCCTCAAAAAGCAATAAGCCATCACTATATTCCCTCATCAAGTTACGGAAATCGGCATTCTGGTTTCTCAACTCGGTCTTTGCCGTCTCCCAACATAAGTCCTTGAAGTATGTCTCAATCTTCTTGTCGAGGTATTGTCTAGGCGTCAATGTATCACTTTTCCTGTACGAGATGCGGTACTCCTTAAACGAAGGGAGGAACGTCTCTTGCGAATAGACATTGCCATTGAACTCATACATCGGTTCCGTCAGCCTACGGTAAGACGCCTGCAGTTCCTCTATGTCTTCCAAGTCGACAAGACGATAAAAAGGCTCCACACCTGATTCGAACACCTTAAGACCATATTTTTTCTTCAAGCGTTCCACAACATTTCCCATCAGCTGCTCTCCTCTGTCGCTCCTCTCAACCTTGGTCAGATATTCACTCTTAACCTCTTCGTATGGTTTATTACCAATCATATCCGTTATAACCACGATGTTTGTGGTGACAAAGGATCTTAGGATCACATACTTTCCCTTTTCTCCAATTTGGCGCAACTGTTCCGAGAAATATGGAGGGATATAAGGCTGGGCGGACAAATAACCCGCATCGCCCTTCTTGTTAGCGGAAGCGGTATCAATCGAATACTTCTTCACCATATCCGGGAACTTCACTTTCCCCGCATTCAACTGCTCACACAACTTCTCCGCAAAACCATCTTTATTCGCGATGGAATCGTCCATGACAATCTGAGAATAACGCACGTCCGTCACGTGAGGCTTCTTACCCGTCACCATCACGATATGGTATCCGAACTTCGTCCTGAACGGAGCGCTGAACTTACCGACTTCCGTAGAATAAACGACGTTCTCGAACGGATATACCGTGGCGAACGGACCAATCACACCCAAATCACCGCCATTCCGTTTGGAAGGGCAATCCGAGTACTTCACCGCCAATTCCTGGAAAGATGCACCCTTCTTCAACTGCGCATATATATCATTGATCTTAGCGAAAGCCTGCGCCGTATCCGCTTTGTCCTTGCCTTCCATTGAAACCAGGATATGAGAAGCGTAGACATCATAAGCGGCACGGTCATACGCCTCACGCGCCAACATCTCCAACATCAGCGAGTCCCGCAAGTACGGGATCGTCAACTGCGCCTCATACGTGGCCAATTCATTTTTGTATGCGGGAGAACGGTCAATCCACATCGTCTTCGCATCCAACACCTTCAACTTGAAATCAATGAAAAGTTGCAGGTACTCATCCAAAGATTTCTTATCCACCGAAAAACCGGTATTATTCTTCTTGTAGATATATTCGAACTCAGACTTCGTCACCTCTTCCAAATACTCGTCACCAAGACTCTTTATCGTGAATAGAATTGGATCCGCACTCTGCGCCATCAGCAACTGCACATAACCGATCCACAACAGAACCACACTTATACAACGTTTCATTGCTATCATTTTAATTCAACATTAGATACAACAGGCAAATTTACATAAAATATCCATTAAAAAACAAAAAAGAGAGACCTTTTGGGGTCTCTCTTTCCTTATAATCGAGATAATTTAACTTTCTTTTATCATCTTTCTCTCCTTGATTCTAGCCTTCTTACCCGTGAGATCACGCAAGTAATACAACTTAGCTCTACGAACCTTACCAACCTTGTTCACAACGATGCTCTCGATGAAAGGTGAATCCATAGGGAAGATTCTCTCAACACCTACACCACCAGAAATCTTGCGCACTGTGAAACGCTTCTTGTCTTGATGTCCACAGATACGGATGACATCACCGCGGAATTGCTGGATACGCTCCTTGTTACCTTCCACAATCTTGTAAGCGACAGTAATCGTGTCACCGCTCTTGAACTGAGGGAACTCTTTCGCTGAACCGAAAGCTCCTTCTGCAACTTTAATTAAATCCATTTTAGTTTTTAATTATTATTTAACATGACGCAATGTAACGGATACCTTAATGCTCCGACAGAGATTGCGCAAAAACTTCGCAAAGTTAATCAAACATTTTTAACCGACAAAGAGTTTGTCCACTAAAAAACGATATTCACGATTTTCCCCGGAACGACGATCACCTTTCGAATGGCCTTGCCACCCAAAACCTTAGCCACCGCTTCGGAAGAGACTACCGTCTTCTCCACATCCTCCTTGCTCATGTCTATCGGCAACTCCATGGTGGTCTTCACCTTACCGTTGAAGGAGATAGCGTACTTACAACTTGACTCCTTGAGATACTGCTCATCGTATTTCGGCCACTGGGCATCGCAAATCGACGTAGTATGACCCAACTCATGGTACAACTCTTCCGAAATATGAGGAGCGAAAGGTGCCAATAGGATACACAAGGTTTCCAAAGCCGCCTTTTTGTTACACTTCAACGCGGACAACTCGTTCAGGCAAATCATGAACGCTGCCACAGAAGTGTTGAAGGAGAAACTCTCCACATCCGACGTCACCTTCTTGATCAACTTATGGATAGACTTCAACTCCTCAGGAGTCAACGGTGCATCTGTCACCTTCAGTTCGTCCTTCTCGTAGAACATCGCCCAGAACTTCTTCAAGAAACGGTGCACACCATCGATACCGTTCGTATCCCATGGTTTCGATGCCTCCAACGGACCGAGGAACATCTCATAAAGACGCAACGTGTCCGCACCATACTTCTCGACGATCACATCCGGATTCACGACATTGAACATGGACTTGGACATCTTCTCCACCGCCCAGCCGCAAATGTATTTGCCATCCTCCAAGATGAACTCGGCGTTCTTATAATCAGGCATCCAGTTACGGAAAGCCTCGATGTCAAGTATATCGTTGCTGACAATATTCACATCCACATGGATAGGAGTCACCTCGTACTGATCCTTCAAATTCAACGACACGAAGGTGTTGGTGTCTTTGATACGATAGACGAAGTTGGAACGTCCCTGGATCATACCCTGGTTGATCAGTTTCTTGAACGGCTCGTCCTGGCAAATCACACCCAGGTCGTACAAGAACTTGTTCCAGAAACGGCTATAGATCAAGTGACCCGTAGCATGTTCCGTTCCACCCAAGTAAAGATCCACATTCTGCCAATAATCGTTCGCCTCGCGGCTTACCAAAGCGTTGTCGTTGTGCGGATCCATATAACGGAGGAAGTATGCGGATGAACCTGCGAATCCAGGCATCGTATTCAATTCGAAAGGATAACCCTCCTTGGTACACCAGTTCTTCGCATGACCCAACGGAGGCTCGCCCGAAGCGGTCGGAAGGAAGTTCTCGATCTCAGGGAGCTCCAAAGGCAACGACTTCTCGTCCAACACGTGAGGGATACCATCCTTGTAATAGACAGGGAAAGGTTCGCCCCAATAACGTTGGCGACTGAATATCGCGTCACGCAGACGGTAGTTGACCTTCACACGTCCCAACTGATGCTCCTTCACATATTTTTTCGTGGCCGCGATGGCCTCCTTCACCGTCATACCATTCAAGAAACCGGAGTTGGTCATGATACCATCCTTCGCATCAAAGCTCTGCTCGCTCACGTCACAACCCTCAATCACAGGAATGATCGGGAGGTTGAAATGCTTAGCGAAAGCGTAGTCGCGGGAATCGTGCGCCGGCACAGCCATAATCGCACCCGTACCATAGCCGGAAAGCACATAATCACTGATCCAGATAGGAATCTCATTGCCCGTCAAAGGGTTGATCGCATAGGCACCAGTGAAGACACCCGTCACACGGCGGTCCGCCAAGCGTTCACGTTCCGTCCTACGTTTCACAGCGGCGAGGTACTCATCAACGGCGGCGCGTTGTTCCTGGGTCGTCACCTTGTCCACATACTCAGACTCCGGAGCCAACACCATGAACGTGACGCCGAAGATCGTATCCGCACGGGTGGTGAAAATCTCGAAGTCGAGATCCTGTCCCTTGATTTTGAAACGCATCTCAGTACCTTCACTTCTTCCGATCCAGTTACGTTGCGTCTCCTTCAAGGAATCTGTCCAATCCAATCTGTCAAGACCATCCAACAGGCGCTGCGCATAGGCGGAGACACGGAGGCTCCACTGACGCATCACACGTTGCTCAACAGGATAACCGCCACGGATGGAAAGGCCTTCACTGATTTCAT
Organism: Paludibacteraceae bacterium; assembly: GCA_017527905.1. Lineage (GTDB taxonomy): Bacteria > Bacteroidota > Bacteroidia > Bacteroidales > Paludibacteraceae > UBA1181. The sequence goes on from JAFXPK010000009.1 coordinate 42,328, forward strand.
CATTAGCCAAGACACAACCCAATTTCGGGCAGAAGTTCACCTTTGTGTCAGCCAAGTAAGCGATACGGTAATTCATCAACACGGATTGGCGTTTCTTCTCGTCCATGGCAGCCCACTCCGCGGCGGAAAATTTGAGCTCCTCCGAGCAAGCGGCATGAACAGACGCGCTACCCTCCTTCTCGAACTTAGCGATCAGTTCCGAAATAGGCTTAGCCTTGTCACAGTCATTATCGTAATATGAATTGAACATCTGGATGAAGGCCCACTGCGTCCACTTGTAGTACTTAGGATCGCACGTGCGCACCTCACGCGACCAGTCGTAGCAGAACCCAATTTTGTCGAGTTGCTCACGGTAGCGGTTGATGTTCTTCGTCGTAGTCACAGCAGGGTGCTGTCCAGTCTGGATGGCATATTGCTCCGCAGGCAATCCATACGAGTCATATCCCATAGGGTGCAGCACATTGAACCCGCACAGGCGTTTGTAACGGCTATAGATATCCGAAGCGATATAACCGAGAGGGTGACCCACATGAAGACCAGCGCCAGACGGATATGGGAACATATCCAAGACATAACATTTAGGCTTTGACTTATCGATGTCAACCTTGTAGGTGGAATTATCCTTCCAATAACTCTGCCATTTCTTTTCTATTTCTCTGAAATTATAATCCATATCGACAAAATTTTTCGCGAATTTACATAAAATAAAAGACCGAGCAAAAAGAAAAAGAGGCACAAAAAAAGGGTGACGAAACCGCCACCCTTTTTCTTAGATCCGTTGTAAGATTAATATTCCCACAAGTCATTTTCGAAGTTAAGCAACAAAGTCTTAACCTTTTGTTGTTCCTTTCTCACATCCTCAGCGGAAGTATTATACTCCAACAAGTTTCTGTTGTAGATATTAGACTCCTTGTAGATGTAGCTAGAGAAACGTCTCTTCACAAAGATATCGTCAAGAGAAGGTCTTGCGCCGTTGTTCTTATCAGTGATAAGGATTTCTTGTTGAGCCAAGAACGGACGCAAAGTCTCGAAAGGCACCCAGAAAAGAGGGAACTTCTGAATACCCAACTCACCCTCTTTCACCATGATTGGGCAGAAAGCGATGATACGGGCATTGAACGTAGAAGTGATCTTATCAAAATACCAAACCTCTTTTACGTAGAACTTAACGACATCACGGTTAGGAACGTCAGACTCCTCAACGACGATGATAGAATCGTTAGTCAAAGAATCCGCCTTCTTAGTTGCGAAGATATCGAACTTGTTAATGATCTCGCTGAACGGAAGTTCATGCTCCTTTGTGAAAATCTCACGAGTATCAAGATACTCATAAGCCTTAACCTTATCTTCTTGAATAAGTCTAAACATCAGAGTAAAGAAACTTTGTCTGTTGTCTACAGCTTCTTCTGGATAATACAAAGGATAATTCATCTTCTCACGCAAGTCGATAGTCCTATACACAACCTTTTGCCAGAAAATATCATCCGCACGCGGATTTACCAATTCGATTGGCTCGAGATTTTCCTTAGGACCACTGGTTGGCATGTTAGAAGCAATTTCCACAGATACGTCACCCGACTCATCGAAGAAAGAATTCTCCTCGAACTGAGCGAAAACGGCAGAAGTGGAGAATGCCGCAAAACCAACACACAATAATTTAACTAGATTACTCATAACGTTAAACTTTTATACAATCTTATTTAATTTTCACTTCCAATGGAGGCAAAGTACGAGTGATACCATCCTGACCGAGAGCCTTCGTATTAGAGATATAAACGGTCTTTCTGTTCGTCATCTCTCTAAAGATTTTCAATTGCTTCTCGTTCAATTGGTCACCAGCTGCTTTCTCGATCAAGGTATTACCCATTGAGTCGAAATAGTTCAAAGAGAACTCCAACACTTTGTACTTTACATCCAAGTCTGAATCATTCAACTCAGCGACGATACGACGTGCAGTGATCAAGAGAGGCTTAGCGATAGCCTTATCGAAGCTATTACCTCTATATCTGCTCTTGATACCTTGAGCGTTCGTGTACTCGATCATAGCCAATGGATCTGGCAACTTCTTAACACGGAAAGTCTTAGTAGCGATGTGCTGAGACTTACCATCGATCTTCGCGCTGACAGAGATGTTACATGGAGTACCTACTCTAGCAGGAACAACCACCCATCCAGTGTTCGTTCTAGAAGAAGACTTGATGTTAGAAGGACTGATCTCGATGCTGTTTTGTGCGACACCTGGTACAGAGACGCTGATTGGGTTCTTGAAACCGGCGTAGAGCACGTTCATCAAGTCAGCTGACACAGTAGCAGTAGGCTCGCCTACAGTATACTCGCTCTCGAAGTTGTAAGTTTGAGTCTCACCGTTCTTCTTAGTCAATACCATAGAACCAGCATACTTCTTAGTACCTACAGAGTTGCAGACGAACTCATAGCGATCCTTCTCCAATGGAGTACCATTGATAGTGATAACTGGCTTCTTAGTAGAGTCAGTAGCAGCCAAGATGATTTGAGCTGAATACTTACCACCACGCATGATATAGCTTGAATTAGGAATTGCAAGAGCTTGAATCTTGTTCACACGGAAGTCACCGGCGTCCATAGATCCGATCAAGTAAGCGAGAGCCTCAGATTCAGTAATCTTCACGTCGTTCTTGATCTTGTTAAGCACTGTCAAAGTTGCGATAGCAGGCATGTCCTCGAACACACCAGACTCCCATGCTCTAGGCTTACCACCCTTCTCAGTTGAGCTGAGCGGATCTGTAGAGAAAGTGTTAAGAATAGATTGAGCCTTAGCCGTATCGATAGTAGCCATGAACTCACGGTAAGACTGCATTTTCTCCTTCAAGATCGCAGCGTTAGTCTTACCATCTACTTTATCAACCAAACCGATTTGGCTCGCAACGTTCAAGTCACCATTCATTGACTCGTCCAACTCTTTTGCATTAGGATCACCCATGATAGTTGTGATGATCTTATTCTCCAAACCAGAGATGTATTCACAGAATTCGTCAGACTGAGCGATCACGCTATCAACTCTTGGCTTCACCTTATTGGCTTTGATGGAATCAGAATGCAGCAAACCGTCGAACTCATTGTTCAAGTTTTCGAGTTTACCATCACTGATAGTGATGTTCTTCTTCATTGAATCGTTCACCAAAGCATATCCATTCAAGATCTGGGCAGACACGTTCAATGCAAGCATTGCGGTCAACACCAAATACATCATGGATATCATCTTCTGTCTCGGGGTTTCCGGACAATTTTTAGCGCCACCCATAATTATACTTCTTTAGTTAATTCAAAAAACCAAAATTATTATTTAATAGTCATAGCGCTAAGCATACCGCCATAGATAGAGTTCAAGCTCTTCATCTGGGAAGCCAACAAAGCGACTTGCTTCTTGTACTCCTCAGCCTCAGCTGCAGAACCGTTCAAAGAAGTTTCGATTGTCTTAACTGCAGAAGCCAAAGTCTTCATAGCCTCGTTCTGCTCGTTCACAGACTTAACTTGAAGTTCGAACACAGAGTTGATGGTAGAGATGTTCTTGTTGATGCCATCGATCTGAGCTGCGAAGTTCTGAGAACCTTGAGAAGCAGAGCTGATGCTAGAAGCGATGCTCTTATAAGAAGAATCCAAAGACTCAGAAGCCTCTTTCAAGCTTTGTTGAGAAGAAGCGAATGCGCTAGCGGCGCTAGTAGCTTGTCTCAAAGTGTTAGTATACTCGCCAGAAGCAGCGGCTGCACTTGACAAGTCAGTCAATTGACCTGCAGTTACGTTCAAGCTGTGGATACCATCCTTCAAGTTCTGCATTTCACCGTCAACCATTTCACGGATCTTCTGAAGCTCGAGTCTCTTCTCCTCAGCAGCATTAGCTGCGTTAGTGTTCATCACACCTGTTCCAACAGCACCTTCCTCGTCTTCGTGCAATTGAGGATATACTCTATCCCACTTGTACTCTACGTGAGGTTTATCGAATGCGGACAATGCAAACAAGAAAGCCTCCGTACACATACCGATTGTCAACACGATACCTGCACCTGGCCAGTGCATGATCTTAAACAACGCTCCAATAATAACGACACTCGCACCCAAACCATACGCAAGGGCAGTGAATTTCTGATAACCTGCGGTATCACGCAATTCTGAAAAACTCATTTTTATAAATATTTTAAGGTTAATAATATGTTATCTCATCAAAAAATTACTCTCCAATATAACTACGAACACATCTGAAACCTAAGAAAGAGCGGTTCTCATTTTGGTATTCATATGTACGGACACCACACTGCAAGAAGATACCAACATCCTTCCAAGAACCACCACGGATTACCTTACGTCTCATCACATCAGGATCAGAACTCTTCGCATTGTAATCGTAGCTTGGGTTCAAGTCATGAACGAAAGAGTAGTTGGACTCATGGTAAGCGGAAGATGTCCACTCTGCAACGTTACCAGCCATATCGTACAAACCGTACTCGTTCGGCGGATAAGAAGCGACCTTAGAGGCGATCAAGTAACCATCATCCGTGTAGTTACCTCTCTGTGGCTTGAAGTTAGCCAAGAAACAACCTTTAGCGGTACGGATATAATTACCTCCCCAAGGGTACATAGACAAATCCTTGCCACCACGTGCAGCGTATTCCCACTCAGCCTCGGTCGGGAGACGGTAATCTTGTACCCTCACGCCCTTGTTGGCAACTTGGTAAGAGTTGAACAAGAATGTTCTCCAGTGGCAGAAAGCCTGAGCTTGCTCCCAAGAAACACCGACAACTGGGTACTCACCATAACCTGGGTGAGCGAAGTACATCTTCATGTATGGCTCATTGTAAGCATAAGTATAGTCACGGATCCAGCACAATGTATCAGGATAGATGTTCACACGCTTTACGGAGATGAAGTCCGAACGGTGCTTCAACTCGCGGTATACGGTAATGTTTTGGATCTCACCCTTCTCATTGTAGATCGTCGTATCCTTCTTCACCATCACATCAGCACTATCCTTTGTCTTGCCGAGGCCAGCGATGCTACGGTTGTAGCGGCCCAACAACGGATCGAACTTATTCTCCTTCTTCGCAGCCTGGATGTAATCCACCCATGCGTACTTATACATGTAGATAGCGGAATTCACCTCCTGAGCGAAGTCGATCTTATCCTCGCCTTGGTAGTACATGCTATCCAAAACGGCTTTCTGATCCTCAGTCTGCTTGTTCCACGGAATTTTCTTCTTGTAATTCAACCTTGGAGTCTCCAACTCGTTACCATTCTTGTCTTGGTAAATCTTGTAAGACTCGTCGACATCAGCCAACTTCTCCCTTGCGATTGAGTCACGCACCCAATGCACAAACTGACGATACTCACCATTGGTGATCTCCGTCTCATCCATCCAGAACGCGTCAAGAGAAACCGTACGGGATTGGGACGACATCGCCCAGTTCGCATCTTGGTCATTCTGACCCATCGTGAAAGAACCACGTCTGATGTACAGCATACCGTACGGAACCGGCTCCTTCCAAGATTTGTTGTAAACTCCCACCAATTCTCCATTTTCTCCACTGCAAGCAGCGAGAAGGACGGCGACTAATGAAATAATTAACAGCTTTTTCATGATATAAACTACTTTATTGTCTTTGTCATTTGTTATTATTTACTACTTTACTACAATATTCGATCACTCTTATATTTGTTCTTTTTAGTGAACTGAGGCTTGAAACTATAACGCAAATAGACTTCATGACTTCCCCCCGACCTAATCAATTTCGATGTGGGCAAATCATAAGAATAACCTACTTGGAGTCCACTTACCACATCCATTCCAAAAATGAATACGAAAGCATCCCCAAAACGATATGAAATTCCTCCTCTCACTCTTTTAGAATATTCTAATAATCCCGAAACCTCCGCTTGCCAAGAACAGAAATCTGTTTTTATTAGCGAAGACGGTGTCAAAGTAACCAACGGATTAGAGGTCGAAAAATTGTATCCACCCGTCAAATAAATTGTGCGAGGCACATACATTCCGTACAACTCGTTTCCTAAATCAATGGTTCCTGAGTTCAGATGTAGGACTGATAGACCTACGTAATAATGATCCTGCGTGTATAAACATCCGAACGAGGCATCAAATAATACGTCGCCATTCCCTTCCACCGTGAAACTCGAAACAAATGGATCACTCTCCTTGTGGAAATCATCACCGCTCAACACTTTCTCACCACCGCCTGTCATATCAACACTCTCCTTGTCAAAAGTATGGTTCAAAAAACCAACTCCCAATCCAAGACTCAACCTTCCACCCCAAAGTTTCGTTTTATACGAATATTGTAAAAGAACGCTCTGGTTTTTAAATAAACCTATCTCATCACTTGAAAAGACTAATCCAGCACCATGTTTCGTATCCCCGACCTTAAATGGAACGGTCAGCGAAAAGAAAACATCCTGCGGTCCACCACTAAACCCTGCCCATTGTCTCCTATAGACTCCAAACACACTTATCATCTCCTCCTCCGCTACCGCGGCCGGGTTCGTGGTCGTTGGGACTTCCATATACTGACTGAATTGCGGACTCATCTGAGCCTTCGAACTCAAAATTGAAATACACAGAAAAAAAACGACTAATATGTACTGCCTTTCCCTCATATTTCAACTGCCAGTCTCAAGAAAATCGACAACAATATTACTAGTTTTTACATTAATTCACAAATTATCGACCTCATTTTTTTCGGCTTTTCCCGATATCCAAATTCCATGTCGTTTAATTTCAATGAATTAGTATAATATTTTTTTTAATAATTTTTAATACTCTTCCTCGTTAAAGAGGAAATCTTCCTTGCTGGGATAATCGGGCCATATGTCCTCGATACTCTCATATATCTCCCCCTCGTCTTCCATTTCCTGCAAGTTCTCCAAAACCTCAAGAGGGGCTCCCGAACGCACCGCATAGTCCACCAGCTCATCCTTCGTGGCTGGCCACGGCGCATCTTCCAATTTTGAAGCTAACTCTAATGTCCAATACATAACGAAAAAGAATTAAAAACTTATCCTCATATTGAGGTCTGCAAAAATATACCTTTTTTCAGTACTAACAACAAATTGAGCGAAAAATTATGTGGAAAAATGAATTTATTTTTTCCGCCCGCCCCGTTAGATATGGAAATCAGGGAAATAACGGAGGTAATAATCTTCCTTCTGCAACTTGCCGTCGAAGATGGCTATGCCGTATTTGAAGAGGTCCAGCGTCACCCGTACCTTCTCCATCGCCTGTATGCGTCTCCAGGCCTCCGTCATCGACTCGTTCTCGTATATCCCGCACACGACAAGCACCGACTGCTCCCCCATCTTCGGTAAGCATAGGGCTAGCCGCTTTTCGACATCTTCCGCGTCCCGGCAATCCCCCATATAGAGGAAATCCAGACTCTCCATCGCGCTCAGCACCTCCGGCAACCGTTTCATCGTATCGCCGACCTCCACCTTCACATTCTGGAATCCGGCCTTCCGCATATAAGAGACGGCGAATTCCGCCATCGGATGGTCCTGCGCTATCGTGATCATGTTGATCCGACTATCGGGCGCGGCCAGGTACATCGTGGTGATGCCCAGCCCCATCCCTGTCTCCACCACATTCTTCGGCTTGAACTTGTTGACCAGGCGGAACATCACCTGGGCATGGGAGGGATCCATGGAGAGCCGTTTGACGAGGCTGGATACCTTCACCTCCTCGCCGTCCAAGGATAGGCTCTTGGAGGATGCGAGGTATATCTTCCTCACCTTCTCCACCAACCCGTACTTATAATACGGCAGCTTCTCCTCGATCACCTTGGTGACCAGCTCGAAGACAAAGGGCGAATGGATGCCGTATCCCCGCCAATGACGGGAACAGAACAGATACCTTACGTAATTTTTGAGATAATGGGTTGTCATGTCAAATAAAAGAGGTGGAGACCCGAGAGTCCCCACCTCATATATTAAGGTTACTTAGAGACTACGCTTTCACACGCTCGATGTAAGAACCGTCGCGCGTATCCACCAAGATGGTCTCGCCCTCGTTGATGAAAAGAGGCACACGTACCGTGGCACCCGTCTCGACCGTAGCTGGCTTCAAGGTGTTCGTGGCGGTATCACCCTTCAAACCTGGCTCCGTGTACGTGATCTTCAACGGAGTCTTCACCGGCATCTCGGCGAAAAGAACGGATTCCGTGGAGGCGTCGAACACTACCTGTACAATATCGCCTTCCTTCATGAACTCAACACCTGTGATCAAGTCATGCGCGATAGGCACCTGCTCGAAAGTCTCCTGGTTCATGAAGATGTAATCCTCACCCTCTTGATACAAATATTGGTGCTCGCGGCGCTCTACACGAACGTCCTCCAATTTCTCACCGATGTTGAAACGTTTCTCCACAACGAGTCCGTTGACAACGTTTTTCAACTTGGTACGCATAAAGGTGTTTCCCTTACCTGGCTTTACATGCAGGAACTCGATACAGAAATAGAGTTTTCCATCCATGCGGATGCAAGTTCCGTTCTTGATGTCTTGTGCATTTATCATACTGATACAAAATTTTGATTACGACTTATAAATCACCGCGAATTTAGTTTAAAATCTGAAAAACACACAATAAAAGTTCATAAAAAGAGACAAAGTGGCTCTCGCTGGAAAAAGAATTGCTAACTTTGCACCCCATAACAATTCGTATCAAAAAACTATTAGAATCATATAAAATGAATTTTGTCGAAGAACTTAAATGGCGTGGGATGATTCAGGACATGACCCCAGGCACGGAAGAACAACTGAAGAAAGAGATGACAACCGCTTACTTGGGCATCGACCCTACGGCAGATTCCCTGCACATCGGTCACCTGGTCGGAGTGATGATGCTTCGTCACTTCCAACGCAGCGGTCACAAGCCTATCGCCCTCATCGGCGGCGCCACGGGTATGATCGGAGACCCTTCCGGAAAGTCGCAGGAGCGCGTCCTCATCGACGAGCCTAGGCTGCGCCACAACCAAGAGTGCATCAAAAAACAGTTGGAGAAATTCCTCGACTTCAACAGCAAGGCGGAGAACGCGGCCGAGCTGGTGAACAACTACGACTGGATGAAGGACTTCACCTTCCTCGATTTCATCAGGAACGTGGGCAAGCTCATCACGGTCAACTACATGATGTCGAAAGACTCCGTCAAGAGACGTTTCACGGGAGAGAACGGTGCGGACGGCATGTCCTTCACCGAGTTCTCCTATCAATTGCTCCAAGGATATGACTTCGTATACCTGAACAGCCACAAGAACTGCAAGCTGCAGTTGGGTGGCGCGGACCAATGGGGTAACATCACCACCGGAACGGAGATGATCCGCAAGGTGACCGGCAACGAGGCGTTCGCCCTCACCTGCCCGCTCATCACGAAGGCAGACGGCAAGAAGTTCGGCAAGACGGAGTCGGGCAACGTATGGTTGGACAAGCGATACACCTCGCCTTACAAGTTCTACCAATTCTGGCTGAACGTATCCGACGAGGACGCCGAGAAATACATCAAGATCTTCACCAGCCTCCCTCACGAGGAGATCGACGCGCTCATCCAAGAGCAGAAAGAGGCTCCGCACCTGCGTCCGCTCCAAAAGAGATTGGCCAAGGAGATCACCATCATGGTGCACTCCGAAGAGGACTACAACGCTGCGGTCGAGGCTTCCAACATTCTGTTCGGCAACGCAACTTCCGACGCACTGAAGAAATTGGACGAGGAGACGCTCCTCTCCGTGTTCGAGGGTGTTCCACAATTCGAGGTGTCGTTGGAAGAGATCAAGCAAGGCGTGAAAGTAGCCGAGCTCTTCACCGAGAAGGCGGCCATCTTCCCTTCCAAAGGCGAGTTGAGGAAACTAGTTCAAGGCGGCGGCGTCTCCGTGAACAAAGAGAAGTTGGCGGATTTCGACACCACCATCGACAGTGCTTCCCTGCTGAACAACAAGTACATACTGGTTCAAAAAGGAAAGAAGAATTATTTCTTGCTGATCTGCAAATAACGAAACGCAAATCACCCGCAGGCAGTGCATTATAGAGGCGATATGCAACATCGTCTCCACAAAACAACAAAGGAGATTCTGAGGTTTCAGAGTCTCCTTTTTCACATATGGTACAATACCGAAAAAACGGCACAAAAATCTTTTTTAGCATCTCCGAACAATAAAAATTCATATATTTGTCCTTGATATTCCACAAACAGATGAATATCACCAAATTATGGAAACGAGAAGAGACCTCATATTCAGATCGATACAATCCCTCGGATTGAAGGTGCTGCCTAGTGGCACCCGACTCATTCTGTTTGGGTCCCAAGCACGCAACGACGCCCATGAGGAGTCTGACTGGGATTTGCTCATTTTGCTCAACGACGATCAGACAAACCAAGACGCATTTAGCACATACGCCTACCCATTTGTTGAATTGGGGTGGGAATATGGCACCTATTTCAGCCCTAAAATTTACACACGCTCGGAATGGTCTCGACGGAGGGGCACACCATTTTACGAAAACATTGCAAGGGAAGGAGTCGTATTATGCTAACAAGCGAAGAAAAAAAAGCATTGATAGACAACAAAGTCAAGCGTTCTCATGAAACATGGGTCGAAACAAAAGGTATAATAGAAAGTAAATATTGGTACGCTGCCGCCAATAGAATGTATTACGCATGCTATTACATGGTTTCCGCACTTTTATTAAAAAACGAATTAAACGCTCACACGCACAGCGGAATGATTGGACTATTCGGTCTAAACTTCATAAAAACGAATATTGTATCTCCAGAATTAGGCAAATTTTACAGTCAACTTTTCGAGCTACGTCAAACTGGGGACTATGATGATTGGAAAATTATCACAGAAACTGAGGTGATGGCATTAGCACCAAAGGTTGAATTATTCCTCGACACATTAGAAAAACTCATTTACGACAAACATCTACAATAACAAGAACCGCTATTGTCAACCGTTGCCAAAAATCAGGCAACCCCTACAGTACAGCCCAATAAAAGACAAATCACCCCGCAAGAAGAGGAAGTCTCTTCCTGCGGAGTGACATATGTTCGGTCAAGTGTGCCAGCTCATCACCTCGCCACCACCTTGCACGGCGCGCCATTCACCACCAGCAGATAGGCACCTGCGTCACGAACCGGAATCTCCGCACACGAGGAGGTTCCCTCCTTCTGCACCTTCTGGGAGAAGAGGATCCGCCCGTTCATGTCGGAAAGGAGCACACGTCCCTCCACATTGCAGACATATATGGTGCGGTCCACCACATAGACCAAAGGATTCGAAAGGTCATCGGAGATTTGTTCGATACCCACATTCGTCTTGTAGTTGAAGTAAGTGTCTCCGTCGGTGTAGACGGTGAGGTGCGTGTTATCCAACACCGGATATGGGTCCACCGTGACAGGGGCAGGACGCATCGGGACAGGGCGCACCCGCACCTCGTTCAGGTTCTGGTAGAAAGGTTGCGTGCCATCCGTCACACCTTTGTTCAACCGATAGCATACTTCACCATTGGCGAATTGCTCGGCAGACATGGCATGCACATCCAAAGAGTCCGGATAGGCATGTAAAATGTTTCCCTCCGCCACACAACTATCTAGATAATAGCAGTTGCTGAAATGGAAAACATGGGATAAGCAACAATCAAAAGTGGCACAAAAAGGATCCGCATCAGTGTGCTCCTCGCCACTAACGATTCCTGCATTGTAGCAATTTTCCAGATAGATGTCATCATAAGCCACATCCAATGCGTCGAATGAAACGATACCAGATCCACCGAAATTAATTCTATAGGTTTCGATTTTCCCCAAATTATAGCTATTTGAGATAGAACAAGTGGCTTTCCGAGGCCTTTCCCTCTCCCTTTCAAGATTAAACGAAACCAATCCAGAAGGACAACCATACTGCGAAATAACATCACCCGCATTCCAGCATCTATTTATTGAAACGTCACCAGCCCCATCCTGGGCGCAAGTAATACCTGCACAACTGCCTGGACAAATAATCTTCGCCAAATTATAACACCCTTCAAACGAGCAAGCTTTTGAATGAGCCGCCAAAGAGGCAACGCCAAAATCTCCATACGCAAACAGATTCCCCGTGACATAACAATTGGTGAATTTTGTGTTCGACGCTTCCGCCACAATAGCGGAATATCCACAACCAGAAAGGAACGCATCCTCAAATCCGACATTCCTTATTTCGCCACCATCCATATACTGTATAATGCCACCCAACTCAAGGATACCGCACAAACCCCTTATCACATGATTCTGTCCATCAAAAACGCCGGAATATGTACGGTAGATGAAGTAATCAAGTATCGTCAATGAGTCCGCACCAGGCCAAGGGGCCAGGCAATAATTAGATGGATTCCACACGTATTCCGGAGTAACCGTAAGTTGGTGGCCCTCATTCAACACGATATCGTTCATCAACCGAGCATTCTGACTCGGGTTTACATCGTTCACTATCCGGGCGAACTCGTAAAAGTCTTCCACCGTATATATGTTGAACCAACAATCAGAAATTGTGTCAGGTTCTCCACAGACGCAATAACAATTCTCGAAACGGTGCTCATGGTTGGTGCAAGTAATATCCCTAGCCTTGCAGTTGACACAATAGCAGTTGTCGAACTCATGATTCGCCTCCCCACAATAGATGCAGACACAATGGTCATAGACATGCTCACAGACACAGGTGGTGTCACGGAAACCACAGGCCTTGCAGACGCAATGGTCTAAATCATGAGCTATCACCTCGTCACTCTGCGTATTTGAGAAAGATTGCGGGCATGGAGTCGACCCATAGACCGTATCACCATCGAAGACTGGATACTTGTCCACACCGATTTTCTGGCCCCAAACATGCTCCGTCTGCCCATTCTGCAAAAGATAAGCAACCTCTCCACTTTCGAAAGACCTCCTCAGTTCGGAACCCGACGCCTCCGACATATACATGCCATAACAATTCTCTATAGGTTTTTTTAGCACCCTGCAGACAGGGTCCATCTCGCCAGATGCAGATGTTAATTTACATATAGAAAAACAGTTGCTGAGTATTCCTTCATTTGAAGAGCTGATTCCGCCCACTTCGTTACCTCCACATTTGACCACACCAATAAAATAGCAGTTGTTGATGGTCGACTCCCAACTCTGTCCGCAGATACCGCCACACCTGCCTCGGCTGGAGGCAATGTAAGAGTCCTCGATTCCAAGGTTTCTCACCTCTCCCTTGTATAACTGAGAGAAAAAGCCGGCTCTGTCGCCGCCATCCTCTATGTATATTCCTCGAATCACATGTTTATTCCCTTCGAAAATGCCTTGATAGTAGTCTCCGTTCTTTTTCTTACAGACCCATTCCCGGAATGACCCCTCATTCAAGTTTCCGTTCTCATCCAACACGTTCTCGTTGATGGTGATGTCATTCATCAATCGTGCATTCACCTTACAATTAACCCCATACACGATCTCCGCAAACTTATAGAGGTCATCGACCGTATAGATATTGAACCAACAATCAGAAATTGTGTCAGGTTCTCCACAAACGCAATAACAATTCTCGAAACGATGCTCATGGTTGGTGCAAGTAATATCCCTAGCCTTGCAGTTGACACAATAGCAGTTGTCGAACTCATGATACACCTCACCGCAATAGATGCAGACACAATGGTCTAATTCATGCTCACAGACACACGTGGTATCACGGATCCCGCAGACCTTACAGACACAATGGTCTAAATCATGATTCGCCTCCCCACAATAGATGCAGATGCAACGAACATAGACATGCTCGCAGATGCAGGTGGTATCACGATAGCCACAATAAGTGCAGACACATTGGTCATAGACATGCTCACAGATGCAGGTGGTATCACGATAGCCACAATAAGTGCAGACACAATTGTCATAAACATGTTCACAGGCACATGTGGTATCACGATAGCCACAATAAGTGCAGACGCAATGATCAAACACATGGGATTCCCCACAGTCCACATGATTGGAATATTTAAGAACGCTATCCGTACAA
>JAFXPK010000041.1 GCA_017527905.1 Paludibacteraceae bacterium
AGGCACATGTGGTATCACGATAGCCACAATAAGTGCAGACGCAATGATCAAACACATGGGATTCCCCACAGTCCACATGATTGGAATATTTAAGAACGCTATCCGTACAAGCATAGACTTTATTGCCGTCAAAGACTGGATACTTGTCCACACCGATCCTCTGTCCCCAAACATGCTCCGTCTGCCCTTGTTGCAGGAGATACGCGATCTCACCCGTGAGGAACCGCTCCTTCTGCTCCGTGTCCGCACCTTTGAGCGGCATGGAGTAACAATTACGAATCTCCGACTTTTGGTTGATGGCACAGATGCCATCCACTCTCGAATGACCTGACAAGTTGGCCACGCTGAAACAATTTTCTATTGTTCCGGAATCTATCAAGGAACAAATTCCTCCAATCTCAGAACCATCACCATCCACCACTCCGATGAAATAGCAGTTACGGATGTGACCGCCCCAACACTGTCCGCCAATACCGCCGTCCCTGCCCATGGAGGATTTAATGTAGCAATCCTCGAAACCGACGTTGATAACCTCAGCCCCCGAGCTCAACACGGAGAAGAAGCCGGACATATCCCCGCCTTCCGTGCAATAGACGCCTCGGATGACGTGCTTCTGCCCGTCGAACACACCCTGATATCCCCGGGCACCACTTACTTGGTACTTGCAGATAGGCCTCCACTCTCTGAAATCTCCCTTGCGGTTCCAATTGCCTTCCTCGTCCAAAACGTTCTCATTGATGGTAATGTCGTTCATCAAAACAGCATGTGCATTAAGGTTCTGATCGATACTTTTGTGCAAACCACTGACTATGTCCGCGAACTCATAGAGATCGTCCGCAGTGCTAATCTGGTACGGATCTTCCGCCGTACCCGTTCCGTTCATGGCAAGCATCTTGCATCCAATGCCCAAAACCAGACATAAAAGCGTAATAACTCTTCTCATATTTCTAATAATTTGTAGTTTATAAACATGTCACATTCGACAAACATAACAAAAAAAATGTAAAAAAACACAAAATTAGCGAAAAAATTACGGGAGAGCCATACGACAGCAGGTCACATGATGCGAAAAGGGCGCAAACACACGGCTCTTCCCCTAAAATCATCAGAACATAAATAAAAATTTCGCCTCAACGCTTGCAGGTTCAGAAAAATGACGTATCTTTGCACCGCTTTCGAAGAGAAGGCAATTGAGGATTGTCTCATGGTGTAATGGTAGCACTACAGTTTTTGGTACTGTCTGTCGAGGTTCGAATCCTCGTGAGACAACCAATCCCAAAGGAGATTCTGAGGTTTCAGAGTCTCCTTTTTCTTTTGAACGACAATTGGTAAATAACCAAATAGTAAATCGTAAATAGCTAAATAGTAAATCAGCAAACGGTCAAATAGTAAATCGTAAATAGCTAACGTAAATAGCTAAATAGTAAATATCTCACATGACAAGTGAATTTTCCAAGAAATAAAACCCCCACACATTGCCCTATTTCAAAAATATTACTACCTTTGTGTCACCAAAAAGCAAGGGGATTGCAAGAGGTTCCAAGTTTTGCGGTAATAGCTCAGTTGGTAGAGCACTAGCTTCCCAAGCTGGGGGTCGCGGGTTCGAGTCCCGTTTACCGCTCGAAGAGGATATATCGGCAGGATGTATCCTCTTTTTTTCGTCACTGAGCTAATCCGTGCCAGATAACGCATGCGATTATGGAAAAACGAAGGCTTCCGCACTTAAATTTTGTGAAAAAGGTCATGGTTCCAAATAAATAGGTTATCTTCGCAAAGCAAATGAGTCTGTGGGATTCCCTTTGTTCAAAATTTCCGGCCGACCCATGCGAAAGAAATTATACACAAAACATATACAATTAATTATCTAAATGAAAAAAAGCATTTTAATGGGCTCAGTAATCCTTGCGGGATTGGCCCTGAATTCATGTCAGAAGGAAGGATGCGCATTATCCTCCACAAAACTTGAGACCGAAATAGACTCAGTGAGCTATGCATTGGGATTGAACATTGGTGCCGACTTGGAGAGGAACTTGAAAACTGTTCCCGGAGGTGTAAACGTGGACGCTGTGATCGCAGGTCTATCCCAGAGATTAAAGAGCGATTCCGCCAACTACAAAATAGCAGAGGGAGAGGCTCAGGAGATGTTGCAAGCTTACTTCCAAAGAATTACGGAAGAGGAGAAAGCAAAAACACTAGCGGCAAACGAGGAGTACCTTACCAACAACAAAACAAAGCCAGGCATAACAGAGACAGCAAGCGGCCTACAATACAAGGTGATTACCGAAGGTACGGGTAGCAAGCCAACCATTGACGACGTAGTAAAGGTTCACTACACGGGTAAGTTGATTGATGGAACAGTATTCGACAGCTCCGTGCAGAGAGGCCAACCAGCCGAGTTCCCTGTAGGACATGTTATCCCAGGATGGACAGAGGGATTGCAATTGATGTCAGTAGGATCAAAGTATGAATTCACCATCCCATCTAAATTGGGATATGGCGAACGTCCTACAGGTCCAATCCCTGCCAATTCAGTTCTTCTCTTCGAAGTTGAATTGCTCGACATCGTAAAGAAATAAAAAAGCAAGTGTTCCAAGCAGGACAAGGGACACATCCGTGTTTTTAAGTTGATTAAAAACATAACGGGCAGACACACAGAAACGTGGCATGCGAAACAAACAAGAGACGCATGCCACGTCTTCGTTATTGAAGCGGCACCCGGAACAATAAATCGTTCATCCGTGGTAACCCGACATAGCCATATCAATTAGCACGATAAAAAAAGCTCCAGGCCACATCATCCACAAGGCAATACACGGAGGAATCATTACGACGTTAAATAGCAGAAACGCATACATATAATCGCTCCACTTCTTGCTTCCCTGTCTTTGTTCCAGCCATACTTTAACCACCATACACGCCTCCACAATAGCATATGTATACAAAATGGTCGACATCACAACAACATGAGAGAGGCAATCCAACTTAAACATAATCAACAGGCTCAACACACATACGACCAGGCTCACCAAAGAGACCCTCAGGATTACTTGCCGAAAATTTCTTCCCAGTAAATTCATACCCGTTTTTTTTAGTTAGACAATAACACTCATGATGATCATATCAAAACAAGAAAACAGCGGGGCGAAATAGTGCTTCGCGCAACCGCCGTCGACACAAACATACGACAATATAGCAACAAAACCAAACCGAATTGGCAAATTATTCGGAAAGGACAGCAACACGACAGACCGCCATCGCCTCACACAATCGGCTGGAGAAACATCCGGAAAGCCACCGGACAATATACGTATAATCTCTTTCTGGTGTGGGAAAATTTGGCCACGTATTGCACAAAAAACAAAAAAAATGAAGTATATTTGCAGTGCTCAAATCCATATGATGCGGCATGATTGTCGCTGGCGAAAGTCGGCGTTTTTTTATGACCTCACACAGTCTACATTAACACTAGACAAAACAAAAACGTTTTTAAGCCACACATACCCTCTTATCAGGGAAACTGGCCAATAGCATACTGAATTATAATAGAAGTTTCGCATGGAGCAACCACTAGTAAGCATCATACTTCCCACATACAACGTGGAGAGATTCCTAAATAAATGTTTGGATAGTCTAGCTGCCCAAACCTACAAGAACGTGGAGGTAATCATCGTCATTGACGGTGCGACAGATTCCTCTCACGACATCGCGAAGGAGTATTGTCAAAAATATCCGCACTACTCTGTTTATTGGCAAGAGAACCAGGGAAGCGGTCCGGCGAGGAACAATGGGCTGTCAAGAGCGAAGGGCGAATTGATCATGTTCGTTGATCCTGACGATTGGTGTGAGCCGGACTATGTGGAAACCATGGTGCGATATCAGGCAGAGAACAACTGCGATTTGGTCATCACCAGAGATATCATCGCGAAATGCACAAGCGCAGGGGAAATCCTGCAGTACAACAACAAGAGCTGCGATTTCGAGATGTGCGAATCCCAAGATCAGGCAAGGAAAGACTACGCACGGCTGTTGACCTCTGACCTGATCAGTTCACCTCACGCGAAGCTTTACAAGAAATCCATCATAGACACCAACTCCGTTTCTTTCCCGGACTTAAGACGTTCACAGGACATCGCGTTCAACTATCGTTATTATTCCCATATCAACAACTACTGCATATGTCCCAAAAACGGATATGTTTATCGTATAATACCGTCCGAAAGGAGCACAAAAATCAGGAAAGACTATTACCGCATCATATCCGTCTTGTATAACGACATACGGTCAATGTATAGGAATTGGGGGATGAGTTTTGAATCCGCATCCATCCCCAATCATTTCTTCACAAGACTATGTGGCCATTTTTACCTGACGAAGCCATCAGCGCAAGAGCTCCGGGAGATCCTGTCAGACCCTATTTTACAAGCGCTCGTAAAGGATGCGCAACCTATAAGAAAAGACAGGAAAATATGCCACTCACTGCTGAAAGGAAAGAAATACAGGATGGCATCGTTGGCTATTTCGTTTTTTTCTTTGGTGAAAAAATTCGCATGATCATAACAAACAACACTGCCTGTCAGGGAAGTGGAGGTCAAAGGACAAATATATAAGATTTGTTCCCCTGACCTCATAGATTCCACCATCCGTCAATGAACTAGGAAATGGGTTACCGATTAAATAGCTAAATGACAAATGGCTAAATAGTAAATGGCTAAATAGTAAATGGCTAAATAGTAAATGGCTAATGCGGCAAATAAATTCTATCTTTGCAAAAAATTCAACGGCAACATGAAGTTCGACTTAAAGAAAGAATTAAGCTCCCGCATACTGGTCCTCGACGGAGGTATGGGAACCATGATACAACAATACGGACTAACGGAAGAAGATTACCGCGGGAACTTCGTGCCGAACAGCGAGGTGCAGCAAAAGGGGAACAACGACCTGCTCTGCATCACCCGAAGCGACGTCATCTCCGACATCCACAACAAATACCTGGAAGCGGGCGCGGACATCATCGAGACCTGCTCGTTCAACTCCCAACGGATTTCGATGGCCGACTATAAGATGGAAGGCCACATCCATGAACTTAACTTCGCCGCCGCACAATTGGCCCGCAAGGCCGCTGATAGCTATACAGCCCAAGACCCAACCAAGCCAAGGTTCGTGGCCGGGTCCGTCGGTCCCACCAACAAGACGTGCTCCATCTCTCCAGACGTCAACAATCCCGCCTTCCGCAATGTCTCCTTCCAAGAGATGAAAGAGGCCTACATCGAACAGATGGATGCCCTCATCGAAGGGGGTGTCGACGCCCTGCTCATAGAGACCATATTCGACACGCTCAATGCGAAAGCGGCCATCTCGGCGGCCAACGAATGCATCGCCCGCAGCGGACGGACTGTCTACATCATGCTCTCCGCGACAGTGGCGGACATCAGCGGCAGAACGCTCTCCGGACAGACCATGCAGGCCTTCATGAACTCCGTCATGCACGCCAACCCATTGTCCATCGGACTGAACTGTTCCTTCGGCGCCAGGGACCTGAAGAAATACCTGAAGGAGATCAGCGACGTCGCCACCTGCTACGTCAGCGCCTATCCGAACGCGGGACTTCCCAACCAGTTCGGGCAATACGACGAGACGCCTGAGATGATGGCGGAGCAAGTGGTCGAGTATGTGGACGAGGGGTTGGTCAATATCCTAGGTGGCTGTTGCGGAACGACACCCGCGCACATCGCCAAATACCAAGATTTTGTCAACGGTGCGAAGCCGCGCGTTCCCAAAGTGGCCAACCACCACTTGAGGCTATCGGGTCTGGAACCATTGGAGATCAAATCCATCAACGCGAGCCTCAACGAGCCACAGGAACGTTCCCTCTACGTAAACATCGGCGAGCGGTGTAACGTCGCGGGATCCCGCAAGTTCCTTCGCCTCATCAACGAAAAGAATTACGACGAAGCCCTTTCCATCGCACGCAAACAGGTGGAAGACGGTGCGCAAGTAGTGGACGTCAACATGGACGACGCCATGCTGGACGCGAAGAAAGAGATGGTCACCTTCCTGAACCTGATCGCTTCGGACCCCGATGTGGCGAAGGTGCCGATTATGATCGACTCATCCAAATGGGAGGTCATCGAGGCGGGTCTGCAATGTGTGCAAGGCAAGAGCATCGTCAACTCCATATCCCTCAAGGAAGGGGAAGAGAAGTTCCTGGCAAAGGCGAAAAAGATCCAGCAATACGGCGCGGCGACCGTCGTGATGGCTTTCGACGAGCAAGGGCAAGCCGCCACCTACGAGCGGCGTATCGAGATATGCAAACGGGCATACGACCTGCTGATGAACATCGGGTTCCCTCCTGAAGACATCATCTTCGACCCCAACGTGCTCTCGGTGGCCACAGGCATCGAGGAGCACAACAACTACGGCGTCGATTTCATCAACGCCACAGGATGGATCCGCCAGAACCTGCCATACGCCAAGATCAGCGGTGGTGTCAGCAACCTCTCCTTCTCATTCAGGGGGAACAACCCCATACGTGAGGCCATGCACTCCGTATTCCTCTACCATGCCATCAAGAAAGGAATGGACATGGGCATCGTGAATGCGGGAATGCTGCAAGTCTACGAAGAGATAC
The DNA here is from genome assembly GCA_017527905.1 of Paludibacteraceae bacterium. GTDB lineage: Bacteria > Bacteroidota > Bacteroidia > Bacteroidales > Paludibacteraceae > UBA1181. The sequence goes on from JAFXPK010000041.1 coordinate 6,629, forward strand.
CCGCCGACCTGCTCGAACTGGTAGAGGATGTGGTTCTGAACCGACGCAAGGACGCCACCGAGCGACTGATCGAGAAAGCGGACGAAATCAAGAACTCCCAAAGCGCCGAATCCGCACAGCACAAAATAGAATGGAGGACCTACCCTCTTGAGAAAAGGATATCCTACAGTCTCGTGAAAGGCATCGGAGACTATCTCGAGGAGGATATGGGCGAAGCCTTGAAAACCTACTCCTCCGCCGTCGAAATCATCGAGAAACCACTGATGGAGGGCATGAACGAGGTGGGCGAGCTATTCGGTGCGGGCAAGATGTTCCTGCCGCAGGTGGTCAAGACCGCCAGAACGATGAAGAAGGCAGTATCGATCCTGCAACCCTACATAGAGGAGCAGAACAAAGGGACGGGCAAGAAATCCGGGAAGGTGCTCATCGCCACCGTCAAGGGAGACGTGCACGACATCGGCAAGAACATCGTCGCCGTCATCCTGGCATGCAACAACTACGAGGTGATCGACCTTGGGGTGATGGTGCCGACCGAACAGATCATCGAGACAGCCATCAAGGAACAGGTGGATGTGGTTTGCCTCAGCGGACTCATCACGCCATCGCTCGAAGAGATGTGCCACGTGGCGGAAGCGATGGAGAAGGCGCACCTGAAGATACCTTTGCTGGTCGGAGGAGCCACCACATCGGACATACACACCGCCGTGAAGATTGCCCCAAGCTACAGCGGAACGGTCATGCACATGCGCGACGCCTCCCAAAACACCTATGCCATCTCGATGCTTCTGAACAAGAAGACACAAAAGGAATACGAGGCGCAAAACAGGGCGGCGCAAGCGAAATGCAGATCCTCACACCAACAGAAAGAGGATAAACTGGTCGACTTGGAAGAGGCTAAAAAGAAGAAACTAAATTTGTTCTAAAGAATTGCCCACCCACTAAAAACACATTCCTTGAGACAGAAACTGTTACGATGCATCGGAAGGCAAGGCAACCATTAAAGTTTTTGGGGGCGCCAAGAACCCATATCCATTATAACTTACATAGATGAACAGCAAGTCCATTCCATATAAATTCACGTTATTTTTCCTGACCTTTGCATTAGGAATGTGTTTACTATGTGAATCCGCGAATGGGCAGGAGGGCAAAACCCAGTTTGAGCAGATGAGAAGCGAGCTATGGTCTGGTTCGTTGCCGCTAGTGAATTTGACCGTGGACATTTCCACCGTCAATAAAGAAACGTTCGTCAATGGGGAAATTGAAATAGTCGACTACCATAAGAGGACAGATTCCCTATCAGAATCGGTTAAGTGTCTATGTCAAATCAGATATCGGGGAGGAACATCAATCGCTTATGAAAAAAAGTCATTTTCCATTAAACTGATAGATGAGGCTGGCGAAAAGCTGGATGTCAACATGTTTGGCATCAGAGAAGAGAACAGCTGGATCCTAGATGCGATGGCCATCGACAGGACAAGGATGAGGAATAGGATTTGCTTCGACGTGTGGAACGAAATGAGCCAGACTCCATACAAGACCGATTATGGGAACCGGAATGGCACAATAGGAGTATATGTGGAGGTGTTCATCAATGGGGACTACCATGGCTTGTATTGCATGTCGGACAAGATCGACCGCAAGTTGTTAGGCCTAAAAAAGACAAAAAAAGAGGAAAACGACACCATCATAAGAGGGTTGTTGTACAAAGGCATTACCAACCGCACCAACCTCGAGTCCTATGTGAAAAACGACGTGAACAGTTCCACCTGGAACAATTGGGAACTGCAGTACCCGAGTGACTTACCCTCCATCGACACATGGAAACCATTGATGGACTTGATAGACTTAAACTCAAAGAGCGTGTCGGAACAGGCCTTCCGTCAACAATATCAAGACTATTTCTATTGGGAGAACCTTGTCGACTATATTGTTTTCATATCGGCTCTCAATGTGGATGATTGCCTCTACAAAAACGCCCATTTATCCGTCGTCAACATCAATAAAGGCCATAGATTCCTAATTACGCCATGGGACTTGGACATGTCGTTAGGCGGCAGTTGGGATGGAAGCTATAATGACACGTTCATTACCTTCGACAGGATCATAAAACGCCTTCCATTCAACAAACTTATCCCGAACAATATAGATGGATTTATGGACAACGTGAAGCACACATGGTTAACACTCCGTTCCTCACTGCTTCTCCCGGAGAATATAGATGCCCGGTTGGATAAATATTCAGATGCATTTCTGACATCAGGGGCGTGGGAGAGGGAATACAACAAATGGAATGGAAACCCAGTGCCTTTAAAACAGTCAATCACAGAGGAGCTAGACTACGTGAAAGATTGGTATAGAAGGAGCTACAAATTCATTTGCAATGAATTCGGCTCGGAGGAGATGGGGATATCAGATAATTTCGGACCATCAAACACGGGGCAGGACCAATGGAATGGAAATGAGTGGGGATATGCAGACGGAGTCTATCTTATGGATGGGCGAAAGATTAGAGACTCGTTGGACACAGACGGGTTGCCAAGCGGCGCCTATATTGTCGGCGGCAAAATAGTGATTGTTCGCTAGCAATACCCACCAAATGTTTCCCGAAAATTCATTCGGGGGATACATCTTTCGCTGGACCCACCCTCTCGGACAATGACAAACAGACCGAAAAAATAAATTTATTACAAAGAAAATTTTTCTACCCTAGAAATCATCCGAACGCCCATCAAAACGGAGCGGAGACAAATGCGCACACCCGTTCCAATCCATACAGACACCCATGCGTCGGGCAAATTTACACACCCATATTCCATCATTCTATTGGATAATCCAAAATATTATTATAAATTTACAAAGTGTTAATTATTAATCATCAAAAGGAGATTTATGATAGACATTAGAATCATCGATGGGGAATTCGAAATCGGCGGAGATTTCGATCTTGGATATATGGGAGTATATGATGATGATATGATATCCATAGAAAACACTCCCGGGGAAGTAAGGGAATGGGCCATTGTGGCGGACAGCAACAAGGAAGACTGCACGGACGAGGAGTTGGCGAAGTTCCTAACCAAATACTTCAACGACTTCGAAAAAAAGGTGAAGAAGAACCGCAAGCAGGTAAACAACAACTTCCTCCGCAACATATACCTGGACATGAACAATTCCGGGACAGAGTTCTGGAACATAGATAAGATATTCGACCCGAATGCAGTGCCAAAAGGAGAGAAGATGGACGACTCGCTTTACGACCTACACGAAGAGGAGTTAGGGAAGGCGGCGGACGAATACGAAGGCTCACCCAACGACGGGTCCATCGAGAAAGTGGACTTCGAAGCCCTGCTGAAGGAGTATTTCCCCATGTTCAAGTGGGATGCGCTCATCGAGGAGGTCGTGCCCGAAACATTGCAGCTAGGTGACGGTGTAATCGCCTTCCAGTGTTCCGACGACTACAACAACACATTCCTATGCGGCGCATACGATGAGCTGGACGAGGACCTGATATTCAGCGACTGGCACAACTTCTAAATTTGACCGATATAAAAACTACTTTATAAACAAGAGGGTCGAAAGGCTAATGCCGATCGACCCTTTTTCTTTTTCATCCACGCCAAACTTACTTATAAAACGTCTTCGAGAAGGCATTCGTCTCGCCCTTTCCACGCACGCAACGCAACCACCACGCATGGAAGAAGCCCAGTCCGTAGCCCCACAGCTGCGTGAAAGCGGCCGGAACGGAAAGCAACCCGATCTTCAGGCTACTATTCTTCACCATCGAGTCCACCATCACCAACAACGAATAGAGCAAGATCGGAGCCACACAAATAGCGGACAAACAAGCCAAGGAAGGCAATGAAAGCGCGAAAGAAAGAACCGCAAGGAGAACCGCACAGAGGATGCACAGCAATGAACCCGCCGTGAAAACAGCCGGCAGCAGATGCACCAACTTCAGCGATTCAGGGTATTTCTTGTACAGATTGATGCGGGCCATGCCACTGTTATAGACCTGCTTGAAGAACTTCTTCAAGTCCGTCCTACGCTTGTGCCACACCCATGAGTCAGGGAACAAGCGGCAAGCATACCCCCCCTTGAAAACACGGATACTGAAATCTATGTCCTCGCCGAAACGCATGGAGGAGAAGCCATCCAAAGCACGGAAGACATCCGCCTTCACCCCCAGATTGAAGCTACGGGGGTAAAACTTATCCATCTTCTTGTCACCGCCACGGATACCACCCGTCGTAAAGAAAGAGGTCATGCTATAACTAATCGCCTTCTGCAGATCCGTGAAGGAGTCGTGCGCACGATCCGGTCCGCCGAAAGCGTCCGCATACTCACGATCCAGTTCCCGCGCCGTGTTCTTCAGATAGTCTTGAGGAAGGATCACATCGGAATCCAGGATCAGGAAATACTCGCCTTCCGCACGTTCGGCGGCGTAGTTGCGCGTCTGACCAGGACCGCTATTCTCCTTGTAGAAATAGCGGAGGGCCATCTTGTCGGAAAAAGCAGCGCAAACATCCTCACATCTCAGGGTAGAGCCATCGTCCACCACAACCACTTCAAAATCCGAGAACGACTGAGAAGAAAGGCTTTCGAGGAGTTCCCTCAATTCATTCGGGCGATTGAAGACTGGAACTAATACCGAGAATTTCATAAACGGAATATGATCAACGACAACTAATTCCCTGACCTTCAGGCTTCACATATTTAGGGAGAAGTTTCTTCGCCAAGAAATAGGCCGTCACGGCACCCACAGCATCCGCCAACCAATCGAACCAATCCCCCGTACGAGGAGGAAAACAATACTCCTGCAACAATTCGATGAGGCCACCGTAAGCGATCGGATAGATAAGGCCCCACAGCCGCATTTTCCGGTCAGAGAAATCATATCGTTGGCGATAAAGCTCGTAACAGACAACAGCCGACAACGCAAAATACATCAAAGCATGGGCAAGCTTATCCGCCCCCAAAAACTGGATCTCAGGAATTTCCGGAACTGAACGAAGAATACTCAGATACAGAATGACAAGAGAAAGCACGATGGACATGCCATAAATCCTAAAAACACGCATACCTACAAAAATCTTTATTAACGTCCTAAAACACGCACGGACTAATCTAAATCATATTTTTTTATTACCTTTGCAAAGATATAAAAAATAAAGCAATTTAAAATGAAAACTGTCGTAAGCGGCATCCGTTCAACAGGCAATTTACACCTGGGCAACTACTACGGAGCATTAAAGAACTTCATACGCATGCAAGAGAGCAACCGTTGCTTCTTCTTCATCGCAGACTATCACTCACTAACCACACATCCAGACCCCAACATCCTCTATCCCAACGTAAAAAGCGTTCTGACAGAGTATTTGGCATGCGGACTCGACCCTGAGAAATCGGCCATCTTCATCCAAAGCGACGTGCCGGAAGTGGTGGAACTCTATCTGATGCTCAACATGCACGCCTACCTCGGAGAGCTGACGAAGACAGTCTCCTTCAAAGACAAGGCGAGGAAACAACCCGAGAACGTGAACGCCGGGCTCCTCACCTACCCTACACTGATGGCGGCGGACATCCTCATCCACAATGCGGACCAGGTGCCTGTGGGCAAAGACCAGCTGCAGCACTTGGAGATGACCCGCAACTTCGCCAAACGATTCAACAACTTCTACAAGGTGGAATACTTCAAGGAGCCTGTCGCCTACAACGACGGCACGGAGCCTATCAAGATTCCTGGGCTAGACGGAAGCGGCAAGATGGGCAAGTCGGAAGGCAACTGCATCTATTTGGCGGACGACCCGAAAACCATCGAGAAGAAAGTGAAGAAAGCGTTGACCGACCAAGGACCAACGGAGCCTAACTCTCCGAAGCCAGACTATATCGAGAACCTCTTCACCATCATGAAGGTCGTGTCAACCCCTGACACGGTGGCTTACTTCGATGAGCAATGGAACAAATGCGCCATCCGCTACGGAGACCTCAAGAAGCAATTGGCGGCCGACATCATCGCAGCCACAGAGCCTATCCGCGAGCGCATCGCCTACATCGACTCACATCCGGAAATCTTGCACAACGCCGTGACCCGCGGAAAAGAATTAGCCCGCGAAAGCGCCTCGAAGACCATCAAAGAGGTACGGGAGATTATGGGATTCAGGAACTTTTAAAAAGAAGCACAATGGACAAGAAAACAATTTTCACGCACATCGGATGCATCGTATTATTTTTGCTCACCTCCACGATATTCTTTTACCCGAGGCTAGAAGGTAAAACGGTCATACAAGGAGACGTGCAGAATTGGGAAGGCATGGCAGAAGAGTTGAAGGAATACTTCGAGGAAGAAGGCGGTGTCTCCGCATGGACAGGCTCCATGTTCTCCGGAATGCCCGCATATAGCGTCACATACCGTTCCCACATTCCGAACGCCATCAGCACACTACAGTCCATATTCAACATGTTGGACGAGAAATGTATCGGAGGTGTGTTCGTGTGCATGCTATGCATGTATATCCTACTATGCATCCTGAAAATCCCCGCACCGATAAGCGTTTTCGGGTCCATTGCCTACGCATTCTCCTCATACACCATCATCATCATTTCGGCAGGGCACATCACAAAGTTGTGGGCAATGGCCTTCATTCCGCTGGTAATCGCCGGTATACACCTGCTGACCAAGAAAAAATGGTTATTAGGCTTCGCACTTAGTTCATTGGCATTATCCTTGGAGATAAAGCAAGCGCACATCCAGGTGACATACTACCTGTTGATTCTATGCGCATGCCTCTACATATGCTACATGATAAAGATATTCGTCAAAGAGAAGGATTACAGAACCGGGATCATAACCACCGCCTTCGTGGCCGGAAGTGTCTTAATCAGCATCCTGGCGAACTCAGCCACACTGGTAAGCAACTACGAGATGAGCCAGAACAGTATCCGTGGCGCATCTGAGCTTTCGGCGTCAGTTGACAAAAAGACAGACAAATCGTCCGGATTGGACATGGGCTACGCCTTCGCATGGAGTTATGGATTAGCTGAAACATTCACCGCCCTTGTGCCAGACCTCTACGGAGGCGCTTCTGGCGGCGAGCTCTCCAACAAGGAATCCCATCTGGCGCAAGAGATGAAAAAGAAAGGCGTTAATGTTCCGAAAAAACTACAGTCCTACACCTATTGGGGAGAACAACCATTCACTTCCGGACCAGTATACTTCGGAGCGATCGTATGCTTCCTCCTCATTCTCTCCCTATTCATCGTGAAAAACGAATACAAGTGGGGATTGGTCGCAGCGACGATATTTTGCATCATCCTGAGTTGGGGAAACAACTGCCTCTCGATCAACGAGTGGCTATTCCACCACATGCCACTCTACAATAAGTTCAGGACACCATCCATGTCCCTCATCATTCCTCAGTTCACTTTCGTGCTCTGGGCCGCATTGGCGCTGCATGTGCTATGGAAGGGTGAATTCGACAAAGAGAAAACAACAAAGGCGCTGTACATCTCCGCAGGAATCACAGGAGGCCTTTGCCTCTTCTTCATTCTCTTCTCCTCCGCCATATTTGATTTCTCCTGTAGCCAGGACTCAAATCATGATTTGCCAGACTGGTATCTTTCAGCCCTGAGGGAAGACAGAAAAGACCTGCTCGTCTCTGACGCAAGGAGATCCCTTCTATTCATCATCATGGCATTCATTCCGCTTTGGTTCTACATCAAACAAGGAATGAAGGATAAGAAAGTGTTGATTTTCTCCATCATCACCCTTTTGGTATTGGTCGACTTGTGGAACGTGGACAAACGATACATGAACGAAAGCAACTACGCGTCAAGCAAGAAGAAGACATTCGTCGCCACGACCGCGGACAAAGCCATTCTAACCGACACAGACCCATCCTACCGTGTCTTGTCGCTGAACAACCCATTCAACGACTCCAGGGTCTCCTATTTCCACAAATCAATAGGCGGATACAACGCTGCCAAGTTGAGGAGATACCAAGACCTTGTGGATATCCAGATTGAACCGGAGATGAGGCAAATCATAGAGTCTTTCAAGAACATCAAACACGAAAGCGACGTGGACTCCGTCTTCGCCCAAACTAAAGTGCTGAACATGCTGAACATGAGATACCTCATCTACAACAACGAAGCGACACCGTTGCGGAACAACCAGGCATACGGAAACGCTTGGTTCGTGAAAAATGTGGTCAGCGCAAACGATGCGGATGACGAGATGCGTTCCCTCTCGAAGATTAATCCAAGGGAAACCGCAGTCGTCAACCAGAAATATGGGGTGGCGGAAGAGGTCCTACCGGTAGACACGACAGCAAACATCCAAATGACGGAATACAAGCCGAACAAGGTGACTTACCAATCCAACTCAAGCCAAGATGGAGTCGCCCTATTCTCCGAGGTATACTATCAACCAGGCTGGACGGCTAAGATAGACGGAAAGGAGACAGACCACTTCTGCGCCAACTGGATTCTCCGCGGATTAAAGATTCCACAGGGTTCCCACACCATCGAGTTCGAGTTCTACCCTAAGGTATATTGGTCCCTGCGCTGGGTAGAATGCATCATCTCCTTCATCATCGTATTCGGACTCGCATTCGCTTGTTACCAACAGGCGAGGAGGAAGAAAGGCGAGGAAGAAACGGCATTAACAACAGTGTGATCACGGGCAAATCGGTTATCAGGAGAGATGTTAAGATATTCCATCATAGTCTGCACATTCAACCGATGCAAATACATTTACCCCTTGTTGGAAAGCATCGCACACAACGAATATGCTTCCGACGAATATGAAATTGTTTTCATCGACAACAACTGTACAGACGGCACGCAAGCCGAGGTCGAAAGGTTTCAGGCCGACCACAGCGCCACACCTCTCCGATACTTCAAGGAAGAGCAACAAGGGCTTTCCCATGCGAGGAACAGAGGCATGAAAGAAGCCAACGGTGAATATTTCATCTTCGTGGACGATGATGCGATCCTCTCGAAGCAATACTTACAGAACCTCGACAAACGGCTCAACGAAGACCCATCGACACTCGTGTTCGGAGGAAAAATAACGCCTAGGTATGAGTCGGGCAGGGAACCCGAATGGATGAACAAATGGGCCTACTCCTGGGTGTCCGCATTGGATATGGGAGAAGAGAAGCGCGCGTTCAAGCCTAACCAATACCCCATAGGCGCCAACATGGGTTTCCACAGGTCCATCCCCGAGAAGATAGGAACTTTCAACACACAATTGGGACGTTGCAAGAAGAATATGGCAGGCGGGGAAGAGAAAGACTTTTTCCTACGCATCCAACAAGAAGGAATTCAGATCCAATACCTACCCGACGTGCAAGTAGAACACTGCATACCGCAAGAACGGACAACCCAAGATTACATCAAGAGGTTCGCCCTCGGAGTAGGCAAAAGCGAAAGGATCAGGACCACATCCATCGGGAAAGCGTCATTCCTCAAGCGTTGTTTCAGCGAAATGATAAAATGGGGCGGCACGCTCGTGCTCTGGTGCTATTTCGCGATCAGGCAGCAATACAGCAAAGGGAACGCACTAGTTTTGTTTCGGTACCACGTCAGCAAAGGTTTATTCCTCCCATCCTAAGGGAAGCTACATGTTCAATATGTGCCGATAATTCGTGTTTGGAAGAGAAGCCTTTCCCGCATCAAACTTGTATGTCAGTTTATGCATAAACGATTTCTCCCGAATCAAGGAGAAACGCTCTTCCGAGTATTCATCGAACAGTTCGAATTGGAGTGTATGCGCATCAGCATTACAATAATACGGGACCTTTTCCCAGGCTTCCGCGCCACAAGGATCGACTTTCACCACAAGCGCGAAGATTAGATGGAACAAATAATAATCGCATAGGAACCCCTCATTCCTCCAATATTCATCCAACAGGAACTTCACCCTTCTGACAATCTCCTCGCCCTTATGTGACGAAATAAACCAGTTTGACGACACACAGCACGAGTCGCTCAGGTAAGACGTCCTGAAACAGAAGAAAGGCAGGGACAATATCGAGGCAGGGATTGTGCCCGTCATCAGAACCGTCGAGTCAATCCAAACCCCTCCATACTTTTCCAGCAGGCTGACCCTAATGTAATCAGAATAATGAGCGAACTGCATACGTTTCTTCTCAAGCTTTTCCGTCACATAAGCCGGAATATCCACGTAATCCTTTAGGTTATCGTTGGTTATCAGCACCACTTTATAGTCGCCCGCATACCTGTAGATGGAGTCCACACATTTCGCCACGATTTCCGGCGCATTTTCCAAGCCTTGCAGCCAACACACCCAAATCGTTTTGTTTTCGACGCACTCGGCAGGCCCCTTTTCCAGGCGTTTCAGTCTCGGCAAATACTTTTTCTTCAGGAACTCGTACGCCTTGTATTGGCAATGCAGATTCATCACGTTTTCATTTGTGACAAAACGAAGCGGGAGGAACTTCTTGTTCAGCTCCTGCCAACAAAAGTACCAACCCTTCTTGCGGTACGCTTTCACAAGGGTATTAAACGCCTCAGACGCTTTATTTACGTATTTGCCAATCATATAATCTAATCAACCTTACATTTCACGAGAAATAGCGCCTATAGGTTCTATCCTCGCCATGAACAATACGCGTTTTGTAATCGCTGGCACGCCAATTCTTAATTGGGGTCATATATGAATCCGAATATATATCCGTCAACCATTCGTGTGACTTCACCGGCTTATAGACAGACACACCCAGGAAATCAATCCGTTCGAATTCAGTCTTCGGGACATAACTTCTATCCGTAGGGAATCCGTCCGTCTCATTAGCCTCTTTCCACTCCTTCGTCTCATGCAATCGGCTAATCACGCTATACAAGTCGTCCCCATCCTCGAAATAGTAGAAAATGTCCAGATAAAGTTTCTTGTATACGTACGTTTCCTCGACGATCCGATTCGTCTCCTTCACGTAAATCTGCTTGTACAATTTGAAGCCGGACGACTCCATCTTCTCTCTCATCTTGTCGGTAACCTCGGAAGCGAGCACGCCCAAATCTATGTCAAAATCATAGGATATGAAGTTCTTTTCACGGCATGCGCCCAACAAGATACCATACGTCAGGAAGGGGTGGATATCCATCCCACACATTACGCGATCCGCCTCCTGAAGCATCTCCAGGCCATGCTTCTTCATCCTTTTAGCCTGCACATGAGATTTCAACCTGTTAATCGTTGATACCACAGATTTATACAAACCCAACCGTGTCAGTATTTTCACAATAATATCTCTCATCTTTCCTTTATCATTTGGGACATTTCCATGCTCCAATCCTCGAATGGACGGTCCGGCCTCCTACTGGTTAAATCCTAACGGAGAATCCAAGACTTCCACTACAACTCCGACGATCAAAAGCATTGGAACAACGGGTAAAGGTACTATGATTTTTTCTAATTAAAAATATTTTTCGCAAAATAGCGAAACGCAGGAAAGGCTTCCGCCTTAGGCAAACGCTGGCCATTTTCAGCAGCAGTTCAATCGTCCTCCGACCCGATGCGCACCTCGATCAATCCGTCACAATCGCCTTGAACTTTTTCTGCATCCGGTTGCCCGCCTCGTCCACCACCGTAATCGTATGCTCACCCTCCGATGCGCTAACACCTTTCTGATGGAAGCGTTTCGTCTCGCCAAGGTAGGTGTCATCCAGATGCCAATAGAGCGTCACGTCCGCCTGACGATGCGCCACCTCGAAAATGACCTCACCCCGCTTGCCATCCATCTCCTTCGGGATATACACGACCCGAGAATCCTTCGGGTAGATGAACTCCATCACAGATGCGGACTCGTCCTCACACCCAGGCATGTAAGGAGGCAACGGCATATAGGAAGTATTGCGCAGGCAATAGAAACTCTCTATCGCAGGAGGAAGGATGAACCAGGACTTATGCACCATATCCAACGGAGACATACACTTCGCCGACACCCTGTACTTCTCGTCCTTAGAGAGGTGGACGATCTGATGATATGGGCATGGCTCGCTATTGGCACACGGAGCATACAACATCACGGAATCCCCAGGAGGGCAATCCTTCCCGCGCAGGAAACCACTCTGGTGGCAGAGCTCCACTGGCACGAAATCCTTCTGCGGGCAAGCGAACCACGACGTATTCGGCAAGATATTGTACACGGCGAACATCACTGGAGCGGCATATCCTACACCTGTCATATCAGGACGGCCCTCACCATCCGCATTGCCTACCCATACACCCACCACATACTCAGGCGTGGCACCCACCGCCCATGCGTCTCTGTTACCGAAACTGGTGCCGGTCTTCCACCCAATCTTACGGGAGGAGGAGAACACACGCCAATCCGTCACGTCAGGACGGTTCAACTCCTTGATGGCATCCATGGTATGCCAGACAGAACCGGCATGGAACAAGACCGGCCTATCGACCACCTTATGCTTCTCCTCCTGCCTACATAGTCGAGGCGCATGGATATCGCCCTCATCGTATAGGAAGTCCCGATTATAACGGTTCAGCACACGGGCCATGGAAGCATAGACACCCGACACGTCCCAAAGCGTAGCTTCCGCACCTCCTAGAATCAACGTCAATCCATAATGGTCGGGGGAAAAACTGAGCGTCGTGATGCCCGCCCGCCGCAAATAGTCCTGAAACAACGGGATGCCATACTTACGCAGCATCAACACAGCGGGAATATTCAGCGAACGGGTCAACGCCTCATGGGCGGGAACGACCCCGTCGAAGGTCCGATTGAAGTTCTGCGGCTTATACCCCGCGATTTGTATCGGCACATCAGGCACCAACATGCGAGGGGTAACCTGCCCGTCCTCTATCATCGCGCAATAGAGGAATGGTTTCAGGATACTACCCGTACTACGAGGGGCGCGAATCACATCCACCTGGTTGTCATCTTTGTGGTCATAGGCGGCGTTACCGCAATAGCACAAAACGTTGCCAGTGGAGACCTCCTGCACCAATACGGATAGGTTTTGCACACCATTCTGGGAGTATATGTGTTTATAGCGGGAAGCGAGTTCCTCCACATTCTTCTGCAACGAGGCATTCAACGTGACATGCACCACCTGTCCATGCCGCTCCTTGTTCATGCGGTCCACCAAATGGGGCGCCATCACCTGCAAGGAGAATACTTGTTCCGGCAACAACTCATCCATCGAGAGATGAAGCGTCTCCTCGTCGAACTCACCCTGTTCGTACATCGTCCGCAGGAGAGCGTCACGCTTGCGTTTCAGCGACTCGCGGTTCCGCTCCACATGGATCATGGAAGGTGCGTTCGGCAGCACGGCCAAGAGGGCGGCCTCCGCCCAGGAAAGGTCCTTCCCCGCCCGCTGGTAGTAGCGCCACGAGGCGGTCTGAACACCCACCGTATTACCACCATACGGCGCATTGGAGACGTACATGGAGAGTATCTCCTCCTTCGAATAGTGCAGCTCAAGCCACAAGGCTCCGAAGGCCTCGATGATCTTCTCAGTGAAGACTCGCTTACGATGGTTACGGCTCATACGGATCACTTGCATGGAGATGGTGCTACCGCCGGAAACGACCCTGCCGGCGGAGATGTTAAGCCTCAACGCGCGGAAAATGGAGACCGGATTGACACCCGGATGATGGTAGAAATGTCTATCCTCGAAACACAGAGTGGTCTTCTTCAGCTTATACGGCACCGTATCCATCGGGGGGAAGCGCCACTGTCCATCATTCGCCAGACGAGCACCCACCAACTCGCCTTTCTCCGTGAAGACGACCGTGGAATAATCATTCGGGAAGAGTTGGAAACGAAGCAGGCAGAGCACCGCGAAAAAAACAAAAAGGATGAAAAAGATCCTCGCTTTCCAACTACGAAAATACTTTTTCATCCTTGTAGGTATTAGGAGTCAAAGGTCAATCAGACCCTGTTCGCGCGTTTTCTCTCGGTCTCGTCCAAGATGATCTTACGGATACGCATGCTCTTCGGAGTCACCTCGACATACTCATCCTCCTTGATATACTCAAGCGCCTCCTCCAGGGAGAAGATGATAGGAGGGATGATACGAGCCTTTTCGTCCGAACTCTTCGAACGCATGTTGGTCAACTGCTTGGACTTCGTCACGTTGATGACGATATCATTGTCCTTGCAGTGTTCGCCGACCACCTGTCCCGCATAGACCTCGTCCTGCGGACTGATGAAGAAACGGCCCCTATCCTGCAGTTTATCCAAGGCGTAAGCGAAGACCGTACCCGTCTCCATAGCGATCAGGGAACCGTTGGTTCTACGCTCGATTTCGCCCTTATAAGGCTGGTATTCCAAGAATCGGTGGGCGATGACACCCTCACCCGCAGTGGCGGTCAGGACATTCGTACGAAGTCCGATGATACCACGGGAAGGAATGACGAACTCCAGATGCACACGGTCGCCCTTGCGCTCCATGGAGACCATATCACCCTTACGGGTAGATACCATCTCGATCACCTTACCGGAGACCTCATCCGGCAAGTCGATGGTCAATTGCTCGACCGGTTCGCACTTCACGCCATCGATCTCCTTGATGATGACCTGAGGCTGGCCCACCTGCAACTCATAGCCCTCACGGCGCATCGTCTCGATCAGGACAGACAAGTGGAGCACACCACGTCCATAGACGATCCACTTATCAGAATCAGGGTTCTTCTCCACACGGAGAGCCAAGTTGCGGTCCAACTCCTTCTCCAGACGATCGTTGATATGTCTTGAGGTGACGAACTTACCCTCCTTGCCAAAGAATGGCGAATCATTGATGGCGAAGACCATGCTCATCGTAGGCTCGTCGATCGCGATAGGTGGCAATGGCTCCGGGTTCTCGAAGTCACAGATAGTATCACCGATTTCGAAGTCATCGATACCCACCAATGCGCAAATTTCACCGCAATGCGCCTCACGTACCGTCGCCTGTCCGAAGCCCTCGAACACGCGCAACTCCTTGATGCGCACCTTCTTCACAGAACCGTCACGTTTCACGAGCGAGAGGTTCTGGGACTCCTGCAAAGTACCACGGTGGATACGACCGATGGCGATACGTCCCACGTAAGAGGAGTAGTCCAAAGAGGTAACCAACATTTGTGGGGTACCCACATTCATGTGAGGCTCAGGGATATATTTGATGATGGCGTCCAAAACCGGAGTGATATCGTTCTCGCGAGGCTTCTTCCAGTCGTCCGACATCCAGTTATTCTTAGCCGAACCATAGATCGTAGGGAAATCAAGCTGTTCCTCCGTGGCGTCCAGGTTGAACATCAGGTCGAAGACCTCCTCCTGCACCTCTTCCGGACGGCAGTTCGGTTTGTCCACCTTGTTGATCACCACGATAGGCTTCAGTCCCAATTGGATAGCCTTCTGCAAGACGAAGCGCGTCTGCGGCATAGGGCCCTCGAAGGCGTCCACCAAAAGCAACACACCATCCGCCATGTTGAGCACGCGCTCCACCTCGCCACCGAAGTCGGAGTGACCCGGAGTATCTATGATATTGATTTTGTAGTCCTTATAACGGATAGAGACATTCTTAGAAACAATGGTTATACCTCGTTCACGCTCCAAATCATTATTGTCCAGAATCAGGTCAGTCGGTTTCTCGTGATCCTTGAACAGGTTTCCAGCCAACAACATTTTATCCACCAACGTTGTTTTACCATGGTCAACGTGAGCGATAATCGCAACATTTCTAATCTTTTGCATCTCTGTATTACTTAAAAATTTTCAAGTCGCGAAGTTATAAAAAAACATCAAAAAGATGTTATCCAACATAAAAGTATTTTTGAGAGAGTGAAGAATTAAGAGTTAATCAACCTTTAAGCAATATTGACGAATCATTCCGTTACGCATCCAATTCCCCTCTAAACATTAATAAGCGAAAAAGAGACCCTCCTAATCACCAGCCCAGACGGATGAATAAGAGGGTCAACAAGTTTTACTAACCGTAGATCTATCCCTTCATGTACAAGGGGGAAGTACAATTACTGAACATCAAAAACTTCATTCTTCCTCATCGTCTGCGTCCATGTCCTCGAAATCACCAGCGGCGATCTTATCCAACGCAACCTGAGGCAAATCGGCAACACGAGTAAATACGGTTGTAGGAGTCTTATAGGTATCGCCCTCAACTGTCACACTGACCGGGATAGTCGGGAAACTAGCCAATGTTATCTTCTGGCCGTCAAAAGAGTAAGCGTAGCGATAAACCGTTACGGTCTGTACCTTACCCTGTTGCTTAACATAGACGTCATAGTAATAGTCCTTCTCAAACTTCTGGTATTGATCCTCGTACCAATAGAGGGTTTCTGTCACTTGCATCGAATCCCTGCTAATCCAGGTTCCCAACAAGGCGTTATTAGTTGTGACCTCATTTTTCACATCATCGTCGTCGTCATCACCACAACTTACCAAGACGGCAGGAGCTGCCATCAAAAGGGAAACCAAGATTCCCGAAACCAATTTTCTTCTCATAAATGTTCTTTTTTTTTAGTTTTAGTAATTTATTTGTTTAAATCGATATTCAAATTTAAAACAACATAGCCAAAATACAAAATATGATAGACGAATTGTCTAAACATACATACTAAAGGCAAATATTCATAGACGAATCAGCGAGAGGTCAATAGCATGAGCGTCATCGACACCGCGAACACCAACATATTCCTGGAGGTCTCCCCAATCAATGCGTTCAACATAGCCGGTTGTTCGATTTTACGGATCTTACCCCACGTCATGACATGCAAAAGAAGATAAGGCACCATCCATAGGAAGGCATAGGGCTTTAGTCCGAGCCAATAACAAGAGACTCCCGCAAGGAGCACGGCGGCCAAGCCCGAACACAGGTACAGGTAGAGGCCGAACTTCTTGCCGAGCAACACCACGACCGTACGTTTCCCCGACTTCGCGTCATTCTCCACATCACGGTAATTATTCAGGACGAGCAACACATTGACCGCCAGCCCTGTGGCGATGCCTGCCAACGTCAGCGCCATGGGCCAGGAAAGGATCTGCACGTAAGCCGTAAAGCCGACAGCGACCAATCCGAAGAAAGCCACCACCGCCACGTCGCCCAAGCCGTTGTAGGCCAAAGGGAACGGACCGGAGGTATAGAAGTAGGCGAACAACACGCAAAAGATCCCCACAGCGACGAGCCACCAGCCCACATAGAGCATCAGCACCGAACCAAAAAGGCAACCCATCGCCACCACCACAAGAATACCGATCTTCATGCGCTCAGGCGTAATCCACCCTTGCGCCGTGGCACGAGGCGGTCCTAAGCGGTCCTCCCCGTCGCTTCCCTTCAGGAAATCATACAAATCGTTGATCAGGTTCGCCGCGATCTGCATGGCGACAGCGAACAGGAGGCAACACAAAGCCGGCACCCACTGAAAAGCGTCGAAATAGTACGCCAAGGCGCAACCCACGGCCACAGGTGCGACCGCCGCCGCCAAAGTCTTCGGTCGGGAGGCTAAAAGCCACGCCCGCACAGAGTTCTGTCTAACTTCTTCCATCGGATAGAGTCTATTGGTCCCGCGAATATACAAAAAGGGGGATGAACGACGTGCGCCCAACCCCCTCATATTGCCTAAAAAACTTACTCTTTCACAATCCTTTTCGTATAGATCGAATCGCCGGCAACGACACGAGCCACATAGATGCCCGCAGGCAATGAACGGAGGTCGATCGTGTTCTCCGAAGCGTCCAACCTCTTCTCCGCCACAACAGTTCCCATAAGGTCGAAGAGTTGGATAGAAGCAGTAGAGGTCACATCCAACCTGATGGTCAGGAAGTCCGACACCGGATTAGGATAGAATACGCAGACAGCACTCTCCAAATCATCAACGCCGGAAGCGCCACCCTTCTTAGCCATCACCACGGCGCGGGCACACCCCGAACCGGTCGTCACGTTCCAATCAGCGATACCTGGGAAACCAGTCTTGCCATCGCCCGCACTGGTAAACTTGAGCGGTTCTCCTTGATGCGCGAAGGATGAATAATTACTCATGTTCTCATAATAAGAGATGGCGAACGCATCGGAAGAGAAGGTCAACTTATAGTCACCCTCCGCAGGGATTTCGATTGGATTAGAGAAGGTGATCTTCACGAACTGGTTACCCTTGGAGACCTGGATCGGGTCTGAAGTGAACGTAGTCTTCTTCGTGCCGGCCAACTCCGCCTTCACGGTAGTCTGACCTTGGTTGTAAGGGTTACCATCGACATGGACGTAGACACTTGAGATGCTGCAAGGCTTGGTGGCCGTGAAGTTAGCGGATATATTACCCCAGTTCACACCCGTAGAGGTGAAGTCTTTCTGAGACGGTCCCACCACGATGTCCATGGCGCCGGCATCCTGCACGTAGAAGGTCTTGTCAGCGGAGATTGTTGTCTTGAAAGAAGAGCCCGTGGCAAGCGGCGAACCGCCCTCCAATTTATCATACCACTCGTACTCGCCATCCCCTTTCACCGTCAGGGTCACATTGCCACTCACATCAGAAACGGCATCCTCCACCTCAGGCAACAAGGAAACCACCTTGAAGGTCGCGCCCGTCGATTCACAATTAGAAGCGGAGATCTCGCACGTGTACTCACCACCCTTCGTGACGACATACTTCGAAGAGGTGGCACCCTTCAACGCCTCCCCGTTTCTATACCACTGGTATGTCACCGGAGAATCACCCAAGCTGAAATCCATCTCAATTTGGGAAGGGTTACAGAGCTCCATGTCCGGGATAGGTTCGAACTCAGGCAAGGAAGCCACCACCACAACGCTTCCGCTGGTAGTCCAGTCGCCGGCGGAATCGATCTCGCAGGTATACTCGCCAGGAGCGGTCACCTGATAAGAAGAGGCGGAAGTCGATGATTCCACCTTCTGTCCATCCTTATACCATGTGAAGGTCTTCTTGCCATCGGCAGGCACCTTGCTATCCAATACAACAGACCTCATGCCACAGAGGGAAACAGTAGGCTCAAATTCAGGAGACGGGTGGCCGAACTTATTGACATTGACAGGGTTGATGATCGAATTGATATAACCCAAAGCACATACCAGACCCGCATTGTAATCGATACCGCCCTCAGATATCTGGTAATCGGTCAATGACTCCGAATAGGAGGCAGACTCCAAGGTGGCACCACTACCACCCACCATGAAACCCAGCTGTATAAATTTATAATTCTTATCAGGTATAGGCACCATGCTCATATTATTGCCATCATAGCGGAAGAAATTACGATGATGGGGAATCACCGGATATTTATTGCCGAATCCAACGATGAAAGACATGTTAGATGGATTCTTACCCAAGAGGAATTCAATGGTGGCCAAGGAATAAGGATTCACATCCTTGTCATTCACCAATTTAGAATACAAACCATACGTAAAGGCTTGGTTGGCAGGGTAACGAAGGGAACCCCACCGATCATCATAATGGCCAGGTTTTCTCAGGATATAGCCAGAAGAAGGCTTATACATCGAATTCACATAGAAATCCATCACGGCCATCGCCTTTGCGCTGTAGGAGGACTCCTTGATGGAGGCCATCAGATAGGCCGCCAAATCCTCCGTGTTGTTATAGCACAACGTGTAGTTGTAATTATAGTCTTTCTCTGCATCCATCCAAGAGCAATTCTCTTCAGCTTTACTCAAGTACTTGGAATCATTCGTGGCGCGGTACAACTCCGCCGCAAGGATGACCATGTCCGGCACATACTTAGGCTTCGCACCATAGAATTGGCCAGCACTAGTATTCCCCTTCGATGTTCCGTTAACAAAGTCATAAGCGACCTTAGCCTTCTCCAGACACTTTTGAGCATAATCCGGGTCAAACTTCTTATACACACGGGACATCACCGCCAATGCAGCACCTCCGAGAGCAGCCATGGAGGTCACGTTACCACTCGCCTTTTTGATTTCTCTGGATCCGTCCGACTCACCTCCTTGCGCCTTTGGCATAGCGGATTTCACAGGAGAGGTACACCACACCATGTGGTCGGCGTCACCATCGCCCTTCTGGTAATAAAACGTACTCTCATCACGAACAGCCTTCAGGATAAAATCGGTCGCGTACTTCACCTCGTCCAAGATGTCAGGGATACCATTCGGCGCACCCTTTTTCCCCTCCCAGGTATAATCATCAGCGGAGATGTAACCATGGTAATCGAAAGAATAGTAGTCGTCATATCCCCCAGGGAACTCCGAGTAACCCAACGCCAGCATATAGGCGGAATAGAAGAATGTCTGGCCGAAGAGGGCAAAATCGCCGCAATCGAACCAGCCACCCGTCAGGTCGTAAGAGCCATCCGCATCCTTCAGGTAAGACTTACCCTTGACGAACTTGCTCTCAGAAAAAGACATACCGTTGGCGACACCGTTCGGTTCATGCGTGGCTACGAGCCAATTGACTCCGTCTCCCATGCGCTGGGCGCCATAAAACCTTGCGGTCATCCACAAGGCCTTTTGGTATTGCTCCTTATCGAACGACAAGTCCGCCGCGGAGGCCGTGAGGGCACCTGCGAGAGAGCATACCAACGCTAAAATCGTAAATTTAAATCTCATCATACAATACTGCTTTAAAACATTATATACTTAATCCGTCTATTCCTCACATTGAATAGAAGTTACAATCGGCAAATATAAGAAAAAAACAATACAGAAACACATTTCTTTTTACGAAGTGGGAAGTGGAACTCATAAATATAATGATTAAATTCGCGCCTGAATCAGTAATCAGTTAATGTGTAGCGATGCGTCGGAAGTTATTCCTTATCAGAGCAATCTTCTTTATTTCCCTTATTTTTTCCTCCTTCCATGCAAGGGCGGATAAGGAAGCGTCGTTATTCCAACTGGACTTTCCCGACGCCGTCACAGCCGACACATCCCGCTTCCTGCCGGTCATCGTGTTCGATTCCCTGCGGGCGATCGATCTGGTTCCCTTTACGCTTCCGTATGACATCACCTATTGGAAAGCAAAGCCAGAGAGAAAAAAATTGGCACTGGAAAAGCGCTTCGATAGTCTGATGGTGAAAGAGAAACTGACAAGAAGGTCGGTATACAACATCGCCATCAGCAGACCCGACCTGATCGACTTCTACAGATTACAGGACTTCGACGAGACATTGAACAGCGTGAAAGGGAAGGAGAAAGAGCTCCATGTGGAAGGGGTAGACGAGCCCCAACTGCTTCCCATGCCCTTCCTGCTGGAACAACCTAAGAAATCAAGAGAGAATAACCCATGGAAACTGAAAGGGAACCTTTCCCTTCAATTCTCGCAATACTATGTGACGGACAACTGGTACAAAGGTGGAACACCTAACGCCACCTTCCTCTCCATACTCGAATACGACATCATCTTTCAAAAGAAAAAATGGTTGTGGGAAAACGATTTTGACGTGAAGATCGGATTCTACAACACCAGCGAGGACAGCCTACGAGCCTTCCGCGTCAACAACGACGTAATCAAGGTCTCCTCCCGCATCGGCTACCAGACCTCCATGTCCAAGAAACTATACTACAGCGCAGCCATCGACTTCAACACTTCACTCTTCAAGGGGTATAAAAAGACCAACTCCAACGAGGTGGTCACATCGTTCCTCTCCCCTTCCCGATGCTTTTTCAGTGTAGGCTTAGACTATAGGCACAGCAAAAACACGGAGGTGAGGGTCGCCCCATTAGCCTACAAAATCATCTCCCTCCTGCCAAGCTCGGAGGTGAACCCGCTGACGGTAGGCCTCGACAGCGCCCAATACCACACCGGATACTCCGGCTACATGATCCAAGCGGAACTCAACTGGAAATTCTCCAAAGAGATACAAATCACATCTAACTTCGACCTGTTCAGCTCCTATGACTGCAGGAACATAGAATTCGATTGGGAGACCATCGGAAAATTCACCATCAACCGATTCCTGAGCACTAGGCTCTCCCTCATCATGCGTTTCGACAATACACCAAAAGACGAGAAGGCGAAGATTCAAATACAAGAACAACTCTCCTTCGGGTTCAGCTACCATTTCCAATAAACAGACCACTATCTATCAGTGAGTTATAAAAAACAACGCAATTCACATCAGGACTAAATTGGAACAAAAATCCACTCATTTGACGCTAATTTCACATCCTTAGCGGAAGAATCACCATACATTTGCCATCGTAAAATTGTCAATTAAGAGTTTTCAGACTTACGTGGTCTGTCGATGAAGATTTTAATTATTAATCACCATAAAATACTTACACACATGAAAACACACTACTTAAAAACTGCCTTAGCGGCATTGGGTATCATGACAGCTAGCTGTGCCATGGCGCAATTAGCGAAAGACAATCCTTGCAAGTTCTTGGGGAACATCACGACCACCAAGGATTGGAGCACGGGAGAGCAGTGCGACTACAGCGACTGTAACCTCGTTTTCGCAGACTACTGGAACCAAATCACGTGCGAGAACGCCACCAAGTGGGGCTCCGTACACAACGGATGGGGAAGATTCAACTGGTCAAGCCCTGACAGGACCAAAAAGTATTGCGATGATCACGGGATCATCTTCAAGTTCCACGCCCTCATCTGGGGAAGCCAACATCCTAACTGGATCGAGAACCTAAGCGTCGACGACACCAAGAAGGCCATCATCGAATGGTACGACGAGTGCAAGAAGCACTTCCCGAACCTCGAGATCATCGACGTGGTGAACGAGGCCATCTATTCCGGCGGAGATTACCACTCCCCTTACAAGTCCACAAAGATCATCCAAGCATTGGGGTCTCTTGCGGAAGATAGGGCACAAAGGGAGACTGGCACAAGGCCTAGCTACAACTGCAACACGAACGGTTACCCTAACACCAACTCATACCAATGGATCGCGGAGGCGTTCCGTCTGGCGCGTGACCGTTGGCCGGACGCCATCCTCATCTACAACGACTACAACACGTTCCAGTGGCAAAAGACCGAGTTCATCAACCTCGTCAACGGTCTGAAGGCTTGCGGCGCACCGATCGATGCGGCGGGTAACCAAGCGCACGACCTGAACGACATGAGCGGAAGCCAATTCAGGAGCGCATTGGAGGAGATCCACAACAAGACGCAGTTGCCTCAGTACATCACCGAGTATGATATCGCCAAAAGCGATGACGCCACATTCGAGACGCGCTACAAGGAGCAGTTCCCTATCATGTGGGAGGCAGACTACGTGGCTGGTGTCACCCTCTGGGGATGGATCTACGGACACACTTGGGTTACCAACGGATGCTCCGGATTGGTCAGGGATTGTAAGAAACGTTCAGCATTCACGTGGCTGGAAAATTATATGAAGAGCGATGCGGCCAAGAACGCGCAAAGCCCGTTCTGCGGTACGGCATCTAAACTCAAGGCAAACGTGGAACTCTCAGCGGACGCCATTTCCGTAGGCGACAAGTTGACCATCAACGTTGAGGCATCAACCACCGAAGGAAGCATCAGCAACATCACCGTGAAGGTGGATGGAAACACCGTGAACAACGAGAACGGGAAGTGGGTATACGTGGCGGAAAAGGCCGGTAGCTTCGAGATCCTCGTCACTGTACAAAGCACCAACGGAGATAGTAAAGAGATCAAGAAATCCATCACAGTATGCGAGGCAAGGTCTCCATTCTCAGGATCAGCCATACAGATTCCAGGAACAATCGAGGCGGAAGACTTCGACAAGGGATGTAGCGGTGTGGCATCATACGACTCCAATGATGTCGACGAGGGAGACAGCAATGGCTACCGTTCCGACAACGGAGGTGTGGACATCGTGAAAGGAAACGGAGGCTACGCCATCGGTTACACGAACACAGACGAATGGTTGGAATATACCGTAGACGTGAAATGCGCAGGTAAATATACTGTCTATGCGACCGTATCTTCCGGTTCAAGCAACTCCGGATTCAACATTTCTTGCGGAAACTCCACCGCCAAGATAAGCGTGCCTCAAGGCGAAGATTGGAGCACCTACAGCGAGGTGAAGGCCGAAATGAACTTCTACGACGAAGGAGAACAGACCATACGGTTCACCATCACAGGTAACTATGTCAACATCGACAAAGTCAGATTCTCCAGCACGGATTGCGAGTCTGGCATCGAGCTCAACCTGAGCGACAACGTTATCGAAGAAGGAAATTATATCATATTCTCCGTAATAGGAGAAACACTCGGTGAAGTGACCTATAACGGGGACGATTTGAATGAAAGCGTGAAACGAATCACTGGTAACAAGGGAGTATATGTCCTGAGAAACACTACAACAGGCAAGACTTCCAAGTTCATCTGTAAATAAGCTCCAAATTTTGAAAACAAGCGAGGGGGGTATGTCATTCGACACACCCCCTCTTTTTTATCTTCTCTCTAGTCCTAAAATAGCGTTTTAGGAGACTAGTCAATACCTACATGAATCTTTTCGTCAGGAAAGACTTCGGCACAATCAGCGGCGGACTATAGACGCCTTCGCTCATGGAAGAAGGAATGCTTCTGCCGTTCGTTATGCGGAACAACTATTTGACATGCTTCGCAGCCCGCGCGATGAAGTGGAGACGATTCAACACATTCACCTCACTCACACCTCCGTCGAAATCCAGGAACAAAAGGTTCATGTCTGGATAGATATCCTTCACCTTCTTCTCTATACCCTTGGAAATGACGTGGTTGGCGATACATCCGAAAGGCTGCAAACTGATGGCAGCATTGATGCCGTGTTCTGCGAACGACGCAAATTCGGCAGGAATCAACCACCCTTCGCCAAACTGGGCGGCCAAACTGGTTATCTTTTCCGCACGCTTCGCCTCCTCATGGATGTTCACGATCTTCTCATAATAGCGGAATGCGGAAGCCGCCTTGTCTATCTTCTTCGCCACGTGGTTCAGATACTTCTCTCCTAGGCTGGAAAGCAACCTGGCCACGAACTTACGTTTCTTCTCCAGATAATGCGCCTCGTTGAACTTAGCGTTCGGGAAATACTGCACGAAGAACTCGTTCAGCGAAGGAATCACAGGCTCGATGCCCTCCTTCACCAACCAATCCACGACATGCTGGTGTCCGAAGGAATTATACTTGATGAAAATCTCTCCCACGATACCGACACGAGGCACATCCTTCGTCTCCGTTATCTCCTCGAACTTCTTCGCAGCCTCGGAGAGATAGCTGATCATCAACTTGGACTTCTTCTGACGTACCGCCTCAACACCCAAAGCGATGTACTCGTCCAGGATCTTACGGGCGGCACCCGGCACCTTCTCCCTGACCACAGCCGAGTAATACATCTTCGACATCGCATCGGAGAAATAGAGGAGGTACATGGTTATCTTGATGATCTTCTTCACATTAGGCGTAAACCCAGACTGCTCATTGATCGTATCCATGATGGAGACGGAGATGACAGGGATATTCCCGTAACCCGCAGCCAAAAGGGCCTTCTTGATCAAGGCGATGTAATTCGTCGCACGACACTGTCCGCCCGTCTGTGTGATGGCGAAGACAATGTTATTCAAGTCATATTTGCCGGACTCCAAGGCTCGTATACAATCACCGACCACCAATGTGGCAGGGTAACAGATCTCGTTGTTCGCATACTTCAAACCGTACTGGACCGAAGCCTCGTCGCTCGGTGGCATGTTCTCGAACTCATAGCCCATCAGCTCGAACAAGGCTGGCACGAACGGCGAATGGAAATCCGAGAAGAACGGCACGAGGATCTTCTTCCCCGCATCCTTCTTCAGGAACTCAGGCGTGCTCTGGAACGCATGGGCAACCGGCTCCGCCTCCTCGCTCTTATACTTCAACGACTCGATGAGCGAACGGATACGCAAGCGGAGCGACCCCGCATTGTTCACATCGTCCACCTTCAGCAAGGTAACGTTCTTTCCGTAACGCTTCATCATATCGATGATCTCATCCACGATGAACGCATCAGGTCCGCATCCGAAGGAGGTCAGCTGCACATAGTGCACGTTCTCATTCGTCTGGGCGACCCATTTCGCCACCTTCATAATCCTATTCATGTAAGACCACTGCGGGATGATGTGGGAATCCTTCAGGTCTGAGTCCATCCCACGCACGAGATCCTCCGTGACCACATCCACCCCGAACGAGGTGATGATCTCGGAAACCTTATGCTGCACGAGCGGATCATTGTGATATGGTCTGCCTGCAAGGATAATCACCAAACGGTTCTCCTCCCTCGCCTTCGCGAGCAGGCTCACCGCCTTCTTACGCACCGTGTCCGAGAAGACATCACGCGCCTTCAGCGCCTCGGCGAAGGCCGCCTCGAAACGTTTCTTCTCATATTTATCCTTGAGGATACTCTTCATGTAGGTCGCGCACGACTTCTTCAGCAAAGCGTCATCCTTGAAGTTGATGACCGGCGAATCGAGCGGAATATTAAAGCGGGCCTCCACATTGATGGAGCTCTTCAGCACATCCGAATAGCCTGCCACCACAGGGCAGTTGTAACTATTGTTGGAGTTAGGCTCCATGCGCTCGTAGATGACATACGGATAGAAGATACGGTCCACCTTCTTCTCCGCCAAATCGAACACATGTCCGTGCAACAACTTGGCCGGGAAACAGATGTTGTCCGCCATCACTGTGTTCAAACCCTTCTCGTAGAGCGAGAATGTGGAACGGGCGGAGGATTTGACAGCTATATTGCAACGCGTGAAGAGCGTATACCAGAACGGAAAGTTCTCGTACATGTTCAGCGCACGCGGGATACCCATCGTGAAATAAGGCTTCTCCAGCATGCCGGCCTTATCCTTCTTGAAGGCCAACTCATTCTTGTAGAAGCTCATGTTGAAGGCAGTCCTACCCTTCTCTCCCTTGTTGGTGTAGACCTTCTCGCACTTATTGCCTGAATAATAGACCTTGCCGTTGGCGAAGACATTCTTCAGGATCTGGCAATTGTTCTCACACCCCACGCAACGGAGAGGCTCGGAGGTATACTCCTTCAGGTCCACCAACTGTGCGAGGGCCACAGGCTCTGTTCCCGCACCGATCCGCTTCTTGGAGAAGAGGGCGGCACCATACGCACCCATCAGCTCAGGGTAGTTGGAGACGATGACCTCCTTATCCACGGACAATTCGAAAGCGCGGACCACCGCCAGGTTCCGCATCGTACCGCCCTGCAGCACGATATGGTCACCCAAATCCTTCGTGTCCTTCAGTTTCAATACCTTATAGAGGCAGTTCTTGATGACCGAATAGGCAAGACCAGCGGAGATATCGTCCAACGGAGAACCCTCACGCAGGCACTGTTTCACCTTAGAGTTCATGAAGACGGTGCAACGCGTACCCAAATCGCACGGGTGTTGGCTCTCGCATGCCCTGCGGACGAAATCCGTGATCGGGCACTGCAGCGACTGTGCGAAGCTATCGATGAAAGAACCGCAACCGGATGAGCAAGCCTCGTTGATCTCCAAACGGTTGATGGCGCCCTTCTCCACGAAGATCGCCTTCATGTCCTGTCCGCCGATGTCCAGGATGAACGACACCTTAGGGTTCAGTTTATAGGCGGCCGTATAGTGGGCGATGGTCTCGACCATACCGAAGTTCAGTCCGAAAGCCGTCTTGATCAGCTCCTCGCCATAACCCGTCGAGCAGCTACCCACCACCTTGAGGTCACGTCCGCACTTCTGCGCCTCCTCCTGCAAGAGGGAGAGGCCCTCCTTCACCGTTTCCAGCGGTCTACCGCCGTTTTTCTTATAAAAGGTGAAGAAGATACGCTCCTGCTCGTCCATCGCCACCACCTTCGTGGTCGTGGAGCCGGAGTCGATACCGATATAACAATTATCGGAGGCGATGTCAGCCATTGCCACCTTCTCGATCTTATTCTTTTCCTTGCCCAATTTCCATGCCTCGAAAGCCTCCTTGCTCTCGAACAGAGGAGAGAGGGAAGAAGCCGAAGCGCCTGTGCTCTTGCTCTTCGTCTGGAACAAGGTGATGAATTCGCTCAGCTTGCGCACCTCCGCCTTTTCGTTCATGGAGAGGCTAGCGCCCCAAGCCGGCACGACGGAAGCGTGTTCAGTCAGAATGATATCCTCGGAAGCGAGTCCGAGGCGCTCCTGCATGATTTTCCGCAAAGCAGGGATATGGGCGAACGGGCCTCCACACAAGAAGACCTTAGGTAGGATATCGCACCCACGGGAGAGTGCGGAGACCACCTGCGTCGCCACCGCGTTGAAAATGGAGGCGGCTATATTCTCGCGCCTCACGTTGAGGGCGATAAGGTTTTGAATATCCGTTTTAGAGAAGACACCGCAACGAGAGGCGATCGGGTAGACCGAATCGGCGTTGAGCGCCATATCGCTCAGCTCGCCCACCTCGACACCAAGGATCACCGCCATCTGGTCGATGAAGGCGCCCGTACCACCCGCACAGTTACCGTTCATACGGATGTCAGGCTGCATATTCTTGTTGAAGAAGATCATCTTACTATCCTCTCCACCGATGTCCACCAACGTACGTGTGTCAGGGAATCTCTTCTCGATCACTTGGGTCGCCGCGACGACCTCCTGGATGAAAGGCAGACCAAATCTTTCAGACAGACCCATTCCTGCGGAGCCAGTCACTTGGATACGAACAGGCACATCCGACAAATTCTTCATCAAGGAAGACAATGAGGAAAGCAAAGTCCCCTGTATATCAGCGTGATGCCTAGCATAATCCGTGTAAACGATCTCACCGTTTCCATCCGTCACCACCACCTTCAAAGTGGTAGAACCGGCATCCAAGCCTATGTGATATATGTTATTTAACATAAAATAAATCGATTTGGCGCGAAAGTACGAAAACTTTTCCCTTAAAAAAATTATAAGCGTACTCGTTTTACTCCATTCGTCAATAAATATATATAGGCATAAAAGGGAAGCGTCCCATCTCCACCGAATACTAGGATAAGAACAGACCTCAGACTCACTTCCTAGCGGACCTCGGCTCTAATGCAATGGAAGAGACGAAAAGATTAATATTCATCAAGAAATAAAACATGAGGGCAAAAAGCATGCGAGAAAAATTTGTCTCGCACACGTACAAGCACTAAATTTGACCAATCGTTCCAAACGAGCGACCTCTCCGAAATCGGGTAATGGGTTCTCCCGACAAGGAGAGAGAGATTTTTAGAACCCGCCCTTTATTTATATAGATTTTATCATATGAAAAAAGTAGGTTTACTCTTTTTTGCGCTTGCATCATGCTGCGCAGGTGCGTTTGCGGGTGACGCATACTATCTAATCAAAGATGGAAAATTCCAGAATGGCGTGACATTCACCCCATTTGAGGATGAAAAGAAAGCAGACAATGAAATCGCAGAAGGCGATGGATATGCTACCATCACTCACAGAGGTGGTTTAGACACCAGGTTAACCGGAATGCAAGGACTTTTTATCGGAACTAAGTCCCTCGTCATTGAATACCAAGTTGACGCAGCAGACATCTTCGCTACAGAGAACATGGACAAAACTTGCGAGAAGGTGGACAAGCCAACAATCGTCGTAGAATGTCTCGATGAGGAAAACAGTACATGGGTTAATGAACTTGTTAAAAAAGGCGAAGAGGATGTAGATGCAAGAAGAACTCACCTCATCTCGAAAATTTCCATTGACGCAAAATCGGAAGGTTTTGACAAAAAATGGGTTCAGTTTGAAAGATACTCTTACCCATGCAAGAACACAGAAATCAAGACTGTACTCATCGCATACAAGAGAGAAGTATCTGCAGAAACTCAAACCAAATTGAAGATTAAAAACCTTTACTTCGAGACAGAAGAAGACAAGTTCCCTATCTATGGTTGCCAATTCTTGGCCGACAACCACTGGGGTGAACATCAAAAACTTTCATCTTTATTGAAAGAAGAAGGAAAAGCTGAGATGTTGTTCCAAGACGGCATCCGCTTGAGATGGGATGAGAGCAACGTCGACTTGAATAACTTCGACGCAGAATATTTCATGTCCTACGAAGGAGCTTTGAGCGATGGTTCCAACCAATATGTCGCTGACCTCAACACAAGCTTCCTTATGCTTGCCCCAGCAGCTACATCTGGCGCTGAATTCGACGAGCCAAACCACTACTCTATCACGCTCGACCCAATCACTTTGCCAGCTGGTGCTATCGAGGCTGGAAAAATCAGATTCGACGCAGTCGCTAAGCAATACGGAAAAGACGTAACTTACAAATTGGTTGGAAACATTGACGGAAAGCCAAACCCAGACGAGCTTCTTCCAATCTACGTGAAATTCGACAACGCTGAGGAGGCTGTTCCTGCATTCAAGGATTCCATCGTCTACGGTATTTGGACAGAAGAAATCGGCGAAGTTGAGATCCCTACTGGAGCAAAATCATTCGTTGTTGAGTTCCGCCAGAGCGAGAAAGTATCTTACCTTGTAGACTTCTTCTTGATTTCTTACAAAGGCAAGGTGGGTGTAGCTACAATCGATGGCGAAAACAAGACTTTGTCTGTATATCCTAACCCAGTAAGCGAGGCTATCGCATTTGCAGGTATCGAGGATATCCAAAGCGTAGAGATCGTTTCCTTGAACGGTGCGGTTAAGGCTTGCAGCGTTGTGAACAACCAAGTAAACGTTTCTGATTTGGCAGCTGGTGAGTATGTTATCATCGTTAACAAGAACATCACTGGCAAGTTCATCAAGAAATAATCTCTGAGATTATAACATACGAAAGCGGGAAGGCTCATTAGCTTTCCCGCTTTTTTTATACGCAATGGCGAGCGCCACACCCTCCTTCCACACAAACCATCATTTATAGTTAAGAATTAAGAGTTAAGAGTTGTGTGTTGTATGTGCACATGCGGGGACGGGTTAGTCCAGCCAACACCCCCTCAACTAATTCAAAATTGACTTCGTCGAACTATCGTTTCATAATTCAAAATTTTCATGGCCTTCAGAGCCTCAATTTCAATCGCAAACACACAAGGCGGTCACTTACATGTCAGAAGGGAAATGATGCGGCCAAAAGGCAAAAATAAGCCCCAAAAACCGCAACGGGTCTTCCAGCCCCACAACTAATTCTTAATTGACTTCGTCGAACTATCGTTTCAAAATTCTCCTCATCTTAGCTTCCAGAAATGGGAGGTGAAGAGCAACAAAATAGTATAGATCTCCAAACGTCCAATCAGCATCAATACGGAAAGGAGCCATTTGCCGGTGATAGGCACATCAGCATAATTGACCGCAGGACCTGTGATACCGAAACCAGGACCATTATTTGAGATGGCGGACAGGCAAGAGCCAAGCGCAGAATCGAAATCCATGCCGGTCAACGTCAGGGCGAAAGTCCCCGCCAAAAACAGCAAGGCGAATATGAAAAAGAATGCCAGCACACGCACCACCAACTCCATCGACATCAGGCGGGAAGAAACCTTCAAGGGAAGGATAGCGTTAGGATGGGAGTGCAGACGCAACTCATTCCCCGCATTCTTCACAGCGATGATGAGACGAATCAGTTTGGCACCTCCACTGGAGGAACCCGCACACGCGCCACTGAACATCATGATGGCTGTAGGGATCCAAAAAGGAGCGCCCCACCCTACGTAATCACAATATGTACCTTGATAGCCACAAGAGGAGAATATGCTCGTCACATGGAACAGAGCCGCCCTAAAGGCGCCCTCATAGGTGGAAGGCATCTGCGCCGTCAACACGTGGCATGGGTTTTCCACCAGCATAATATAAAAGATAACGACAAGCACCAACGTGAAAATACCATACCAATGAAACTCCTCATTGACACGGAAAACCTTCCACTCCCCTACGCTCGCCATAAAATACAAGGCGAAGTTAACGCCAGCCAAGAACATGAAAATGGAGGCCACATACTCCAGGTAGGGAGAGTTGAAGTAGGCGAAATTAGCCTGATGCGTACTGAAACCACCCGTACCGACCGTCGTCATAGCATGGCAGACCGCATCGTAGAACGACATCGGGCCGATGAAGTAGAAGAGTACACAGACTGCGGTCAGGATAGCATATATCAGGAAAATACCTCTTGCGGTCTCTTGTGTCTTCGGACGCAGCTTGCGCATGGCGACGCTGGTCGCCTCCGTAGAGAAAAGTTGGGTGTTATTCCTATTGTAGGAGGGAAGCAAAGCGATAGAGAACAGCATGATACCTAATCCGCCCATCCATTGCTGCAGACTACGCCAGAAGAGGATGCCATGAGGTTGCTCCTCGATATTATTCAACACGGAAGCCCCCGTCGTCGTGAAACCGGACATCGTCTCGAAGAAAGCGTCCGCCGCCGTATCGGTCGTCCCATAAATCATGAACGGGAGCATGCCGAAAAGGGAGAAGACCACCCATGCCCCGGAGATGATGATATAGCAATCCTTCCTAGTCAGAGACCCCTTATTCTTTCTATTGGACCAAAAGAGGAATCCGCCACAAGCGCCAGCCAGACACGTAGGCGCCAGCAAAGCAAGCAAATCCGCCTCGCCATAACAAAACGAGATAATGGTGGAGAGCGCCATGAACATAGCCTCCATCAAAAGGAGAACTCCAAAAACCTTTTTTTTCATCTTATTACCATCACTCCATTTAATGAAACTAAGCGGTTTTCCGCCCCATATACTTCGTCGGGAACCATGAGATAAGCAAACCTATCAGCAAGGAAGAGAGCAGAACTATCAGCACATCCAAAAGACTGATGCTAATAGGATAAGCGTCGACGACGAACCCGCCCTCGTCACCATTGCCAAGTTTGATGATCCCCAACCACTTCTGCAAACCGCAGAGAATCAAACCCACAGAAACGCCGACAACAGTGCCGAGCACAGAGATGAGCCACCCCTCAAGCAAAAAGACCTGACGGACAAAACCGTTGGTGGCACCCATATTGCGCAAAGTGTCGATATCCTCTTTCTTCTCCAATATCAGCATGGTAAGGGAACCGATCAGATTGAACACCGCGATCAGCAAGATAAAGACAAGGATAAGGAAAGAGATCCACTTCTCAATCTTCATCATCCGATAGAAGTCCTCATGCTGCTGTTCCCTGCTCTGCACCCTAAAGGAAGGTCCCAACGTTTCCGAAACCACACGTAATGCATCATCCATGTCGACGTCACGCGAGAGTTTAAGTTCCAACGACGTCACCTCATCGTCCGCATAACCTAACAGCCGGCGAGCGAAGGAGAGGTCCACAAACGCATACTTGGAATCGATCTCCAACTGATTCGTGGCATAAATGCCCACAACGAACAGTTGTTGTTCCTCAAACGCCTTCTCAGGATTCGCCAGATTGATCTTAACATCATGTTTAGGCACATACAATGAAACGGGACGGGAGAAGCCCAACGCCACGTCAATCTGGTTCGCCAGCGCACCTCCAACAACCAAGCCATATGACTCATCCTCCCGCAAGACGAACTGACCCACCTGCATCACATCATTCACGTTCGTCAGCTCACCATACGAATCGGAGACCCCCTTCACCGTAACCATCGTCTGCCTTTCGGAATTTCGTATCAAAGCGTTCTCCTCCATGACATCACAGGCCACCTCAACAAAATCGAGAGACTTCACCTTTCGCACACATTCATCCGAGGAGTGGAAGGTTTTCCCCTCCACCAAGGTGATTTTGACGTCAGGATCAAATGCATTGAACAGGTCCTCAATCAATTGCTGGAAACCATTGTAGCCGGAAAGGACACAAATAAGCGCCATCGTCGCCACACAGATGCCTCCCGCACAGATGGCGGATATGACATTGATGGCGTTATGGTCTTTGCGGGAAAAGAGATATCGTAAAGCTATGAATAACTGAAGCTTCATTTCTTATCCAAGCCCAAAAGGCGATCTATATTCTCCAGATAATCAAGAGAGTCGTCCAAGAAGAAGTGCAACTCCGGCACCTGGCGCAACTGGTAGCGCGTACGCTGGGAAAGGTCATAGCGTATCGACTTCGTGGCCCCCTGGATCATCTCCAAAAACTCCGACTGCTTCTCGCTAGGAAAAATGCTCAAGTAAACCTTGGCGACGCTAAGGTCCGGTGACACGGAGACGGAAGTGACGGAAATCAGGACACCGCCCTGTGACTTCGTGAACTTCTGGAAAATATCGCCCAATTCCTTCTGGACGAGTCTGTCTATCTTATTTTTTCTTGTTGATTCCATCGCATTTCAAACATTAAGAATTATCTTTGCAAAGGTAATATAAAAATCGTATCTGTGGTAAAGCGGAGGCAAGACTACCAAAAATACGAAAATTTCTATTTGTTTATACTTCATGGAATCAGATTTATTGTATCAGATCGCCTTGACGATGGCGAAAGGTGTGGGCACTCATACCATAAGAAAACTCGTCAGCATATTGGGTAGCGAAAAGGAGGTGTTCGAATGTCCTCGCAAGGAGTTGGAGAACATTCAGGGAATCGGTGCCATCACCGCCAAGAGCATAAAGGACCCGCAACTCCTGAAACGTGCGGAGAAGGAAATCTCCTTCCTGCAGAAGACAAGTGCGAAGGCTATTCCCTTCGGCAGCGACGAATACCCGTCACGGATGAAGGAGTGCGTCGATGCGCCTTACATACTTTACACGAAGGGAAAGATGGCGCTGAACGGAGGACACTTCATCGGAATCGTCGGAACACGGAAGATGACCCCCTACGGGAAGAATATTTGCGAGGAGATCGTCTCTTCGTTGGCGCACAAATACCCGGACCTAAGCGTCATCAGCGGACTGGCCTACGGAGTGGACGGATGCGCACACAAAAAGGCCGTGGATCTGGGCATCCAAACGATCGGTGTGGTCGGACACGGACTCGACATGATCTACCCCGCAAGGCATAGGGCGCTATCGTACAAGATGATGGAGAAAGGCGGCATGGTGACCGAGTTCCGCTCAGAATGTGTCGTGGATAAAAAGAATTTCGTCTCCCGAAACCGCATCATCGCCGGGCTATGCGACGTCATCCTCGTCGTGGAGTCCGGAGAGAAGGGAGGGGCTCTCTTCACCGCAGAATTCGCCAACTCGTACAACAAAGATGTTTGCGCCATACCCGGACGCATAGGGGATCTCTATTCCGCGGGATGCAACAAACTCATAAAGAGCAACCAAGCGACCATGGTGGAGACCGCGGAGGAGATCGAACAACTGATGAACTGGGACATCAAGGAGAAAGAGCAAACCGACCTGAGCATCTCCAAGTTCATGCGACTGACCGACCAGGAGAAGATCATCGTCGAAGCCCTACAGATAGACGAGAGGATGGACATGAACCAATTGTCGAGGAAAACACAGATACCGTTCGGGCAATTATCCTCCCTGCTATTCGACATGGAGATGAAGGACCTCGTCTGCTCAGCGCCCGGCAACCGGTACATCCTTTCGAGACATTGAGGAAACGAACAAGGGCGTTGAGTAATACCACCCAACGCCCCCGCGATATTCAGTTGGACCCTTGCCTACTTCTCCAGCACCTTGTTAGGCAAATGGAACACTATCGGCAATGTCAATGAAGTCCGAACTTCCTTGCCGTCCTTCATTGCTGGCGTCCACTTAGGCATTTCACGCACCACCTTCATGGCCACATTGTCCAAATCGGCAGAGACTCCCTTCTCGACCTTCACGTCTCCGATAGAGCCGTCCTTCTCAACCACAAACGAGACAAACACCTTGCCCGTTTCATTGTTCTTCAAAGCCGATTCCGGATAAGTCACGTTGGTCCGCAAATAGTTCGACAGTCCTTCATTCCCGCCCGGGAAAGAAGCCTCACGAGAGAAGCTATCCTTGTCAGAGGCGTACAAAGAAGTGACACTCGCTCCCACGAAGACGAATGCCAGAATGAAAAATTGAATAACCCGGTTCATGACAATTGTTCTTTTATGAATTAATAAGAAAACGTACTACCTCCCAAGAACTCCCTCAAGAGGGAAGTGAACGGAATCTCCGTCTCCTGGATAGGACTGAAATACTTCAGGAAGTTCTGCAGCCTATGCACTTCGGAATACTCCACGCAATTCTGAGGAACCTCCATCAAGATCGGCTCAGCGAACTTCTTCAAGACACTAAGCTCGAAGATCAGAGCCGAGTTGAACATCGCATCCGCATTCTCCTGGTAAGGGAAGATCCACTTCTCCTCACCCGCATTCACCTTCGGCCAGCGACTGATGGTGTCGAGCGCGGAATAGCCACGGTACTTATAGTCACGGATAATACGGCGGAGCAATCGGTTGTCCGTCGTCGGTATCCAGTTATGATTGTCGAACGAGATGGTCGTCAACGCCGACACATACACCTTGAATTTGCGCTCCGCCGGGATTTCCGAAGTGAGGGTCGGGTTCAAGGCATGGATGCCCTCCACCACCAAGATATCATTCGGCCCCAGCTTAATCGTATTGCCTCTGTATTCCCGCTGGCCCGTCTCGAAATTGAACGTAGGAAGGCTCACCTCCTCGCCCGCCAGCATCTTCTTCAGATGATCATTGAAAAGCTCCAGATCGAGCGCATAGAGAGACTCAAAGTCATAGTCGCCATGCTCATCCCGCGGAGTCTTGTCGCGTGACACGAAGTAATCGTCCATCGAGAGAGGCGTAGGCCGCCTCCCATTCACCGCAAGAGCAATACTCAAACGCTTACTGAAAGTGGTTTTACCGGAAGAGGAAGGCCCCGAAACCAAGACCAGTTTCACTGTGCCTCGCTCACAGATATCGTCCGCTATCTTCGTGATCTTCTTCTCCTGCAGAGCCTCCGCGATCTTGATCACGTCAGACATGACACGCTTCTTCTTGATCAACGAATTCATGTTCCCCACATTGCTGAGGCCCATGATCTCATTCCATTCGGTATATTCGCTGAAGGTTTCGAACAACTTGTCCTGGTTCACCTCCTCACTCAGTTTGGTGGTATCCTTCCTATCCGGCACACGGAGGAACATACCGTCCTTATAAGGGGTCAGGTCGAACACATCCACATAACCCGTGGAAGGAGCCAAAGGACCTATGTACCAATCCATCAGGCCATCCAACTCATAGACCTTCGTATACAATTCGCCCAAAGACTTCAGCAGAAGGGAGACATCCGTAGCCCCACGCTTCTCGAATGCGGCGATCGCCTCCTCGGTAGGGATCATCCGCATGACGAACGGATAATCCATCGCGATGATCTTCCTCATCTCCTCCTTGATACGCTCCGTCAACTCCGTGGTGATCTTCTGGTCCGACCTCAACAGCTTACAATAATAGCCGTTGGCGATCGGGTGGTCCAAACGGATCTCCGCCCCAGGGAACAAGGTGTAGAAAGCCTTGCACAGGATAAACGACAACGAACGCACGTAGGCACGTCTACCGGCAGGCACATCATTGCTCTGGAACTCTATTCTTTTCGGATTATATATCTTAAACTTCAAATCGCGCGTCACATTGTTCACCTGAACAACGAAAGGCTTCCCATTCAACGGCACATTCAAATCCTTGTATAC
The DNA here is from genome assembly GCA_017527905.1 of Paludibacteraceae bacterium. GTDB lineage: Bacteria > Bacteroidota > Bacteroidia > Bacteroidales > Paludibacteraceae > UBA1181. The sequence continues at coordinate 44,073 of JAFXPK010000041.1, forward strand.
ATCCAACAAACTCGTACCCATAGGGTAGCTGTACTTCCTTTGCGTATTCACGCAAAAAACATCAACCATGTTACTCATAATCAACTCAAATTACTTACATTCAACAAAAAAGAGCTCTCCTTTCCGCTCTAAAATCCGGACTCATACAAATCGAACTCCTTCATAAAAGCCTTCATGTTATCCAAGAAAACCTTTTCCTTCTCAGCTGACCGCATTGCGAAATCCATCTTGACCGAATTCACACGATTCTCCAAATATTCGCCGCTCTCGCCTGCCTTAATGGCATCCAGCACCGGAGGGAAATCATTCTCGTAAAACGAGACATACGTGGAAACGAAATCCACAGCGGATTGCCGACACGCATCATTTCCGCTGCAATCCGACATGCCTTGAAGGGCCTCCAGCGAAGACATGGCCGCATCATAGCCTCCCGTATACGATTCACTCACCTTCCCGTAATCAATCGGGGAGGAAAGAGTCTCCACAAAACGGTTATGCGCCTGCACGACCGAACTAACCTCTTTCGAGACCTTCTCGAAATAATCCGCCGGAACGGTACACGCCACCATCGAAAGCGCCAGCACAAGTCCTAAAAACAATTTTCTCATAAGATATCTACAATTAGCTATTTACTTACAGAGTGTTTAATATCCCATGCATAAAGATATAAAAACTTATGAAAAAAAAAGCATTCATGAAGATTTTGATACAAAAGAAAATTAAATTTGTAATACAATAGAGAAAAAGAGTATCAAAACACACAAAGTATATGACGAAAAAATATGATTTCTTAGTTATCGGCTCCGGCATCGCGGGCATGAGTTTCGCCCTGAAGGTGGCACACAAAGGCAAGGTAGCCATCTTATGCAAGACCGAAATGGAGGAGGCGAACACGCACTATGCGCAAGGCGGCGTGGCTTCCGTGACAAAACCAACCGACGAATTCGAGCACCACGTGATCGACACCCTCATCGCAGGCGACGGTATCTGCGACGAAGCGGTCGTACGCAAAGTGGTGGAGGGCGCACCTGAACAGATCAAACAACTGGTATCATGGGGCGTCGATTTTGACAAGAACGAGAAAGGGGACTATGACCTGCACAAAGAGGGAGGGCACTCGGACTTCCGTATCCTCCACCACAAGGACAATACAGGCGAGGAAATCCAAAAGAGCCTGATCAAGGCGGTCAAGAACCACCCGAACATCGATGTATACGACCAACACTTCGCCATCGAGATCATCACGCAGCACCATCTGGGACAATTGGTGAAACACACCACCCCGAACATCGAGTGCTACGGAGCTTATGTCCTGGACATCCGCACCAACCATGTGCACACCTTCCTCTCGAAGATCACCATGATGGCCACGGGCGGTATCGGTAACATCTACCAGACAACAACCAACCCACCGGTTGCCACAGGCGACGGCATCTCCATGGTCTACCGCGCCAAGGGATTGGTGGAGGATATGGAATTCGTGCAATTCCACCCTACCGCGCTCTATCATCCGGGCGACCGTCCTTCCTTCCTCATCACGGAGGCGATGCGCGGCTACGGAGGCATACTACGCAACAAGAAGGGCGAAGCCTTCATGAAGAAATATGACTCCAGAGGTTCTCTCGCACCGCGCGATGTCGTCGCGCGCGCCATAGACAACGAACTGAAGATCACGGGTGACGAGCACGTCTACCTCGACGTGACACATAAAGACCCGGAGACCACCAAAAGGGAATACCCTACCATCTACAACAAATGCATGTCCATCGGCATCGACATCACGAAGGAGTATATCCCTGTGGCACCTGCGGCACATTACCTCTGCGGAGGAATCAAGGTGGACATGAACGCAAGGACCAGCATCCACAACCTCTATGCGGCAGGCGAATGCTCCCGCACAGGATTGCACGGAGCCAACCGTCTGGCATCCAACTCCCTCATCGAGGCGGTGGTCTATGCCGACGCGGCTGCGAAGGATGCGCTCAAATACCTGCCAGCCATTTCATGGAACGAGGAGATCCCTGAATGGAACGACGAAGGAACTTCCCTCAACGAGGAGATGGTGCTCATCACCCAAAGCGAAAAGGAGGTGAACCAGATCATGAACGCCTACGTGGGCATCGTACGGTCGAACCTGCGTCTGAAAAGAGCCTACGACCGTCTGGAAATACTCTACAGGGAAACGGAGAACCTATTCCAGAGATCCGTCGTCTCCAAGGAGATATGTGAACTGAGAAATATCATCAACACGGCATACCTGGTCATCAAAGCCGCTTCGCAGCGGAAAGAGAGCCGAGGCCTGCACTACACGATAGATTATCCGAAGAAGAACTCGCACATGAACCTCTACGACACGGACGAACTACTTCGCATGGGTGAGAACCAAAACAACCAAAAGGAGTAGGACGAGGAAAATCATACAACGATGGAAGAGGGGTAACTTGAAGCGTTTCCCCTCTTTCTTTTTGCTCGGGTCCAAATGCTCGGCGCTACCCTCCGCATTCGACGAGGAGGGTTGGCTCTTCTCGCCCACCTTGCGCCCGCAACTCAAGCAATACTTGGAGCCATCGGGCAATTCCGATCCACAATTATAGCAACGCATATCGTATTCTATCTTTTAGCCAAATCATCATACAGACATTGCAGGAAGGCCTTCCCCTCCTGGAGAAGCGTGTCGTTGTCGCACTCCTGCGGTGCGCCGGAGGCATTGTCGAAAATCGCCACGCCACGATGGTCGATCATGCCAAACCCGTCCGGGAAAGCGTAGTATGCGAACTTATGGGTCCGCTGCCCGAATATATCCTTGCTGAAGATAAAATCATCCGCCGGCAAATCCATCTGCGACAGCAACGTGCGCGCCAGATCCATCTGCGAGCATATCGTGTCCACCCGCATGGGTTGTTGCCTCAGGGCGCCACCTAGCCAAAGCATAGGAATCTCATGCCGTGCAACACACGAGCTGGACAAATCGTTCGGATAGCGGAAGGCATGGTCAGGCATGATGACCAACAACAGATCTTTCCACACCTCCCTCTGGCGAAGCTGCTCGACAAAACTTCCGATGCAACTGTCCGTATAGGCGACTGCGTTAAGATACGGATGTTCCAACCTATGCATCGGCACATCGAACGGCTCATGGCTATTCAGCGTCAAGATAGTCTTAAAGAACGGACGCTGCGTCTCTTCGTCAACATCCTTCAAGAGACGGTTCAAGACCACATGGTCGTATGCGCCCCACTTGGCGGACATCTCCGAATGGCCGAAATCCTTCTCCGTGATGATCTTCTCAAAGCCGGAAGTGATGAGGTAAGAGTGCAGATTCGTGAAGTTATCATCCCCACCATAGAAGAAGGCCAAATCGTACCCAGCCTGCTTCAAGGAGAACGGTATTTTAGCCATATTCTGCGTCTTAGCGGGGTATTTCATCACCGAAGAGGTCGGTTGCGCGGGATAACCGCTCAGAATCGAGACCAAACCCCTATCCGTACGGAAACTGTTCGCATAGTAGCGGGTGAAGAGAAGGCCCTCCGTCATTAGGCGATCAAGATTAGGTGCAACACCCTTTTCCCCGCCAAGCGTCTCGATCACATTCGAACCGATACCCTCCATGATCAGGAAGATGATATTCGGACGATTCGTATTCAGCAAGCGAACCGTGGTGGAATCCCCCTCGACAGGAAGCAAAGGGAGGACTCTCTCGTGCGCCTCCTCGTCCGCCATGAAGCGATATTGGTCGTCGAACCGTTTGGAGGAGAAGCATGCGCTGATGAAGTTCCATGTAGGGTTAATCGCCGCATGATTGAGGAATATATCCTTGCTGAAATAGCATCTGCCGGCATTCATCGTGGAGACACCCACACCGCCCCTTATGCCGATGAACATCACGCCCCCCAGGAGCACCAGGGGAAGCAATGCCACATAAGCCTTCCCCGAGAAGGAGAAAAAGCGTTTGTGCAACTTTAGATACGTCCATACGGAACCGCCTATGAAGAGCGTGAAGAGAAGCAAGGCGGAAAGATACTCCTTCGCCGTGCCGCTCGCCGCCGCATCCTTAGGCGACGACAGGTAAAAAAGAGGGGTGGCATCGAGGCGAAAGCCCCAATACTTGTACAGGAAAAGGTCCGATACCAAAACCAACATGCCAAAAGAGAGGAAGATGATGGTGAGGACCTTCGTGATATTCCCAAAGAGACGATCCTTGGAGAAGAAACATGAAACCAACAGCACGACTAATATCGGCAGGGTGAAATAACCCGCCATGGAAAGATCCATCGAGAAGCCATGTACATTGGTCAGCAACCACTCCCCGAAAGAATGACGGCTTGCGCTATCCCAATGGAACAGCAAGAAGATTGGTTTCTGCAAAACAAAAAGGACCACCCAAAAGAGGTATACGAAAAGAAGAGATTTCAACCTGGACTTCATAAGGATTCCTCATTAAAAATTAGACAGCCGCACCTGCGTTCGACCTTCGTTCGGAGACAATCATCAGCGCCTCCTCCCTCACCACGTCAGGCAACTGTATATTGCGGGACTGAAGGCTTTTCAGCCAACCGGCCACATCAAAATCCTTCATGGTATAAAGCACGTTCTGGAACTGCGAGATCTCCTCGTCCGTATAGCTGGAAGGCTCTCTATCCGCAAATGCATCCAACTCCTCATCGTCGTAATAAACCACCTTCAGCTTGGTGTTCACGAGCGAATCACGCTCGCAGACCGCATGTTGTCCGCAGCACTCGCCCGAAGCGATCTTCTCCTGCCGTATACGTTCCTTCCGCTCCTCCTCCGTCTCCTCCTTGACAGGAGGCAATGCCTTCTTCTTACGGTTATGGACATAGAAGAGATACGAGAAAAATATCGAGAAGAATATTACCACTAAGGCTATCTGTTTCATGGCAACCGGTCATTACAGATTATCGACACAAGAGGTCAGTTTCATACTATTCGACCCCTTCACAAGGACAAGCGAAAAGGATATCGGGTTCGCCTTCAGGTACTCGTTCAGTTGGTCGACCGAATCGAACTTCAGCGCGTCAGAGTTCGTCTTAGCGAATTCAGGACCAATCAGGAAAGCCCGTTTCAAGTGCAGGGCAGGCAACATATCCGCTATCTTCTGATGCTCTGCTTCGCTGACATGGCCCAACTCCTTCATGTCGCCAAGGATAACCACCTTACTGTCAGCCACCATCTTCCTGAAATTCTCAAGAGCGGCCGACATGCTTGTCGGGTTCGCGTTATAAGCGTCGATGATCAGATCATTAGAAGCCGTCTTCTTATATTGGGAGCGGCTATTCGTCGGCGCATATTGGGAGATTGCCTCCACGATATCCTCCGAAGAGACGCCGAAGTAGGAACCCACAGCGATGCTCGCCAGCACGTTCTCGAAGTTATAGGCACCGATCAGTTGTGTTTGGATATCATGTCCCTTCCAACGGATATGCAGGAAAGGATCGCAACCCACCAACTCCGCGGAGAAGGCAGAACCCTCCCCGTAAGGGATACGGTCCATATCGGATGACTTCTCCTCCAAGATAGGATTAGCGCAATGATAGAACACCTTCCCGTGATGAGCCCGCAGGTAATCATACAACTCGCACTTCGTCTTGACCACCCCTTCGAAGGAGCCGAAGCCCAGGATGTGAGCGGTACCGATGTTAGTGATCAAGCCGTAGTCAGGATGGGCGATGTTCACCAATTCCTCAATGTCACCAGGGTGGCTCGCACCCATTTCGACGATGGCCAATTCATGCTCCTTTTTGATGGACAAGAGGGTCAACGGCACACCGATTTGGTTATTCAGGTTGCCTTGCGTATACGTTAAACTGAACTTCTTGCCCAAGACAGCGGCCACCAGCTCCTTGGTAGTCGTTTTGCCATTGCTGCCTGTGATTCCGATAATACGGATACCCAACTGTTTCCGGTGATATTCAGCCAAGCGTTGCAACGTTTTCAGGCAATCGTCGACCAGTAGGATCCGGTCGCCATCCGCGAACTCAGGCTCATCCACAAACGCATAGGCGCACCCTTGCTCAATGGCGGCTTTCGCGAACTTATTACCATCAAAGTTACCGCCCTTCAAGGCGAAGAACAGAGAATCCTTGGAACACTTTCTGCTATCCGTCGTCACGAGCGGGTAGCGGGAAAATATGTCATAAATGCTTTGAATATCCATAACGAAAAGAATAAACTATCACTAACAAAAAAAGCCCCTACGAGAGGGGCTTTTTTTCTATGAGATTACATTATCTTACATCTCCATCTTCAGCACCTACCTTGCTCATCGCGCAACGGAAACCGATATCGCTACGAGACTCAGTCTGCTCAAGATATCTTCTCTGACCTGGGTTCAACCAGTAAGAGCGGTCTTTCCAACCACCACCCTTGTAAACACGAGTGGTATTAGAAACCTTAGAGGCCAAGAAGCTCTCTCTATCACTTTCAGGATCTGGATCGTACAATTTCTTAGTAGAAACGTCTGGGTCAGTAACGACAGTCCATTCAGATCTGTTCAATGCGCTACCAGCGTCACCATCCTTATAGTTACGAACATCCAACTTAGCGTAACCTGTTGGATCCTCAGCCTTGTCAACTGGATAAGCGAATACCACACGACCCAAGCTATCGATTTGAGGAACCTTCACGTTCACACCATCGATGGTAGTCTCTTCCTTAACAGGAACCTTGTATTCGTTACCACGGAATGGGTTGTACTCTTGTACATCGTCGCTTGACAATACACGGTAAACATCCATTACCCACTCGTTTACGTTACCAGCCATACAATAGAGGCCGAACTCATTTGGCCAGAAAGCGTCCACTGGAGCCGTGATAGTAGCGTGGTCGTTCAAGTGACCTCCCATACCCATCATATCGCCTCGTCCACGAACGTAGTTAGCATACATCTGACCTTTAACCTTCTTGCTTGGGTTACGCATTTGGTGACCATACCAAGGATAAATTTTTCTCTCTTGGTAGTTCTCCTCGCCCTCGATAGCCTTTGTTCCGTAAGCTGCGTACTCCCACTCAGCCTCGGTCGGGAGACGATACTTCGGCATCAATATACCGTCAGACATATTTGTCTTTCTAACATTTCCATAAACGTCAGTTACAGGCTTCTTACCATCCGTTGGCTTATAATCAGACTTCATCAAGTATTTCTGAGTGCTGAATACTTGGTTCTGAGCGATATCGTTAGGGTCAGTGTTACCCTTCAAAGCTTGGAAGTCAGGATATTGGATAACACCCTTAGAAGCCATTCTCATCTCGTTCACACGGTCGGTACGCCAGATACAGTAGTCACAGCACTGTTCCCAGTTAACACCTACAACAGGATACCAGTTGTAAGCCACGTGAGAGAAGTAGAAATCCAAATAAGGCTCGTTGTAAGCCAACTCCTCACGCCATACCAACGTATCAGGGTAAGCCTTCTCTACATATTCAGGAGTGTTGTGGAACACGTTGCCCATCCAATAGAGGTACTCACGCCAGTTAACATTTGAAATCTCATATTTATCCATGTAGAAGGAAGCGACGGTCACACGTCTCGGAATATTGTTCCAATCACCAATCACATCCTCAATCACACGACCTTGTGTAAATGTACCACCCTCGATGAAAACCATTCCCGGAGGGGTTTCCTGTACATAACCATTCACAACCTGGAATCCGCCATTCTCCTTGTCATTGTATTTCCAACCTGTAGCGTTTGATTCCTTAGAGTCTTTCAACTTTTTTTCTCCGCACGAAGCCAATGTAACACCAGCTAACATCAACAACGCCGCAGTCTTCAAAAAATTTACGTGTCTCATAGCACTATAATAAAATAAGATAATGTTTCATTTAATAACTTATATAACTTCTCTTTTGCAGTTTTATTGCCCCACTCAACCTCAAAATTCAACAGCACAATCAATTTCGCGACTGAAGTAGTGGACAAAGATATATATTTTCTATTTTTGCAAAAAAGTTTTTAGGGATATTTTTTTGCATTTTTTAATATTGCATCTGATTCAGAATAAAATTTTTTTTATATATTTACTTGTATGACAAATACTTACACTCAAAAGAAACCCCAAGTGATGGGGATTATAAATATTACACCGGATTCCTTCTTCAAAGGAAGCAGATGCGAAACTAAGGATGCTATCTTGTCAAGAATCGATCAATTCAAGGCGGAAGGTGCCACCATTTTCGACATCGGAGCCTGCTCCACCCGACCGGGGAGCGCGCCCGTCAGCGAGGAGGAGGAGCTTTCGAGAATAGGGAACGCCCTCGAACTCATCAGAGGAGCGCACCCCGACATCTGCCTTTCCATCGACACTTTCCGGGCTAGCGTCGCCCGGATGGCGGGCAAGGAATACGGGGCACAAATCATCAATGACGTATACGGATGTGACCCCGCGATGGCGGATACCGTGGCGGATCTTGGATGCACCTATGTATATACTCACCCTTTCGAGGTAGATTCATCCTCTCCGAACGAACTAATCAGAAAAATTTTCGCTTTCTTTGCAGAAGGAATCAAATCATTGCGGAAGAAGGGTGTCGAACACATCATCATTGACCCCGGATTCGGCTTCGGGAAGACAATGGACCAGAACTTCGAGCTATTCTCCCTGATGCATGAGCTGAAATCCATGGGATATCCCCTGTTGGTGGGCATCTCAAGGAAAAGAATGATCTGGCAAACCTTAGACATCACGCCGGACGACGCACTGAACGGAACCACCGTGCTGAACACGCTGGCATTGGTCGAGGGTGCGGACATCCTAAGGGTGCACGACGTGAAGGAAGCGATGCAGTGTGTCGAACTTTTCACACGCTATTACAATAATAAGGTATAAAACAAGGAAATGAATGATTAGACTGATTGATTACATAGACATCATTCTTGTCACCTGCATACTCTACAAGACCTACAAAGTCCTGCGGGGAACAGTGGCCATCCGTGTATTCATCGGCATCCTCTTCTTCGTCGTGGCATGGCTGGTCGTGAACTTCCTCTTCCAAATGCAACTGCTGGGAGGAATCATGAACCAGATCGTCAACGTGGGCGCCATCGCACTCATCGTATTGTTCCAAGACGAAATCAGGCAAACGCTCTCCCGAATCGGAACCGGACACGACAAGGTGTCGTCGTTCATCAACAGGCTATTCTCCGCCAACCCTTCCCAATTAGTCGACGCCGAAGTGATGCAGATCATCATCGCCTGCAAGAACATGGCGAAGAGACGGGTGGGCGCGCTCATCGTGTTCGAAAAGACCAAAGACCTTAAGAATATAGAGGTGACGGGCGACTTCATCAACGCCGAAATCAACGCCCGACTCATCGAGAACATCTTCTTCAAGAACTCTCCGCTCCACGACGGGGCGATGATCATATCCAAAAATAAAATAACAGCGGCGGGCTGCATCTTGCCCGTCTCGCACAACTTCGACCTCCCGAAAGAGATCGGCCTGCGCCACAGGGCCGCCGTAGGACTCTCCGAGAAGACGGACGCACTGGTCATCATCGTGTCGGAGGAGACGGGTAGAATCTCCTGCGCGCAAAACGGGTCGCTCAAGATCAACATCTCACCGGAGGATTTGGAAGCCATCCTGACGAACAAGTTTGAAGAGGACTATGATAACAGCAAATAATATCACGAAATCATTCGGACAATTCACCGCATTACGTGGCGTGAACCTTTCCATCGAGAAGGGTGAGTTCGTATCCATCATCGGAGCGAGCGGCGCAGGCAAGACCACACTGCTTCAGATCCTAGGCACCTTGGACAAGCCCGACATGGGCGAGGTGACCATCAACGGGACCAATGTCTTCGCCCTATCGGATGACGAGCAAGCGGCCTTCCGCAACAAGCATATCGGCTTCGTCTTCCAATTTCACCAACTCTTGCCGGAATTCACAGCCCTAGAGAATATCATGATTCCCGCCCTGATCGCAAAGAGAGAGAAATCCGAAGTCGAGCGGGAAGCGAAGGAACTGCTCGCCTTCATGAACCTGAGCGAACGGGCGGACCACAAGCCAAGCGAACTGTCGGGAGGCGAGAAGCAGAGGGTCGCCGTGGCACGCGCCCTCATCAACAAGCCGGACGTGCTGCTCGCCGACGAACCGACGGGTAGCCTCGACTCCAAAAACAAGCAAGATATCCACCGCCTCTTCTGCCAACTTCAGCAGGAGATGGGACAAACACTCGTCGTGGTCACACATGACATGGAGATGGCCTCCGGCTCGGGACGGATCATCAATATGCAGGACGGAAAAATCATTGCGAATTAAGAAACGATAGTTCGACGTAGTCAATTTTGAATTAAGATTTATGAATTAAATTCATGGGGTTGGCAGACTCAACAAAAAATAATACCTTCGCGTGATATTTGGTCATCAAAGACAGGAATATAAAATATACAATAACAAATAATAATAAAATGGGAAGAGCTTTTGAATACCGTAAAGCAAGAATTTTTGCGAGAAATGCTCGTCTTTCTAAGACATTCACTCGCATCTCCAAGGAAATAACCATTAGCGTCAAGGCCAGCGGTGCGGATCCATCCTCCAACTCACGTCTCCGCATGCTCCTGCAAAAAGCGAAAGCGGAGTGTATGCCAAAAGACAGCGTAGACCGCGCCATCAAGAAGGCTACCGACAAGGATGCCGCTGACTTCAAGGAAATCATCTACGAGGGATATGGACCTGGCGGAGTAGCCGTCTTGGCAGTAGCCGCGACAGACAACAATACGCGCACCGTCTCCAACGTGCGTTCTTACTTCAACAAACACGGAGGTAGCCTCGGAACATCCGGCAGCCTCGCTTTCCTTTTCGAGCACAAATGCGTGTTCAAGGTGGCGGAGAAAGAGGGTGCGGACCTCGAAGAACTGGAGCTGGAACTAATCGACTTCGGTGTAGAGGAGGTTTTCAAAGACGAAGAGACAGGTGAGCTCATCATCGAAGGCGCATTCGAGAACAACTCCAAGATCCAAGCCTATTTGGAAGAGAACGGATTCGAAATCAAGGACGTGGAGTTCATCTACGCTCCTAACGACACGAAGGAAATCACCGCAGAACAACGTGAAACCCTCAACAAGCTTCTCGACAAGCTGGACGAGGACGATGACATCTCCATCGTGTTCACGAACGTGAAGGAAGAGGACGAGGAATAATTCCGAACTCCCACGACCAACAACACCAGCGGCGGAACAGCAATTGTCCCGCCGCTGCTTTTTTCCGCACATGAGGCAACTAAGAGAGCCACCACGAACACCTCGGGGCACTCCCCCCCCCGACAGAGCAGCAAAAAAGCCAAAATCAAAGAGGAAAAATATCTTCCGCAAAAACTTCCCCGACGGGTTTTCACAAAAAATATAAATGAATCTAAAAAAAATAGAAGGAAAAAAATTGCGATTCCAATTTTTTGTTATATTTGCACTATCAAAAAACCTGCGAAGGCGGGTTTGGTGTATTATGATCGAATTTTATTGTTTAACTTTTTAATTTATTTACAAAATGAAAAAGATTTTTAATTTGGCAGTGATTTTCGCAGCATTGGCTGCATCTTTCACTTTCGCTTCTTGTGACGACGATGAGGATGATGTAATCAACGATTTCGAGGACGGATCTGCAAACGCCGTTGCTGAACTTCAAGTTGTAGCTGGCAAGAAATACCAAGCATACCAAGCTGGTACAGCTGCCTTTACTTTCAAAGTTACATCTACAACTGGACACTATGCTGACAAATCTCAGGTAGTTGAATTCGAGATCGAGAACGCAGACGGAAAGAAGGACGTTGAGTTCACTCTTTCTGACCAAGGTAGCTCATACTTGATGAGAAACGCTGACGGTTCTTACGAGGCTGTAGGTAAGACAGTTGCTGACCAAAACGCTGACAAGGTCGTTATGGTATTGGCTTGCGCTAACTCAACAGCTGATTACACCATCACTTCTGGTACTATCAACGACTCTTTGAAGAAAGCAGGAGCAAAAGAGACTAAGTTCGCTGAGAAGAAGAAATAATCACAGCTGAATTAAGCAAATCAAAAAGCGGGCTTCGGTCCGCTTTTTTTTTGCGGTGCAACACCTATGACATTTACTATTTAGCTATTTACGATTTACTGTTTCAGCAGGTGCAGGGAACAGCGCCTCGACCAAATGTTACAAATAAAATTTCCGAGACCACCATCCTTAGCTGCCACGAGCAGGGAATTCCAAAATTCCCCCGAAAATAATTTTCACCTCTCAATTTTTGGTTTATAGTTTCCCATCCGACAACCGTCCAAATGAAACTTCCGTACACCCAAATTGCTTTTTTTAGAATTATTTCATTAATTTTGCAGACTAAAATATAACTTAGAGATAGAATGTACGAATATATCAAAGGCAGAGTCGAGGAACTGAGTCCCGCCATGGCCATCATAGAGGCCAATCAGGTCGGGTACGCAGTGAACATCTCGCTGAACACCTATGCGGCGCTGGAAGGCAAGGCGGATGCCAAGCTCTACATCCACGAGGCCATCCGCGAAGACGCCTTCACGCTCTACGGTTTCGCCGAGAAGGCGGAGCGTGACCTCTTCCTTCTGCTCATATCCGTATCAGGCGTTGGCGCCAACACCGCCAGAATGATCCTATCCTCCTTCTCGGTACCCGAATTGGAGGCCATCATCAGCGGGGAGAACGTCAGCCAACTCAAGGCGGTGAAAGGCATCGGACTGAAAACCGCGCAGAGAATCATCGTAGACTTGAAAGACAAAGTAGGGAAAGAGACGTCTCCGTTGGGCGCACAGATACAAACAAACAACAACAGGGAAGAGGCGCTCACCGCTTTGGTCCTGCTTGGATTCAACAGAAGTGCATCCGCGAAGGTGGTCGACAAAATCATCGCTGGCGACCCGACTATTTCACTAGAAAAAATCATCAAAGACGCACTAAAACAGCTTTGATTCCGTTTTCTAATCAGAAAAAAAAAGACATTGAAGAAACTTAATAGACATAATATATTCATCGCCGCGTCGCTTTGCGGAATCCTTGCCTTTTCGGCATTCGCGCAAGGGGACGGGAACATATCCCTCCCGAGACCATCCGACAGGAAGCCAACCCTTGCCGACCCGCAAGAGGACACGACCAGTTTGCGTTATCCCATCAAGGAACAAGAGATCATCACCTACGACGACCTCAACAGGAAGTCCGCCATGGACCTCTCGACCCCTAGCAACATAAACACGGACGTGGAATATGATCCGGAAAGCGGGTTCTACATCTACCGCACCAAGGTGGGTGAGATGGAAATCACCACTCCGTTCGTCCTGAGCGAAGACGAGTACAGAGACCAGGCGCTGAAAGAATCCATGAACAAATATTGGTCGGAAAAAGCCAAGACCAACACAGAGGGTGGTAATAAAATCACGCCAAGCGAGATACAAATCGGGTTAGGAAAACAAGGAGAAAAGATATTCGGCCCAGGCGGTGTGCAACTGAAGACACAAGGATCCGTCGAGTTACCATTCGGAATCTCCATCACAAAGAGGAAGAACCCAGCCATCTCCGAGCGCAACAGGAAAAATGCGGCGTTCGACTTCGACTGCAAGGTGCAGCTTTCCGCCACAGGAAACGTGGGAGACAAAGTCAACTTCAACCTCAACTACAACACTGAGGCCACCTTCAATGCGGACCAGAAGCTCATCAACTTAGGCTACAAGGGAGATGAGGACGACATACTCCAATTAGTTGAGGCAGGAAACGTGAAACTACCCCTATCCTCCTCTCTCATATCAGGTAGTACCGATCTGTTCGGATTCAGGACAGACCTGCAGTTCGGCAAGCTGAAAGTATCCGCCATCTTCTCCCAACAGGAATCAGACAGGAAGAGCATATCCACCCAAGGAGCACAAACCACTGATTTCGAGATAAAGGCATCACAGTACGAGGAAAACAGGCACTTCTTCCTCTCCACCTACTTCTATGATCATTATGACGAATGGGCGAAGAACGCGCCAAACCCGCAATCCGGAATCGTCATCAACAAGGTGGAAATCTGGACGACGAACTCCACCAACTCCTCGTCCAACAACGTCACGATGCGTAACATCATCGCGGTGCGAGACCTCGCCGAGACCTACGACAGCGACGGAAAATCAGAGTCTTGGCCTAGCAACGACAACGGTCAAGTCTACCGCGCCATCAACGCCAACAAAGCCTTGCGCGACATACAAACCGCCTCCAATGAGATGTCCAATCTCACAATCGACGGGCAAGACTACCAATCCGCCAAGGAATACGAAATCCTCAACAACGCCAAGATGTTGCGGGAGTCGGAGTATACGCTCAACTCGGAATTGGGTTACATTTCATTGAAGAGCAACGTATCGTCCGACAACATCGTCGCGGTAGCCTTCGAGTACACACAAGGTGGCAAGACATACAAGGTCGGAGAGTTGACCACAAGCACCACCGACACGGCGAAGACCTCGACGAAGAACCTCTTCGTGAAACTGATCAAAGGATCCACACCGGCTCCGCAAAACAAAAGGTTGTGGAACCTGGCCATGAAGAACATCTACTCGCTAGGAGCCTATAACGTGCAGGAAGAGAACTTCAAGGTGGAAGTCAAATACTACTATCAAAGCGACTCCACCACACAATACCTGAACTACATTCCAGCCCTTGGCAACAAGAACCTGCTGAGAGTCCTGAACATGGACCGTCTCAACAAGCGCTTGAACGCAATGCCGGACGGCTACTTCGACTTCATCAAAGGGTATACGGTTGACCCTACGACAGGAAGGATCATATTCCTCTCCACCCGTCCGTTCGATACAGGCATCAAGAATGGTTACAACAACATGGCGGGCGTGGAGAAATTCACCTACCCGGAATTGTATGACTCCACCCTCACGGTGGCGAAAGAATACACGGAGAAGAACAAATACCTCATCACAGGAAAATACAGCTCCTCTTCCGGATCTGAAATCAGGCTCGGCGCCACCAACGTGGCAAGAGGATCCGTCAGAGTCACCGCAGGCGGACGAACACTGGTGGAGGGAACAGGCTACACGGTGGACTACAACCTGGGTATCGTGAAGATTTTGGACGAGATAGCACTCTCCTCCAACTCCCCGATCAACGTATCCCTGGAGAGCGAATCCTTCTTCAACACGCAGCGTAAATCGCTCATAGGAACCAACATGGAATATGAGTTCTCCGACAAATTCACATTGGGGGGAACCTTACTTCACATGACGGAGAAACCACTCACCCAGAAAGTGAGCCTAGGAAACGAACCTATCTCCAACACAATATGGGGAATGAACGGAACCTTCAAATCAGACTGGCAATGGCTGACTTCCGCCATAGACAAGATACCGCTGATAGATGCGAAGGCACCTTCCTCAATAGCCCTTTCAGGGGAATTCGCACAACTAATCCCAGGGCACAGCAAGGCTGTAGACCAGGACAATGCGGGAACATCCTACATAGACGACTTCGAAGGAACGGAGTCTTCCATCAACATCAAGAATCCGACATCCTGGGTGCTGGCTAGTACACCGAAGATCACAAGCGGTCCGCTCATGAGCAAGCACTTCATCCGGGAGAACGATAGCTATTGGAGCCAACAATTAAGTCCTACAGACCTCATCAACATCGGCTACGGTCTGAACAGAGCACACTTGGCATGGTACTACATCGACCAGATCTTCACGAGCACAAGCTCCAACACGCCGGATCATATCAGGAAAGACAAGAACCAATTGTCCAACCATTATATCCGTCAAGTGGACGAAAGGGAGATTTACCAGGACAAAGACCCAATCAGCGGAGAGTCCACGACCATGCAGACCCTCCACCTGCACTATTATCCGAAAGAGAGGGGACAATACAACCTGGATATTTCGGGAATGGGTACGGACGGTTATTTGACCAATCCGGAAGACAGATGGGCAGGTATCATGCGTAAGCTGGACAACACCAACTTCGAGACCTCGAACGTGGAATACCTAGAGTTCTGGATGATGGATCCATTCGTCTACCCAGACATGAACACCACCTCGGGTCAATTGGTCATCAACCTAGGAAACATGTCCGAGGACATCCTAAAAGACGGCAGAAAAGCGTTCGAGAACGGTCTGCCGACCTCCAACAACAATGCGGCCATCGACACAACCATCTGGGGACGAGTGCCGAGACTGACCGCCCTGACCAACTCGTTCGACAACGCGAACCTCAACCAACAGGATTTAGGTTTGGATGGATTGTCCAACAGCGAAGAATTCCTGTTCCCTAACTCCTACTCGAAGTACAACAGGGAGGTGAGCAACAAAGTGAACGCCACGGCCAAACAAAGATGGGACGCCGAGTCATTCTCCCCTCTTAACGACCCTGCGGGAGATAACTACCACTACTTCAGAGGAGGAGATTACGATGACAGGGAGGCGAACATCTTCGACCGATACAAATACTACAACGGAACCGACGGAAACTCAACCGCCACCAACGACAAGTTCACCTCAACCGCCACCACATCACCAGATGCGGAGGACTTGAACGGAGACAACACCCTAAACGAATCGGAGCAATACTTCGAGTACATCGTGAACATCGACAAATCAGTCTTCCAAAACGAGGCGGAGTGGGAAGAGAACTTCATCACCAACATGGTGGAATCTCCTGTGGAACTGAAAAACGGGGAGAGGGAGGAAATCAAATGGTACCAGTTCAGGATACCGATCAAGACCACTAAGAAACGTGCGGAGGGAGGCATCTCCGACTTCCGCTCCATACGCTACATCCGTATGTACATGACAGGGTTCCAAGAGGAGGAGCACCTCCGTTTCGCCGAGCTTCAGCTTGTACGTACCGACTGGCGTATCTACGAAAAGAATGACCGATTGGTGGACAACAGCATATACGCGAAGTTGCGCGGAACAGGAAAGATTGACATCTCCTCCGTATGCTACGAAAAAGACCAAAGGAAGAAACCGGTAGGTTACAAACTGCCTCCTGGCATCAAGCAGACCATCGACCCGAGCCAGAGTCAGATCAGGGAGGAAAATGAGCAGTCCATGGTGCTTCGCATAGACAGCCTCGAACCGAACGATGTGCGCGCCGTATACAAGACAGCCGCCCTCGACACACGCCAATACAAACGATTCAAGATGTTTGTACACGCAGAGGAATATATCGACGGGGAAGACATACCAGACAACAGGATCTATGCCTTCGTACGTTTCGGTTCAGACTTCACGGAGAACTACTACGAGTACAAGATTCCTTTGAAGATGACCCAAGCGGGCGCCATCAACGCCAACGAGATATGGCCGAGGGAGAACAATTTCGACTTCGCATTCGAGCAATTGACCAACCTCAAATTGGAGCGAGACAGAAAGAAGGTATCCGGACAAGCGAAGTACAACGAAGTGTACACGAAGATGGACGGGCATAACACCATGGCGGTAATCGGTTCGCCATCCTTCGGCGACATCACTTCCATGATGATCGGTATCATCAACGAGGACAACGTCACACACAACGCTGAGATTTGGGTCAATGAGATGCGTATGTCCGGCTATGACGAAGACGGAGGTTGGGCCGCTGTGGCTAACCTAGGCATCGTATTCTCCGACTTGGGATCGTTCTCTTTGGGCGGACAGATCGAGACAGTGGGATTCGGTAACATAGAGGACAACGTGATGGAAAGGAACCAAGACGACTTCTACGAATACAACTTGGCGGCAGCCGTCCAATTGGGCAAGTTCTTCCCTGAAAAAGCGAAGGTCAACATGCCGTTCTCCTACACGCGCACGCACCAACGCACCTCACCGAAGTATGATCCGATGAACACGGATGTGGAGTTGAAAAAGACACTGGACAACTACGATTCGGATGCGATCAGGGACTCCATCAAGGAGATGTCCCAAACCAACAAGATTTACAAGAGCTATGCGCTCAACAACGTAAGAGTCGGTATAACAAGCAAGAAACCGATGCCTTACGACCCAGCCAACTTCTCGTTCAGCTTAGGGTACAACAAATCGGAGGAAATAAACCCTGAAACAGAATATGAGAACATCCAGAACTACAAAGGAATGTTCAATTACGTGTACTCGATCAATCCGAAGCCGGTGGAACCTTTCAAGAAGGCGAAGATGTTCAAATCACAGCACATGAAACTATTCAGGGACTTCAACTTCTACTACGTGCCAAAGAACATCGCGTTTGGAACCTCCATGACACGATACTACGAAGAGGCCCAGTTACGGAACTATATGCAACCGATCGTCAAAGACACAACGTTCCAATACATGACATTCGACAAGAACTGGCAATGGGACAGAACGTCGGACATCAAGTGGGACTTGACGAGGAACCTCAAATTGAGCTTCTCCACCGCCACGAACTCTGAAATCAACGAGACGATCAGCAGCGACGATGAGGACGGCGACAGGCTAGTCAACATACCTATCAACAAACAATATTTGGATGACATAGGTTACATAGACTGGTACGACAAATGGAAAGACACCGTATGGCACAGCATCAAACACTTCGGAGAGCCTGTCTCATACGAGCAGAAATTCAACATCACATACAACGTGCCAATCAACAAATTGCCGCATTTGGATTGGATCACATCCAACGCATCCTACTCAGCCTACTACCAATGGTCCAAGGGTACGGTATTGGTATTGGGACAAGCCCCTGTGACGGGTAACATCATAGAGAACCAAAGGAACTGGAACGGAGACATCCGCTTCAACTTCGAGACTCTATACAACAAGTTCCCTCATCTCAAGGAGATCAACAAGAAGTATTCGAAGACTACTTCTACGACAAGCACGAAGAAGAAGGATGCGAAGGCAGACAAGAAGGAAGAGGAAAAGCCAAAGTCTTATGAGCGCAAGAACATGAGACTGAAGGCGGGAAGCAAGACACGTATCAGCCACCGATTAGGATCCCTGAAAGTAAAAGTATCCGTCAAGGACACGGCAGGGAAAGAGATACCAGTGAAGGTATCCGCCATAGACGCGAACGTCATCAACGTCACCAGCAACGTGGATGTGAACAACGTGACGTTGGTCGTAACCGCCGACAACAGGGGTGAAAAAGGAGCCTACAAAGCGCTCGAATACACGGCCAGATTCCTCATGATGGTACGGAACATCAGTTTCAACTACCGACATGGAGATGTACTCGAAATCGGAGGCTACAAGCCGTCAAGCGGATTCCTCGGGCAAGACTACGACAACCCTGGGCATGACTTCACATTCGGATTCTTCAACACCGACAAGTTCATCCACAAGGCATACGAGCAAGACTCACTGCTGCTCATGGACGATAGAATCACAACCCCTATCGTGAGATCCATCACACAAAATCTCACCGCCAAAGCGCAAATCGAGCCGTTGCCAAACCTTAAGATAGACCTGAACGCATCATGGATGAAGAACAACCAGGATGAGATCTATTACATGTATGGATACTCGGACGACTGGAACATGAAGGAGTTCTCGGGCTCCTACTCCAGGACTTGCCTCTCCATCCGCACATCGTTCATTTCCAACAGCGCCAATTCGGAGGTGTTCAAGGACTTCCTACGCGACAGGAATATCATTCAGAGCAGGATATACAAGCAAGTGGGCGAGATGAACAGCAATGGAAAGGTGAACTACGTGAATCCAAGTGGCGCCGACGTGCTCATCCCTGCCTTCTACGCCGCATATATGCAGAAGGATGCGAAGTCTGTGGATCTGAAGTACGTTCCAAGCGGAAACTTCAAGAGCATGATGACCTCCCTCATCCCGAACTGGAAAATAACCTGCAGTTCGCTGATGCGCCTCGAACCAATAAAGAAATCATTCAAGTCGTTCAACGTGAACCATTCATACAAGAGCACCTATAGCCTAGGTCCTTACGGTTCGCTCTTGGAATGGACAAACAACCTTTACGGAAGCGACTACTACGGAACCAGCGGAGAGTATGAGGACTTCAACAACGTCACCTCAAAATATGACGTGTCATCCGTTAGCATCAACGAGCAGTTCTCCCCTCTCATCGGTATAGACGCAAGCCTGAAGAACAGCTTAAGCCTGAAGTGCGAGTTCAAACGGTCACGCAATGTCCAATTGGATATCCCTGGCAACCAAATACTCGAATCATCCAGCAAAGAGTTGGTAATCGGTTCAGGATACCGTTTCGATGACATAGGCATGATCATCAACCTCGGCAAACAACAGAAGAAGATAAAGAACGACTTGAACGTAAGAGGCGATTTGTCCTTCAAGAACACCGACGCATACATACGTATCATCGACGAGGCATTCTCCCAACTGAGTAGCGGTCTACGTGCCCTTTCTCTCAAGCTATCCGCAGACTATGTCTTCAGCGAGAGAATGAACATCAAGCTCTACTTCGACTGCAAGTCAAGCACGCCAAAAGTATCGGAGGGATTCCCGATCATCACCACGGATTTCGGTATCGCCTTTAAGATCAACTTGACGAGATAGCAGATGATAACAGATTCCGAGGCGTCAGTTCGACGTCGTCAATGAAGAAATACGGGGATGTCAGATGGCATCCCCTTTCTTTGTCCCATCACTCACCTCCTAGACAAGCGAAGGCACCTCACAATACAAATACACAAAAAACGACGAAACTTCCATAAAATATATTTGGAATATTGAGAAATTAATCTACATTTGTGTTGATAATCTATAAAATCATTTAAAAGAGTAAAAAAGGTAATAGTATTAAACGTAAGGTGGCAGGACACCCTGTCATGCCCCACCTGTGGGGAAAAACAAAGGAAGGAGACACAACAAATGAGTTCAGCATTAAAAGAATTAAACGAGACATTAGGATTCAAGAGCAACGATGTTTTCTTGTACGGATTTCAACAAAACACATTCGTGATCATACACGAGGATGAGAATAACAAGATATGCGTATCGATAAAATTTCCAATCGAGCTTGACGAAAGCGACATAGAGAGGATTAAATCTTGGGAGAAAGACGGATATGCGAAGAAGGTCGAAAAAGATACAGACGACGGAACCAGCATGGACCTCGAATTCAAATCCTCCAATAAAGACAAAATCAAAGAAGTATTAGAGGACATCTCAGGGTACACCGCAGAGAAATACCCTGAAGCTAAAATCCAATGCTACGGGAAGGATTGTACGGAAGACACGAACATAGACATATACGAACTGAGTGGTGTTCCTGTCCCTCTATGCGAGAAATGCGCCAAGGAGTTGGAGAAAGATTTCGAAAAGGCCAACATAGAGGAGGAAGCTGCACCGGGGAATTACCTTCGCGGATTTTTGGGAGCATCCCTTTTCTCCATACCAGGCATACTGGTATCCTTCATATTCATCATGTTAGGGAAAATCGCGGCCATCGCAGGATTCGTCTACTACTTCCTTGCACTCAAGGGATATTCCTGGGCAAAAGGAAAATTAGACAAGATCGGAGTCCTGATCATTTCCGTCACGAGCCTTCTGTTCGTCGTTATCGGAACATACATAAGCGTCATAGCCGACATAGCATTCGAGTTAAAAAAGGACGAAGAATTTGCGGGCGAACCTATGTCTAATTTGTTTTTATACGCATATGCGTACGCACAAGTGCCTGAGATCGCAAGCGTCATCAAAAAAGACATCTATTTGGCGTTGCTCGTATGCGGAATCTGTATTGTTCTATACGCTTTCCAAGCCTTCAAATCGGCAGGACAGAAATTAACAATCAAGAAAGGATAGGTAATTTTGAATTATGAATTCTTGAAACGATAGTTCGACGAGGTCAATTCAAAAAAAACAGGGCATCATCGCAAGTTCTTTTGCAATGATGCCCTCATTTTTGCGCCACACACATTCCCTAAGACGGACGACAACGCATGTCGGAAGGGAACGGCAAGCTATTTATTTTCCCGCCTTCTTCTTTCTTCTATGCTTGATGAAGAAATAGACTCCCGCAGAAAGTGCGAGCGTCAAAGGCCACAATTTCAGTAAGATAAGGAAGAAATGGCCTAAACCGGTCCAACCAGACTTGAGGTTATCCCAAATTTGAGAGAACACCCCAGCATTCCCCTCCTTTGCGGCCACCGACTCACTCGACATAATATCAAGCTCGACCGTGCTATAGAACACACGATTGTCGATCCTCTTCATCTGTGTCGCCGCCAAGTCGGATTCCTCCTGGATATTATCGAGTTGCTTCTGTATTTCAAGGATCTCAGAAACGCTATTGGCCCGTTTCATTAATTCCCTATAACGCTCAAGAGCCGCATCCTTAGATTTCTTGCGGGATAGGTTATCATAATACGATGCGCTCAAGTCCGTCACGGCAATCGACTTCCTCGTAATCTCGCCTGACGTACCCGAAGAAATAGAATCCAAGAAGAGGTCCAGTTTGGAGGTCGGGACACGCAATAAGAGGGAATAGCCTTTCCCCACGACATGTTTTTCCTCATTCCAACTATCATAATTCGGCATATTTTTCCCGAACCGTTCCTTTTCCGAATACCCTCCGCAAAATTTAAGCAATCTGTCAATCATCCGTTTTTCCCTGTCGACAGAATCCGTTACGATGTACAACTCCACTTTTTTCTCCAATTTCTTCACGAAAGCTTCACCAACAGAGTCTCCGACAATGTCATTTCCAACCGACTGAAGTTCATTCCCTATCAAAGGCATAGGCTCAGGTTCAGGCTCGTATTCATCACCACTTAAATCTGCTAACTCTTCTTCCTCATATAAAACATTAGCAGCCACTGTCTCAACATCATCTTTGGCGCATGCATAGAGCAAAGCAAAAAGAGGGATAAAAAACAAAATCTTTTTCATAAGGCATTTCTCCTATTCGTTACTATTCCTTATACCAACTAGCATACATCCGATAGTTGTTGGAGATCTTATGGATCATCTCCTTGGTCTGTTCCGGTGAGACATCCTTCAGTTTCTTGGCAGGCACGCCCGCATAGAGGCTACCGGGCTCAACCACTGTATTAGGCGTGATGAGCGCATTCGCCGCCACGATGGAATTCTCGCCGATCACAGCGCCATCCAAAATGGTGGAGCCCATTCCCACCAAGACGTTGTCACAGATCTTCGCCCCGTGGATCGTGGCGTTGTGACCCACAGAGACATTGTCGCCTATCTCGATGGTGGACTTCTGATAGAGCGTGTGGAGCACACTGCCATCCTGTATGTTCACGTTCTTACCGATGCGGATGGAGTTGACATCCCCCCGCAAAACCGTATTGAACCAAATGCTGCAACCCTCACCAATCTCCACATCACCAATCACGGTCGCATTCTCCGCCAAGAAAACATCCTCGGCTATCTTAGGGGTAAAGCCCCTCACTGATTTAATCAAAGCCATAACATAATATTTTACGATTAACAAAAGAGGAAGGCACAACCAAGACCACAAAGGATCATTCCTTCCCTATGGTGGGTTCTATAAATTCATTCCGTAGAATCTATGAATCGTTTCGTAGAGACGCAAAATTTTGCGTCTCTACAATGTGTTTCACACAGACGTAACGCATTGCTGTGGAGACGCAACGTATTGTGCGGAAATGCAATGCCTTGCATTTGTTATTGAGACGCAAGGCATTGCGTCTCTACGATGTGTTTCACACAAACGTAACGCATTGCTGCGTATTATTGCAGAAACGCATTGCATCGTTGTGGAGACGCAACACATTGCATTTGTTATAGAGACGCAAGATTTTGCGTCTCTACGGGGACCGACATGATAAGAATCACCTACAGAAAAATATAGGGAGACGAATATCCCCCTATAATTCTTAACTCTTAATTCTTAACTCTCAACTCTTAATTCTTCTTCGCCTTCCGTTTCACAAGCTCCTCCTCCAAAATCATGTCCAACGTCTGCATATCGATCTTCTTGGCGATGATCTTCCTGTCCTTGTTCAACAAGTAAACGCCAGGCGTAGCGGAGGTATCATAGAACTCCCAGAAGTAAGACTCGCGGTAAGGGTCCCACACGTTGATCCAATCCTGCATATGGTTCTTCTCCACGAACTTCATCCACTCGTCGCGGTCCGTCTGCGTGTAGCAAGCGAAGACCTCGAAGCCCTTGTCCTTCCACTTCGTGTAGACTGAGTCGTGAAGCACCGGGGTAGTCTTCTTACAGTGTCCGCAGGAAGGCTCGAAGAAATAGACCAACACACACTCCGCAGTGATGTCGGATAGTTTCTTCACTCTATTGGTCGAATCGAGCATCGTAAGCATATAAGCCTTGTCGCCCACCAGGTTATAGCGGATCTTCTTAGCCTCCTTACGGAGAGACTCCACCCAAGCGGAATCCGCCCACTTGGCCTGACCCGTGAAGTAATACTTCTCAGCGAGGCGCAACCAAAGCTTATCCATACCCATCATCTTGCTGGAGATACCATAGTTGATCATTTTGCTCGTCATCACCTGGAAGGTGAGCGTGTCGCACTTACTGCGCTCGATCAAATCGATAGCGGCCTCCGCCAACGTGTCAGGATCCTGCAGCACATGTTTGGAGATGAACCCGTCCACCATGGAAGGGAAGAACGGAGTACGCAAGAAGCGTGGATCGCACAGATTTACGTTGTCGAAGTAATGATGCTTGAAATACTGGTAGCGGGTATATGCGCGGATAGAGTCCGGCACCTCGTCAAACGAAGGCGTCTCGACAGGGATCGTAGCCTTCACATAGGCGCCAAGGAAATTACCTTTGTTACGATCGATCATATCGTTTTGGTACTTCATCACCTTATCCGTCATCTTGTCGAAGGTATCATAGAACTTAGTTGAATCGATTTTCTTATCCTTGTACTGTTTCTGCAGATCGATACGTTCCGTATTCATCTGGATAAGGAATTTCCTCAGATTCTGGAACTCAGTACTCTCAGCGGCGCCTGAAACAACCGCCTCGTCAATTTTCGAAGTATCGACGGTGACCTTGATGTTCTGATCCGAACCGACCATCATATCGAAGTACTTTTCCGCATTGAAATAGATGATATAGATACCCTCTTCCAACTTATCCTTGCCCGTGAAAGTTCCATTACCCTTTCCGTCCAACTGCAAGGTATCGCGGGAGTAGGTCTTCCCGTTCATGTGATACGCCAGATAGGCTGGCTCGTTCTTCATGTTCTTCACATTCAGCTGAATCTTATAGCCTGCGCCCACTGCCACGGAAAATGCAGCGGATAGCGACAATGTCGCCAAAATCATACACAATCTTTTCATGACTCTAATCCAAAAAATTTTCGCTAAATTAATGAATTTATTTATCAACGACCAATAGCGGAAGTCATTTTACCCAACCATTTTAACGTTTTTTTATCTGACACGGAAGGAGAAAGTTCTTCCCATATCCTCTTGTGGTAATCGTTCACCCAATCCAGTTCCTCATCCGTCAGGAGTTCAATATCAATCAAATTAGCATCGTAAGGGAACAACGTGAGGGTCTCGAAGCGCAGGAAACGACCGAACTCGCTTTGTTCGCCCTCCGCCACCGCCACCAAGTTCTCGATGCGGATGCCATGCTTCCCCTCCCGATAGACCCCCGGTTCGTCGGAAAGCACCATGCCCGGTAGCAAGGAGACTCCATTTTGCACCTTCCGGATACTTTGAGGACCCTCGTGCACACAAAGGAAATGGCCGACACCATGACCCGTTCCATGTCCATAATCCGCGCCAGCCCGCCACAGAGGCATCTTCGCCAGCACATCCAGCTGAGCCCCCTGCGTTCCTTCCGGGAAATGAGCCATCGCCACAGCGATATGTCCCTTCAGGACCAACGTGTAGTCGCGGCGTTGCTCCGCCGTAGGCTTGCCGAAGCAGACCGTACGGGTGATGTCCGTCGTGCCATGGAGGTAATTACCGCCCGAATCGACCAGCAGCAAGCTATCCTTGCCAATCACCGCGTTCGACTCCTCCGTGGCGCTATAATGAACCACCGCCCCATGCGCGGCATAGCCGGCGATGGTGGAGAAACTCTCGCAGACAAAATCCTGTTGCCCACGCCTATGCCTCAACAAGACCTCAGCGACATCCAACTCCGTCAGGCGTTCACCCTCCCCTACCCGTTCATACAGTTCAGAGAAGGCATTCGAGAGCGCCACGCCATCCTTCCGCATCGCGAGGCGAAAGCCGGAGAGCTCCGTATCATTCTTGCAAGCCTTCAGCAAAGCGACCGGAGAGGTCTCGACCACCTTTCGGCAACCGATCCGTTCCGCCAAGGCGGAGTTCGTCTTGGAGGGGTCAACGGAAAGCTTGAAATCCTTCGGCAAGGAAGCCACGTATGAGAAGACGCTGTCGTACGGTTTCAGTTCGATGCCCTGTTCCGCAAGGGAGTCCCGCAAGGAGGCGGAGACACATTGTTCTTCCGCAAACAACACAGACCCTTTCCTGCCCACCACCGCATAGGCGACAGCCACAGGGTTATACGGAGTGTCGGCGGCACGTACGTTCAGCGTCCAAGCCACCTCATCCAAAGCACACAACAGAAGGGCATCCGCCTCCGTCTTGGAGAAGATCAGTTCACGTTTCTCCCGATGCGACAGACCCGTAATCTCAACAGGCAAACCATATAGCGATGTGCGTTTCCTCGGCACCCCCTCGTCCCACAGTGGGGAGAGATCGGAGACCACAAGGATACCATAATCTTCAAAGAAAGTGCGGTACGACTCCACGTTCTTGGCGGAGAAGCACGAGCCGTCGATGCCCACGACATTGCCCTTGGACAATCTACCCGCGATCCAATTCAGGAACGAAGGCGTATCCGGCAGGCCATCCTTGAAAAGCGTAATGCCGGAGCCAGACAATTGGGCAGCCGCCTGCAGATAGTAGCGCGAATCCGTCCAGAGCCCCGCCTCGTCCGACAAGACCACCAACGTGCCCGCGGAACCCGTGAATCCGGAGATATATTGCCTCAACTTCCACTCCTCGGGCGGATACTCACTCAGATGAGGATCTTCGGAAGGGACGATGTAGGCGTCCACCCCCAACTCCGCCATCCGTTTCCTGACAACATCCAATTTATGATTCATAGCAACGATTATTTACGGACGAAACGAGCCATCTTCTCTGGCAATTCCGCCTCGAAGGTCATAAGCTTAGTCGTGATAGGGTGACGGAACGTGATGGAAGAAGCGTGCAATCCGATACGACCGATAGGGGAAGTGGAGCCCCCATATTTCTTGTCACCGATGATCGGATGACCGATGCTCTGCATATGCACACGTATCTGGTTCTTGCGACCAGTCAGCAACAAGACCTTCAGGAAAGTGTAGCCGTTCAGACGTTTCACCACCTCATAGCGGGTGACCGACTCCATACCCCCATTATCGAAGTCGGAAGAATAGACCTTTTTAGACTTAGGGTCCTCGTTCAGCCACGTGCGGATCTCTCCCGAATCCTTCTCGACCACGCCTTCGACGATAGCGTAGTAGACCTTACTCTTGACATCCCGCTGCCAATTGCGTTGCATCAGCATTTGGGCCTCCTTCTGTTTCGCGAAGATCAGCACGCCGGAGGTCTCACGGTCCAGACGATGCACCACATACAATCGGTTGTTCCTGCTCTGTTTCTTGAGGTGGTTCAACACCACACGGAAAGCCGTATAATCCTCCTGTTTATCCGTAGCGACGGACAACACGCCCTCCGACTTGTTCACCACGACGAGGTAATCATCCTCGAACAAAACGGAGACGCGGCTACTCTTCAAGCCCGTAGCCTCTTTGGCGAAATCGACGGCGACCACATCCCCCGGGCGGAGCGCATAGTCATACTGCGTCTTCACCTGATTGTTCACGAAGACCTGTCCGCGCGACAAAACACGCTTCAGTGCGGTTTTACTCATGCTACCGATCTTTTTCGCGACAAAATCGGAAAGGATAGCCTCCTCCTTGACATGGAAAGTGACAATCTTACTTTTCTCCTCCCTACGAGAGGAACCTCCTCTAGTTAACATATTAGATGAATTTTTACCACAAAAATAAAGAAAAACACCATAGCAACGTAAAAAAAAGCAACTGAATCAATCACGACGAAGCCGTTGAAGAAAAAAAGCGGATTTTAGAGCGATGCATTCAGGAAAAAAGCCTATATTTAACAAATTTTTCTCTCTAGTGTTGTTTGACTAGTATTGTTTGACGAAAAATAGATTGATGTGGCATGAGTTATCTGAGATTTGACAAGACGTTATTAACCAACTTGGAGCAATCCCAACAAAGGGAGATGCTACGTACCAACAAGTCGGGAGCCTATCATTGCACAACCATAATAGACTGTAACACAAGAAAATATCACGGATTATTAGTAACTCCGGTAAGGAACTTGGACAACGACAACCATGTTCTCCTGTCATCCTTGGACGAGACCGTGATACAGCACGGGGCCGAATTCAACCTAGGCATTCACAAATACAACGGAGACTATTACGCTCCCCACGGGCACAAGTACCAGAGGGAGTTCAAGTTCGATATTGTCCCTTCCGAAATATACCGTGTGGGCGGTGTCATCCTTTCCAAAGAGAAAGTATTCGTATCATTCGAGGATAGGATTTTGATCAAATACACGTTGCTCGACGCACATTCCGAGACCATTCTACGGTTCAAACCGTTCCTAGCCTTCAGGAATGTGAACGAACTCTGCATGGAGAACGATCAGATAAACACCGCCTACGAGGAGGAGGAGAACGGCATCTCCATGTGCCTCTACCAAGGCTATCCAAGGCTCTTCATGCAATTCAACAAGCCCGTCCAATTCGTCTCCCAGCCCAGTTGGAACAAGGGGATCGAATACTTCAAGGAGATGGAACGCGGCTACTACTACAAAGAAGACCTGTTTGTCCCTGGATACTTCGAACTGCCTATCAAGAAAGGGGAGTCCGTCATCTTCTCCGCAGGCGTCAGCCAAGCGGATTGTCCGAAGTTGGCGGAGATATGTTTCGATGAAATCACAAGAAGAACCACTCGAACGAGTTTCTTCAACTGTCTGAAGAACTCCGCCCAACAACTCTTCTGCAGAAAGAACCCTGAAGAGTTGTACCTATTGGCTGGCTATCCTTGGTTCAAATGCAGGGCGAGGGACATGTTCATCTCCCTACCGGGCGTCTCGCTCGCATTCGACGACACGTCCGGTTTCCAGAAGATCATGAACACCATGATCCCCGCCATCCGCAACTTCATGAACGGCAAGCCGATAGAGAGGGATGTGGAGGGCTTGGACCAACCAGACGTGCTGTTATGGGTGACATGGGCACTGCAGGAATATGGCAAGGCGACCTCCAAGGAGGAGCTTTGGAACCTATATGGAGACATTCTGAAAGAGATCGTGGAATATATCCTTCGGCAAAGGCACCCGAACCTCTTCGTGCATGACAACGCCCTGTTGTTCTCCAACGGATGGGAGACGCCCGTCACATGGATGGACGCCACCTTCAACGGAAAGCCCGTCACGCCAAGAAGCGGTTACATCGTGGAGATCAACGCATTGTGGTACAATGCACTACGATTCATCGCGGACCTCACCATGGACTTCGGGGAGGAACATTTCTCGGAGACCCTCACAAACTACGCGAACAGGGTGCAGGAGAGTTTCTCCGCCACCTTCTGGAACGGCTACTACCTCTACGACTTCGTCAGCGGCAACTACAAAGAGCTGTCGGTTCGCCCGAACATGATATTCGCCGCATCCCTGAAATACTCTCCGCTGGAGAACAAGCAGAAGAAAGCGATCGTGGACATCGCCACGAAAGAGCTATTCACACCTAAGGGCCTCCGATCATTGAGTCCAAAGAGCCCCAACTATAGAGGATCATGCGAAGGGAACGAAGACACCCGCACCTTCTCAAAGCACCAAGGCGCCGCATGGCCATGGTTGCTCGGACCGTACGTGGAGGCCTACCTCAGCGTATACAAGAACAGCGGCATATTCTTCGCCGAAAGGGCGCTCATCGGCATAGAGGAAGAGATGTTCGTCGGATGCATCGGAACGCTCTGCGAGATGTACGACGGGAACCCGCCTTACAAGGGAAGGGGTGGCCTCTCGTTCGCGATGAACGTCGCAGAGATATTACGCACAATTAAGAACCTAAAGAACCATAAGAAAGACTAAGGAATAGATATGAGAGCATTAATGTTTGGTTGGGAATTTCCTCCGCACATCCTAGGAGGTTTAGGAACAGCGAGTTACGGACTTACCCGTGGCATGTCCGCACAAAAGGACATGCAAATCACCTTCGTGTTGCCTAAACCATGGGGAGATGAAGACCAAAGTTTTCTTCGGATCATCGCTGCGAACAAAGTGCCGGTGGTTTGGAGAGACCCTAACTGGGACTACCTAAACCAAGAGTTGGCGGGAAGGATGAGCCCAGACGAATACTACCGTATGCGCGCCTGCATTCAGGAGGACAACAACCATATCGGCACGAACGGCATCGGCTCCATCGAGTTCTCGGGACGATACCCCGACAACCTGCAGGAGGAGATCCGCAACTATGATGCGGTCGCTGGTGTCGTGAGCCGGGCATTAGACTTCGACATCATCCATTCGCACGACTGGCTGACATACCCTGCAGGTGTGCACGCCAAATACGTGTCGGGCAAACCGCTCGTCATCCACGTCCACGCCACTGACTTCGACCGAAGCCGCGGCAACGTGAACCCTACCGTCTACAGCATCGAGAAGGCGGGCATGGACCATGCGGACCATATCATCACCGTGAGCAACAAGACAAGGGACACGGTCATCGACCAATACCACATAGACCCCGCCAAAGTGACCACCGTGCACAATGCGGTGGAACCGCTCAGCCCGGAGATACAGGCCATCCAGCCCCACCACAACACGAAGGACAAGGTGGTCACCTTCCTGGGACGCATCACCATGCAGAAGGGTCCGGAGTACTTCGTCGAGGCCGCCCATAAAGTATTGCAGAAGACCAAGAACGTACGCTTCGTCATGGCCGGCAGCGGCGACATGATGGAGAAGATGATCAGCATGGTGGCCTACAAGAACATCGGCGACCGCTTCCACTTCACAGGGTTCCTGAAAGGGACGGAGGTCTACGAGATACTGAAATCGAGCGACGTCTACATCATGCCATCCGTATCGGAGCCATTCGGCATCTCCCCGTTGGAGGCGATGCAGGTGGGCGTGCCGACCATCGTCTCCAAACAGTCGGGATGCGCCGAGATCCTCAGCAACGCCATCAAGGTGGACTATTGGGACATAGATGCGATGGCGAACGCGATATACTCCATCATCACCTACCCCGCCATGTATAATTACCTGAAAGTGGAAGGGAAGAAAGAGGTGGACGGAATCGTCTGGGAGAACGCAGCTTGGAAAGTGCGTGACATCTACGATAGAGTATTAGGATTGAAATAACAAATAACAATATAGGCAAGATGAGAACAATATGCTTTTACTTTCAGATACACCAACCTTTTAGACTGAAGAGATATAGGTTCTTCGACATCGGCATGGACCATTACTACTACGATGACTACGCCAACGAGGAGATCATACGCCGCATCGCAGAACGATGCTACCTGCCAGCCAACCAGACCATCCTACAGATGATCAAGGAGACAGGAGGGAAGTTCAAGGTGGCCTTCTCCATCTCGGGAATCGCCCTGGAGCAACTGGAGCTCTACGCACCGGAGGTGATCGACTCCTTCAAGGAACTGGCGCAGACAGGCTGCGTGGAATTCTTGGCGGAGACATTCGCCCACTCCCTGTCGAGTCTGGAAGAGGACAGCGACGAATTCGAGCTGCAAGTGAAGATGCATGCGAACAAGATACAAAGCCTCTTCGGCTACAAACCAACCTCTTTCCGTAACACCGAGCTCATCTACTCCGACGACATCGGAAGGCGGGTGGCCAACATGGGCTTCAAAGGCATGATCACCGAAGGCGCCAAGCACGTGCTGGGATGGAAGAGCCCGAACTACGTCTACTGCTGCGCCAGCAACCCACGCCTCAAGCTATTGCTCAAGAACTACAAACTGAGCGACGACATCACCTTCCGCTTCTCGGATTGGAGCTGGGATCAGTTCCCTTTGACAGCCGACAAGCTAATCAATTGGATATCAGCCTGCCCGAAAGAGGAAGATGTCTTCAACCTCTTCATGAACTACGAGACATTCGGCGAGCTGCAAAGCAAAGAGACGGGCATCTTCGAGTTCCTGAAAGCGATCCCGCGCATGGCGGAGAAGGCGGACATCAACTTCGAGACGCCAGCCAACCTCTTCAGCAAGAAGAAGCCGATCGACCGCATCGACGTCCCTTACACCATCTCATGGGCGGACGAGGAGCGAGACACCTCCGCATGGCTCGGAAACGAGCTGCAACGGTCGGCTTTCAGCATATTGTACAGCATCCGTGACAAAGTCAGGCTCTGCACCGACAGGAAGATCCTGCAGGACTGGTATTACCTCCAGACCTCCGACCATTTCTACTACATGAGCACCAAACACTTCTCCGACGGAGCGGTACACAACCATTTCAGTCCATACGAGACCCCGTTCGAGGCCTTCACCAACTACATGAACGTGCTAAGCGACTTCATGATCCGCGTCAGGGAGAAGTTCCCGGAGGGTGTAGACGTGGAGGAACTCAACTCCCTCATGAAGACCATCGACGCCCAAGGGAAGATCATCGCCCAACTGGAACAAGAGAAAAACGACACCACCACTACCTCAGGCGAAGCCAAAACCAAGAAAGGGAAGGTGGAATGCAAGGCGCAAAAGGTCACCAAGGAGAAAAAGAGCACTGCGAAAAAGGAGAAGAGCACCGCTTCTTCCCCGAAGTCCAAGAAGTCAATCGCCTAGTCTTGAGACCCTAGGCTTTAGACGCTAGACTTTAGGCATAAGTTGTTGGGGAGGGATGGGTTCCTCTCCAATAAAAATCCTGCGGTCCGCAAAAGATAATTTGCATTATTCGTTGCCGTTTATGAAATCATTTTATACCTTTGCGGCGGATTTCGGGGTGTAGCGCAGTTGGTAGCGCGTTACGTTCGGGACGTAGAGGTCGCCCGTTCGAGCCGGGTCACCCCGACCACAAGTCTTTGCAACTCGTCATGAATCGCAAAGACTTTTTTTATTGGCAGGTTCTATACTTCAGGACCCACCTAATTGTCATAACCAAAGAAGATGCGAGGAGAAAACCCATGAGAAAGATCAGATGCCCCAAATGTGAACAATTCATCAGATTCGAGGATAGCCGCATAGAGCCAGGCGCATCCATCATCATCCAATGCGACAACTGCGGAAAGAAATTCAGCATACGGTTCAAGCCCAAGGAAGAGAAGAAGGAGGACTACACCTACGGCTGCATCATCGTCGTGGAGAACGTGTTCTGCCACAAGCAAATCATCCCGCTACAACTCGGGGAAAACATGTTCGGCCGACGCTGTCCCGGCACCGTCATCTCCTCACCCATCGACACCAACGACACCAGCATGGACAGGATGCACTGCATCGTCCACGTGGAAATGGACAAGGCGGGGAACATCATCCACAAGGTAGAAGACTACGACAGCCTTGTCGGCACCTTCGTGATGAACGAGATCCTGCAGAAAAAGGAGAAACGCGTCATTACCGACGGGGAGATCATCACCTTAGGAGCAACCACCCTCATCCTCAAGACCGGTGCGCCAGACTAGCCTTCCGAACACACAAAGCTTCCGCACCATCACACCGAAACAAGTTCATATACACCCCTTTCATAACAAATATTGAAAAAATCCCAACACATATACCCCAATAATCAAGGATAAGTTGCAGATTTTATGTATTTTTGCCAAATGGCTACAAAGGAGGCACACAATTTTCTCCGCAATAGTCAGTTTAAGTAATATGGGGAGACCCAACTAGGAATAACATCTTTGGAAAACAGTAAATGTTAAGGACAAGAAACACCTACATATTGTTCGGACTAATGGCAATTCTGACATTAGCGGGCTGTGACATGAAGAAGAACACTTGGTTCAACAGGAAACACCAAGCGCTGAACACGAAATACAACGTCTATTACAACGCAAACGAGTCCTTCAAAAAAGGGAACAAGAGGATTGAGGAAGCATTTCAACCAGACTATTCCCACGTGATCCCCGTGTTCGCCGTGAGCGACGCTTCCACGAAAGGAGCCGGAACGGGAGACATGAACAAGGCGGTGGAGAAGTGCGAGCAGGCCATCCAGAAACGCTCCATGCAGAAGAAACCGAAGAAGGACTACAGCAAGATGCGTGACCCGAACTACGTCTCATTCTACAACCAAGAAGAGTTCAACTCCTACATGGATGAAGTATACATGCTGATGGGCAAATCCAAATACTACGCCAACGACTACTTGGCCGCCTCAGCCACCTTCACCTACGTCACCAAGCACTTCTCGCACGACCAAAGGCTCGTGACGGAGGCGAACATCTGGAAGGCGCGCTCCATGAAAGAGATGGACTGGATCTACGAGGCCGACGAAATACTCAAACGAATCGACCCGGAAGAGATCGACCCATCGCTCTCCAACCTATACAACGGAGCCATGGCCGACCTGCTCGTCACCCAGCGGGAATACAAGGCCGCCCTCCCTTACCTGGAGAAGGCCGCCGAAACGGAGAAAGACCGCACACAACGGACCCGTTTCAACTTCGTGGCCGCACAGATATACCAACTGCTAGGCGATAAGGAAAAGGCATTCACACTTTACGAGAAGGTCATCAAGGCCAATCCGACTTACCAAATGTCCTTCAACGCCAAGATCAGGGAGACGGAAGTGGTAGGCGACAAACAATCCACCGAATCGCTCGTCATCCGCCTACAGAAAATGGCCAAGAACAAGAACAACGAGGACTATTTAGACCAAATCTACTATGCGATCGGTAACATTTACCTCGCCAAGAAGGATACCGCCAAAGCAGTAGAGAACTACCTACTGTCCGTAGAGAAAAGCACCCGCAACGGCAAGGAGAAGGCACAGACGCTCATCACGCTCGGCGACCTCTACTACGAACGCCCTGACTACGTGCTGGCGCAACCTTGCTTCTCGGAAGCTTCCTCTCTGATAGACCACAAGCACGACGATTACGCCAGGGTTTCCCGACTCGCCTCCGTGCTGGACGAACTGGTGCAGAACTACAACACCTACAAGCTGCAGGATAGCTTACTCATCCTCTCCACCGCAAGCAAAGGCGACCTGACAGCCGCCATCAACAGGCAAATCGCCAAAATCATCGAGGAGGAGAAGAAAGAAAGAGAACGCCGCCAGAAGGAATACGAGGAGCAAAAGCAATTGGAGCTTGAGATAGAGAACATGGCTGTCATGGACAAACGCGCCTTAGGAAACGCGCAGGAATCCACCTGGTATTTCTACGTCAAAAGCACAGTGGACAAAGGAAAACTGGAGTTCCGCAAAAAATTCGGACAAAGAAGACTGGAGGACAACTGGAACCGTAAAAACAAAACCATCGCCGTCTTCTCGGAAGAGTCATTGTCGGACATGGTCGACATGGACGCCCTGAACATGGGGAACTCCGACGAGGCTTCAGAAGAGTCTACGGACGGAGCTAACAAGCAAACCATGGCGAACGAGGCCAACCCGAAACGTCCGGAATACTACTTGAAACAGATTCCTTTCAGCGATGAGCAGAAAAAGATCTCGAACGAACAACTCGCCGACGCACTCTTCAACCTAGGCGTCATCTACGACGAGAAACTGAACGACTACGAGAAGGCGTTCCAAGCCTTCGAGGAATTCGCGAGACGCTACCCGAACGACCCCCGCACAGCGGACGGATTCTACTGCTGCTACAGAATCGCCGGCAAAATGAACGATATACCATTGGCCGACAAATACAGGGACAGACTCCTCTCGGAATACCCGGACAGCAAGTACGCGAAGATACTCTCCCAGCCAGACTTCAAGGAGAAACTCGAGAGGATGAAGGACGTGCAAGACTCCCTCTACGAGAAAACTTACGCAGCTTTCCTCAACGGACAATTCAACGACGTAAAGACCAACACCGCCTATATGGAGGCCAACTACCCTGTGTCATCCCTCATGCCTAAGTTCTTGCTCCTAAACGCACTGAGCATCGGAAAGACCGCAGGGAAGGACACATTCTCCTCCGCTCTCAACAACCTGTTGGAACGCTACCCGAACAGCGACGTTTCCTCCATGGCGAAGGACATCCTCGCCCTCATCAACCAAGGAAACAACCCTGAACAAGGCAAATCGGCAGGCGGACTGATGTCTCTGCGTGAGGAAAACAGGAAAGAGATCGCCGAAGAGAACGGTGTGGTGGACAACAAAGGGTTCACAGCCAGCTTCGACTCCCCTTACATTTTCGTGATCATCACAGACACCACAAAGGTCAACTCCAACAAACTCCTCTACGAGACCGCCACCTACAACTTCACGAAGTTCCTCATCAAGGACTTCGACCTGAACGTCAAAGACGGCATACTCTCCGTTTCCGGACTCGACAACTACGAGGAAGCCCTCTGGTACATCAACGGTGTGATCGCGGACCAAGGCATACAATCCCTCCTCAGCGGAACAGACTACAAGTACCTGCTCATCACGCCAGAGAACCTGGATCTGATCGGCAAAGGCTACACCGTGGAGCAATACGAGAAGTTCTACAGAGAGAACATCGCTGGCAAAAACAAACGCTCCAACAAGACCAACATCGAGCTCGTCGGTGAGAAAAAGGAACTGGAGGAGGCCACCACCACCCAAAAGCTCGACGTGAAAGAGGGTGACGACCTGAACGGCGCGAAGGTGACCTCCACCCCAAGCGAGACCCCACAGACAAGCGCACCAGCCACCGAAGTGAAAGAAGAGACGAAACCGTCCACAGAGACGGCAAGCGAACCGAAGGCGGCCGCACCTCAACCAGAGGAGAAGAGCAACGCTCAACCGGAAGAGAAGAAGGAGAATACCCTCCCAGAGTCTTCCTCCGAGCAAAAGGAGTCCGACAAAACGGTCCAAGAGCAACCTAAAAAGGAATTGCGGAAATACAAAGGGCTCTACACCTACGACCCGTCATCATCCCACTGCCTCGCCATCATCGTCAACGGGAAAGTGAACGAGAGCGATGTGACAAAAGCTCTGAACGAGTACAACAAGAACAACCATGCGCTATTGAACCTAAGCGTGGAGACCACATCGTCCAAAGACTTCTCCCAAATATTCGTGATCGGCGACATGCCTTCGGCGGAGATAGGCATGTCCTATCTCACCCAAATCGTGAAAAGCGTAGAGGTGAAGAACGCGTTCGGAAGCACTCCTTACCGCAACATAGTCATTTCCAAAGACAACCTGAAAGCATTGAAGGAAAGCGGTAACATCAACGTTTACATGGAATTGTACAAACGATTATACCTAAAAAGATAGAAAATGAAGAAAGATAGGATTCTCTGGGCTGACGATGAAATAGACCTGCTGAAGGCACACATCCTCTTTCTCGAGGCGAAAGGCTACGAGGTGGTGTGCGTCAACAATGGTAAAGACGCGGTGCAATGCTGCAAGGAACAACACTTCGACATCATATTCCTCGACGAAAACATGCCTGGCCTCAGCGGCTTGGAAGCGCTCTCCCTCATCAAGGAGAAGGACACCAGCGTTCCTATCGTCATGATCACCAAAAGTGAGGAGGAGAACCTGATGGAACAAGCCATCGGGAAACAAATCGCGGACTATCTGATCAAACCCGTCAACCCGAACCAGATCCTGCTTTCCATCAAAAAGAACATCAACAAGACTGAGATCGTCTCCTCCACCACCACAGACGACTACCGCACCGAGTTCGCCAAGATAGGTATGCTCATCAACGAATCAACCCAATTCGAGGATTGGGTAGAGGTATATAAAAAACTGGTTTATTGGGAGATACAGTTGGAGAATGCGGACAGTCAGATGCAAGACCTGCTACGGATGCAAAAGGAGGAGGCCAACTCCACCTTCGTGAAATACATCAAAAAGAACTATGAGGATTGGTTCACCCCCAACGCCCAACGTCCGATGCTCAGCCATGAGCTCTTCAAGAAATGCATCTTCCCGGCGCTGGACAACGGAGAAAAAGTGTTCCTCGTCATTCTAGATAATTTCAGACTAGACCAATGGAGGGTGATCAAGGACTTGCTGTCCAACGATTTTGTCGTGGAGAACGAGGAGATCTACAGCAGCATCCTCCCGACCGCCACACAATACGCGAGAAATGCTATCTTCGCCGGATTGCTTCCCGCGCAAATCAAGAAGATGTTCCCTCAATATTGGGTGGAAGAAGGCGATGACGAAGGCAAAAACATCTATGAGAAGGAGTTGCTGCAGTCCCAGATAGACCGGTACAGGAAGAAGTACACCTTCTCCTACCATAAGATCAACGATCCTTCGGCGGGAGAGAAGCTCGTCACGGAACTTCCGCAACACTTAGGCAAGCAACTGAACGTGGCCGTGTACAATTTCGTGGACATGCTTTCGCACGCCCGCACAGACTCTAAAATGATCAGGGAACTCGCATCGACGGAAGCCGCCTACCGCTCGCTGACCAAGTCTTGGTTCCAGCACTCCCCGATCCTAGACCTTTTCAAGGCACTGGCGCAACAGGACGTCAAAATCATGATCACGACCGACCACGGAACCATCCGTGCGGACAAAGCCATACGCGTCATCGGTGACAAAAACACCAACACGAACCTTCGATACAAAGTGGGGAAAAACCTAGACTACAACCCGAAAGAGGTGATGGCCATCAAACAACCGGAAAAGATCGGTCTGCCTTCGCTCAATGTCAGCTCGACCTACATCTTTGCGGGGAACAACGATTTCTTCGCCTATCCGAACAATTACAACTACTACGTCTCCTACTACAAGAACACCTTCCAACACGGAGGCATCTCCATCGAAGAGATGATCATCCCTCTCGTGACGCTACGCAGGAAATGACACTCCCCTGTGGTACGCCACTAAGGCATCCATGGGACGCGCCACGATAGTGCGCACGGCATATCCATAACGTCCGGCGACCGCCTGCAGGATATCAGAGAAATGGGCAGCTATGGAACCTACAAAACCCATCTCCCGCACATCCGTCGGATATTGCAGCACATTGCGCTCAAAAAAGGCGACGAAAGATCTCTCCACCACGCTCCGGCAGTATGGATGGTCAATATGTTCCGCCAGAAAACGTGTGAAAGTCGCCAGAAACCGGTTCGGGAAACTCTTCCTATAGACTCCATCCATAATGTCCTTACGGTCAGCGCCATACCACTTCCAGAACATCTCACAGACATCTGCGGGTGCGCACCCCTTCAAGACATCCCCGACCAACTGTTTCCCCATGGTAGCACCACTTCCCTCATCGCCAAGCACATAGCCCAACGGAGGCACATTACTCACCACAACGGAACCATCGAAATAGCAGGAATTGGACCCCGTACCCAAGATACAGGCGATACCCGCACCATCACCCAACGTGGCACGGCACGCCGCAAAAAGGTCACTATGCGCCTCCACTCTGGCGTTCGGGAACAGAGAAGAGAGGACATCCACGAAAAGAGGCTCATAATCCGCCACGCACCCCGCTCCATAATAATAGACGGAATCGACTGAGGAGGGAGAAACCAACTGACAAGAGCGTCGCAACTCGGAACGTATCGCCTCCGCATCCATGAAAAAAGGATTAATCCCCGCCAACTCGGCAGAGACACATGAACCATCCTCCTTGACCAAGCGGACATCCGTCTTCGTGGAACCCGCATCGAAAATCAGAAACATAAGAATAAAGTATTGAACCATCACAAATGTACGGAAAAATGTGATTCACAAGGCTATTGGTCATGCGAAATGAACCATCTTTCACCTTAAGAAAAGCGTCATTACTCTGAAAATTACCATACATTAGGCGAAAGAAAGGAAAAAAAATATAACTTTGAGCAAATAAACATAAAAGCGAATTTTATGAAGGCATCTATAGTTAAAGCACTGTTTTTCGGAGCGGTCTGCACATTCCTGACCGCCTGCAACGACGTCAACGAGTCTAAACTTCCCCAAGGAGCCACCCGCTTCCTTTCGGAGCACTTCAGCGACATACCTGTGTCCCAAGTCATGGACACCATCACGCAAATGGGCTATACGGCCATCCTAGAAAACGGCACGGAGATCGACTTCGACGAGAACGGTGAATGGGAAGAGATCAACTTCAAGAAAAATGATGTGCCCGCATCCCTCCTCCAATCACTGCCAGGCAGCATAGACTCCTACCTGAAAGAGAACTACGGGGAAGCGAGCATCCGAAAAATCGCGAAGAAAAGCTTCGGCAGGAACAACCTCATCTACAGAATCGCCTTCAACAAGCCGAACAAGATAGAGATCAGCTTCACCAAAGACGGAGAGTTCATCAGCAACGACCCCGAAGACAAACGTGTGCCGTCCGTGGCAAAGAAATTCATCAGCCAATTCGAAGGGACAGAGGTATCCTCCATCTACGTGGATGTGGACGGAGACATAGAAATCACCTTGGACGACAAAACAGAAATCGACTTCGACAGGAAGGGAAATTGGTACGCCGTCAAGACGAAGAACAAGGCGATGCCTGACGTCTTCCTGAAACAATTGCCTAACAACATGACCAAGTATGTGGGCAAGAAATACCCCGACCAATTCATCCGTAGAGTCGAGAAGAAGAGCTACGGCTACCGTATCAGGCTGAACAAGCCGAACGATATCGAACTAAGTTTCACCAAAAGCGGAATCCTCATCAACGAAGAGTCCGAAAACGAATGATGACATGAAGAGACTCACAACCATACTATTCGTAGCGGCACTGTCCATCCCGGGAGCATACGCCGCAGGCAAAAAAGCGGCCAAAGGGCAGCCCGCCGCCCCTCAGGAGCAACAGCAGTCCAACGCATACAGGGAAGACCAGATCGCGAGGAAAAAGGCGATACTGAAATTCAAAACAGTATTCGTGGAGGGTGGCTCCTTCACCATGGGATGCACCGCCGAACAGGAAGACGAATGCTTCGCCCCCGAGAAGCCTGCACACCCTGTCTTCGTGAGAAGTTTCGCCATCTGCAAATACTGCGTCACGCAAAGGCAATGGAGGGAAGTCATGGGTAAAAACCCTAGCGACGTGCGGGACGAGGACTTCCCCGTCACCAACATATCATGGGATGACGCCCAAAAATTCATCAGCAAGCTCAACAACTTCATGGGAACGAGCTACCGGCTCCCGACCGAGGCGGAATGGGAGTTCGCCGCAAGGGGCGGAATCTATTCGGAGAACAAAAAATACAGTGGCAGCGAAGAATGCAGGATGGTCGCATGGTACAAAGATAACGCCGGAGAACTACGTCCGGGCGGCAAGCGAAAGGGCAACGAGATAGGCCTCTTCGACATGAGCGGCAACGTCTGGGAATGGTGCTCCGACTGGTACGGACCTTACACTACCGACACGGAGACCGAACAGATCAACCCGGAAGGCGCGCCTGAGGGGAAAGAGCGGGTCGTCAGGGGCGGTTACTTCGAAGGACCAGCCATCTTCTGCCGCGTCTCCTGCCGGAATAAGAGCGAACCGAACTACGCCTCCAGCATCATCGGTCTGCGACTGGCGACCGACTTCACGGACGATGCGGAGAAACCAAGCGAAATGGAGCCTTGATCCAACCGCCCGCCTATATGGCTAAACTGAGAGGCGAAAAGCAAAAGGGGAAACCATATACGTCGCGAAACACAATGTCAACCAGGAAATGAAAATTTGTAAACAACTGAATATGAAATGAAAAACTATTGCGAATTTAAATATGGAATGGTTGACATGGAACATTTGTATGCGGAATTGGAAAGCATGCAATATTCGGCTTATTTATCCCAAAAGCCAAAATATTTATGTTCTTGGGATAAAAAACAGAATATCATTTACGCAAAACAGAACAACTCGCGAAACATTCTTTCCCCACACATCCGAATCACCTGTGACAATGAATCTTTAAATGTCACTTGCCATTATTCGGAAGTGGCATATATCGCCACATATGCGATGCTTTTGATATGGGCATTTATGTTTTTCGCTTTTCTACTAGGAGAAGGAGATGCTCTCTATAAGATACAAGGAGGGTTAATGATTCTTGCTATTTTGGCCATTTTCGCCTTGCCTGTCAACAAAATCTTCTACCTAGACGAATGCGA
This sequence comes from Paludibacteraceae bacterium, assembly GCA_017527905.1. GTDB lineage: Bacteria > Bacteroidota > Bacteroidia > Bacteroidales > Paludibacteraceae > UBA1181. Next base: position 86,259 of record JAFXPK010000041.1, read on the forward strand.
GGATATAAAAAAAGACCTACAGAAAATCATCCAATCAGACCCGATATCTTCAGTCTACACATGGGAATGGTATATTAAAATTCACTCTGACGAACATGGGGAACACTGAAAATAATAAATAAATAATAAATATGGGATAGTCCCCACAACACAACTACCCAACCACCATTCCTGGCAATCATCGACATAGTCCATCACTCGTGCGCAACCCTTCCGGCAACAAAAATCCTTTTGCGTTCAGGAAATAATTGTCTACTTTTGTTCATGGATTAATCGAACAAACATTTTACACAAAAACAATAGCTAAACATAAGAAAATGAACGCATTGGTTAGCATCATCATGGGCAGCACCTCCGACCTACCGGTCATGGAGAAAGCCGCCAAATTCCTGGACGAGATGGAAGTGCCATTCGAAATGAACGCGCTCTCCGCCCATAGGACGCCCGACGAAGTGGAAGAATTCGCCCGTTCCGCCAAAGGAAGAGGCATAAAAGTGATCATCGCAGGTGCCGGAATGGCCGCCGCATTGCCGGGTGTCATCGCCGCCAGCACGACGTTACCCGTCATCGGAGTGCCTATCAAGGGCATGTTGGACGGACTGGACGCCATGCTCTCCATCATCCAGATGCCTCCGGGAATACCCGTGGCGACAATGGGCGTGAACGGTGCGCAGAACGCCGCCATATTGGCCGTCGAAATGATGGCGCTCAGCGACAAGAACTTGGCCGACAAGCTCGCGAAGTACAAGGAAGGGCTGAAAGAGAAGATCGTGAAGGCAAACTCCGAACTTGCGGAGATCAAATACAACTTCAAAACGAACTAAAAACTCTCCCCCACATGGCAACCGTCTTTCTCGGACTCGGCACCAACATCGGAAACAAAAAGAAGAACATCACGGATGCGACGATCATCATCGGATCCGTGATGGGCGAGATACGTGCGTTGTCTTCCCTATACGAGACGGAGCCATGGGGCTTTGAGTCCCCCAACACCTTCCTGAACGCCGTCATCCAAATAGAGACGGAGATAGAGCCCCAGAAATGCCTGGACATCGCCAAGGCCATCGAGCGTGAAATGGGAAGGGTACACACCAAGGAGGGGTACGAAGACCGGATCATCGACGTCGACATCCTCTTCTACGACGACATTATCCACAAAGGCGAAAAACTGACTATTCCACATCCTCTCATCGAGCAAAGGGACTTTGTTTTACGTCCCATGGCGGAGATCGCACCCGAATTCAAACACCCCGTTTTAGGGGAGACCATGGAAAAATTACTGCAAAAATTAGACGAAAAATCGGGAAAAAGTTTGGATGTGTGAAAATTTATATATTTTTGTGGCAGAAGATTTTCGATTAAAAAAACGAGTGATTCGTAGCATTTTAGGTTTAATTCATTGAAATGCAGCACTTTTAAGGTACTGTGAATTGAAAAGGGATGGATTTGTGAAAAAAAAATCCTATTATTTGAATTTTAATTCACAGAGATATGTAGTTTTCATGAATACTTTTGCACCGATGACAAGTGTGTCATCCGAGAAAAAAGGAGAACAGAAATTTAAAACCATACGTCATGAAGAACACATTTCAAAACTTACTCGGCAAAGGTATTGTGGCATGTGCTTGTGTAGCCATGTCTGCCAATATATTTGCCCAAAACGCAAACCCTGAGAGCTATTTCAGCGGGGTGCGCGCAGCATCCGGATATAAACCACAATCCGACCATAACCCGTTGATGACGCAACGATATGGTGCGGACCCATATGCGATGGTTTATGATGATGAGGTATTCATCTACATGACCAGCGATAACTTCAAATACAGCGGCAACAGCATCGTGACAAACTCATACGAACAGATCCATACGATTAACTGTATCTCCTCCAAGGATATGGTCAACTGGACCGACCATGGTGTCATGGCTGTCGCCGGAAGCTCGGGCGCCGCCAGATGGGCAAACTGTTCATGGGCGCCTACCGCCATGCACGCCACAGTAAATGGGAAGGAGAAATTCTTCCTCTACTTCGCCAACAACGGTAGCGGTATCGGTGTTGTCACCAGCGACACACCATATGGGCCTTGGACGGATCCTATCGGAGCCGAACTTGTCTCCAGCCGTACGCCGACCTGCAATACGGTGACATGGCTCTTCGACCCGGCTGTCCTCATGGACGATAACGGAATCGCCTACCTCTACTTCGGTGGAGGAGTGCCTAAAGGTAAGGAATCAGACCCGGGGACCGCACGTGTCGTGAAATTGGGCTCGAACTACACCAGCTTGGATGGAAGCCCCAAAGCCATCAATCCACCTTACCTCTTCGAGGATGCCGGTGCGAACAAGGTGGGCGACACCTACGTGTACAGCTACTGCTCCAACTGGGACTGTACGGGCAACCCTATGAGCAATGCGCAAATTTGCTACATGACAAGCAAGGATCCGATGGGACCATTCACCTACAAAGGAATGTTCCTGCCAAACCATAGCGAGTTCTTCCAAGGCAGTGGAGGAAACAACCACCACGCCGCCTTCAAATTCAAGGACAAGTGGTATATTGCCTACCACGCATTGCTCCTCCAAATGAAGGATTCAAGGCTAGGCGGACAGGACCTCGGCTACCGCTCCACCAACATCGATTACCTTTCGGTGGATGAGAGTACCGCGACCTTCAACAAGGCGAAGGGAACCCGCTCCGGCGTGGATCAGATCCAGTATGTGAACCCATTCGACAAGGTAGAGGCCGAAACGATGGCCTGGATGGCCGGAATCGACACGAAGAACGGTGGATCCAATATGTTGGTGACCACGGGCGCGGCAGGAAACTGGACAGGAGTGGCCGGTGTGGACTTCGGCGAGGGCGCAAGCATCATCTCAGCTTACGTGTCCTCCAAGAAAGAGGGTGCCATCAAGATCTGCAAAGGGAAAGTGGACGGAGATGTAATCGGTTATATTTCAGTTCCTAACACCAACGGACAACTGCGAGAGGTGACCGCGACACTCACGAAAGCGATTTCGGGCGTCTCCGACATCTTCTTCATCTATTCAGGCGACTTCGAGTTCGACTATTGGATGTGCAAGAAGGCTGACGTCTCCATCATCGCTTCGGAGAATAGCGTAGAGGCTCCAGCCACCATCTCACTGACCGTCAAGACATCAGAGGAAGGAATCACAAAGACCGACTACTACTTAGGCGAAGAGCTGGTCGGCAGCGCGACAGAGGCTCCTTACACCTTCGAGTACGAGATCCCGGAGCCTGGAAAGTATGAGTTCCACGCTATCCTGACCAACAACGCAGGCAAGACATTCGAGTCGCCTACAGTGACAATCAGCGCACGCTTGGCGCAGGGCCCTTACGAGGGCATCGCCCAAGAATTGCCTGGAAAAGTGGAGGCGGAGCGTTACGATGTCGGTGGTGCAGGCTATGCCTACGAAGACAATGACGCCGAGAACCAGGGTGCCGAGAGCAGTGACTTCAGAACGGACGAGGGCGTCGACATCGACAGCAACGGTGAAGGCGGCTACGTGTTGGGTTGGACGGCTAAGGGCGAATGGATAGAATATACCGTCAACGTCAAATACACCGACACCTACACATGGGCGGCGAAGGTAGCCTCAGGCGCGAGCGGTTCCGCATTCAACATGAGCATGGACGGGAAGGACATCGCCGGCGGAACCATCAAAGTGCCGCAAGGGGAAGATTGGAAGACCTACTCACTTGTGGAGGGTACCACCACTCAATTGGAAGAGGGAAAGCATATCCTGAAGATTGAGATAGAAGGAGACTACGCCAACATCGACTACATCGAGTTCAAGGCAGTCAACGAGCATGACGAGACGGGCATCTTCTTCGTAAACAATAACACCGTGGAGAGCGGTGTGTATGAGATATTCTCGATGCAAGGAACATTGATGGGTGTCATAAACATCTCCGGGACAAGCATCGAGGAAGGACTCAGGGCATACAACTTCGCGAAGGGCTCCTACATAGCCCAAAAGAAAGGAGGTATGCGATCCGAAGTGATCATTCTTAAATAACCCAAATATACATTTTATCATGAAAAGAACATTTATTTTTTTAGTCGCGGCACTCTTTAGCGTGGTTGCTATGGCCGCAAAATTCAATGGTATGAAAACCATTCAGACAGGAGGGAAGAGTCGACAATATTTCCTCTATGTACCGGATTGTCTCACGGACAACCGTCCGCTGATCATTTCATGCCACGGAATGAACTGTGATTACGCAGGTCAAAAAAATGATACCCAATGGCCGAATTTAGCTGACACAGCCAATTTCGTAGTGGTTTATCCAGTGGGAATCGCAGGTACCGCATGGGGACAATCATTCCAAACGGGTTGGGACCTCGACGGCATGACCGACGTGAACTTCATGTTGGACATCATCTCAGAGATTAAACAAAACTACAACATTGACGAAACGCGCGTCTACATGTCAGGTTTCTCGTTGGGTGGTGCATTTACTTACTACATGCTCAACAAGGCTGCCGACAAAATTGCCGCTTTCGGACCAATCTCCGGGTACAATTTGATGGGTGCCAATACATCAAGTTCTCGTCCTGTGCCGATTTGTGAAGTTCACGGAACGGCTGACAACATCATGAGTTACAGCGGTATAAAGGACTACTTGAAAAAATTCGCGCAAGCGATGAAGTGCAACATGACGCCAGAAGAGACAACAGGAAATGGTTACTCTAAGCTCCATTACAAGGACGGAGAATGCGACACTGAGGTAATCCTCTACTCTGTCAACGGACGTGGACATGAACCATCCAACAATGGATTCCACACCTCTAATGCATTGTGGGCCTTCTTCAAACAGTACTCAACCGCCTGCGGTAAATATTCCGCTACAGGTGTTTCCCTCTCCCTCTCACCAAGCATCGGTGAGGCTCCTGCGACTGTCACGTTGACCGCCAAGGCTACGTTGCCGGAAGGCACGAACGTACAGTCCATCGCATTCTACCAAGGGAAAGAACTGATCGAGACCGTAACCGGCGAACCATTCGAGGTGAGCGTCGAGGGCTTGGAGATCGGCAAGTACGAGTTCAGCGCTGTCATGACGGACAACAAGGGCAAAACCTATAATTCAGCCAAGAAAAACTTCGAGGTGAAGGCTCCACAGTCTCCATACAAGGGAATCGCTAGCGTATTGCCTGGCGCCGTGGAGATGGAGAACTACGACGAGGGTGGCGAAGGAATGGCCTACTCGGACAGCGACGACAAAAACGAGGGTAAAGCCTACCGTACGAACGAAGGCGTGGACATCGAGGAATTCGAGACCGGAAAATTTGCCATCGGATGGACGAAAGCCGGCGAGTGGTTGGAGTACACGTTGGAAGTGAAGTACGACGACGAGTACAATTGGACCGCTTATGCAGCTTCCGGTAGCGACGGTTCTTCCTTCAAGCTCTACATCGACGACAAGGCTATCTCTGAGGCTGTCAGCGTCAAGAACTCAGGCGACTGGAAGACATTCAGGGAGTACACCGGAAAGACTGGCGAACTCGAGAAAGGCAAGCACATCCTCAAGGTGTCAATCGAGGCTGACTATGTCAACATCGACAAGGTTGAGTTCAAGGCTGTCAACGACCACCCTAACGTAGGTGTGGAAAACACCCTTTCCCTCAACGAGGAACAGGAGTATGAGATCTACACGCTACAGGGCATCTTCGTAACCAACGTAACAGCAACAGAGTACGAGCTCGAAAGCGCAATGAAGGGCAAAGGCCTCAACATAGGCACTTACCTCGCAAAACCTAAACAAGGCGGAAACGCCAAAATAATCGCTCTGAAAAAATAACACCCCTAATCGGGCAAATAAGCAAGTTGGCGGAGGAATTTTTCTTCCGCCAACTTTTTTTATGGGCTCCACTCCCCTTCGAGAAGAGTTCCCAATTGGTTCACCAGAAGAAAATATAGCCTGAAAAACAATTCCACAACCATACCGCATCCATTCTAGGCAACGACACGACATAATCAGTATAACAACCTAACAATAAGTAAATTACAAAAATACAATCACACGATTCATTCACCTAATAATCGAATTTTTTTAGTTATTGATTGGATAATACCGAAGAAGTTTGGCGAGAGACCATACATTTGCGATGTTGTTTTCTAAGAGTAGAATGTATATAGGATTTCAAGTATTACAATTAATTAAACGAACTTTAAATTTTTACTATCATGAAAAGGATTTTAATTTTAGCATTAAGTCTTTGTAGTATGAGCGCATTCGCCCAATGGGATTGGGGCGGCGGCGGTGGCTTCAACTTCGGTGGCGGCGGCTTCAACTTCGGTGGTGAAGGCAGCGGCAACTCCGGCAACATCGGCGACTATCAGAAGAAGGGCGACATCGATTATGTAGGAGATAACCATGTCGGACACAAGATGGACGTTTATTTCCCGAAAGATGACGGAAAGGCAACCCACCCAGTACTTATCCATATCTACGGTAGTGCATGGGGAAGTAACAACTCCAAAGGTTCCGCAGACTTGGGTACTGTAGGTACAGCAGCTTTGGGAGCAGGATACATCCTCGTGACTCCTAACCACAGAACATACAATGATGCGCTTTACCCTGCACAAATCAACGATATCAAGGCGGTTGTCCGCTACTTGCGCGGTAACGCACAAGAGTTGGGCGTAGACACCTCCTTCATCGCAGTGTCCGGTTTCTCTTCAGGAGGTCACTTGGCATCCTTGATGGGTGTGACCAGAAACGTGGAGGACAACTACACCTATGGTTCCGCCACGATGAACATCGAAGGCAATCTCGGTAGATATACCGAGGAGAGCAGCTGGGTGGATGCAGTATGCGACTGGTCTGGTCCGGTGGATTGCCGAGACAAAGGTTGCGGAAACCCTATCCAAATGTCACCAGAGAACGACATGGTAGGTGGATGCAACGACCAACAATGTCCAGACAAGCACGCCCTGCTTGGCGCAAACACCTTCATTGACGAAACAGACGCACCTGTATTCGTGGCGCATGGTTCATCCGACAACATCGTTCCACAATGTGAGGGTAAGAAATTCTATGACAACCTCGTCGCAAAAAACGTACAAGACTGTGAATACCACCCTCACGGAGGTGGCCACGGTGTGGAAGGCAGTTTGACTGGCGAAATGATCACTTTCCTCAACAAGATCAAAGAGAAAAAGGCAGCCTCTATAGCTGCTCACATGACAGATCCAGGAGAAGAATCTTTGTTGAACGACATCCTCTCGCTGAACAACAGCATCTGCGTGGACAACGACAGATTGTACTTGTGCAACGAAAGCGCTGAGGCTACTGAATTCAACTTGAGCGACGTGTCAGGAAAGATTCTCATGATTGGCACTTTGGACAGCAAGGGCGTAGATATTTCTTCACTGAATCAAGGTGTCTACCTCGTTAGAACAAACAACGGTGGTAGCTTCAAATTCATCAAATAAGGGGTCATTTTTCATCTTTATTTGCTTATAGTGGTGGACAAGGGCACGGACAATATCTGTGCCTTTGTCATTTTCACATAGCCGGATCCCGGACGGGGCAATTACCTAAGGAAGCCCATCGCACGAGATTTAATGCCAACACAATTCCTTTGTTTTTCAAAAAATAAATTATATTTACATTATCGATTTCTAACCGACACACAATGAGGAAGGGCACTCTTATATTTCTGCTTTTGGTGTTCTGCGGCATCATCCAGGCCGAAGAGATGAAGGAGTATGCCCGTTTCAAACACTTCACCACGAAGGATGGTCTGGCATCCAACAGGGTGTTCAACCTCACGCAAGACTCCACAGGATTCGTCTGGATCGCCACAGACTTCGGATTGGAACGGTTCGACGGAATCAACTTCAAACACCACCAGAAAAAAGACTACCCCAACCTACACCGCAATGACATCATGTACGTCGGGCACATCGGCCACGACCGAATCATGGTAGGCGGATTTAGCGGCGTGTTCCAGGAATACGATAGAAAAAAAGACGATTTCATCGACAGAATGCCCACCGAATTGGACAGTATCGGCTACACGCAGGTCCGGGCGGTCTACATCTCCGAAACGGGCGAACAATACCTGCAGACCAACGGGGGCATTTACCACTACGACAAGGCTACCGACGCATTCAACTCCCGGTTCCCAGCTTTCGACGCACTGAAGATAGACTTCGTCAACACAATGTACGTCGACCAACGAAACCGATTCTGGGTCGGCTCCATCAACAAGCTCCACGTCATCGACGAACAAGGGAAAGTTGTCCATTGCTTCGACATAGAACATGACGGCTGCGGATACGTATCAGGCATCATCCCCCTAGGAGGGGGCAAAGTGGTCGTCACCTTCCTGAACAATGAGTTATGGATCATAGACACCACCACGGAAGAGGTGGGTAAGGTACAACGGATAGCCATCCCCTTCCATAGCGTCATGAAGATGATCCGAACGGACGACGGACGGTACTGGTTCGCCACGGACGGTGACGGACTTTGGTACACCGACGACCCAATCTCCCCCAACGCACATTTCAAGAACCTTATCCCCTACGGCGAGGCGCAGAATGAAATCAAAAAAATCTACGGATTGGCCAAGGGCAATAACGGGGAGATATGGATCGGCACACAAAACTCAGGCATCTGGTCCTACAGCAAGAAGAGCGAAGATGGGGTCACCTTCTCGGGGGACATTGGCTTCCCGACAGAGGTCTGCTCCTCCTTCCAAGAGGACAAGGACGGCACCATCATCGTAGGAACGGACGGTGACGGTATCTATACGCTCTCCGGTGATATGCAGGAGATCAAACACTATGATTTGCCCAACAACAATGTCACAGGCGTATACGCTGGCGACGGAAAGATCATCGCCGCCACATGGGGCGCGGGACTGCTCGAATTCGACCCGAGGGACGGCTCCGCCCACTCCATGGCGCTCGACGGCATCACAAACCCTATTCGAATGTTTTTCAGCGTCGGACGAACCCCGAACGGTGTGTTGTGGGCCTGCACCGCCAACGACGACCTCTACCTGAAACATGACAAATGGAGCAAACTATGCCTGCACGACGACTCGTTCCCTTCCATCGTCAGCAAATGGATCGCCAAGGTGATTCCGGGGAAGGACTCCTCCTTATGGGTGCTCTCCACCAACATGCTATGGTATGTCGAGGGGAACACAACCCACGCCATCTATCCGGAACTCTTCATGAACAAATCTCACGACCCGCTCGTCATTTTCGATGCCGTGTGCGACCGAGAGGGTAACCTCTTCGCCACCAGCAACCATGGCATCTACAAATACAGCAGCGACGGGAAAGAGGTGACAAGGCTGGATTTCCTGCCCAACTATTTTTACCGAATCATCATCCAAGACCTGACGGGCAGGTTCTGGGCGGCCTCCTTCGACGGAATTATCTCCTTCGACTGCGAGAAAAAAGAATACAGTCACCTGCAAGGAGACTACAACGACATCGCCCAATCCTTCTTCTACATCAAAGCAGGTTTCAGAGACTCCAAAGGGAGGATATATTTCGGCACCAACGGAGGCTTCTACACCTTCGACCCCGCCCATATCGTCCCGGACACGGCCATCAGCCATATGGGATTCTCCGAACTCTATGTCTCTAGGAAAAAAATCGCTCCCGGCACATCTGTCCTGGAGGCCGGCAACATCGCCCACATAAAGGAACTGACACTCAAACATGGCGGGACGGACATCACCATCGCCGTGGACGTCATCGACCATGCGAAGTCGAACAAGGTGAAGCTCCGCTATCGACTGAAAGGCATGCAGGAGGACTGGATCGAGATGGACAACACAAGGCATATCAACTTCAACCACATCCCTACAGGCGATTATATACTGGAAGTGGAAGCCTTCCGCCCTTACATAGAATGCCCCGGCAGGAAAATATCCATGAAAATTCAAGTGCTCCCGCCTTGGTGGTCCACCTGGTGGTTCCGCCTACTCATGACCCTCCTCGTCTTCTCCATCATCCTCCTCATCTTCAGAAGGAGAATGCGCAAGATGGAGGAGGAACAAATCATACTCCAGAAGAAAGTGGACGAACGGACCACCGAACTCAAGCAGGCGTTACAGGACAAAGACCGCCTGATCTCCGTCATCGCCCACGACCTGAAAAACCCTATGTTCGCCATCGTGGGTGCCCTCGAGACGTGGATGGGGAAAGAGAAACAAATGAGCGACACGGACAAGCGGAACCTCATAGGAGAGACTTACCAGTCCTCTGTGACGCTGCAACGAGAGATGCTGAAACTACTCGATTGGGCGAAGTCCAAGCGAGACGAAATCATTTGCCACCCGAGCGACATCGACCTCAAGTTCGTCACCAACAACGTCATCCTTCTTCTCAAAGGAATGATGGAGGACAAAAAGATAACCCTGGAGCAACACTTCAAGCTGAGCCACTATGCGTTCGCGGACTCGAGGATGATGGGCACCGCCATACGCAACCTGCTGAGCAACGCCATCAAATTCACCCCAAGGGAAGGCACCATACGCATCCATGGTTGGCAGGAAGGAGAGAAGTCGTTCATCGAGGTATCCGACTCAGGCATAGGCATGAGCGAAGAGCAAATCAACCAACTCCTCAGCGGAGGCAACATGACAACACCAGGCACAGAGAACGAGAAGGGCACCGGACTCGGTTTCCGCATCTGCCAAGACTACGTGTCACGCAACAACGGAAGCATTTCCGTAAAAAGCAAGCCAGGAGAAGGCACATCAATCCTCATCACTATACCATCATCCAGCAAGGAGTTGGAAGGATTTGATATCCCTACGGAGAACACGCCGAAAATGTCCATCGACAAGTCCATCCTCGAAGGCAACACTCTATTGGTCGTGGACGATGACCCGCTCATCTGCAACAACATCAAGAACATGATGGACGATTACCTGCAGACCATCGTGGCCAAGGACGGAAAGGAGGCACTGGAGATTGCGGAGAAGCAACAGCCGGACGTCATCCTCAGCGATGTGGAAATGCCGAACATGAACGGTATCGAGATGAGCCAAGCGCTCGGACAACACCCGAAGACCAAACACATCCCTATCCTCTTCATCTCCGCAAGAAATGAAGAGAGCGACCGCCTTTTAGGTCTCCTCAGCGGAGCCATCGACTATATCGCCAAGCCGTTCAGCCAATCCGAGCTGCTCCTTAAACTGACCAACATACTGGATGTCAGGCAAAAACACCAAAAGAAGATACTCAGTGACTATCTATGTCAAGAAGGAGGAAAAGAAACGAAGGAAGAGCTGGCCTCCGAGGAGGTCATCAACCCATTCCTGAAAGACTTCCTGGAAGTCATCAAAGAGAAGTATGCCGACAGCCAAACATCCATAGAGGACCTCGCCAAGGGCATGGCCGTCAGCCAACCGACCCTCAACAGGAAAATACGCTCCATGACAGGCAAGACACCATTGGAGGTACTCACCGAATATAGGCTGAACACCGCCCTGAAAATGCTGCAGGATGCCCATTCGGACGCCAACGTGTCCGACGTCGCCTACGATGTCGGGTTCAATGACCCATCCTACTTCACGAAGAAGTTCCGCGATTTCTTTGGATACCTACCATCCAAAGCGAACCAGAAATAGGATTGTAACCTATTGTATCATAAGGCATTGCATATTCTACCCCAAAACAGGCGAGAAAAAAAACGCAGAAAACTTTCCAGTATCAAAAAAGTTTTCTATCTTAATGGAAACGCAACGTTCTCGTAGGGGGGTAATCTGTTCTCCCTCCGCGGAACGAAAAAACAGAGCAGAACCACCAGTCAAAAAGCCAAAGCCATGAAAAAGCATATATTACTACTAAGCCTGACATGCCTACTATTTCAAGGCATAGGCGTATCCTGCTTCGAAGAAGATTGGGATGACGACTACACGAATCCCCAGGAGAATAAAGATAAAGAGAGGCTTCCAGAAAACAAGGACAAGGACGAAGAACCATCCAAGGAGAAGGAGGAGCCCAAGGTGATCCATCTTTTCACCGATGAAGAGATGAAGTATGCCAATACGGCCGCCGATGCCGATTATATGTCCGCCGATGAGAAGAAAATGATTCTCCTGTGCAACTTGGCGAGACTCGACGGAGACCGTTTCGCGCAAGAGTATCTTACCCCCTACCTCAAAGGGGAAACCAACAAGAACGTACAATCCCTTCAGGAGGATTTGAGGAAAACCCGCAATTTACCGATGTTCACACCGCTGAAGGAATTGCACCAAGCCGCCGCCTTCCATTTGAATGAGATGATAGAGTCCCAGAAGTTCGAACACAGCTCGCCCAACGGGGATTCGCCAGCCACCAGGATAAAGAAATACGTCAAGAACGTCCGGGCGACCTCGGAAAATATCGGGGCAAGGTCATCAGCCAAAGACATAGCCCTGGATTTCACGATACAGTTGCTTATAGACTCCGGGGTGGAATCACTTGGACACAGGAAGACGATCCTCGGACTAGGAGATACCAGATACGACAAGATTGGTGTGGCGATTGGGGAAGGACCAGTCAACGGACTCAAGTATGTCTGCGTACAAGACTTCGTCCTCTTATCAAAATGACGAATCAGCACAAAAAAAGGTGTCGATACAACCTATCGACACCTTGCATAAACAATCTCGTCATGCTTTAGATTTATACTTTAATTTAAGCCTTCTTAGCTAGATAGTCGTATAAGTTACCGAACGTCTGGATGGAAGACATTTCAGAGCCTTGAATTTTTACGCTGAATTCCTCCTCAATCAAAGCCACCAAGTCAACTAGACTCAAGCTATCCAGGTTCAATGTCTCCTTAATGTTCTTGTCTGCAGAGATCTCAGAAATCTCAACTTCAAACTCGTCGGACAAAACCCTATTCACCTTTTCAATTAATTCGTTCATATCCATTCTTATCTATCGTTTAATTAGACTTCTATATTAACGTTGCAAATTTCCCCTTTATATCCGAAAAAACAAAGACACAATATTCATTGTTTATGATACAAACTTCAACTTCTCAATCCCGAAAATGAAAAAAATGACTATATTTGCGTCATATCTAGGATATTTTTGCAATGAAGCAAGAAAATTTGAACATAATCACGATCCAAGATTTCAAGAAGATACCAACCCTATCATTCTTGGACGAAGAGGTAATGGTAGTGAACAACAACGACATCTACCAAATACCTAAACCGTCCTATCCGGTGCGTATGAAAAACTTCGTGGTGGCCTTCTGCATCTCAGGGAAAGCGCAAATCTCCATCAACACAATCAACTATAACGTGACAGCCAACAACGTCATGCTGTTGTCCCCGGAGTGCGTGCTGAACATCAACGAGATGGAATCCCCCAAAGCGACATTCCTCGTCTTCTCGCAAAAGTATGGGAAAGAGGTGATTTCCCTATGTTCATCCATCTGGAACTCCCTCGACGCGATGATCCGCACCGTGAACCACAGCGTCACGGAAGAGGACGGACAAATGATCCTCTCCTACATCAAGAAACTCTCCGACTGCTGCAACGACACCACCAACAAATACAGAAGGGAAATCGTCAAGATGCAGATCGTCTCCTTTCTGCATGAACTTTGCAACGCATGTATCAAGGAGGATTCCCCAAAGCTATACTTGACAAGGGAGATGCAGATCTTCCAGAACTTCTTCCAACTCGCCAGCCAAAATTTCAAGGTGGAGCACTCCGTCGCCTTCTATGCGGACAAGCTGTGCATCTCCCCGAAATACCTTTCGATGGCCGTCAAGCAGGCGGTCAACAAGACACCAAGCGAAACCATACAAGGGTTCCTCATCCAAGAGGCGAAGGTGTTGCTGAAAAACACCAACATGACCATCAAGCAGATCTCCAACGACCTGAACTTCCAGAACCCGTCGTTCTTCTGCCGGTATTTCCGCAAATACGTGGGTGTCTCACCAATAGAATACAGAACAAAATCGTTTTAAATCGTGGAATCATGAAGAAAATTCTCTTACTGACAGCATTCTTCCTCGCAGGAGTCATGAGCCTCTCTGCCCAAGCGCTAAAAAAGGACATCAAATACAACGACCCACAAGAGCCTAAGAGCATAGGCATCGTCATGTACTCCAACGACACGGAGACCGTCTTCAACGCATTCCGCTTCGCCAACTATGCGCAGGAGTGGGACAACCAGGTGGAGATATTCCTATTAGGCAAGGGCGTAGAGGTGGAAGAGATGATGGAGAAGGATGAGAACATCAAGAGTCAGGTGGACAATTTCATCGACCAAGGCGGCGTCATCATGGGCTGCAAGACATGCCTACAGAGCCGCAAGAAGGAGGGGTCCAAAATCTGCAAGGTGACTTGCATCGAAGACCTGTATAACCTTGTGAAAAAAAATCAGATAGTACTCACATTCTAATAGTCCGAGGAACATTCGCATAACGTCGTCTCCACTGGGTCTTTGCCCTCATTGGACAACTCCCGGAGATGACGATGCAGTTTATTCACCATAGGCATAAAAAGCCACAACGATATCAGTCCTGAAATCACGGCGCAAATCAGAGGAACGAGCAGGGAAAGCCCGGAGACCACCATCTCCTTCGTCAGGACGATGCCGAACCATTTTGCCATCTGCCGCAGGAAGTTCAGCACCACCAGCCTCGTCATCAGACGGGCGGCGAACCTTTGGATAACCTGCTTGACGGCCAATCCGAAAGCCGACTTCGCGAGACGTCTCACCTGGCTCTTGCCTATCATCACCACCGAAATCATCAGCATCATCACATCCAACGAACGCTCCTCCTTTAAGGAGTCTTGCGCATGGAGCTCTTTGCACCCGTAGATATACAACATCTTTTGGAGGATGACGAAGACGAACACCTGGAACTGCACGAAGTCCACCAGAATCA
>JAFXPK010000042.1 GCA_017527905.1 Paludibacteraceae bacterium
CCCGCACGGGTGATGGTGAAAGGCTCCGTGATGGAGTAGTTACGGCAAGCGTCGTCAAAATCCGCATTATTCGGATTATTCACAAACTCATCCAACACATTCGGGGTGGCCACCACCACACGGAACTGCATCTTATCATCAGTATAATCCTTGGTATTAATCGTAAACTCGTTATGATCCTCCAAGCCTGATATATTGCGCCACGTATTGCCCATATCACCGCTGTACTGGAACAAGAACTTATGGTTGCCGCCGAAGAAATTTTTCAACAAATCGCTCTCTGGGGCATCGATCACGAACTCCATATCCGAACAGATGGTGGAATCCTTCGCGAAAGTGGCGATATCGGAGTAAGCCTCCAAGGAAGGCGGAGAGCAGACCATGAACTTGATATCATCAAGGATGAGGTCGTTACCACTATTCCAATAACTAGTATTATGAGGATCTTGCGATCCGTTTGTACTCAGCACTTGCAATTTCACGCTACGAGTTCCCGAGCCACCCAACATGAATTCTCCCTTTACTTGTTCCCAACCACCACTCATAGAGGCCTGCACATCTGCCACCTCGTGCAAAACAGTTCCATCAGAATCAATAACCCTAATGGTAATAATAGGAGGGTAATCCGTTTTACCTGCAGACAAATTAGCGAAATAAGTCTCGTAAAACACTGTTTTTCCCGTACATATGTCAGGGAATTCAGCTTCAAACACAAGACCCCTATATTCGAAATCCACATTAATAGCCAAGGCTGCCGAATTTGCCTCACCCGTGATTTTTGAAGTGTGGTCAGAACTTACACCCATCATCCAATTCGCATACAAAGTCACGTTATTCGAAGGATCTTCTCCAGGGTACTGATATCCATTTGGCGTCGGAATCACGATAGCATAATATCCATCATCCACTTTACCAGGGCCTTTCCCGCTTTTACATTCCGTACATTTGGTTTTACCATCATCAAATATATGGCCTGGCAAATCATACGAAACATCCGCCCAGTAATCAGGCCAACTAGCTGGTGTATTTGTGACATTTCCATCCTTATCCACATAGGTATGCTTTCCCGTGAAACGGCCAAAAGTCTCCCAAAGCAACGTACGACGAGAAGCAGCCTGTGTAACTTCATTACCATTCTCATCCGTGAACGTCTCTTCACAACACTTAATAGCCTTCACCGACAACACATTAGATGGATCACCATCCACAATGCATTGGAAAACCTCATCCTGTTGCATCTCATACAACAGACTTTTAGAGGATCCTATGGTCTCCCAAGAATTTGCTCCTGATTGCCGTTGCCAAACATACTTTGAAGCATTGTAATCCTTATCCAGCGTCAACAAAGTTTGCTCCCCCTTGCAGGCTTCATCCTCCCCATGACTAGAACGGATAATTGGATCAAACTTACCTTCGACCTTAATACTGGAGATTCCAAGCGCATATCCTGCCAACATACCATAATAAGGGGTCTTTAATATTACACAGAAATCCCTTTTGGGCGCTTTGGCAGTCATTGTCACCTTATGTTTCTTTCCAGGTGTCAACTCCACGCTACCTTGACTATCAGTCATACGAGCTCCGTCCAAAGTATATGTGCGAACAACTTGATTATCATTTGAAAAAGCATCAATATCAAACATATAATGCAAGTTAGGTTCACTATTTGGCGCCGGAGTATTCAACATATAACACTCAATCGTAATAGTGAATTCCTCACCTGGTTTCAATCCGCTAACACAATATTCAAAAAAAGTTTTATTTTTACCACTATCCTTTTCCACATCATCTCCACACTGCATAACGAACATAGGTTCGTCAACATCCAAATACTTAGGATTCAATATTCCCGGATTATTCACTACGCTATATATGTGGGCTATAGCTCCCGTGGTTTTTCTATAGTGGCTACCATCAGGCTCATACTCCGCAGTCGTAGCAAGACGATTTCCTGATGTACCACCCTGCTTCACCGAATTCAAATCCCAAGGGACAGAATCGCCAGAATTTACATATGGCTCAAAATCCGTACTCGCTATCACCGCGGCGGAGGCTGAACCCAACAACGAAGCGCAAACCCACAGCACCAATGTCGCAATAGGTCTGCAATATTGATATAACTTTATAGTTTTCATAACGTTACAAGTTTTCATACTTAAAAATTATTCCCTATTATCTCATATATACTTAGCCATACCCATACAAAGATATAAAATTAATCCGAAAAAAGAAACATTTACACTACAATCAAACAGACACCCGGGGATCAGCCGGGAACGTGTTCATTTGCGGAAGACGAAATAGACCGCCAACACCAGACAAACGAACGCCGCCGCATGGTTCCAATGGAACGATTCACCCTTGAAGACAAGCGTCACAATGCAAGTGAAGACACAGATGGAGATCACCTCCTGCAACACCTTCAGCTGCATCAAGGAGAAAGGGCCACCCATGATTTGCGAACCGATGCGGTTGGCCGGAATCATGAAGGAATACTCCAACAAGGCAATGCCCCAGCTGAAGAGGATAATAAGAATCAGCGGCCAATCCGTCGAGATCTTCATCTCCTGCAACTTCAGATTACCATACCATGCGAAGGTCATAAAAACGTTCGACACCACCAGCATAAGGATGGTCAATAAACCTCTAGTACCCATTTCCATCGATTCTAAATCCGCGACAAAAGTACATAAAAATTACAGGTAAGTTCCAAAGATTCACTTTTTTATTAATCAAGCAATGCTATTTGCCTGAAAATCAATCTTTAGAACCTACCCGCAATTCCGTCTGCGACGTGCCTCTATTTACTTGCGACCGCCGGTGCGATTCCGCTCGAGCAACCGCACTTGTTCTCCTCCACGTTTGTCTTCGTAAACCGGACACCCATCATCGGGCCGAACATGACAAGATGGGCGATGTCCGCTTCATTCTTCCACATGTAATTGATATTACTTTCACCCCTCTTTTGAAGGGTGGAATTCCTGAAATCGACTTTCCAGCAACTGAAAAGAGGCTCGTTTCCTATCCCGTCCCGCACCAATATCGTCACATCCGTTACATTTTTCTTGTTCCTATGCACGACAGCCTCAGCGTCGTCTTTAAGGAAGATTGAGGTGACGCGCTGTTCGTCATCCAAGAATGTCGTCTTTTCGGTAAACCCGCTCGCTTTCAGGAATTTTTCAATTTCCTGGGTATTTTCTTGGTTGAGTTTCAAAGAGTAGAACGTGGTTGAATCGGAAGAGCCCATAAGGACACTCCAGGCTGTCCTGAAAAAGTATTTGGAGACATAGTTGGAGCGCATTTCATCGTCAACATCCTTGTTTATGACATCAGCAGATCCATACATGTAGATTTCCCCGTCATCCTGGCCGTCCCCGAACATCTCACTGTCCGGGATGAAGGTGTAAATGTTATCCGCCTCCGGCCAAACGATTCTGCTGCCTCTTACCACATTCATCTTATCGGTAAGCAGATAGACAGTGAGTCGATGTTGCTTCCCGTACAACGGGGCACTCTCGTTTTCCAATATCAGCATTCCGCCATAGTCGGGGCTCTTGTACCAGACCTGATACTTGCGGGACATCTCGCCTTTCTTTTGGAACATTTCCGTGTATTTATCCTTTTTCGTGTTGAACTTCACGGTCCGGTCTCCAATAAGCGCATAGATGCAGTTCTTTTCCAGTTTTTCGCCGGAACAGACCGAGATCTCCCCGAGGTCATTTACATACTCCTTCAAGTCCACCTTTTTCGTGAACATTTTTCCGTTGCAGTCGATTTTAACCTTCACGCTGACGTCTTTCATGTTTACCGGCATCTCAATGTCAAAGCGGCCGTATTTAGCGGATTGGGAAAATACCTTTTTGTCTTTTCCATGGCCTGACACGACGGATATGTTTGCCCTGGACGGACCGCACCTGTTGAAGACGGATCCTGACACGGAAACGCCTGACGGCACATAAATATCAGGCATATATTGCCACCTTTTTTTGTCCACCTCCTTATATACCCTATTTGATTCCTCCCCGAATCCATCGTCGGCTTTGACATATACGGTGACATCCTTCGTGTCGTTGGAGACACTGAAGACATATCCGTTCCCATAGGAATGCTGGTTTTGTATCACATACTCTTTCTGTCCGATGACAGCAGTGATCGGGATCGGTTTCCTGAAAGATTTGCCATTGGTGCCATATAGATTTCCGCATATACGTATAGGTCGTTCTATCATGAAGTCATAGCTTTTATCGCCGCTTATCTCCCATGGGTTTCCGAACACATATTTTTTACACTCCACACGCCTATTGATCGCCGTGGATTCATCATCCACGAATAGAGAGAAAGGACCTTCGACACTATAGTAGAAACTATATTCTCCCCGCCGATTCGTCACGGTAGATATATTCTCTGTACGTACGACAACGCCACCCATCGGACTGTCCTCCTCATCCGTAACCTTTCCATGAAGGCAAGGCACGGTCGGGAGGACGATGTTCTGCGTATAAGTGGTTTCTCCTCCAAGTTCTCCGACATTGTAAATAGGGACATTTACGCAATCGCCATAGTCTTCCGGCCTTACCGTCACAAAGACGGGAGTGTATTCCGGCACAAAAGTCCAGTAATAACCTGCGCTGTCAGACCACGCATATGTCTGGGAGATCGTCACCCTCACAGAAGGCAATGGCTTCCCGTCCTTATTCGTCACACGGCCCCTGATGGTCGCCCGGGTTCTCGGATTGTCAAGATTATGCCAAGAGAAATGCTTAACATTTCCCACATAGGAATTGCCATTTTTCGTGGCTATGCCTTCCTCGATCCAAGTGCCTTTCTCCTCGTCGAAATACCAAAGAGGGATTTTGTCGTATTTCTGATTCTCCGTGAAACCATCAGGGAAGGGGAAGGTGAGCGTGCTTTCCGCACCTTCTCTCAGTTGGAGTTTCTGGCCAACGGAATCCTTCATCGTCACCTCGACCATGCCATATGACACGAGGATGACCGACTTTCCATCAGCAGTCACTCCACTCATGTCTCCGCCAGGCATCTCCTTGGCGAATCTATCCGAGTTGGGGTTCAAATAGTATACGCTGGCAAATACGGAACCATTGAAATCCCTTCCGTCTTTCTCGTAGACCATAGAGTTGGCGGGAACCGTGATTTTCATGCCACCCACTTCGATCGTCGTGCCTTGGCTATTATAGAAA
The DNA here is from genome assembly GCA_017527905.1 of Paludibacteraceae bacterium. Classification (GTDB taxonomy): domain Bacteria; phylum Bacteroidota; class Bacteroidia; order Bacteroidales; family Paludibacteraceae; genus UBA1181. The sequence continues at coordinate 5,199 of JAFXPK010000042.1, forward strand.
CGAGAGACTTCCGATACTCCCTCCTTGCTGTCCTGCGCCATCATGACAGCATCGATTCGGGCTTCCCCGTCGAAGATATCCGACGTGCGGACCACAGAGAAGAACTCACGGAGTTCGAACTTCACCACGCATCTTCCATTCACGACACGACACTTATCGAGCGAATAGGCTCCGCTCCCGTCCGTGAACACGGTGTCCTCGCCGCTCGTGACCAGCACATTGTCCAATGCGTTACCGTCCGCATCACAGACAATGCCATAGACATGCGTGTTGGAGACAGAGTCCGCACACGTATAGTCACCACAATTCTTCAGGTTTTCTTTGGAATTATCGCAACCACCAAGCAACACAAGGAATGCCGCGATTGCTCCGAATGCCAGTTTTTTAATGTTTTCCATAAGATTCCCTCTTTTTAAAAGTTATTATTCAGTTATTTAGAAGCCAAAGGCCCTTTTCAAGTCATCCACTTTCTTATTGAGATTGTGTTCCCGTTCTTTCGCCTCGTTCTCCTCCTTCACCTCCTCCTTCGGGCGCACCTGCAATCCGAAAGGATCCCTTCCGGAACTATCCAACAAACTCTCTACGTTTGTGATAGGCTTCCCATCCAAGGTGAAATATGAGTATTTTTCTCCTTTTTTACATCTAAACAATATTCCATTTGTCGCGAATTCGTCATACGTATCCTTTTGGTTTGTGTAAGGATTCTTACACACGAACTCGAGAGGAGGCATCATATCGATGTCCGTTCCGTCCTTCTCGAATCTTCTATAAGACTTGTATTTACAAACGATTTCGGGAGCTTTCCCTTTGCCGCCCGTATAAAAAGTCGGAAAAGAGTATTCCTCCAAGGAGGATGTCCTATTAGACTTGTAGTTGTCCGTTTGGGCAAAGAGAGTCCGCCAAGAATTCCGGAGCCATCTCTTGTATATATTAACGCCTATCGTATAGAGCACCCGTTTGTCCAAGCTAGGGGGGATCAGATTCCTATCTTCATGAAGCACATAGAAATTCGGCAGGGCATCTTTGTTATCGAATGTCTTTTCGGTCAAAGGAAGGGGAGAAACATAGCTACCTACCCCCAATAGGAGCACATCCGATTTCACGCCATCGAATATGTTGGCCATCATCCTCCTTACTGGCGGCACGACCAATACCCCATCGGTGATTTCCAGATCGCGGAACGCACCATTGCCAATAAACCTTAGCCCATACGGAATGACAAGGCCTTTCAGCCTAGCGCCAGCGAAAGCATTTGCCCCGATACCCAAGACCCTGTACTCCGCCATCACCGTCGTGTCTTTCCAGCAGTAAGACGAGGGATAGATGACAACGGGTGGAATCGTCACGAAACTATCCTTGACAGTGACCCCACTCACATATACTTCACCCAGATTCAAGCCGCCCTGGAATCTCCCTTCAGAAGCTATAACATAGATCAATCCGTCTTTTTCGAAGGAGCCACCTCTTTGGTCTGCAGACGCAGGGAAGCTAAAGAGAAGCATGAATAATATGACCACCACATTCCTCATCTCTTCATCAGTTTACCATTCAACGTAAAACTCACCTCTCCCTCTTTGCCTATGAACTTGACATACCAACCCCTTTTCTGTGTAGCGTCCGCCACAGGAATAAAGTCCTGATAGTACACGACTTTCCGCCTTTTTTTCTTATTGACGACCGAATATTTGGATTGGCGATAATAATCACGGGTAAGGGTTCCCCATGGGAATCCAAGGCCTTTCACATTCTCGGCGCCCGACACGATGACCAACCCGTCCTTGGCTTTCGAGAATGTCGTATAATAAGATCTCATGCCAAGGTTATCCCCCCTGTCATTGAGGTCGTTCTTCAGAAAAGCATCATCATCATTGAACGCTTTGCGGATCCAATTCTTAAAGTTGTTTGACGTGGCACTGTAACAATCACCATACACCCGACAATACCTGATGTGGCTCAGCATCCGTGTGTTGATTTTCACTAACCCCTTGGGTTGGCTCTGGACCAAAGAAGAGTCTTCCATCATTCGATAGAAAGCATTTCCCCAAGCGACCCTCTTGGATATGTCAAAAATCAGGTCGGCGTCAAGGTCATCGAAGACGCCTACGCCAAAATTAGCAACATTGTGCACAACCAGAGCCCCGCTTCCCATCTTCAACTTAGCGAAGCAGCCATTCCCCACGAACTGTAGTTCAGGCAGCCATATCCTATCGTGCTCATGCCCATAGAACAGGCTATCGGTAAGGCCCACAACCCTGAATCTGTTTACGGCAGGGGGAATGACAACGTCTCTGAGATTCTCGTCGACATGTATGACCATCGCCTCCCCCGAGCAATAAAACTTGTCGGGACCTTCTATGGTGTCGGGCGACTCCTTCTTGTCCACCACAAGATAGGAGACAAGGATCTTGTAGGAGATGCCATCTTTTTCAATGACGTCCCCCACTGTACAATCATCGGCCATTAGCCTGAATGACAACACAAATGTGAATATGATCGCGAGAGCTATGCGCACCATCTCCTTGCCTTTTTTTTTCGTTAAACAATACAAATATAAAAAAATATTCAAATAATGAACACCCGTTCGGGAGGTTTTAGTTATTTACTATTTAGCCATTTACTATTTAGCCATTTACTATCTAGCTATTTACTATCTAGCTATTCACTATTTACGAATCAGGCACCAGAAAATTCCAACCAATCCTTATCTTTGCAACACTATGGACGCCACGAACCGCACATACATCGCCATCGACCTGAAGTCCTTTTTCGCCTCCGTGGAGTGCGCAGAAAGAGGGCTCGACCCCCTCACGACCCACCTCGTGGTGGCGGACAGCAGCCGCACGGAGAAGACCATCTGCTTGGCGATCACCCCTTCCCTGAAAGCCTACGGCATCGGCGGACGGGCGCGCCTCTTCGAAGTGGTGCAGCTGGTGAAAGGGGTCAACTACCGCCGCGCGATGGCCACGCCCCAGCACCGACTCACGGGGAAATCTCCCTTCGTGAAGGAGCTGGAGGAACATCCGGACTGGGCGTTGGACTACATCGTCGCGCCTCCCCGCATGTCCTACTACATCGATTACAGCACACGCATTTACAAGACCTACCTCAAATACGTCTCGGAGGAGGATATCCATGTCTACTCCATCGACGAGGTCTTCATCGACGCGACCAACTACCTCAAGAGCAACCATCTGACCCCGAGGGAGTTCGCCATGAAGATGATCCGCGACGTGTTCGAGCACACCGGCATCACCGCCACGGCTGGCATCGGCACCAACCTCTACCTCTGCAAGATAGCCATGGACATCGTGGCGAAACATATACCGGCGGACAAGGACGGGGTGCGCATCGCGGAACTGGACGAACTCTCCTACCGCCAACAACTCTGGGACCACCGTCCCCTCACCAGTTTCTGGCGGGTGGGCAAAGGCATCGCCCGCAAGCTGGAAATGTACGGTATGGACACGATGGGCAAGGTGGCCCGATGCTCCCTGAACAACGAGGATTTCCTCTACCAACTCTTCGGCGTGAACGCGGAACTGCTCATCGACCACGCCTGGGGCTGGGAACCCTGCACCATCGCCGACATCAAAGGATACCAGCCAGAGAACCACTCGATCGGCAACGGGCAAGTGCTCTCCTCCCCCTACGACTACAAAAAGACCAAGGTGGTGGTACAGGAGATGGCGGACAACCTCGCCCTCGAACTGGTGGACAAGCGCTTGGTCACCAACCTAATCAGCCTCTACATAGACTATGACGCGGAGTCGCTCACCCGCCCTGAGATCAGGGAGGCCTACCATGGAGCGATCACCACCAGCTACTACGGCAAGCCCGTACCCAAGCCCGCGCATGGCAACTGCAACCTCTCCGCATACACCTCCTCCACCCATGCGATCATCGAGGCCGCAACCAGCCTATTCGATAAGATCATCGACCCCAACCTGCTGGTCAGGAGGTTAAACATCACCGCTGGAAGGGTGTTGCACGAAGGCGCGCAAGAGAGGGAAAAACAGCCTGTCCAACTGGAGCTCTTCGTCGACTACGAGGCGCAAAAGGAAGAGAACGCCCGAAAGGAAGCGGCACAGAAGAAAGAGCGGAAGGTACAGGAGGCTTTGCTGGACATCAAGAAAAAATTCGGCAAGAACGCTATCCTGAAAGGGTTGAACTTCGAGGAGGGTGCGACCGCCAAGGAACGTAACCAACAGATAGGAGGGCACAAGGCATGACACACGAGTACGACGACATCATCCACCTGCCCCACCCCGTCTCCGCGAAACATCCGCAGATGTCGATGCGAGACCGGGCGGCACAGTTTTCCCCCTTCGCAGCCCTAAACGGTCACAACGACGCTATCCGAGAGACCGCCAGGGAGACGGAAGCGTTCATCGCCCCGGACGAATCGACACAGAAGGAACTCGATCAGAAGATGGCCTACCTGCTCGCCCACATCAGCGAACAGCCGAACGTCACCATCACCTACTTCGTCCCCGACAAGAGGAAGGAAGGAGGCTCCTACCCAACCAAGGAGGAGCGCCTCGTCAAGTACGACGAATACAGACAGGAGATACAGATGGGAGACGGTACGAGGATTCCGATCAAATCAATCGTGAATATCGAAGGAATATCCTTGTGAGAGACCTTGGATTCTCGTAACTTCACGCAAAAATATTTCACCTAAAGAGGAATAGTTCACCATGGTTCTACTAAACGTTTCATTCGGCATTTATGTTTTCCACCCTATAGGATGGGCTTTCATGACCTTCGTCATCTTATGCGAGGCGTTCATCCTATCCAAGTACCTCACACACAAGCGATACGACAAAAGGATATATCTGACGGAACTGCTGAGCAACATGGTCAGTGGCATCGCAGGCATCGTCACCACGTTGCACCTCAACGGAGGGTGGTGGCTGGTCATGTGGTTCCCTTGGGTCACTTCGCACGAGGTGAATGTGCGGGAGCGCAACGAAGTGATTGGGCTCATCATCTACTATGTGGTCGCCTTTATCCTCTCCCTTCTCATCGAATGGGGCATCAACCACCTCTGCCTAAGGAAGCGGCACGAGTCCCAAGCCATCTTCAGGGGAACATTGCGCGCGAACATCGTGACCTATGCGATAGGCGCCATCCTATTGACGTTGTTGATTCTCTAAGCAAACGACAGGACATAAAAAAACCCTTGATCGCTCAAGGGTTTTAGATTGCATTGTTGCCTTACTAGGATTCGAACCCAGACAAGCAGTGCCAGAAACTGATGTGCTACCATTACACCATAAGGCAATGCCTTTATCGACCGCGAATATACTACATTTCCTTTTCCCGCAAAAGCATTACAATGATTTTTTGAAAAAAAGTTTCACACAGGGTTGTGCGAAAGCGGACGAAAAGGGAAAAAACGCTATATTAGCGACATGAAAGAGTACCGATTAAGCGATTTTCTCCCGACGACCAAGAAGGAGTTGGAGCTGAGGGGCTGGGAAGAGGTGGACGTCATCCTATTCTCCGGCGACGCATACGTGGACCATCCCTCGTTCGCGGGGGCTGTGGTCGGCAGGATCCTAGAGCACCAGGGAATACGTGTGGCGATTGTTCCGCAACCCAATTGGCGGGACGATCTCCGGGACTTCAAGAAGTTAGGGAGGCCGCGCATGTTCTTCGCCATCTCAGCCGGTTGCATGGACTCGATGGTGAACCACTACACCGCCAACAAGAGGCTCCGCTCGGACGACGCCTACTCCCCCAACGGGCAGGCTGGGTTCCGTCCAGACCGCGCCACCATCGTCTACTCGAAGATACTGAAAGAGCTATGGCCCGACGTGCCCATCGTCATCGGAGGAATAGAAGCCTCCCTGCGGCGCGTCACCCACTACGATTACTGGGACGATGAGCTGAAACCCTGCCTCCTGCAAGACTGCAAGGCGGACCTGCTCATCTACGGCATGGGGGAACTACCCTTGAAGGAGATTGTGCAAAAGATGAAGGAGGGACGAAGCGTGGCGGAGCTGACAGACGTGCCACAGACCGTCTACATCGCCCGGAACGACGAGATACCCGAATACGAAGGGGAGACATTCACCCTCTTCTCCCACCAGGAATGCCTGAAGGATAAGATGAAACAGGCGAAGAACTACCGTGTGGTGGAGGAGGAATCCAACAAGCTAAAGGCACGCAGGCTGATACAGGGTGTGGACAAAGAGCACTCGGCCGTCATCAACCCGCCCTATCCACCGCTCTCCACCGAAGATCTGGACGCCACCTACGAGCTGCCCTTCACACGCCTTCCCCATCCGAAATACAAGGGGAAAACTATTCCAGCCTACGACATGATCAAGTTCTCCGTCAATATCCATAGAGGATGTTTCGGAGGGTGCTCCTTCTGCGCCATCTCCTCCCACCAAGGGAAGTTCATCATGTCCCGTTCGGAGGAATCCATCCTTAAGGAGGTGAAAGAACTCTCCGAGCACCCGGACTTCAAAGGCTACTTGAGCGATCTGGGCGGACCATCCGCCAATATGTACAAGATGCGGGGAAAGAACCCTGACCTATGCGCCAAGTGCAAGCGCCCGTCGTGCATGCACCCCGCCATCTGCAAGAACATGAACACGGACCACTCGACGCTGCTCGAGCTCTACAAGAAGGTGGATGCGCTCCCCTTCATCAAGAAGTCCTTCATCGGAAGCGGTGTGCGATACGATCTCCTGTTGCAGAAAAGCGACGACGAGCGCGTCAATAAGAGCCACCAAGACTACATGGAGGAGCTGATCGCCCACCACGTCTCCGGACGTCTGAAGGTGGCGCCGGAGCACACCTCGGACAATGTGCTGAACATCATGCGAAAACCATCGTTCAAGCTATTCCACGAATTCAACAAGGAGTTTGAGCGCATCAACAAGGCATACAACCTCAAGCAACAGCTTATACCCTACTTCATCTCCAGCCACCCCGGCTGCACGGAGGAGGACATGGCCTCACTGGCCTGCATCACCAAGAACCTGGACTTCAAGTTAGAGCAGATACAGGACTTCACGCCTACCCCAATGACCCTCTCCACGGAGATATACTACACGGGGATCCACCCCTACACGCTGGAGAAGGTATGGACGCCACACAGCAAGGAGGACAAGCTGGCACAGCGCAAATTCTTCTTCTGGTACCTGAAAGAGAACCAACGGAGCATCATCAACGACCTACGTAAGATGGGACGCCCCGACCTGATAGAACAACTATTTTCACATCCTAAGGGGAATACCTATCCCGCACCTGAGAAAGAGAGGTTCCGCCGAGAGGAGGGCGGCAAGAAGGAGGAACGTCCACGGGGAAACAAAGCCCCAGACGCAAGAAAGAACCACGGGCACGAATCACACCGCCCCGCTCCCAAACAACGGGAGGAGCGTTCATGGAACGATCAAAAAGGCAACAGGAAAGAGGGGAAGAATAAATCGTTCAGGAAGGGGAAGTATTAGGCGAAGAGACAAAAGGGATGAACCATCCATCATAGTTCGAACATGGTTTGCCCACAAACCATCATAGCAGGAATTGTTTTATTTCTTTCGGAGAGAACAACGGAGACTTTCTCGCACTTTCAAGGACTTCCTCCACATGTTCCCGTTTCATTTCCCCCACAATTTCAGTGACATTATCCTTAATAGAATCAGACAATTTATCCAAACTAATCTTTTCTATATCCGTAACAGAGAGGAAAGAATCATATTTGAGGAAACCATAGTCGCTTTTTCGGAGAGGATACTGCATATTCAACAATTCTTGCTTCCCCTCTAGATGGATATTTATCCGTGAATTGATGAAAAAGAAGCCAACCACATACTTCTCGTTCACACCAATAACGACAAAAAATTTTCCGTGGCCTATATCCTCAAACATATAAGAGTGCAATATAGTACCACGTCTTATCGAACCTGCGACCAGTGATTTAGGGACATCCATCAGCGAATCGAACTTTCCAGTTTAAGTTTACTGTCGATATAATCAACATATTCTTCAGATTCACCCACCTCCCTCAAAATATCCTTGAACGATATGGAACGGTCTTTCTGGGTACTTGACCAGGCCAATCCATGAGACATTGATGTAAGTTCCTCAAAATTCTTTCCTCTGCATTTTTCTATCGCATAGTCAAGACACTCAATATCAGATTTTGACAACCAATCCATGTCGGGCTGTGCATCTTCCTTCACAATGTATCTATTTACGAAATGAAAATACTGGGCAAGTTCACCGGCAGGGAAAAAACTGTCTCCCCTCACCGCCTTGAATATATCGTTTGTCTTAGACGGCACAGGACCGTAGTTCATAGCAATGTAGACGTCTCCGGTTATAGTCCTTCCATACTTGCTTAAATGAGACTGATCCGCAAAATAAAGTGTCTTGAAAATCCTATGCATATCCGCCTCGCCCCCATATTGCTTAATGATATACAAGACCGAATTAATCGTCGATTCCACTCTAAACAAATTCAATGCACTCATATACTTCTACATTACGATTTAATAAACAACTGGCAGTCACAAATATACATCAGACATAGATATCGAACAACACAACAGCACACAATCCTAATACTCCACCTTATCCGACTTTTCCGTCCAGGCACGGAAGGTCTCCAACGCCTCGTCGCGCATCATCTGCTCACGCGGCATGGAACGTTTGCCGGCAGGCTTATCCAACTCGTCGTAGATGAACTGGTCGTCGAATCCGATGGACTTAGCGTCCTCCTTCTGGTTCGCGTAGTAGTAACGGTCGATATGCGCCCAATACATAGCTGAGAGGCACATTGGGCAAGGCTCGCAAGAGGCGTACAGCTCGCAACCGGAGAGGTCGAACGTCTTCAGTTTCTTGCACGCCTTACGGATCGCCATCACCTCCGCATGGGCGGTAGGGTCATTGCCCTTCGTCACCTGGTTGTTGGACGAAGCGATGATCTCGCCATCCTTCACGATAACCGCACCGAAAGGGCCGCCGCCCGTCTCCACGCTTTTGCGGGAAATGGCGATCGCCTTCCGCATGAATTTCTGCTGGTCCTTATTCATACTCAATCCTCCTCGTCGTCTTTATCCTTAGATGAAGGCGAAGCAATAATCGGGGTAGAATCCTTATACATACCATTCTTAGCGTTCTCGCAGATGGTAGCAAGGGACTCTATGGTATACTCCACGTCCTTCATGGTGTGTTGTGTCGTAGGGATCAGGCGAACCATCACCTTGCCCTGCTCGATGTAAGGGTAGATCAGGTTCACGCAGAAGATGCCGAACTCCTCACGCATGTGCATCATGGTATGGATCGCCTCCTGCATGTTCTCCACGTTCAAATAGACCGGTGTGACAGGAGACTGCGTGTTTCCTATGTCCATTCCATTCTTGCGGAGGCCCTTCTGCAGGGCGTTCGTGATCTCCCACAACGTCTTCCGCAGTTCAGGATGTTTCACCAGATAGTCCAAGCGAGCGATGGCGCTGGCCGTGATAGCGGAAGGGAGCGCCTCCGAGAAGGTCTGGGAACGCATGTTGTAGCGCAGGAAATTGATCACGTCCTCGCTTCCGGCGACGAAACCGCCGGAGATGCTCAACGCCTTGCCTAGCGTACCGACGAGCAGATCAACCTTATCGAGCACACCGAAATGGTCCGCCACGCCTATGCCATTCGGTCCGACCGTGCCGAACCCATGCGCATCCTCGACCACCAACATGAAGTCATATTTCTCCTTCAGGGCGGCGATCTTATCCAACGGGGAGAACTCGCCCGTGACACCGATCACGCCCTCCGTGACCAACAGGATGCCGCCACCAGACTCCTTCGCCACTTCGGCAGCCTTCCTCAGTTGGGTTTCGATGACCTCTATATCGTTCTTATGGTAAGCGAAACGATGGCTCAGCTGCAGGCGAATACCGTCATGGATGCTGGAGTGAGCCTCAGAGTTATAGACAATCACATCATTGCGGCCGCAAAGGCTATCGATGACGGATATCATGCCCTGATAGAAAGAGTTCAACACGAATGCGTCCTCTTTCTTCACGAAATCAGCAATCCTCTCCTCCAGCTCCTCGTGAAGGAACGTGTTGCCCGTCATCAAGCGGGAACCCATCGGATGGGAAAGCCCATACTGGGAAACCAACTCCACCTCCTTCTTCCGAATCTCCGGATTATTGGCAAGTCCGAAATAGTTATTCATACCCCAATTCAAGACCTCCTTACCACGGAAGGTCATCTTAGGGCCAATCTCACCCTCCAGTTTCGGGAACATAAAGTAGCCGTAAGCTTGCTTGCTCCATTGTCCCAGCGCCCCTGGATTAGACAATATTCTATCTAAGATATTCATTGCAATACATTTATTCGAACAAAATCATCTCCGGGATCTCCTCCCCCTCCGTCTTTTGTCGTTCATCCGCCTTGGAACAAGTATACTTGTCGGTCACGATAAACGGTTCGGTACGGGAATAGCCCAACGACTCATCCTTGTAAACCTTATTCATATAAGTACCCCACACTGGCAAAGCAGAAGCGGAGCCTTGTCCATTCTTGATGCTATCGAAGTGAATGTCACGGTCTTCACCACCGACCCAGACACCCGTGATCAGGTTCGGCACGAAGCCCATGAACCATCCGTCCGAGTTGTTTTGAGTCGTACCCGTTTTACCGGCGACTGGCGTATCCCATCCGATACTATAATCGTAACGTCTTGTTCTCAAGCGCAAACCAGTACCACCATTGATGACACCCTGCAACATCGAAATCATCTTGTAGGCGGTCTGCTCGCTGAAAACCTCATTCATACGAGGGATGAAGGTGGAGATCACATTGCCTTGGTTATCCTCTATACGGGTCACAAACAAAGGTTCCGTACGGATACCCTTATTGGCGAAAGCGGTGTAGGCGGAGGTCATCTCACAAACCGAGACATCGGCGATACCCAAGCAAAGCGAAGGCACCGGGTCGATATAGTTCTTGAGTCCGAAGGAGTGCAACAACTTCACGAAACTCTCAGGCCCCAATTGTTTGATCAAATAGGCGGAAGTCCAGTTGTTGGAAGTCTGCAGCCCCCTGCGGATGGTGATCATCTTACCGATCTCCTTCTTACCCTCCTCGCCGTAAGGAACATTACGAGGTTCCCAGATTTCGCCGGAAGGCAGCAACACCTGCGGTTGAACGTTCGGCACGGAGTCGCATGGTGAATGCCCCTCCTCCATCGCCAACGAATAGAGGAATGGTTTGATGGTGGAGCCCACCTGCCGGCGTCCCACGCACACCATGTCGTATTGGAAGTAGTTATAATCGATACCGCCGACGTAGGCCTTCACATGTCCGTTGAAAGGATCGATGGACATCAGTGCGGAACGCAAGAATGACTTCGCGTAACGGATCGAATCCATAGGCGTCAGCACCGTATCCTTGCTACCCTTCTCCCAGTCGAAGACACGCATGGCGATTTTAGCCGTATCGAAGTAGGCCTTGATGTCCGCGCTCTTCATCTTCTGGTCATACTTCATGGCACGGTACCTCTCCGAGGCACGCATGGCCTTCGCCAAGATGGAGTCCACCTGCGCTTGCGTGGATTTGTTGGAGAACGGAGCTTTCTTATGTTTCCCGTTGAACTTCTCCTTGTGGAAAATAGGTTGGAGGTATCCACCCACATACTCCTTGATAGCCTCCTCCGCATATTGTTGCATCCTCGAATCGAGGGTCGTATAGATCTTCAGACCATCCGTGTAGAGGTCATACGGGGTACCATCAGGCTTCAAGTTCTTGTTACACCATCCGTAGAGAGGGTTGGTTTCCCACGCCAGAGAGTCCTCGTAATACTTCTGATGCATCCACTTAGGATATTTCTTATAATCAGGACGGGGAGCCGTCATGATGGATCTCAGGTACTCACGGAAGTATGGAGCAGGTCCTTGCTTATGATCCACGTTTTGGAATTTCAGCTGTATATCCAGTTGAGAGAGAGAGTCGCACTCCGCCTGAGAAAGTTTGTCGTACTTAACCATTTGGGAGAGGACAATGTTACGTCTGTTTTTACATTTCTCGCTAAACCTTCTAGGATTGTATTTCGCAGGATTCTGCAACATACCGACAAAAACGGCGGCTTCCTCTTTGGACAGTTGGTTAGGCTGCTTGCTGAAATAAATCTGGGAGGCGGACTTGATGCCCACCGCGTTGTTCACGAAGTCGAACTTGTTCAGATACATGGTGATGATCTCCTCCTTCGTGTAATACTTCTCCAGCTTAGCGGCCACGACCCACTCCGTCAGTTTCTGCTTCGCGCGTTCGATACCCGTCTTAGGTTTTTTGGTGAACAAAAGCTTTGCCAATTGTTGGGAAATCGTACTACCACCTCCCGCATCCTTGTGCATCACGAGCGTCTTGATGGCCACACGGAACAGAGCGTCCCCGTCTATGCCGGAATGGCTGTAATAGCGGGCATCCTCCGTGGAGATCAGCGCATCGACGAGATACGGAGGCAACTCCGAGTATGGGGTATACAATCTATTCTCACCTTGTTGGAAATAACGTCCGAGAACCTTCATGTCGCACGAATAGACCTCCGTGGCGAACTTGCTCTTAGGATTCAACAACTCCTCGACAGGCGGCAAGTAACCGATTTTACCATCCGCGATTAGGTCGAAGACCTTATAGACAGTGAATATACCAGCAAAGAAAAGCACCCAAAAGGCGATCAGGATCTTCACCCCGATGCTTAGCTTTCCCTTCTTTTTAGTTTCCTTCTCTGTATCCATATCAGAATATTTATATCTTTTTCTTTAGCAAAAATAGCAATAAAAACCCAAAAAGAACCCATTCGCGGAAACGAATCGAATCACTCGACCCGCATGATTTTCGCGCCGATAGCGTTCAGACGGCCGTCGATATCCTCATAACCACGGTCGATTTGTTCGATGTTGCTGATGGTGCTCGTTCCATGAGCGCTCATGGCGGCGATCAGCAGGGCGATACCCGCGCGGATATCCGGGGAACTCATCTTCGAAGCCCTCAGTGGCGTCTCGTTGCCTAGTCCGATGACCGTGGCGCGGTGAGGGTCGCACAAGATGATTTGGGCCCCCATATCAATCAGTTTATCCACGAAGAAGAGCCTGCTCTCGAACATCTTCTGATGGATCAGCACGCTTCCCTTCGCTTGGGTGGCCACCACGAGGAACACGCTCAGCAAGTCTGGGGTCAAGCCAGGCCACGGAGCGTCCGCGAATGTCATGATGGAACCGTCGATGAATGTGTCGATCGAATAATGTTCCTGTTTAGGGATAAATATATCGTCCCCCCTACGCTCCAAGGCGATTCCAAGCCTACGGAAGCAGTCAGGGATGAGTCCTAGTTGATCATAACAAACATCCTTGATGGTCAGTTCGGAGTGAGTCATGGCGGCCATACCGATGAAGCTGCCGATCTCGATCATGTCAGGAAGGATCAAGTGGTCGCAGCCCGACAGGGATTCCACACCCTCAATCGTCAACAGATTCGAGCCAATGCCCGAGATGCGCGCGCCCATCTTGTTCAACATCTTGCAGAGTTGCTGGATGTAGGGTTCGCACGCCGCGTTGTAGATGGTGGTGACCCCTTTCGCGAGAACAGAGGCCATGACGATATTAGCCGTACCCGTGACGGAGGCCTCGTCGAGGAGCATATATGCGCCCGTGAGCTGTTTAGCGGAGACGCAGTACAGTTTGCGGTCGTCGTCGTATTCGAAGTCAGCCCCGAGCTTCTGTATGCCCAGAAAGTGCGTGTCGAGGCGTCGTCTACCTATCTTGTCGCCACCCGGTTTAGGGATGATGGCCTTACCGAAACGGGAGACCAGCGGACCCGCCAACATGACAGAGCCACGCAAGGCGGCGCATTTCCTATAGAAATCAGCCGTCTCCATATAATCCAAGTTGACATTATCCGCTTGGAAGGAGTAGCACCCCTTCTTGATGAGGTTCACCTTCACGCCCATATCCTTCAGCAAGGAAATCAGGTTGTTCACATCCAGGATGTCCGGGATGTTGGAAATCGTCACTTTCCCCGAAGTAAGTAAAATAGCACAGATGACCTCCAACGCCTCGTTCTTGGCGCCTTGCGGGATGATTTCGCCGCACAAGGGATGACCGCCTTCAATCAAAAATTTCGCCATAGCAAGCCACTTTTAGACATTCGTCACTTTTTCTTTTTCTTCTTAGAGGAGGCTTGAACCTGAGTCGCCAGCAAGTCCTTGCAATCCTCCAGCACCACATCGTCGGAGGAGAGGCGGAGATCCCCTTTCGAGAGGTTCCGCAGGTCGTCGAATATTTTTTGGTCAGCCACGCCATCCTTGTTGTAGAGGATGTAGCATTTCTTCATATAGTTGGCGATGTATACGGAGAGTTCCTTCTTCTCCTCCGGGTCAGTCAACTCCACAGCCTTGTCGATCATGCCCTGCACCAGTTTACCGTAATGTCTGTATCTGATGCTTTGCGGTGAGGAATAAGGCACTCTGTCCGGACATATGTTGAGGGTCTCTTTCTTAACCACCTCATATGGATAATCTATGTCGAGCTTGAAGTCGGACATGATCGCGAGATGGTCCCACAACAAGTGTTTGAATTCAGACAAGTCCCTCAATTGGGGGAATAGGTTTCCCATCGTAGCGATGATTGAATAGGCGCAGTTCGTGCGCTCCTCGCGGTCTTCAATGGTCAAACAATAATCCACCATGTTCTGTATATTCCTGCCGTACTCAGGCAACGCAAGGCGTTTCATTTTGGTGTTATATATCATACTAATAAATCATTACATCCATTTCACACTGATATGAAGCCGAAACACTGGCCTCATCGGTCAAGGACACGACCAATCCATGCAAAGGTACAATTTTTTTATTAATAGAGGAATTTTTCGGGCAATATTAAAATTATTAGGCCCGATTTTATTAACTTTGTGAAAGAAAAAACTAAAGTAACGAACGATGATCCACAAACAGGGGAAGATACTGTCACGGGTGTTTGCGGCGATCGTTTTTGTCGCCTTGCTGATGCCCTCCGCATGTCAAAAGGAGGTTGAGTACCAAACCTTGTCGGGGGAGGTGCACGGCACCTACTATAAAATCACATACTCTGCGGACGCTGGGCTAATCAACCCACAGGACTTGACGGACTGCTTCCGGACGTTCGAACTTTCCCTCTCCACTTTTCAGGAAAAATCGGTGATCTCCCGCATCAACAGGAATGAGGCGGACGTGGTGCCCGACTCCCTCTTCCTCACAGTCTTCAACCGCGGGTTGGAGATCTCCCGCCTGACGGACGGAGCGTTCGACATGACGGTGGCCCCGCTCGTGAACCTATGGGGATTCGGCTTCAAAAAGAGCGAAAACGTGACCGACGAGCATGTGCGGGAAATCATGCGCCACGTCGGCTATGACAAGATCAGGCTGGAGGACGGACGCATCGTGAAATCCGACACCGCCGTGATGCTGGATGCGGCGGCCATCGCAAAAGGATACTCCTGCGATATCGTGGCCAACTTCCTCTCCGACAAGGGCAGCAAGAACTATATGGTGGAGATCGGAGGCGAAATCGTAACCCATGGCTTGAATCCGCAAGGACAGCCTTGGCGAATTGGCATCACCCAACCGACGGATGACAATGCGGTGGATAACCCTACACTTCAGGCGAAGGTCTCTTTGGGGGATATCGGCACCGCCACTTCAGGCAACTACCGCCAATTCTACTACAAGGACGGGAAACGATACTCCCACACCATCAACCCGCACACGGGATACCCTGTGGAACATAACCTGCTGAGCGCGACCGTGTTCGCCTCGGACTGCATGACGGCCGACGCACTGGCCACCGCCTTCATGGTGATGGGCCTCGACAAGGCTTGCGCATTCGTCGAGAACCAGACATTGCCCGTCACAGCCTATTTCATCTATACAGACGAGGACGACCACGTGCGGACGAAGACGGTGGGTCCGGATAGTAAACAAATCAATCTCGTCGAAATGCAATAGCGCGCCATGTGTAAAAGGACCTTCCTATCGATAACGATTCTTTTTCTTGCCCACCTCTTCGGATATGGGCAAATGGGCATACGCATCTCAAACTACACGACGGAGGCGGGTCTTTCCCAAAACAACGTCACTTGCCTACTCAAGGAGAAGTCCGGATTCATTTGGGCGACCACCCTGGACGGCCTCAGCCGATTCGACGGCTATGATTTCAAAAACTTCAAGGCGGACTCCAAGGAGCTCTCGCGAAGCATCAGCAACCAATTCATCGACATCAAGCAAGACCAATTCCGCCACCTATGGCTCCTCAACGACATTGGTCAGGTGCTACGCTTCGACCCCAAGAAAGAGACATTCACCCTATACCCTTCCGCAGACAGAAACAAGGGTGACAACTACTTCGCGGCATCCGAAATCATCCAACTCTCCCCCACGGAACTATGGATCCTCAGCTCGAACGACAACGGAGCCCTGCAGATCATGGTGGACTCCACCGAAGAAGCGCACATCATCCACGTGGGGAGGGAAACAGACGAGGGCCAAGGGACGAAAGTCAACAACGTATTCATGGAAAGGAACGGACAAAGATGGCTACTGACCAAGCAAGGAGCCGCGACCATCAGTCAACAAGACACATCCATCATCCTGAACGACATTCCTTTATCCGACAGTTTATCCGCCTTCCAGATGATAGAGACAGACCAGGAACTGCTCATCGCGGCTTCCCAAGGAAAGGTAATCCTATACGACAAGACGAAGAAAAGATTCTCCACCATCACGATAGGGAATCCGAACGAGGAAATCAACCATATCTTCCTGCTCGACGACACGCACTTCTGCACGATCAGCAACAGCCTCAACATCCAAGTGACAGACCTGACCAACTGGACCGTCAAGGGGAAACAGACGATGGAAGGCTCAATCGAAAAGATCTGGCAAGACGAGAAGAGAAACGTATACGCTAAGCTAAAAAGCAACAACACGGCATACGAAATCAACGCACAGTCTCTGTCCATACAAGAGAAATCCGCCAACTCGCTGGCGAACTCCACGACCTTGGCCGACACGATGGGTGTGTCTTGGGTCGCCGAGCCCAACGCAGGAATCAGGAAAGCGGTGAACTTCGACAATCCGCTAGGGGTAAACTCAGACAAGTCCACCTCCCACACGAACGTGTTCTGTGAGGCGAAAGCCTTATTTGAGGATGACGCCAGAAGGCTTTGGATGGCCACGGAGGACGGATCGCTGCGGCTCTACGACACAGAGGACAAACTCATCGGTTTCGTCAACGGGAAAGGAGATGTGGGTCCCAACAAAATGCACTTCGGCAATATATCCGTCATCTACCAAGGACGGACCGGAAAGATATGGATATCAACAGACAAGGCACTCCTCGAGGTCACCGAGGTGGAAAAGAACAGATTCTCCATCAAGAAGTGCCAAGCGTCAGAGCCAGGGTTCCAGCCTCTTTCCAACGACTTCGCCAGCATATTGGAAGACAGCAAAGGACATCTTTGGCTCGCCTCCCCGGACGGAGGCCTACACCTCCTGCAACAAGAGGAGAACAACTACCGTTTCATCCACAAGGAGAACCTACTCAAATTCAACTACCCTCCCACCGTGGAGAAGTCACACTCCCTCATGGAAGATAAGAACGGCAACATATGGCTAGGCTCCAGCGAAGGACTCACCATTTTCTCCTCCGATTTCGACAAACCTGAAGAGATTCGTTTCCTCTTCTACAACACGGAGAACACCAATCTGTCCAACAGTTGCATCTACGATATCTTCCAGAACGAGAAGGGGGATATCTGGTTGGCATCCTTCGGTGGAGGTCTCTTCCGCCTGAAAAACGAATTCGTACTCTTCCAAACGCCTGAGTTCGAGCCGTTCAGCCGAGGCAATAACAAGTTCCCTTCCGACCTTCTCTACAACATCTCTGACGATGCGCAGGACAACCTATGGATCCTGACGGAGGAGTCTATCGTCAAGTTCAACACGGAAACGAACGCTTCCGAGTCCTTTGGTCAAGTGCAGAACTTCCGTTGCACCGAAAACTCAGGGAAAAAGCTGGTCAGAAGGCACTCCGGCATCATATCCACCGCCACCAACTCAGGGTATTTCTCATTCAACCCGCAAGCGATCAAGCCGGCGGACTACATGCCACCAATCGTATTCACCCGTTTCCTTCTCTTCAACAAGGAACAGAACATCCAGGAGCCGAACTCTGTCGTGCAGATATCCGCCGATTACCTGGAGAAGATCACCCTGAAGCATAACCAGTCAGTCTTCTCCATCGGCTATGCCGCACTCGACTACAGGTTCCCCGAGCATATCCAGTACGCCTACAAACTGGAGCCTTTCGAGAACGAGTGGAACTACGTGGGCAACCAGCGGCTCGCCACCTACACGAACCTGCCTAAGGGAGAATACACCTTCCTCGTCAAGTCAACCAACAGCGAAGGCATCTGGTACGACAACATCAGGGAACTGAAAATCGTCGTGTTGCCATCCTTCTGGGAAACAGGCTGGGCTTACCTGATCTATGCGCTGATCATCGCCCTGATCATCCTCGCCTCCGCCTCCATCTACCGCTCCAAGACCAAGATGAAGATGGAACAGGAGATGTCCGACTCCAAACTGCAGTTCTTCACGGACATTTCCCACGAACTGCGCACCCCGCTCACGCTCATCAACGGCCCGCTGGAAAACGTATTGGAGAACGGGACGCTCCGCCCTGAGGACAGGGACCAACTGGAGGTCGTCAGGACCAACACGAATAGGATGCTCCGCATGATGAACCAAATCATGGATTTCAGGAAGATACAGAGCAATAAAATGAGGCTTCGGGTGGAACAGACCCGCTTGGGGGAATTCATCGCCTCCTGCAGCACCACATTCCTCAAATTGGCGGGCAACCGTCAAATCACCTTCACCGTCAACGACGAGACGAACGGAGCCACCTTTTGGGTCGACCGAGACAAGATAGACACGATCATCTTCAACCTGCTGTCGAACGCCTTTAAGTTCACGCCTGACGGGAAAGCAGTCTCCGTACGCACCTACTTGGACAACGGAGAGGGCGTCATCGAGGTGGCCGACAAAGGGTGCGGAATGCCGAAGGATAAGCTCTCCATCATCTTCGAGCGATACACCACGCTACAGAACTTCTCCCTCACCAAACAAAGCGGAACGGGCATCGGACTCTCCCTCGTCAAGGAGATTGTGGACCTCCACAAGGCTAGCGTGAGCGTGGAGAGCGAACCGAACGAGGGCACCACCTTCTCCATCCGCCTAAAACCAGGCGTGGACCACTTCGACAACACAGTGGACATCGTCATCAACGATGAAACGAAGAACTCCGAGACACAAGAGGTCAAGAAGAATAGCCAAGAGAACAATGCACAAGAAATGCCTAAACTGCTCATCGTCGAAGACAACGAGCAACTCAGGGAATTCCTGCGTTCCGTATTAGGCAAGCGCTTCCTCATCGTCGAGGCGGCGAACGGAGAGCAAGGGCTCGAAGCCTCTCAAAGGGAGCTTCCGGACTTCATCCTCACCGACATCATGATGCCTGTGATGGATGGCATGGAAATGGTGAGAAAGGTCAGAGCCAACGAGCAAACCTCCCATATCCCTATTATCCTATTGACCGCCAAAACAGATATGCAGAGCAAAATCGAGTGCCTAAAAATAGGTGCGAACGACTATATCACCAAACCGTTCAGCATGGCATATCTGGAGGCAAGGATAGACAACATCCTCGCGGAAAGGGAGAAATGGCAGGAGAGGTACAAAAACAACCTGATAAGCAACAGGACATTCGACGCCGAAGAGAAAGAAAAGGGGGAAGAGACCACGCCCCAAGAGCCTCTCGCACCAAAGGACGACGCCTTCATGCGCTCTATCGTCGAGATCATCAACAAGAACATGGACAACAGCGAATTCTCCGTGGAAGACCTGCAAGACGAACTCAAAATAGGGAAATGGAACCTCACGTCCAAGGTCAAGGCGCTCGTAGGACTCACCCCTATGGAGTTCATCCGCGAGACCCGACTCTCCCATGCGGCGGACCTGATCGACAACAGCGACTACAACATGACGCAGATCACCTACATGATCGGCATGTCCGACTCCCGCTACTTCAGCCGTTGCTTCAAACAGAAATATGGGGTCACCCCAACAGAATATAAGAACCGTAAAAAATAATAGATTATGACTATGTATGATTTCGTCTCCTTCGGAGGCTTTTTGCTGATCATCTCTTTCCTTCTCGCCTTGGATCTTGGCGTGTTCCATAAGGATGATCATGTTGTGTCATTTAAGGAGTCCATGACGTGGACCTGCATATGGGTGGCGGTTGCCATGCTCTTCGGCGGACTCATCTATTTCTTCGGAGAATACATCCATGGCGTGGACTCGCTCGAAAGGCTCACAGACCTCAACGCACTGCACGGACATGGGTTGAAGATAGACCCTCAGCAGGGCTTGGACGCGAACCTGCACCTCTACCGGAAGGCCCTCACGCTGGAATACTTCTCCGGCTATGTGATCGAGGAAATGCTCTCCGTGGACAATATCTTCGTGATGATCATGATCTTCATGAGCTTCGGCGTCGAGAAAAAATACTACCACAGGGTATTGTTCTGGGGAATCATCGGAGCCATCGTCCTTCGTTTCTCCTTCATATTCCTCTGCTCCGCCCTTATCCAACGCTTCACATGGGTGCTCGCCGTCTTTGGCGGCCTGCTCATCTTCTCCGGTCTGAAAATGCTTGTGGGGAAAGAGGAAGAGGAGAAGATTGACACGGAGAACCACCCTATCGTCAAGTTCGCCGCCAGACATTTCAGGCTGGACAAAACATACAAAGGGCATGACTTTTTCGTGCGCAATGAGGGGAAACTCTTCATCACGACCCTTTTCCTCGTGCTCTTGGTCATCGAGTTCTCCGACATCCTCTTCGCGGTGGACTCCATCCCCGCAATCTTCTCCGTCACGAGGGATCCGTACATCGTCTTCTTCTCGAACATCTTCGCCATCATGGGACTACGTTCCCTCTTCTTCATGCTCAGCAACGTGATGAACATGTTCTGCAGGCTGAAGACCGGTTTGGGCGTGCTGCTGTCGTTCATCGGAGTCAAGATGTTGCTCAACACATTCTTTGAAATAGAGATTGGTCCAGGCGTATCCCTGTTGGTCATTCTAGGCATATTAGCGCTCAGTATTGTCGCTTCCCTGCTCTTCCCTATCAAGAAGAAGGAAGAGGAAGCGTAGATTCTTTCTCTAAGACCATAAAAAGGGGAAGCCCTATTGCCGAATCATCGAGCAATAGGGCTTCCGCTATTTTGTGAGGGAGTCCGCTATTATATGAACTCCTCGCCGATCTTCACCTTCGTGTCGTTCACGAACTGTCTGATGTGCTGCTCCTCGTCCTTCTTGCAAATCAGAAGCGCCTTGTCGGCCTCCGCAACGATATAGCCGTCCAGGCCTTGGATCACAGCCAACTTGCCTTCAGGAAGCGCCACCACGTTGTTTTTGCTGTCGTAGAAGAGCGTCTTGCACTTCAGGGTAACGTTCTTGTCCGCATCCTTGCTGGAATGCTCGTACACAGACCCCCACGTACCAAGGTCAGACCAACCGAAGTTGGCCGCCAAGACATGCACGTTCTTCGCTTTCTCGAGGATCGCGTAGTCGATGGAGATATTTGTACAGGATTGATAAATACTATCGATGAAAGGCTGTTCCTTATCCGTGCCATAGAATGAGGCACCCCCTTCGAACTTACGGTTCATTTCGTTCAGGTAGAGGTCGAACGCCTCGATGATCGTGTTCACGTTCCAGAGGAACATACCCGAGTTCCAGAAGAAATCACCGCTCTCCAAGAAGATCTTGGCCAACTCGATGTTAGGTTTCTCGGTGAATGTTTTCACCTTCAAAATATTACGGTCCGACGTGAGGTCAGCCACCTGTATATAGCCATAACCAGTTTCAGGCCTGCTTGGCTTGATACCCAGCGTCAAGATGTCATTATGGTCTTTGGTATATTCCAATCCGTTCAAAATCGTCTGGACGAACTCATCCTCCTTCAGAATCAGATGATCGGAAGGGGATACGACAATATTTGCGTTAGGGTTCTCCGCCTTGATACGATGCATCGCATAGGCGATACAAGGTGCGGTATTTCTTCGGGCAGGTTCCAACAAGACTTGGTTCGCCTTCAGGTCAGGCAATTGTTCCAAGACAAGGTCTTTATATTGGCTACTAGACGCAATCAGAATATGCTCTTTCGGGACCACCTTCAAGAAACGGTCGTATGTCATTTGGAGCAGAGAACGTCCCGTACCAAAGAAATCCAGGAATTGTTTAGGTCTATTGTTGGTGCTGAACGGCCAAAAACGGCTGCCGACACCCCCCGCCATTATTACACAATAATTGTTACTCATCATATAGTTCTTTAAATTGTAGTCAGCGCGCAAAATTAGCATTTTTCTTTAATAACTCAAGTTTTGTATGTGAAATAAAATTGAATGATGGCGTGCGGAAATTTTTATTTATCAACGAAATAGCGGTGAAAAGCCAATAAACAAAGCACTTCCCCTCCCCTATATTTTTTCAATGCGCCACAAAAGCATCCCTGGGAACATTTTTTTAGACTGATTCACAACGAATTAAAACATATTATCCTCAAAAAGCGAAAAAAACAAGGCAAACATGCTTGATATTCGAGAAAAAACAAATATCTTTGCACCGCAATTGAGAACGATAGTTCGACAATTTGCCCAGGTGGCGGAATCGGTAGACGCGCTGGTCTCAAACACCAGTGGATTCACTTCCATCCCGGTTCGACCCCGGGCCTGGGTACAAACCTTCGAAGGAAACTTCGGAGGTTTTTTTATTATATACCCTCCAGCACTTGCAAACGCGAAATCCCCCGAAAAAAAACAAAAAAGAATGGGCGAACCCGAATGGATCCGCCCAATTTCGCAAAGCTTACACAATACACGTAGCTGCTTTTTTCAAAATCTCAGTTCAGAAATAAACCATTATTACACTTTATCAATAATTGTCTTTTCTTTCATTGACATCACAAAGTTAATGTAATTTCAAAAATTTCAAATAATAAAAACGCTAAAAAATTTTAAAACATATGCATTCCCTTTTCCAAGGGAGGAGGAACACCCCGGAATTCACTCCTCCTGCGAAGGCGGATAGCCAAAGAAAAGCCTATATTTCCTGCTGAAATAGAGTGGGTCATTGAATCCCACAGAATATGCCACATCCGAAACGCTTTGCCCCGTCTTCAACATCTCCTGGGCACGATGCAAACGATACTCCGTGATGATCTCCAAAGGCGTCTTGTCCGTGATGGACTTCAACTTTCGGGACAACGTGGACTTGCTCATCGCCAACGAATCCACCACATCATCGACCGAGAAGGCGGAATCCTGGTAACGACGTTCCACAACCTCCAAGAACTGCTTGAGCAAAGAATTGGTCTCCTCGTCAATTCGGTTCACCTCCAAGTTGTGGGAAAGAACAACCTGTTGCTGCTGCCTACGCCACTGCAGAATGTTGGTCAACTTCATCAGCAACTCCCGAGAGGCGAACGGTTTCGTCACATAATCAATCGCGCCGCTGGACAAGCCCTTCAACCGATCATCCTCCTCGCTGCGCGCCGACAAGAATATCAGAGGGACAACGGACGGCTGCACACTCCTCAACCGTTTGTACATCTCTATACCATCCATGATAGGCATCTCAACGTCAGAGATGATAATATCCGGACATTCCTTGCAAGCCAACTCGAATCCTTCTTCGCCATTATTCGCCTCAATCACTTGGAAATAAGGCAGCAACATATTCTTCAGATTATTGAGGATCAATGGATCATCGTCGACAACCATCACCACGTTACCATCCATCAGTTCCGTGTTCACCTCAAATTCTTCCTCCACCTCAGGCTGGGAAATCTCAACCAACTCATCCGACTTAGGCAACAGGATGGTCACCGTAGTGCCCTTCCCCACTTCACTTTTCATGGAGATCACACCGCCACTCTTACGGATAAAGTCTTTCGACAATTGGAAGCCCAAACCGGTTCCCCGCTCATTGTTCGTACCCAAGGTAGACTCATGGTCGCCATCCTTCATCAATTCATCCACACGTTCCTGCGTCATGCCCACACCATTGTCCGAAATCGTCAAGCGGACTCGGTCGTCCAGCTCCTCCGCCACGACATTGATCAAACCACCCTCGGCTGTGAACTTAGCGGAGTTGGTCAACAAATTACGGATGGCCGTACCCACCATGCGAGGATCCACATAGACTTTGTGGGAGAGATCGCAACTGCAGGTAACGGTAATCTTCTTCTCCGACATCACACCCTTCAGCAAATCCGTCACCTCCTTCAATATTTGGCGAAGGCTCACACTCTGCAGATTGCAAGCGACATCCGTCTGTTTTCCTCTCGCCCACTCCAACAGCTTAACCATCACCGATTGAAGGTTGAAGGCGGACAAATAGGTGTCGTTCAATATTTTCCACGTATTAGGGGAGGTCTCCTTCTTCTTCAGGATACCATCTAACGCTCCCACAATGGCAAACATCGGGTTCTTCAAATCATGCGCGACGACAGAGATCAAGCGATCCTTCTCCCTCAGCACATCCAACAAGTCCTGGTTCCTCCGCTCAATGATTTCCTGCTTCTGTTCCAACAACTTATTGCTCTCATCCAACTCCTTCGTACGTTCCGCCACCTTCTTCGCCAAGAGCTCCCTTTGCCTGACGATCGTTCTAAACCGCAAATAGAAGAAGGCCACCACGGCGGCCACAAGCAAGAGGAACACCGTAAGCGTAAACCACCACGTTTTCCACCATGGCGGCAACACCTTTATCTTCAACGCTATAGACTTAGACTCACCTACCCCATCACGGCGATGAGCCTTCACTTCCAACACATAATCACCAATAGGCAAGTGGGAGATCTTCACCTCACGTTTCTCACCCAGATCCACCCAACGGCGGTCCAACCCGTTGATGCGATAGGAAGCGTCCACATTATTAAGTCCGGAGAAATCCAAGACATCAAAAGCGACCTCTATGTTGGTCTCGTCGTAATTAAGGATCAGTTCCTTTGTCAAGGATAGCGGGTAAGGCAACAACTCACTATTCGGAGCGATCCTCTCGCCAAACACATACAAGTCGGAGAAGGAGAGGTAATCCACACTCAGCGTCTCATGGATCAACATCGGGTCAAAGACAAGGAATCCCTCCGAACTGCCGAAATAGAATCGTCCCTTCGAATCCTGGAAGGCGGCGCGGGCCGTGAAATAGTTCCGATTCCTGCATCGTTCGTCCAACAAGACCAAACGATAGGAACCCTCATTGTAATCAAAATGGAGGATGCCATTGGATCCGCTCGTCCACAGCTGACCATCCCTTCCCATCACGATCGACGAGTAATGACCGTCCGGCAAGAAATCCAACCACTTATAAGAAGAGCCGTCCGCCTCGAAGCGCAGAACTCCTCGGTTACTGACGACAAAAAGATTACCTTGCTCGTCACATGCGCCCTGATACATCTGCAACGGATTGTGTGACTGGTTCGCATCCACATCCGGGAAGGCCGCCCTGTAAGGTCCGCCCTGCTCGCTATGCCACACGGAGCGCGAAGTGATCACCCACCTCGTTCCCTGCTCGGTCTCCATGACATGCTCCACCCAACGATCTTCCGACAGCATCATAGGATCATTGTTGAAACGTTGATGGGTCCATCTAGAGGAATCCTTCGGCAGGAGATAAACGCCATCGCCCGCCAAACCTACGCCCACATCACCATTCTTATAACAGCACAGAACCTTGCTCGTACTATAAGGAAAGCCTATTCCATCGAACGGATATTGTTTGATTTTCCCTGTCTCAGTGTCATAGGTGCAAGGGACACCGCCCCAAGAGGCGAGCCAAATCTTCCCGTCAACCGCACGCTGAGCGGAGAGAACATTGTTAGAGGAGAGCCCATCGTCCGTCTGGATATGTTTCAACAGTTTCAGGTCAGGAGACATAAGATAGGCGCCATGTCCATCCGCACAAACGACGATATTCCCCCTATCATCCTCCGCGAAGGAAGTACCATCGACCAAAGGGAACCCTATGTCTGAAGAGTGCAACGACCCGGATCCCTTAATCGGTCCATAACGCCAAAGGCCGGCATTCTGGGTGCCAATCCAGATATCACCATCCCTATCCTCGAAAAGGGTATGCACTTTCTTCAGTTCATCAGCCTTGATGTTAATCGGTTCCAGTTTTTCGAAGTGCCATTTTTCTCCCACGCATTCGCCTTTCCACAAACCGCTTCCGCTAGTTCCCAGCCAGACACGTCCCCTGGAATCCTTCAGCAAAGAGGTGATGCATTTGAAAGGGGTATCGAGGATCTCCACACGGTCAATCCTTCCATCCTCATACATATGGACAACGCCTAAAGAGCCGATGGAAGAGGCGAACAACACCCTCTGTTTATCCAGGCGCACCATGGACGATACCATTTCGTTGATTCTCCCCAAGAAATCGGGGCCGCACAATTTGCGGTCCTTATCCCAGATATGGATGCCAGGGAAACGTCCGATCCAGATACGTCCCCACTCATCGTCTATCAAGCTACAGGTGAAGACCGTCTTCGTAGCCTCGAACAGCAAAGAATCTTTGTCGAACACGCCAAGGCTGTCGTTGTAGACATAAAGGCCCTCGTTCGTGGAGAGGATGGTGCGATCATGGCTCACGGGGTAGATACCCGTAACGCACTTATAGTAAGTCGAGTCGAAATCCTTCGGGGCAAGGTTCTTGAACGAATCCGTCTGCTCGTCATAAGACAAGGCCAATCCGTTATTTCCACCGAAGCATACCCTTCCATCTGGCAGCATGGCGGCTCTGTTGATATCATTGCGGAACAAGGAAGGGTAATCCTCAAAGAAATAGTTTTTGAAATGGACGCCGTCAAATTTATTCAATCCATACTCCGTCGCGACCCAAAGGAACCCGTTCTTATCTTGCGTGATGGCATGCACATAGTTACAACTCAGCCCATCCTTCACCGTATAATGGCGGAATGCGGCCCATTCCATTGCCCTGATAGGATGAAAGAGCGAGAAAGAAAAGACTAAAACTATGACTACCCTTAAAAAAACCATGTACACGTCCTAAACATGGCACAAATATAGGAAAAACAGACGAGATACACATCGTCATATGACGAAAAAAGAGCAAGGAATAAACTTAAATAATTTTAAAAATTTAATGCGCACACACAACCCTATATCAAGAAAAAAGACGTAACTTCGCGACGTGAATTTTTCATTAACTATAATAATTCCTTTATGGTAAGAGACACAGCAATATTCGACATCATCGAAAAGGAGCACCAACGCCAACTGAAAGGCATAGAGTTGATTGCCTCCGAAAACTTCGTGAGTGACCAGGTTATGCAAGCCATGGGTTCATGGTTGACTAACAAGTATGCAGAGGGACTTCCGGGACACCGTTACTACGGCGGTTGCGAAGTTGTTGACTTGGCCGAGCAATTATGTATAGACCGCTTGAAACAAATCTTCGGCGCAGAATGGGCGAACGTACAACCTCACTCTGGCGCACAGGCAAACGCTGCAGTCTTCTTGGCTTGCTTGAACGCAGGCGACAAATTCCTCGGACTGAACCTTTCCCACGGTGGACACCTTTCTCATGGATCCCCGGTTAACTTCTCAGGTCTGATGTTCCATGCCTTGGAATACAACGTGAAGGAAGATACTGGTCGTGTAGACTATGACCAATTGGAACAAGTAGCCCGCGCAGAGAAGCCAAAATTGATCATCGCCGGCGCATCCGCATACTCCCGTGAATGGGACTACGCACGCATCCGCAAGGTGGCTGACGAGATCGGTGCCATCTTCATGGTGGACATGGCTCACCCTGCAGGTTTGATCGCCGCAGGATTGCTCAACAACCCTGTAAAATACGCCCACATCGTAACGACAACTACCCACAAGACTCTCCGTGGCCCTCGTGGTGGTGTGATCATGATGGGCAAGGACTTCGACAACCCATGGGGCAAGAAGACTCCTAAGGGAGAAATCAAGAAGATGTCCGCACTCCTCGACTCCGCTGTGTTCCCAGGAATCCAAGGCGGTCCGTTGGAGCATGTCATCGCCGCTAAGGCCGTTGCCTTCGGTGAGGCTCTTCAACCTGAATACAAGGTATACCAATCTCAAGTGAAGAAGAACGCAGCTGTGATGGCTCAGGCCTTCATGGACAAAGGATACAAGATCATCTCCGGCGGTACGGATAACCACTCTATGTTGGTTGACCTCCGCACGAAATTCCCTGACCTGACCGGTAAGGTGGCTGAGAAAGCGTTGGTTGCCGCAGACATCACCACAAACAAGAACATGGTGCCTTTCGACAGCCGTTCTCCATTCCAGACTTCAGGTCTGCGCTTCGGTACTCCTGCCATCACAACTCGTGGTGCGAAAGAGGATTTGATGGGTGAGATCGTTGAAATGATCGACACCGTCCTCTGCGACCCTGAGAACGACAAGGTCATCACTTCAGTACGCGAGAAGGTTAACGCTACCATGAAGAACTATCCTTTGTTCGCTTGGTAATCCAATCGTACTAAATAGTGCATTATATTCGGGAAGGCTACCTGTCAGGGTAGCCTTCCATTTCTTTCCCCAAACCAACAATCCAGAGCGCCATGGTAACCACAATCTTCATCGTAGTCACCGTCATCGTATCGATTCTATCGTTCGGACAAAATGAGTTCTTGCCACAGAGCCTAAGCCATCCGGAATGGTTCCACCATCTGAAATTCAACGCCTATATGATCGCGCATAAAAAGCAACACTACAGGCTGCTCACCTCCGGATTCATCCACGGAAGCTCATGGCATCTGATATTCAATATGTTGACACTCTATTTCTTCGGCTATTTTGTCGAGGATTGCTTCAATACCGTCTTCGGTGCGAAAGGGGAATTCGTCTATGCGCTGATGTACCTGCTGGCCATCGTGGTATCTTCCATCTCAGACTTGATAAAGTACAAAGACAACCCTGAATTCAATGCGATCGGAGCGTCTGGTGCCGTATCCGCCGTCATCTTCGCAGCCATCCTCTTCAACCCCAAACTAGGCATCTGCTTCTTCTTCATACCCATACCTATTCCAGGGTACATATTCGGTCCGTTGTACCTGATCTATTGCCAATACATGGCCAAGATGAACATCGACAACATCGGACATTCCGCACACTTCTGGGGAGCGGTGTTCGGATTCGTCTTCCCTATCCTTCTCTGCCCTTCCCTGATAAATTATTTCTTATCCTACTTTTCATAGGGGGGAAGTATTATTGGCGGAGGGTTGCCCACTCCCACAGCTTACGGTAGAACTTGTGTTTCGTCAGCGTAGCCGCATTGCCGACGATCATCAGTTTCATGCGCGCCCGCGTCATCGCGACGTTCATGCGCCGTAGTTCCCTCAAGAAACCAATCTCACCCTCCTCGTTCGACCGCACCAGACTGATCATCACCACATCCCGCTCCTGCCCTTGGAATCCATCCACGGTATTAATCGTTATCAGATTACGGAAGGGCTTCAAGGCCTTATTCGAACGCAAGAGATGCCGAAGGTAATAGACCTGCGCCTTATAAGGGGAAATGACGCCAAAATCAATCCGTTCGTCCAACACCCGATGAGGACCCACCTTCTCGATGAACTGGGAGAGTAGCGTGATGACCAATTCTCCCTCCATCTTGTTGACACGCCCCGCCGAAACAGCCACATACTCCTCGTCAAAGGAGAAGTTTTGCGTGTCGACCCACTCCACCGGCTCTTCATAGTCCAGGATACCACGACAGCGCACACTCTCCGACGCTTTGAGTTTCCCTTCATAGAACCATTCGGAAGAGAACTGCATGATACGCTCATTCATCCTATACTGCACATCCAGCAGAGAAACCACATTAGGTTTAGTCTCGACGATTTTCTCCATCAACGTGTGGGACAAGCCCGCACGTTCCGCCTCAAAACACTTGATTGTAGGAGGCAACTGCTTATGGTCGCCCGCAAAGATGACACGGTGGGTCTTGCAGATAGGGATCCAGCAAGCAGCCTCAATGGCCTGCGCCGCCTCGTCGATGAATAGGGATTGGAAAGTCCGCCCATACAGCAACTGGTTCGCCGCGCCCACCAGCGTACAAGCCACCACACGTGCATTGGAGAAGAGGCTTTCACGAATCTCATACTCCAACGCCTCCGCCTTTTCCTTCACAGCCAACGCCTTGTCTCGATTCGTACGATAGAGCTCACGAACCGTCTTACGCATACCCCACAAAGTATCGTACTGAGGATGCGCCTCAAACATGCGTTCAAACGTGTAAGAGAGCATTTTATCGTCCACACGACTAGGATTACCGATTCGCAGGACATTCACGCCACGATCAACCAATTGCTCAGAGATCCAATCCACCGCCATATTGCTCTGCGCGCAAACCATCACCTGACTTTCACGCCGAAGCGTCTCGCATATCGCCTCGACCAACGTGGTGGTCTTGCCCGTACCCGGAGGGCCATGGACAATCGCCACATCCTTCGCCATCAAAATCTTATTGACAGCCTCCTCCTGCGAAGCATTCAACCAGGGGAAACGCAGAGGAGAAAACGAGAGGACACCCGCTAGCCTGTCGCCCATAAGCGTCTCGCGAAGATCATACAGCCGACCGCTCTTCGCATTCAGCACCCTGTCGAGGGCATCGAACATGGCACGGTAACTGCTCTCGTCAAAACTAAGCTGGACACCTAACCGTTCGGAGGTCTCCAACACCGACAAACTGTCACGCCCCGGCAACACCAACACCAAGGAGTTCTCGGAAGAGAAACTCACCTGAGAGGCTATCTTTATCGTACGGATTTCATGGTTCATGCTAACCGTGAAGAACTCCACAGCCTTACCATACTCGAAATGATCGTCCCCCTCGTCGGAAGCCCCACCAGTGACCTCAACGACAAATTGATTCAGGGAGTTGTAATATGAGCGGCCCACCGATACGGGGAACCTGCAATTACCCGCAGCCACCTTCTTCTCGACAGAGACCAGGTTAGACTGCGTGGTGAAGCTCTTCTTATCAAACTCATACTCCCGCATCAACAGGTCACGATGTTTCAGGAGGGATAATACAGAAGCGTTAGCGGACATGAAAAAGACTAAACTTATAACTAAAAAAGAAGACCGCCCACAAGAGCGGTCTTCCATTGATTATCTGAAAAAATTATTGTCGGAAATAAACGACCTCGATAGTACCCTTGAACCTGACGCCATTGATTACCGCATCGTAGAAGAAGACACCTGGGTCAACCATTCTACCATTGTAATCGGAGCCATTCCAACCGTTCGTACCCTCAAATATCTTTTGTCCATAACGATCGAAGATAGTCACCTGACGTCTCTCCAAGAAGATATCGTTGAGACCATCCTTACGGAACGGTGTAAAGGCGGTCGGAACACGGGTCAACACATCGATATTATACAAATTGGATAGAACTGCAGGGCAAACGCCATCGCCCACCAAAACATAATACTTAGAAGAATCCGTAGGGAAGAATGGGTAATAAGTGTGGAGTTCCTCAAAGTCCCTATACAAGATGGAATCCTGCATTTCTTCGCTCACCGGAGTCAACATATTACCATCCTTGTCATAAGTGGTCGACTCGCCATCGAACCCATTCAGAACCTTATACCAAGAATAGAACACCGGTTGGTAATGATGCGTGTTGACAGACAATACAACCTCATCACCGATGTAGCAACGAGTAACACCCAACGGATTAGTCGTCAATACCAACGAATCACGAACGAAACGCTCATGCATGACAAGCAAAACGCTGTCACGTCTGAACACCTTGTAGTCACGCCAAGCGTTCAGATTATCCACAGAACCCACTAACCGCAAGCTATCCTCGAGCGTGAGCACGTCTTCCTCACAAGGAGTGAAGATGCTATTGTAACTGGTCGTACGTCCACAAGAGTTCTCGGCGAAATAGTAAGCCGGAATCTGAGGCTTCGTATAAGGAACTGGGCTATTCGGAACATAATCCGCGGAATCCAAGATCCATCCAACCTTAGTGATTTCAGAGCCCATAGCCTCAACGCATACAGACGTGATGCTATCCATCGTCCTCAGATTAAGGGAATCATCTTCACAAAGAGGAATGTCACGAGTGAGCATGTTGATTCTCGGCTTCTCGTTAATGCTCAAATATGAATAGGCTGTATCGGCGCACTGCGTTGTCGTATCCATAACGACAAAGACATATGTGCCAGTCTGGGAATGTCTGTTAAGATGAGTCCGTTTGATACGGTTCGCATCGTCAGCAGCCTTGTTATCCGTGTAGAACTTGTTATAGTAAGTAGCCTTGTTATCACTAAACAAAATGTTCGAAGGTGAAATGCTCTCCTTGTAACAATCATACACGAACGTACTTGGAATCGAACGGATCTTACCATTCGTCTCGATCATCACGTAACCGGAAGCGAAACGCACATCCTGAGACCACAGATCGATATAAGTGGAGTCGTTCTCCCTACATATGGTAAGGTCGTTGGCCGCCAATGAAACGACATTCTTCGGCTTCATGACACGGGCGAACATCTTGATACTATCCCTGTTACCACACTTATCGGCGGAATAGATCCAAACGTCAGTGTCTTCCGTAATCACGACACCTGGAGAAGGCACTTGCCAAAGGGTGATGTCATCCGTCTCCGTACATTCATCCTGTACATAGTTCCTGAACTTCGTATACAAAGGAGGCACAGTCATAGTACATTTCTTGATGTTCGAAGCAAGAACCGTATCCTTAAAGTTATCAGGCAATACGAACCTAGGAGCGACTGAATCCACCACAAGGACAACCTGAACCATAGGAGCGCTCTCATTACCGCACTTATCCTTAGCCACCCAAGAACGCCAGATTGTGTAGTTGTTGTAAGAACAATCATGGATATCCTCAGAACGGTTCTTCTGGACAGACTTGATGATCTCAATCTCCTCTTTCATAGAGCAATTATCCGTAGCGTCGATTGCTACATCCTCCATCTGAAGAGCGACCTCAATCAGAGAATCCTGATCACATGCGATCTTAATGGTATCCAAATGCGTTAGGATCACTGGAGGCGTGACATCCTTAATAGTGTACGTCTGGCTACAAGACTCATCCTGGCCACGGATATCGGAGATATGATATGTACGTACCAACTTATAATCGCAAGGAGCAGATCCTCGCTCAGTCTCCTCATAACGGAAGGAGCCCTCTTGATACTTATGCATTTCAGAGATATAACCACCCGCACTCAGGAATTCCTCAATTGACGCATAAGGAGTCGGAATCTCACCGTAGCACTCGTAATTAACTGTAGTGTCAATAGGAGGACAATCAATGATGATACGGATCATATCCACGATGTCGACAACCTGATGGCAGACAACCGTATCCCCGAACAAATAGCGGAATTTCCAATAGACAGTCGTAGGACCAATCTGATAATCGGCCAAGCTATCCAATCCGTCGGAACGGGAGAATTCTATCGTCGCAGCGTGACAATTGTCGATTGTGATTTCAGGCTTCTCAAGGCCTTTCAAACGGACTTCCTCCGCTGTCGCATATCTCTTCTCCATCAACTCAAGACTTATAGTATCCTTCAATGTGGAGCAATCGAACAACTTCGTCTTCAAGTTCACATTCATTTCGCAGGAATCCTTCATGATTCCCCTCTTGTCAATGAAGATCCACCTGATATTGGTTACGCCAAGAGGGAAGTCCTGAGAGTTCCAAACGATAGGCTTACCAGCATCGTCCACCACAAGTTCTCCATTGTAACGGCGCTCAATGATCGGCACAATGGTATCGTCATCACAGATGTCATAAGCAGTTGGCGGCGTGATACGATTCATAAGTGTATCCGCATTCATGGAGCACTTGCCTTCCTCCAACTCTATGATAAATGTAGTGTCAGCCGCACAATTCGTCATCTCAAGTCTAACGGAATCGATGACATCCATATACGACACACAAGAGTCCTGGTTACCCGCTTTATCCGTGAAGAGCCATACGAATTTGTGCACCTCCGTAGGATACATGGCCGTCCTAACCTCATCCCCACGGTATACGATGACAGAACTATCCTTTTGCTTAACGTAAGCTATCAATTCAGGGTATAACGTACCATCGCAGGCATCCCAAACCGAAAGTTCCGGCAAGCGGAGCGAATCATATGGTATCATACACTCTTTCGCATAAACCGACATCTCAGGATCCTTACATACAGAATCCAAGATCGGCGGAGTGAGATCCACCACATGCAGAGGCGTGATACAACTATCCAAGTCACCCTTGCCGTTCTCGAAGTAGAAGATCACCTTGTGGTAACCGAGAGGGAACGAATCCGCCAGACAAGAAGGAAGAGTCTCAGGTTTCATCACCTTCAAAGCCATTCTTTCGATAGTATCCTCAGCGCATACGGTCTCAAACTGGCCATTGCGATGCTGTACCCTTTTTACCGGCACAGAATCCTTCGACGTGTACGGGATGTTGCATGACAACTCCACGGTTGTACCTGTAGATGAGAACGTGCTGTCCAAATAGAGGGCACGAACCACCTTGAACGGATAGATTATCGTGTCATAATCCCTAGATAATGCGGCACTGATACCCATATTCTCATACTCGTATGGTGTACCCGAGCATGCATCATACGTATACTTCGTCTCACAGAAATACTGAACCTTACCATGAGAGATATTGTCAAGTGTGAACGGAGACGGAGCCATACAATTCAGCGGATCAACCGGCGTGTTTGGACCAACGTCCGTACATTCCATATCAATCGGAGGATTGGAAGAGATAATCACATTCTGAGTACAGAAAACAGTGTCATATCTCTGCGTGTCATAATGGAAGACATCGCTCGTGAATTCATAATACACGGTGGTTATACCGATAGGGAAGCGATGTTTCAGGAACTGCTCCTCTGTAAGGATGGAATCTACCGCATATGCGACAGAGTCACCTTTGTCGTCCACGCACTTTCCTGTGAAGCTAATCTTAAGCTTCACGTTTCCGCAATACAACGGATCAGGCTGAGGGATGGTCAAAAGACCAGCCAACTTATAGTCCGTGTCCGGATTAACGGTTTCCTGAGCTTGTGCGGATGCATATTTATATTCACGATATGGGTTCTTGTTCACGATACTCCTCAAAGGGTTCTGCAGGCTATCACAATGGAACAGCGGCACACTATCCTCCACATTTACCCTCGTATGGCAATAGCTAGGATTACCCGCTGGATCGACAAAATTCCAGAGGATGAATGTGGTACCCACCTCATAATCATCCGTCATGGCTTTATCCATGGAATAATTGGCAGGGTCAAGTCCCGGATCAAGCATACCATGTTTCATCACTTGAGAACGTCCTGAATAGACGCCCTTCAACATAATGAGCGTATCCTTGAAAGTGAGGTCTTGCAAATACGGTTCCTTGATATCCAAATCCCTACCCGGACGAGCCACGCAACCATTTTCGGCAGAGACCTTCACATTATAATCCTTCAGCGAATCACAAGCCACGACAGCTGGGTGCAGATCCTTCACCAACAATGTATAGGAGCAAGAATCCGACTTGCCACAACCGTCCGTCACCGTGATTTTCACATCTCCCTTACCTGAGAATAAGGTCAGAGCGGTCGCCGGCAAATTTTCCAACTCTATTTTATGCAGCGTATAGGTCGAGTCGAAACTGTGGGTTGTATCGTCCGCCACATAGTGTAAATTCACGTGCACAGCCGGATCATCGTCACAACTGGTTTTGAAATAAGGTATCGGCAAGAAGATTGTGGTATCCAATTGCCCCTCATCCAATTCATATTCAGAAGGTTGCGACAACGAATCACAGTTGACGGATGGAGCATGCGTAGCCTTCATCGTGAACTCGTCACTGACCGATGCCTTACATACGCCATTCACCACCTCCAACGAAACAGGGAAAGTTCCATCGACCATATTACACAAGGCTTGCTTGTCGTAACCGTCGATATGGATGACACTGTCGCTCGTCATTGTGGCGCCAGTGAAATTCCATGTGTAACCAGCCACTTTCCGATAACCCTCCAATAAGATGGTATCCGAAGATGTAGCCGCGCATATCGTGTCCTCACCACGCTTCGTGGTGAAATTCAAACCTGAGACATCCGGCTGATCGTAGATCCACACATCGAAGCTATCCTTACTTTCATAGGTTTGGGAAAGATTACCTTCACTATCCTTAATATGAGAAGTAACGAACAACCTATACGGGACATTCGGGGAATAAGAGCTACTTAATTTCGCACCCTGCCCGACGTTTACATATGCAGAATCACCGCTAGGGACAACGCTTAACGATACATTTGTCGAATTTTCATCCTCACCATTCGGATACTCCAACCACCATTTATATGAATAGTCTTCGCCATTCTCCCTTATCCACTCCAATACGGACTGATCCTTCAACCAATAACGCTGGCTATGAGGATAACTGACAGCACAAATATTCTCTCCACCCACACCAGGGCCGACAGAACCACAAATCTTACCTCCTAACGCAAAATTGACGTAGTCTTTCGGGTTGTTGGCATCCGCCACACCATAGTAGAACACTCCTTTTTCCTTGATTGAAATATACGCCCGTTGTCTCTTACCATATTGATCCAACTCATAAGTGACCTCATCGGAAGGTATCTCCCTTCCGTTTGTATATGTTCCATCCGGATATTTATACCATACGTAATTCGCACCATGCGGGAAACCCTCCGTATTTACAACAATATCTTCTCCCACACAAGCGATTCGAGGTTCCATACAAACACCAGCCACCTCGGCACTAATGTAATCTATCGCCAATCTCGCACATCTAGGGAACTGTTCAAAACGAGGCTTAAATCCATAATCAACAGGTCCATCCATTGGGATGTCACCATAGTATGTCATTTCGAAACGGAATATATTTAACTGACCCTTACGATACGAATTAGCGATTCGGGCTCCATACTTAAACGACGTATTATCATTATTAGATGAAACCGTTTCTCTATCAATTAACACTTCACCTGTCAAATCATTATAAATCGATATTTCCAACACATCCCTAGACTTCGTTCCCTGATCGGTTCGCGCATACATCTTCGCTTCCGGATCCCAATCACAACCAGGACCTGCAGGGACTATCATATAAAAACGAGTGGTAAAACGATATGACTTGCCACCATATGTTTCGCGAGGAAATCCCAATCTAAATGGAGAACAATTCACATAAGGCTCCACAACATAGAAATTATTCTGCGGACTTTTGATACTGAGTTCCACGCCCAAATCGCTTTGTTTAACAATCCTACCCTCAGGACCAGCCTCTTCCGGATTAGAATTTCTCGTGAACGATATCCCTTGCTCGTAAAAATATTGTTCCAAACAACTATTTGGAATGTTATACCAATCTGAACTGGACATGGAAGTGCATCCTGATTTTAAATTAAAGTCAGTGCCTCGATAATACTCTCCCGTGGATGTTTGGTGACAATCCTTGATATTACACACTGATTTCTGAGCAATCATCGCACTTACCGAATCGCAAAAATGCACATTCTTCTCATCATTCACCGCATTCGCAACAACTTTCACATACAATGGCGTCTGTCCCATCGAAAGCGTATTGGAAGGGTAAATTCGTTTCCCCCTCGACACCCAATCAATCCCATTCGAGGAAACATACCAATCGTACGTAAGGAACAAGGAGTCGGACTCGTTCACATGCATTCCCATCATTTCAAACGCAATAGGATCTTTCGGGCATGCCTCCACCGTGTTGTTAGTAGAGAGGTACGCACCCACAAACGGATCCGCTATACTCTGCGCCGACACGCACAAAGGGAAGAAAAGGGTGCAAAGAAGCAGCGTCAACTTTTTCAACCCCCTATCAATATTCGAGTTCATTATATAACAATTTAAATTACTCATTACAAGATATATATTAAATACAACTGTTTTCACGACATATAAAATTCAAATCATCATTCATGCTAAATTAAAGTGTATTTGTTCTAATATCATTCTATGTTTTTCTCCACAACTCGTCATCACCAAGAAACATACTCAATACTATACAACAATTCTTTCTTTTAACACATACAAATACGTTCAATGAATCTGAAGCCTTCGCACAGAAAATCAAACTCTATACCGCAACAAAATTAAACTAAATTTTTCTATTTGTAAATAAATCCTAAAAAAATAGCGCAAAAAAAGATTATTTTTCGCCTTCTAACCCGCAAATATGTGTTCTATAACATATTAAAAATACTTTTCCGCAAACAGAACATCAAGAAAAACGGGAGGAGAGGAATGATTCTCCCCTCCCGTTATCTTTAGGAACATCAATCCTGCTCCATCATTTTTTTGAAAAGATTACGCATATTGACCGCCTCACCAATGATTTTGTGCAAGTCCGACACTTTCACGCGGTCCTGCTTCATCGTGTCGCGGTAACGGAGCGTAACCGTATCATCCTCCAATGTCTGATGGTCTACCGTCACGCAGAACGGAGTACCAATGGCGTCTTGGCGGCGATAACGCTTGCCGATAGTGTCTTTCTCCTCGTAAGCGCAACGGTAATCGAACTTCAGCTCGTTCATGATCTCCGTGGCCTTCTCAGGAAGACCTTCCTTCTTCAGCAACGGAAGGACAGCACATTTCACTGGAGCCAAAGCCGGTGGCAACGAAAGGACAACCCTCTTGTCGCCTCCCTCCAACTGTTCCTCCTTGTACGAAGCAGCCATGACGGAGAGGAACATACGGTCCACACCGATGGACGTCTCGATCACGTAAGGAATATATGACTTGTTCTCCTCTGGATCGAAGTACTCCAACTTCTTTCCGGAGAATTGTCCATGACGTGACAAATCCCAGTTCGTACGGGAGTGGATACCCTCCACCTCCTTGAATCCGAAAGGCATGAGAAACTCGATGTCGGTAGCCGCATTGGCGTAGTGAGCCAACTTGTCGTGATCGTGGTAACGATACTTCTCGTCGCCCAAACCAAGCGCCTTGTGCCACTTCAGGCGGAACGCCTTCCAATGTTTGAACCACTCCATCTCCGTACCCGGCTTGCAGAAGAACTGCATCTCCATCTGCTCGAACTCACGCATACGGAAAATGAACTGTCGTGCCACGATCTCGTTACGGAAAGCCTTACCAATCTGGGCGATACCGAAAGGCACCTTCATTCTACCCGTCTTCTGTACGTTCAGGAAGTTGGTGAAGATACCCTGGCAAGTCTCAGGACGCAAATAGATGGACATGGTGTTGTCCGCAGTGGAACCCACCTCCGTCTTGAACATCAAGTTGAACTGTTTCACATCCGTCCAGTTCTTCGTGCCACTGATCGGACAAACGATTTCCTCGTCAAGGATGATTTGCTTCAACTCGTCCAAATTATTGTCGTTCAAGGCCTTGGAGAAACGCTCGTGAAGTGCATCACGTTTTTGGATATGCTCCATCACCCTAGGGTTCGTTGATTTGAATTTCTCCTCATCAAACGCATCGCCGAACTTCTTGGCAGCCTTCTCGACCTCCTTGTTGATTTTCTCGTCATACTTGGCGATTTGGTCCTCGATAAGGACATCCGCACGATAACGTTTCTTGGAATCGCGGTTGTCGATCAACGGGTCATTGAACGCATCCACGTGACCGGAAGCCTTCCAAGTAGTAGGTTCCATAAAAATAGCGGCGTCGATACCGACGATATTTTGGTGGAGCAACGTCATGCTATCCCACCAATACTTTTTAATGTTGTTCTTCAACTCGACACCATTCTGACCATAGTCATAGACGGCGGCCAATCCGCCATATATTTCGCTTGAAGGGAAAACAAAACCGTATTCCTTACAGTGCGAAACCAACTGTTTAAAAACTTCTTCCTGTGAAGCCATTACCTTTATGTATTATAAATTAATATCCATTTTGAACA
Source organism: Paludibacteraceae bacterium (assembly GCA_017527905.1). Classification (GTDB taxonomy): domain Bacteria; phylum Bacteroidota; class Bacteroidia; order Bacteroidales; family Paludibacteraceae; genus UBA1181. The sequence goes on from JAFXPK010000042.1 coordinate 45,281, forward strand.
AATCACTTCAGGACCTCAACCTTCATCTTGACATCCTGCAACGGTCTGTCGCCAGGAGCCGTCTTGACAGCAGCGATCGCATCGATGACCTCAAGGCCTTCGACCACCTCACCGAACACAGTGTATTCGTTATCCAAGAACGGGGTTCCCCCTATCGTCTTATAGTCTTTCCTCATCTCCTCAGGCATTTTCGCGCCAGTTTTACCGGCGAACTCCTTCTCCAACTGCGCCAATATTTCCGTCTGCAGTTTTTGGAGGCCTTCCTGATCCTTCGCGATTCGAAGCTTCTTCACCTCATCATTCCTCTGGTTGACGATTTGGTAGAAACGAGCCTCTTTCTCCTTATTAATAGACATATTCTCCATTTGGTTCAGCTTGGAATCATCCAACTTATCACCCTGCACGATGTAGAACTGGCAACCCGAAGAGCGCTTCTCCGGATTCACCTGGTCGCCTTGACGGGCGGCAGCCAACGCACCTTTCTTATGATAATATTTTGGATAAACGAACTCCGCCGGGATCGTGTAGCCCACATCACCAGCGCCCAACTGCTTGGAAGCCGGAGCATTCTTCGACTCCGGGTCACCGCCCTGAATCATAAAGCCTTTGATGACACGATGGAACAATAAGCCATCATAAAAACCTTTTTGCGCCAACTTAATAAAATTGTCACGATGTTGCGGAGTCTCATTGTACAACTTAACTTTCATACTACCATAATCAGTAGTAATCAAGACCATAGTCTCCTTATCTTCAGCATGTACCGTCATAAAAAATAGAGTCAATAAAAATGTTACTATCAAGTTTTTTCTCATAAGCGCAAAATTTTATTTCACAAAAATACGAATAATGTTTTTCTGTACAAAAAATTTTGTAATTTTGCACCGCAAAAAGCGGGAATATAAATCGAATACAATAATAACTACTAAAAATAAAAGAAAATGAACAAGGAGATTCAACCAGAGAACTATCGTACGGTGGTGTTCAAGGACTTGTCGAACGGTGACACATTCTTCACCCGTTCTACAGTTAACACAAAAGACACAATCGAAATCGACGGAGAGACATACCCATTGGTGAAGATAGAAATTTCCAGCTCTTCACACCCTTTCTTCACAGGAAAGGCTAAGATGGTGGATACTGCAGGTCGTGTGGATAAGTTCATGAGCCGCTACGGTAACCGCAAAAAATAAGATCCGGAGAAAAAAGACAAAGGGTATCGGCATCCGGTACCCTTTTTTTATACAATCAACGTCAGCCAACCCAGCATGGAAAAAATCATCATATTCGGCAACAAGTACAGGGAAGAAGTCATCAAGCACACCAATGTGTTAGCGAAAGCATTCAGAAACAAAGGCGTGGAAGTCGGCATAGAGAAAGACTTCTGCCAATTTCTCATAGAAAAAGGTTGCGACTTGTCCTACCCGCACTTCGTCATCGACGAGGACTGCGGGAATGCGGATATGGCCTTCAGCATCGGTGGCGACGGTACCTTCATCCGGGCGGCGGCGAAAATCGGCAAGAGCGGAATACCGCTGCTGGGTATCAACGCGGGTCGTCTCGGATTCCTCGCGGACGTCTCCGGCGACGAAATCAACAATGCGGTGGACGAAATCATGGACGGCAAATATAAAATCGAGGAACGGTCGCTCCTCCGCCTGCACACGGAAGACCGGCTGTACACCGACTTCAACTACGCCCTAAACGAAATCGCGGTATTGAAGCGGGACTCCTCCGCCATGATCACCATACATGCTTGGGCCAACGGCGTCTTCGTCAACTCCTACCAAGCCGACGGTCTCCTCGTGGCCACCTCAACGGGTTCCACGGCCTACTCCATGAGCGTCGGCGGACCAATCGTGGTGCCTCAGGCCTCCAACTTCATCCTGACGCCTGTCGCACCGCACAGCATCAACGTCCGCCCTATCATCATCCCAGACACATGGGACATCGAGCTGAAAGTGGAAAGCCGCAACAAGCATTTCCTCATCGCACTGGACGGACGTAACAATATTTTCGACGACAAGACAACACTCTCCATCCGCAAGGCGGACTTCACCATTAAAACAGTGAAGCGCGAAGACCAAGACTTCTTCTGCACGCTACGCACAAAACTCAGATGGGGCAACGACGAAAGGGAACGCTAGGACATGGGAAAGAAAGATTTGCGCATCGTATATATGGGGACGCCCGATTTCGCGGTCGAACCTTTAAAGAGACTTGTGGAGGGCGGATATAACGTCGTGGGCTGCATCACCATGCCCGACAAACCTGCAGGAAGAGGCCACAAGATACAATTCTCTCCAGTGAAGGAGTATGCGTTAGAGAAAGGCATCCCCCTCCTACAACCCGAGAAACTCAAAGACGAGGCATTCCAATCAGACCTGAAGGCTTGGAACGCGGACCTTCAAATCGTCGTGGCCTTCCGCATGTTGCCGGAATCCGTCTGGAACATGCCACGCCTAGGCACATTCAACCTACATGCCTCCCTTTTGCCTCAATACAGAGGAGCCGCCCCCATCAACTGGGCGGTCATCAACGGAGAAAAAGAGACGGGAGTCACCACCTTCTTCCTCACCCACGACATCGACACGGGTAACATCATCATGCAGGAGAAGGTGAAGATCGATGAGACCGACAACGTAGGCACCGTCCACGACAAACTCATGACACTCGGCGCAGACCTCGTCACGAAGACAGTGGACAAAATACTCGACGGAACCATCACCACCACCCAGCAATCCATGCTATACAAGGATCCGTCCGAACTAAAACCCGCCCCTAAAATCTTCAAGGAGACATGTAAGATTGACTTCAACCAGAAGGCAAAAAACATACACAACCTCGTGAGGGGACTATCCCCCTACCCCGCCGCATGGTGCGAAATGGTTGGGAAAGACGGGAACATAACCTCCATCAAAACATTTGAGACAGAAGTCGTCAGCGATAAAAGCAACGGCACCCCCGGGACATTCTCCTTCGACAAAAAAAACATCGAGGTGAACACCGGAGAGGGAATCCTACGCATCAAGTCATTGCAATATCCAGGGAAAAAAAGGCTAAGCGCAGAAGAATTTCTCAGAGGATTCAAGATGGATGAGGTGGAAAAATTCAGTTAGGAAACGATTTTTAACTATTTTTCAAAACCACGTTACGGATTTTTTGCATATATTTGCATTAATGAAAGCATAAATAGAGAAACGAAATAAAGTATAAATACAACTAAAAACTATTTGCCTATCGACACACGCATACTCAATTTTTAAACGTGAAAGAGTATGATCATCAACAAATCGATGACCGACGACGAGTTGGTCAAACTATATGAGGATGGCGTCAATGAAGCTTTTGATGCGTTATTGTTGCGCCATAAAGACAGGGTGTTCACAAACATCTACATGTCCGTTCGGGACAAAGACATCGCCAACGACATATTCCAAGAGACGTTCATGAAGGCGATATGTACCATCAAGCAAGGGAAATACACAGAGAAAGGCAAATTCTTCCCCTGGATCATCCGAATCGCGCACAATCTCATCATCGACCAATACAGGACAGAAAAATCCGAGAACACCATCTCAAACGACGAGGATGACGAGCTCGACCTTTTCAATGACATCCGCCTATACGACGAGAATGTGGAAGATGTAATGATCAGAGAACAGATATACGAAGATGTCGTCAAGCTCATGAACCATTTGCCAGACAACCAAAAGGACGTCCTACGCATGAGGTTCTTCGAAGACCTCAGTTTCAAAGAGATAGCCGACGCAACAGGCGTAAGCATCAACACCGCCTTGGGCAGAATGCGCTATGCGATCCTAAATCTCAGAAAACTAGCGGAAGAGAACGACATTTTCCTCTGCCAATAGTCAACAAACAATCACCACACACTTGAACGGAAGGATGGTTGTCGTCAAATCACGGCGATACCCATCCTTCCCTTTTCCTAGCCCCACCAATCACCCGACAGAGCACAAAAAAAGAGGGCGAACCATTGTTCGTCCTCTTCTAGCGGTGCGGACGGGACTCGAACCCGTGACCCCATGCGTGACAGGCATGTATTCTAACCAGCTGAACTACCGTACCTTCAACAACCGTTCTCTCTCGATTGCGGTGCAAAGGTAATCATAATTTTGATTCCGGCAAACATCCTGACAACTTTTTTCGGAAAAAATTCCGTTAACAATTTTTATCAGAAGTTCTCGTTATCTTTACAAAAAAATTAAAACGAAAGGAAAGACGAAGACGATGGAGTTAACAGACACGCACTCACACCTATACGAGGACGAGTTCAAGGAGGACAGGGAAGATGCCATCCTGAGATTGAAGGAGAAGCACGTCACAAGCGTTTATCTACCCAACATAGACAGAGAGAGCATAGAGAAGATGCTTCAACTATACAGAAGCGACAAAAAGCTTTTTCACATCATGATGGGTCTCCACCCGACCAGCGTAAAAGAGGACTACAAAGAAGTCCTTCAACAAATATGGGGGGAATTATCCGGAGAGGAGATATGCGGCATCGGAGAGATCGGCATAGATTTATATTGGGACAGGACCTACCTCAAGGAACAAACGGACGCCTTCGAGATCCAGGTAGACTGGGCGGCGCAACACGAACTACCCATCGTCATACACACCCGCAAAGCATTCGAAGAGGCCTTCGCTTCCCTAAGAAAATTCGACAAGAACAAGCTACGGGGCATATTCCACTGTTACTCGGGATCTTTGGAAACAGCAAAAGAAATATTCAAGCTAGGAGACTTCAGTCTAGGCATCGGCGGCGTGCTCACTTTCAAGAATGCGGGACTTGCGCAAGTGGTCAAAGAGATCCCATTGGAGAAATTAGTACTGGAAACAGACTGCCCCTACCTCACACCCGCACCGCACAGAGGAGAAAGGAACGAAACATCCTACGTCTTCCACGTGGCCGAGAAACTTGCGGAGATAAAGGGTCTTAGCTTAGAAGAGATCGCGGAAGCGACCACCCGCAACGCAAGAAACATTTTCAAGGGGGAAGACTCTCTTTGAAGCATAAAATATAGTATATTTGTAAAAACATAAGAAAGATGAAGATATTAGCAGTTGGATGGAATTATGCGGAACACAACAAAGAGCTGAATCCCACGCAGTTGCCTAAACATCCGGTGATATTCATGAAGCCGGAGACGGCATTGCTGAAAGACAACAAGCCGTTCTATCTCCCGGACTTCTCGGAGAGAATAGACTACGAATGCGAATTGGTGGTGCGCATATCCAAGATGGGGAAAAACATTTCCAAGAAATTCGCCAACCGCTACTACGACGAGATAGGGCTAGGCGTCGACTTCACCGCGAGGGATTTGCAGAACGAATTCAAGGCGGCGGGAGCACCTTGGGAAATCTGCAAAGGATTCGACAACTCAGCGCCCGTAAGCGAATTCATCAGCAAAGAAGGATTTGACATTAACAGCCTGCGCTTCTCACTGAAGAAAAACGGGGAGACCGTACAACAAGGGAACACCTCCGATATGATATTCAGCGTCGACGAAATCATCGAATATGTAAGTAAATTTTTCACACTAAAGACAGGAGACCTCATCTTCACCGGCACTCCTGTAGGCGTGGGACCCGTTCACATCAACGATCGATTGGAAGGTTACATCGAAGATAAACTAATGTTCCAATTCGACGTATTGTAAAAACAAAAAACAAAGCATCATGAAATCGAAGCAATTCCTTTACCCAATCATCGCAACCGTTTTACTCCTCTTTTCATGGGCAAACGTGGGAGCAACAAAATATGCGGAACATTCAGTCCTCGCTTCCGGCTCTTGGACTAAAATTAGCGTGCAAGAAACCGGTGTATGCAAAATAACATATGATCAATTAAGGGAGATGGGATTCTCCAACCCGAAAGAGGTGCACATATACGGATATGGAGGCGCCATGCTAAGCGAAAACTTTAGCACCGAAAAGACCGATGATCTCAACGAGACACCCATCTATGATTCAGGCTCCGCCATCTACTTCTATGCGCAGGGCCCAATCAAATGGAACTACAGGGGGATGAACAAAAAACACCCATTCGACATTAGCTCAAACATCTACTCCAGCTACGGCTACTACTTCCTGACCAGCAATTCTACAGAGAGGAACCTCATCGGCCAAGCTCCTGCCGTGGAGGAGTCCGAGGATGAGATTGAAATAACGAATTACATAGAGCACATCGTCCACAAGAAAGAAGAGACGAACCTTGTCTCCTCCGGTAAAGGATGGGTAGGAGACGAGACCCCAATGGGGCAAAAGGTCACTTTGGAATTCAACGTGCCAGACATAGACATCGACGAACTAGGAAGTTTATACCTCAGTTTGTTGGCCCATTCCGACAGGAACAGCACTGCCCGGATCATCTTCGGGGGAGAGACCTACGTGCAAGAAGTTCCTTTCAGCAACAAGGAAGCAGCCGCCATGCCAGTGGAGAAAACAATCGTATGGTTACCTTCGCAGGAAGAAAACGACGTCATAATCACCTACTTGGCTAATAACGGAACAGACAAACTATGGGTGGACCAAATTGTTCTATCCGCCTATAGAAAGCTGAAAATAAACAACGGGATCATGTATTTCCGCAATCCCAACACGGAAGAATTAGGCACATACAAATACGTCATCACCAACGCCACCCCGCAAACGATAGTATGGAACATCTCCAACCCTCAGCAGGTGGAACAGATGCCGACCGAAAACAACGGAAACGAGGTGACATTTAGGAGAGGACAGTCCGCAATGGAAGAATTCGTGGCATTCGACCCTTCCAGCACACAATTCGTCAAGGCAGAATTGGTAGGAAATGTCGCCAACCAAGATTTGCACGCCATGCAAGACATTGACTTCATCATCATCTCCAACGAGGCGTTCCTCTCCGAGGCTCAAAGATTAGCGGAACTACACCAAGAGCATGACAACATCAGCACACTGGTTGTCACTCCAGAAGAAATCTTCAATGAGTTTTCTTCCGGAACGCCAGACGCAAGCGCCATCCGCTGGTTCCTGAAGATGTTCTACGACAGAGGGGAACGACAAAAACAGGTACTGCTCTTCGGAGATGGCATCTACGACAACAGAGGTATACTAAAGGAGACGAGGGGACTCAACTACGTCATCACCTACCAAGGAGGCAACAAGTATCAAGAAGCCAACTCATATGTCAGCGACAGCTACTTCTGCTTCCTCAATGACAACAACAACTCAAAATTATCCTTAGGAGAGATGAAGATGGACTACGGAATCGGAAGATTGCCAGTCTCCTCCCTAACGCAAGCCACCAACATGGTGAACAAAGTTGAGAAATACCTCACCGCCAACAAATACGGAGATTGGAGGAACAAAGTTCTCCTCGTCGCCGACGATAACGAAGAGGGGAAAAACAGCATCAATAAATTCTTCTCCTATTCGGACAACATCGGAGAAATCATACACACCAAGGATCCTTCCATGGAAATCCAAAAAGTACACTTCGACTCTTACACAAGAGTCGTAGGTTCGAATGGCAACCGATATCCTGAAGTGGAGGAAATCATCAACAAAAGCATACAGGACGGTATCCTCATCATGAATTATATCGGACACAGTGGAGAATTGGCATGGTCCGCGGAAAGAGTTTTCACCCAGAACCAAGCCGGCACCATCTTCAACGAGAAGCAAGGATTCTGGTTCACCGCCAGCTGCCGTTTCGCAGTCTTCGACGAACGTGTATCCTCCGCAGGAGAAGACCTCATACTCAACCCGAACGGAGGCGCATTAACACTGTTTTGCGCCGCCAGAACGGTTTACGATTATCACAACGACAACCTGAACAGAGCATACGTCAGCAATCTATTCTCCAGAGACGAAGAGACTAAACTGCCGCTTCCTATCGGAGAGATATGCAAATTGGCGAAGAACACATTGGACAACGACTCCAACAAGATGTCATACACCCTTTTCGGAGATCCTATGCTGAGAATATGCTACCCGAAAGGAAACGTCTTAACTGACTCCATCACCCTAATCGAAGGTGGCGTCACAGACACCATCCATGCACTTTCAGAAGTAAAAGTCTATGGGCACGTCGAAGACGATCAGAACAACCTCATGAGCCATTTCAACGGGAAAGTAGACATCATCTTATACGACAAGGAAGTCACGCTAAGCACAAAGGGAAACACATTCGAAACGGAAGAAGAGAAGGAAAACAAGAAACATAGATACAAAGATAGGACAACCATCCTGTTCTCCGGAAAGGCAGAAGTGAAAAACGGGCAGTTCTCCTTCGTCTTCAAGGTTCCGAAAGACATTAACTACAATTACGGAACCGGCAGAATACATTACTATGCGATGGACGAATCCCTCGACTACGATGCGGACGGATACTCGGAAAAGTTCATCATCGGAGGGAGCATCCAAAACGATTCTCAAGACGACTGCGGCCCAGACATCAGGATGTACATGAACCACAACGCCTTCCTGTCAGGAGATAAAGTCAACGAGACGCCTGTCCTATTCGCAGAGATAAGCGACAAGAACGGAATCAATGCCTCCGGAAGCGGTATAGGCCACGAAATCACACTGACCCTCAGCGGAAATCAAACGCCTATCATCCTGAATAAAGACTTTACCTATGACCTGGACAGCTACTCAGACGGTACAATCAACTACCAATTCTCCAAGCTGGAGCCTGGGCATTATACCGCGACGCTCAAGGTATGGGATCTCCTGAACAACTCGTCCCAAAAGAGCATAGAATTCGTTGTGGACTATGACAACGACATACGCACAGACAAAGTCACGATCACACCTTCCTTCGCAAAGGAAAACGCACAGATCAACGTATTCCACGACATGCCGAACACCGTTCAGAATTACACGTTCATCATCTATAACAGCTTAGGGAAAATCATCCGGGAGACCACACCGACGCAAGAACGAATCGAGAAGAGCTACACCTGGGAATGGGACTTGAAAGACAACAAAGGGACCAGGGTACCCGCAGGAACGTATCTTGTAAGAGTCGAGCATGAAAACGAGGAGGGCGAACACCACGGATTGACCCAGAAAATGATCGTACTCCCAGAAAAATAAGAGAAATACAACGCAGAGAAAATATATTATAACATTTTTTCACAAAAAAATTATACATTCGCGATAACAATGTTATTGAACATATTTTGAACGAAATGATAAAAAAAGGAGAACAAGAGAATCCGAGTATAGAAGAAGTTTCAACTGTATGGAACGTACTGACGGAAGACCAGTTAACGTATCTGAAGGCGAACTACATCGTACGGAAATACAAGAAAAACGAAATCATTTATTGCGAAGGAGAGACACCGACACACGTGTTGTGCGTCGCCAAAGGCAAACTAAAGATCTATAGGATCGGAACGGGGGGAAGAAGTCAAATCGTCAGGATGGTGAAACCAGGCGAAATGCTAGCCTATAGGGCCATGTTCGCACAAGAGAACTTCGTCACAAACGCATGCGCCTTCGAACCGTCCGTCATCTATATGATTCCCCAGGCTGTCATCCACAACCTGATCGTTCAAAATAGCGAATTAGCTTGGTACTTCATACAAAAATTATCCACGGATTTAGGCATCGCGGACAAGAGAGCGGTAACCCTCACACAGAAACACGTAAGAGGAAGATTGGCAGAATCCCTGTTATTCCTAAGAGACAACTACGGGTATGAGGAAGACAACGCAACCATCAACGTCCGATTGTCAAGAGAAGACCTTGCCAGCCTTTCCAACATGACGACTTCCAATGCGATACGCACACTCTCCGGCCTCGCTCACGAAAACATCATCGAATTGGATGGAAGGAAGATCAAAATATTGGACGAAAAATATCTAATCACTTTAAGTAAAATAGGATAACCATGACAATAGGAATCATCGGTCTGGGACTCATCGGAGGCTCCATGGCCATAGACTTACGCAGAACAAAATATGCGGACCACTTCATCGGCTACGACCAAGCGGATCTGAACGCTTTAACCGCACAAAGAATCGGTCTGGTGGACGAGATATTGCCCTACGAGGAACTAATAAAGAAGAGTGACCTAATTCTATTGTCCGTCCCTGTAAGCGCCGCCACAAGGCTTCTTTCCGACATTCTGGACAAAATCAACGACAACCAAGTGGTGGTTGACACCTGCTCCACAAAAGAGAAGCTGAACGATTCCGTACACTACCATCCTAGAAGGAAAAACTACGTTGCCTCCCACCCTATGGCAGGCACCGAATTCTGCGGTCCTTGGGCTGCTGTGCCGAATCTATTCGCAGGGCGAGCCGGAATAATATGCAATGCGGAGGATTCAGATCCTAAAGCGATTGAATTGGTACGGAAGATGTACGACTGCCTGAATATGCGAGTCATATACATGAGGGCTGCCCACCACGACGTACACACAGCCTATGTATCGCACATCTCTCACATCATATCCTTTGCGCTTGCACTAACGGTGTTGGACAAGGAGAAAAATGAGAAGAACATATTCGATCTGGCTTCCGGAGGTTTCGCATCCACAGCCAGACTAGCAAAAAGTAATGCGGACATGTGGGTTCCAATTTTCTTGCAAAACAAAGAAAACGTATTATCCGTATTAGATTCCTACATGGAAAAACTTGAGGAATTCAAAAAAGCCCTGAACGACAACGACGAAGACAAACTCAGGAAGTTAATCGACGATGCCAACAGAATAAAAAGAATACTCAGATAAAAAGCAAGAGCGAAGGGAACGCAGATTCCCGACGCAACATTTTCAAGCACAAGAGCCGAATCCAATCCGGATTCGGCTCTTTTATTCCACATATGACCATACGAAAAGCATGACATGAGGAGATGAGCATTTCCTCCGGGGGAAACGCCACCAGCAGCCACTAACCAGCCTTAAAACAATTGCAAGGCATCGATCCACAGACGGCAAAACAATTCTCCACATCTCAATTCCGAAACCGCAAGTTCAAACGAGCAGATGGGGTGTGAACGAGATGTCGCCCGACCGACCAACAAGCAGGAGAAGGAAGGAGAAAGCATGGCATCACGACAGATTCATGAGGAAAAGAAAGCGAGATCAGGGATCCTGTCAGAGTACCAACCGAATGACTCACAAGGAGACAAGGAGAAGTATAAAAAAAATGTTTCCCATAGAGACCACACTCTATGGGAAACACCATAATTTTCAGGTTTTCGCTAAACGAAAATATTAATATTTGTTCGTTCTTTCCTTTGATGTATAGTAGATTTTACGGGCATAAGCCTTACGTAACTCTTGCTTAACATCGGTAACGACACCCATCTTAGTATCTTTATCCACCTTGAGGGAAACAATCATCTTAGACTGGTCAGCCTCAGACATTGCACCACGTTTGGTAGCGATAAAAGTACCCACCTCGGAAGGTTTTCTCGCAAAAGCGTCATCCAATTGGATACGAGCTTCCGTACCATTTTGCTTCTGCAATTCCCTTTTAGGCACACCAATGTAGATATACTTAGCCAAAGACTTCTGTTCCAACTTAGTCAACTCAGTTGCCTCAGGCAAGTCCAAATCCACCAACATAGTATTCTCCTTCATTGTTGTCGTCGTCATAAAGAAGAACAACAACATGAAAATAATATCCGGTAATGAAGCCGTACTAATAGCAGGCAATCTTTTACCACCTTCTTTACGAAACTTTGCCATTATTGAGCCCCTCCTGCGACTTGTCCATAATTCTTCGGCTCAGCCTCAGAAATCTTTAGTGGATAATACAACTTAACCGCATCCTGTTCCTCCTCAGTCAATTCCGCATATTTGCGTCCTTGGAATTTGGAGACGGACAACTCATTACGAAGTTCGTTATAAGCGGCCACCAACTCATTCTGGACAGCGATATAAGCCTGATAAGAGGTTCCTCGGTCATTCTGCAAAGAGATGACATGTTTGGTAGTAACCCTAGATTTTCCGATGAAAGGAACATCTATAAGTTCTTTTTCTGGAAGATTCGAAGCATTCTTCGGGTTATCAATAAACTCTTTTGCCTTCTCCTTCAATTTCGAAACATCCATCACCTCACCATTAACCATCAATTTGTCATTGCTGTTAACAAGGACCATCATGATATTTCTCTTATTAACCTCGGCGTCAACAGGTTTTTCCTTTTTATCAACCGGGGGAGGTAATGTACGGAACAGACCTTTATCTGTTGCCATGGATGTAGTCACAAGGAAAAAGATAAGCAACAAGAAGGATATATCAGCCATTGAGCTTGCATTAATCTCTTGTATTTCTCTTTTTTTCATGACAAGAATAAATTAAAGTTTCTTAAACAATGAGCTACAGATGGTTGCGAGGAATGCAAGAGCAGCCAACACGAAAGCGCTAATCATACACATGTTTGTGAGACGATATTCCCAAGGTTTCGGAGTACCCTCGTATCCAAGGATATTTATTGTCTCAGTACTTGCGCCGAAATAAGTGGTCAAGAACAAGACGCACAACACTCCGACGAAAATCAAAGGAACCATCACAGACTTCGGATCGCTCATCAACTTAGAGACGAATGACTTCAATGCGAAAATGAGAGTCACAAGAGTCGCCAAAATAATGAACGCAAACGCTAAGCCAATGAATGTTGGAGTGAATGAAGGAGCTTCAATACTGATTCCATTGCAAGGGTACGATTCCGTACTTCCACAGAAGAAAAGCAATGTGAAGATTATCGTAAGCGCCACCAACCCCCAAAGTATATACTTAGGAAAATTTAATGAGTTTTGCATTTCGATATCGTTTTATTAGATTCAAAAATGGTTCCAACAAGATTATTCCGCTACAGAAACTTCGTTAGATTCAGAAGCCTGCGCATAACCTTGGTTAGAGTTGCTAGCTGTAGAAGAAGGGAAGTACTCAACAACCATGTCGAGCAATTTGATAGAAGAGTCTTCCATCTCCGTAGTCAAACCTTCGATACGAGTCAAGATGAAGTTCAAGAACAATTGAAGAATCATGGCTACAATCAAACCGAACACCGTAGTCAACAAAGCGACCTTGATACCACCGGCAACGACAGTTGCAGAGATATCACCCGCTTGTTGGATCTTATCGAAGGCCTCGATCATACCGATAACCGTACCCATGAATCCCAACATTGGGGCAAGTGCGATACACAAAGAGATCCAAGTAACGTTCTTCTCGAGCGCACCCATTTGCACACCACCGTAAGAAACGACAGTCTTCTCAACCACATCAGCGCCCTCGTTGATTCTAGACAAACCTTGGTTGAAGATAGAAGCGATAGGGCCTCTAACACCCTTCGTATATTCCAAAGCACCAGCAACGTTCTTTTCTGCCAAGAGTGCCTCAACATCGTTAAGGAATTTCTTCGTGTTAATAGAAGAAAGGCTCAACGTGATGATTCTCTCGATACACAAAGCCAAACCGATGATCAAACACAAAGCAACGATTGCCATGAAGCCAGCACCACCCTCGATGAACTTAACCTTCAAAGCATTGAACATACCCTTGTTCTCACTCGAATCAGTTGCGGTTGTAGTTGTAGCAGCAGCCTCTGCCTTAGTCTCAGTCTTAGCAGTCTCTTGAACCGCCGCGGCTGCTTGTTGGTCTTGTGAATCCTCTGTGAACTCTTGATTAGTTGTTTGCTCCGTTTGTTCGTCAAACGAATCTTGAGCGAAAGAAGCAGTAGCGAAGCCAAGAGACAAAGCCCCAGCTATTGCTAATGATGCAAAAATTTTTTTCATTTTTTTGTTGATTAATTATTAATATTACTTCATTAATTCGCGGAGAGAGGGGGATTCGAACCCCCGATACGCTTTTGACGTATACACGCTTTCCAGGCGTGCCTCTTCAGCCACTCGAGCACCTCTCCTGACTTCTTTACAAATCGAGCGCAAATTACAAAAAAAATGGTTACAAAACACCGAATGTTGAAAATAATTTTATTCGGCTGTTACATAAACATTTGGCACCATTTATCGAACCTTTGCAGGGTTTCTTCCCCATATTTTTCGAGCTTCATCCGGGCTTTTTTCACGCTTCTTTCCTCCCCAAGATGCGTTTTTGAATAAAATTTGTCGGCGAAACAGATAATCTGCTCTTCGATCGAAACGGGCAACATGTCGCGATGCGGGATGGGCAATTCGGCAGACAGAATGTACGGGAGGGACAAACCCGTCCCTGTGTGGCGCTCACACACCAACGCATGACGGTCGAACCCTTCGCTCTTCATCATGTCACTTCCCAAGTAGCCATGACATATATACGGGGAATCGCCCTCGCAATAAAGATCCGGCGCAAATGTCTTGATGATACCGATGTCGTGTATCATCGCAGCCTCCTCGATAAACTGCATATCCGCATTCAGTTCTGGCTTTCGCTGCGCGATCCGCAATGCAAGATCCGTAACATCATATGAATGCTTCAATAAGATGTCCTTACACTTCGGATTATCGTTATAATATTTGTCAATTAATTCAATTGGATCCATTGGACTCACATTATTACACCAACATTCTCACACAAAAATAATGAAAAATCCTATCAAATCCACAAAATCACATATTTCTAAATCGTCAAGCAACAAAAAAGGCGGAGGAAAACCCCCGCCCTAATTCTATTTAGGCTCCAATGGGAGAATCCCCCCACTAGATTACAGATGCAAGAAAGAACATACCTCCTTGTACACTGATTCCCCGTTGAATCCGAACTTCTCATCCAACACCGTATACGGAGCGGAATAACCAAAATGATCCAACCCGTGCACATAGCCGTTTTTGCCTACCAATCCCTTGATCGTCAACGACATACCTGCCGTCATGCCATATACCGGCAAATCAGAAGGGATGACAGACTCCTGGTACTCCTTGCTTTGATTACGGAACACTCCCTCAGACGGAGCGGAGACAATCCTAATCTTCAAGTTCTTACGTTCCTCCAAGAGTTTCGCACCATCGAAGAGCGTAGCGACCTCCGAGCCACTCGCCACCATCACCAGATCAGGCGTTCCCTTGACGTCCTTGACGATATAGGCGCCCTTGTAAGCCTGCAGAGCCTGCTCGTAGCGGTTACCATCGCACGGAACGTCGTTCACGTTCTGGCGGGAAAAGATCAAAGCGGTCGGTGTATCCATATTCTCCATCGCCATCTTCCAAGCGACGGTCGTCTCGTTCACATCGGCAGGGCGGAGCACCAACATGCTGTTCTGTCCCTTATGGTTCTTCACGCTCTCCAGCAAGCGCACCTGCATCTCCTGCTCAATCGGCTGATGGGTAGGACCATCCTCACCCACCCTGAAGGCATCGTGGCTCCAGACATATTTCACAGGGATACGCATCAATGCGGCCATCCTATAGGCAGGCTTCATATAATCAGAGAATACGAAGAATGTTCCACAGGCGGCATACACACCACCATGCAAGGCGATACCGTTCATGATGCAAGCCATCGTCAACTCAGAAACGCCAGCATTCAAGAAGGCGCCCGAAAAATCACCAGGGGCAAGCGGATGGGTATTTTTCAGGAATCCGTCCGTCTTATCCGAATTGGAGAGGTCGGCCGAAGCGACGATCATGTTCTCCACCTTTTCGGAAAGCAAACCCAACACCGCCGCAGAAGCGGAGCGGGTCGGTTGGTTCGGTTTTTGCGCAATAGATGAGAAATCGATTTCAGGCAACTTGCCGCTGAAGAACTGGTCCAGTTTCTTCGCCAACTCAGGATTCTCCTTTGCCCATTGAGCCTGCTCGGCCTTCTTGGCGGCGGCGATCTTCGTCAGTTCCGCCCTACGATCCGCATAGAGTTTCTTCACCTCAGGGAAGACAACGAACGGATCGTTCGGGTCGCCACCCAATTTCTCGATGGTCTTCGGAATGCAGACACCAGCCTTGGAAAGCGGTTGTCCATGCGTGGAGACTTTATTTTCCATGGAAGAACCATCCTCAGCGACACAGCCGACCCCCATCGTCGTCTTTCCGATGATCAGGGTTGGACGTTCTTTTTCCTGGTTAGCTGACTTCAACGCAGCGATGATTTCTTCCGCGTTATTTCCGTTGATAGTCAATACGTTCCAGTTCCATGCCTTATATTTCATTTCAATATCCTCGGTAGAGACCTCGTCCACCTTGGTAGAGAGTTGGATGTTATTCGCATCGTAGAACATGATGAGGTTGTGCAACCCGAGGTATCCCGCGATACGACCCGAGCCTTGGGAGATCTCCTCTTGGATACCACCGTCAGAGATGAACGTATAAATCTTATGGCTCATCCACTCACCGAAGCGCGCACAAAGGAAACGCTCCGCGATAGCTGCGCCGACAGCCATTGTATGGCCTTGTCCCAACGGTCCGGAAGTATTCTCGATGCCATGCTCCAAACTCACCTCAGGGTGTCCTGGAGTCTTGCTTCCCCACTGACGGAAAGACTTGATGTCATCCATCGTGAACTTGTCGCACAAGAGCAACACTGAATAGAGCATAGGCGACATGTGCCCAGGGTCCAAGAAAAACCTGTCACGGTTAATCCAGTTCGGGTCAGTCGGGTCGAAAGTAAGAAACTGGGAATAAAGGATGTTGATGAAATCAGCACCGCCCATTGCGCCTCCGGGATGACCGGATTTGGCTTTCTCTACCATCGCAGCGGTCAGAATTCTGATGTTATTCGCCGCACGATTCAGTGTTTGAATGTCTGCCATTTGAATATAGGTCTGAATGAATTTTTCTGACCGCGAAGTTAATTAAAAATATATTACGGAAAGAAGAGGCGGGATAAAAAATACTAACAACGGAAGAAGTTGGAAATTAAGCGTGTTTTCCTCACGGAGGTGCGGAGGGCACGTAGAATGGTGGATACATGTTCTTGGCATTGCACATGAGATCCGTTCTTTATTAGTGATGACGGGCTTAAATTCATTTAGCGTAGGATCCTGATATTGCACTGTAGAGACGCAACATATTGCGTCTTTTTCCCTCACGGAGGCGCAGAGAGCACGGAGGATAGTGAGCATATGTTCTTGGGTTGCATATGAGATCCGTTCGTTATTAGTGATGACGGGCTTAAATTCATTTAGCGTAGGATCCTGATATTGCACTGTAGAGACGCAACATATTGCGTCTTTTTCCCTCACGGAGGTGCGGAGGGCACGGAGGATAGTGGGCACATGTTCCTGGCGTAACAAATAATTTTCCGTCCAACATTAACGATGACGGGGCTATAAATCCATTTCGAATGGGTCCTCAGTCTTGCATTGTAGAGACGCAACATATTGCGTCTTTTTCCCTCACGGAGGTGCGGAGGGCACGGAGAGTATTGGGTGCATGTTTCTAGCGGGACAAATAATTCCATTACACGGGGTTTACAAATCCGCATTGTGGAGACGCAACATATTGCGTCTCTACCCCGCCCCGGGAGGAATATTTCCCAGTATTGGGAAAAGAGAATAAAGGGGACAAAAAAAGGAGAGGTTCCAATGGACCTCTCCTTTCACAAGATATAGGGGGGAAAATTATTCCTCGTTCAATGTCACGCGCTTGAAAGCAGTGGCAGTCAAGTTTTTAGAGACAGAAGCCATGTATTGAGCCACATTGATCTTAGCCTCCTTAATGAACGCTTGATTCAACAAAGTTTGTTCCTTGTAAATCTTTTGGATACGTCCGTTAACGATACCGTCGATCATTTGTTGCTTCAAGTTGCCGGCAGCTTGTTCAGCAACTGTAACTTTGATCTCGCGAGCCTTGGCAGCTTGTTCAGCAGTGATCCATCCCTTCTCCGTATTAGACTCGATGTGAGCATCAGAGTCCACGTGTGCAGGGTTGATGCCAGCCTTTGTCAAAGCAGCCTCAACTTGCTTTTGGATCAACTCAGCCTTAGTCTTCTCCGTTGCGATTTCACGCTCCTTTGCGACGTACTCGGCAGGGACATCCTTCTCCGAAACGGCGATCGGGTTCATGGCAGCGACCTGCATAGCAACATCCTTATAAACCTGAGCGTCCAAGCCAGCCTCATTGAAAGCGACAATAGAAGCCAACATGTTTCCCGGGTGGATATAAGCCCAAACCGCAGGACCGTTAACGAACTCGTACATACCCAACTCCATCTTCTCACCAGTCACACCAGAACGGTCAGTAATCAATTGTTGGATGGTTGAGTTACCGATAGTCAAAGCGGTCAAAGCCTCCAAAGAAGCAGGCTTAGCCTCCATAGTCTTATCCAATATTTGTTGAGTCAATGCGACGAAGTCAGCGTTCTTAGCCACGAAGTCAGTTTCACACTTCAGTGCTACGATAGCGGCGAAATCACCCTTCGCAGCAGCCAAAACACAACCTTGAGCAGCCTCACGATCACTTCTCTTTGCAGCAATTGCCTGACCTCTTTTACGGATGAGCTCGACAGCCTTATCGAAATTGCCCTCAGCCTCAGTAAGAGCCTTCTTGCAATCCATCATGCCGGCACCCGTCATGGTACGCAATTTGCTAATATCAGCCAATGAAACAGCCATAATTCTTATTTCTTTTGTTAATTAATTAATCCTCAGACACTTCAAACTTGCTAGCCACCTTTGCGTTCAAAGCCTCACCATCAACGCTGGTTTTACTCTTCTTAGCAGTAGTTCTCTTTCTCTCCTTCTTTTGCTCAGGAGCCTCAGCAGCCTCATTCTCCTCCTTCTCGACCTTTCTCTCGTCCAAGCCTTCCTTGATGGCGCCGCACAAAGCGTTCAAGATAACCTCAACAGACTTTGTAGCATCATCGTTAGCAGGGATAACGAAATCAACATCGTTAGGGTTAGAGTTCGTGTCCACGATTCCATACACAGGGATACCCAATCTCTTAGCCTCTCTTACGGCGATGTTCTCCTTCGTCACGTCAACAACGAACAAAGCGGAAGGAAGACGGGTCATATCAGCGATACTACCCAAGTTCTTCTCCAACTTAGCTCTTTGGCGGGAGATCTGGAGTTTCTCACGCTTAGAAAGGTTATCGAAAGTTCCGTCGTTAGACAATTTATCGATAGAAGACATCTTCCTAACGGCCTTACGGATGGTTGGGAAGTTCGTCAACATACCGCCGGCCCATCTTTCAGTAACGAAAGGCATGGAAACCTCGGCAGCCTTGTCCGCAACGACTTGTTTAGCCTGTTTCTTAGTTGCAACAAAAAGAATCTTCTTGCCCGATTTTGCAACTTGTTTCAAAGCAGCAGCAGCTTCATCTATTTTTACGACAGTCTTGTGAAGATCAATAATATGGATACCATTACGAGTCATGAAGATATAAGGTTCCATTGCTGGGTTCCACTTTCTTTTCAAGTGACCGAAGTGACATCCAGCCTCTAATAACTCATCAAAATTAGTTCTTGACATTTTCTTAAATTTTTTAATCGTTTACATTCTTGACTTAAACAACCGATCGGTAGTCCGACATCCGAAGTCCGACCGATTTAGATACTAAACGTACTCTCTCACGAAGCCATGCCAAACAAGTGGCAAGCCCCGTCCAAGCACTAACGTTTACTGAATTGGAATCTCTTTCTTGCTTTAGGACGACCTGGTTTCTTACGCTCAACCTCACGGGAATCACGAGTCAAGAAGCCCTCACCCTTCAAAGCAGACTTGTTCTCAGCGTCAACCTTAACCAATGCGCGGGCGATAGCCAAACGCAAAGCCTCAGCCTGGCCCTTGAAACCACCACCATCCAAAATCGCCTTCACATCAAACTTACCAGCGACATTGATAGCGTTCAAAGGTTGCTTTACAACATATTGCAAAATCCCGGAAGGGAAGTACACAGTAACATCTTTATTGTTGATGGTGATCTTGCCATCACCCTCAGAAAGGTAAACGCGTGCAATAGCAGCTTTTCTTCTACCTACGGCATTAACTACTTCCATGTTATTACTTGATTGAGTTTAAATCGATATTTTTAGGTTGTTGAGCAGTTTGGTTGTGCTCGCTTCCAGCATAAACGTAAAGGTTGCCGAGGATGGCACTGCCAAGACGATTCTTAGGCAACATACCTTTAACGACTTTTCTGATAAGCTTTTCCGGACTCTTCTGCAAGAGATCACCAGGAGTAAACTCCCTTTGACCACCCGGATAACCCGTAAATCTCAAATAAATACGGTCAGTAGCCTTGTTACCAGTGATT
Organism: Paludibacteraceae bacterium; assembly: GCA_017527905.1. Taxonomy (GTDB): domain Bacteria; phylum Bacteroidota; class Bacteroidia; order Bacteroidales; family Paludibacteraceae; genus UBA1181. The sequence goes on from JAFXPK010000042.1 coordinate 65,436, forward strand.
TTCACTTTAGCTGCGTTGATGACAATCACATTGTCTCCGCAGTCTACATGCGGGGTGAAGTTTGGCTTGTACTTTCCTCTCAGAAGTTTCGCTACTTTTGACCCCAAACGTCCCAATGATTGGTCCGCCGCATCTACGACAACCCACTCCTTGTTTACGGTTGCCTTGTTAGCAGAAATGGTTTTAAAACTTAAAGTATCCACTTTAATTTGTTTTTAATTAGTTAATTAATCTTTCACGTTGCCTTCAGCTTCGGGCAAGCCTACGGCATTTGACTATTTTGGATAATAAATCGACCGCGAATTTACCCTTAATTTTTCAAACTACAAAATCTTTCAGGCTTGATTTTTCCCTATCCTATAAATATACGCCACGGAGGAGTTTCTCCAGATTGGTCTTTCCCCCAATCATTTACTATTTAACGATTTACGATTTTCTTTTTCAGAGAGACAGAAAAACTGAGCGTATCCTTCCTCATCCATATTAAAAATCCGTGGCAGACATATAAACACAAAAGTGGAGGCAGGGGAACCCATACCTCCACAATCATGAAATATTTCCGGCAAGTCCTAAAAAGCCACCGATTCAACTAAACATTCTTCGGGAACGATTATCGGACCCGTTCAGCATCAAAGCGTGATCAGATTCTTTCCTGTCATCTCCGCAGGTTGTTGAAGGCCCAACAACGCACAGATGGAAGGTGCCACGTCCGCCAACTTTCCATCCACCACTTTCGCCGATTTATTGTCGCTCACATAAACGAACGGCACAGGGTTAAGCGAGTGTGCCGTATTAGGCGTGCCATCCGGATTGATTGCGTTGTCGCAATTACCGTGGTCGGCGATGATGATGACATCATATCCGTTCGCCTTGCAAGCCTCCACCGTGTCCTTCACGCAGTTATCGATGGCTACCACAGCCTTCTCAATGGCTGAGTAGATGCCGGTGTGACCCACCATGTCACCGTTAGCGTAGTTGACCACGATCCAGTCGTACTTCTTCGTGCCGATGGCCTCGACCAACTTATCCTTCACCTCATAGGCGCTCATCTCCGGCTTCAAATCGTAAGTAGCCACCTTCGGGGAAGGGACAAGGATTCTATCCTCCGCTTCGTACGGAGCCTCACGTCCACCGTTGAAGAAGAAGGTTACATGAGCGTACTTCTCCGTCTCGGCGATATGCAACTGTTTCATACCGGCCTTGGAAACGACCTCGCCGAGTGTGTTCATCACATTCTCCTTATTAAAGAGGATATGCACACCCGTGAAGGAAGCATCATATGGAGTCATGCAGTAGTATTGAAGTCCCTTGATAGTCTTCATGCCAGCCTCAGGCATGTCTTTTTGAGTCAACACGATGGTCAACTCCTTCGCACGGTCGTTACGATAGTTGAAGAAGATAACGACATCGCCCTCTTGGATTGTTCCGACAGGCTTGCCGTTCTCCACCCTGGCGATAGGTTTGATGAACTCGTCGGTCACGCCATCCGCGTAAGACTCCTCCATCGCCTTCACCATATCGGTGCAAGGTTTTCCCTTTCCTTCGATCAGCAAGTCGTAAGCTTCCTTGATGCGCTCCCAACGTTTGTCACGGTCCATCGCATAGAAACGGCCGATGATGGAAGCGATCTTACCTGTGTTCTTCGCCAGCTGGGCCTCCAATTGCTCGATGAAGCCCTTACCGCTCTTAGGGTCAGTGTCACGACCATCCATGAAGCAGTGCACAAAAGTCTTATCCAAACCGTAAGCCTTAGAGATCTCGATCAATTTGAACAAATGGTCCAAAGAGGAATGCACACCTCCGTTGGAGACCAAGCCCATGAAGTGGATCTGCTTGCCATTATCCTTCGCATAAGAGAATGCGCTCTTGATTTCAGGGTTGTCCATGATGGTACCCTCCTTACAAGCCATGTTAATCTTCACCAAATCCTGGTAAACGACACGGCCAGCACCGATGTTCAGGTGTCCCACCTCCGAGTTACCCATCTGTCCGTCTGGCAAACCCACGAATTCGCCGCAAGCCTGCAACTGGGAATATGGATAATTTTTCAATAACGAATCCCAATAAGGAGTTGGGGTTGAAGCGATCACATCAGACTTTGTCTTGTTTCCGAATCCCCAACCATCGAGGATCATCAATAATACTTTCTTACTCATCTTTTTTTATGTTAATAAATTATTTATTCATCATCTCTTCACGCACAGGCTGCTCCATCTCCACCTTTTCGTCGACAGACTCCTCATAGGAAGTATCCTCCGCCCACGACTTGAACCGTTTCATTCTCCGCACGGAGGTTTCAGTCTGTGCGCCATGGTTATCTTCCGAAACATAATCATCGGAAGACCGTCCGCTATCGCCTTTAGAAACGAGTCCCTTGAACATATTGAACACCCCCCCCAACAATTTTCCCGCGATTCCTAAGAAACCGAAGAAGAGGAAGAGCCCCATCATCAATATGAACAAAATTAAAGTACCCATTTCGATTCAACTATCAAAAGACACGTTTCGCAATTTCCTTAACGCTTCTCGGATTAGACATCGTATAGAAGTGGATGCTAGGCGCCCCATGCGTCCGGAGCTCCTTCGCCTGCATAGTACACCATTCGATACCGACATTGCGGGCATCCTCATCGTTTTTACACTTCCGCAATTCATCCGCCAGATCCCGAGGCAAGTCCACATGGAAGGTCCTCGGCAAGACGGTGAGCTGCTTCATGGTGGTGATAGGTTTAAGTCCCGGCACGATAGGCACGTTGATTCCCTCCCGCCTGCACAGCGCCTCGAACTCGAAGAACTTCGCATTATCGAAGAACATCTGAGTGACAATATATTCCGCGCCATTCTCCACCTTCTTCTTCAACCAATACATATCGGAATCGACATTGGGCGCCTCCTCGTGTTTTTCGGGATAACCCGCCACCCCATAGGTGAAGAATTTCATGCGTTCCCGTTTTTGTTTGGTGCCGTCCAAGAAATAGCCCTCGTTAAAACGGTTGATCTGCTCCTGCAGTTCGGACGCATGGGCATAACCCTCCTCATTAGGCATGGAGACATTCTCCAACTTGGCCCGATCTCCTCTCAGCAACAACAAATCATAAATACCCAAGAAATCGAGGTCGATCAACACATACTCGGTCTCCTCCTTGGAGAAGCCACTGCAAAGGATATGAGGGACCACCTCAATGTTATATTTAGACTTAATGGCCGCCGCGATGGCCACAGTACCCGGACGCTGACGCACCCGCTCACACTGGTACAAACCATTTTCCAGCGCGCGGTAGACCAACTGGCTACGGTGGGTGGTGATATCAATATATTGAGGGTCGAATTCCAACAGCTGGTCGATCGTGTCGTAAATAGCCTCAATACCATTTCCCTTCAGCGGCGGCAGAATCTCGAACGAAAAAGCCGTCTTCTTACTGTTCAAAATTAAATCCCTGACGCTCATCCTATCACTCCTCATATAATCGGTTAGACTCCGTCACGCCCTCCGTCACGACACCATTCTCGAAATGAAGGATTCTGGACCCCGGCGTGCTTTCCGCGATCTGTGTTCTATGGGTAGCCATAATGACCGCAGTCTTCTCCTTGGCGATTTGGCGGAAAAGCTGCATGAGGTCATTCGCCGTAATCGGGTCAAGATTACCCGTCGGCTCATCCGCCAAGATAATCTTCGGTTTATTCAGCAAAGCCCTTGCTATGACGACACGTTGTTGCTCACCACCAGACAATTCGTGAGGCATACGATAACCCTTATTGGTCATACCCACGTAATTGAGGACCTCCGCGATGCGGCTTTCGATTTCCTCCTTCGAGCGTTTCCCCGTCGCCTTCAACACGAATTCGAGGTTCGCATGAACATTTCTATCAGAAAGCAATTGGAAATCCTGGAACACGATGCCAAGCTGTCTACGTAGCATCGGTATCTGTTTCAGTTTCATGTTGCGCAGGTCGAAGTCCAATACTTTCGCCTCACCGGACGATATAATCGCCTCGTAATAAAGCGATTTCAGGAACGTACTTTTACCGCTGCCCACCCGTCCTAGCAAGAAAACGAGGTCGCCCTCGTTCACCGTCACGCAGACATTCTTCAAGACGGTCTGTTCTTGGCGGTTGACGCACACATTATTGAAATCAATGACAGCCATTATATTCTATATTCTTTATATTTACTCGTTAACTTCCCCCCAGCAAGTGTCCGTGCCCGTATGACACACAGGGCCGACAGGATGCACCTTCACCAAAAGGGTATCCTTGTCACAATCCTCCTTCAAGGAGACAAGGTTAAGGAAATTACCACTGGTTTCGCCTTTGGTCCACAGACATTTCCTTGTGCGGCTATAGAAAGTCACCTTTCCAGTCTGAATCGTCTTTTCCAGCGCCTCCTTGTTCATGTACCCCAACATCAGCACGACACGGGTGTCGGCATCCTGCACAATGGCAGGTATCAAGCCGCCACATTTCTCAAAGTCCAATATTGAAACAATATCTTGCATCATGTATAGTTTTTTGCAAAGATACTAATTTTTTTGTTTATACACATCACTACGGAAGGTTCAGCCAACCGACGCACACAAAAACCACTTCGGAATATATACTACAGACTTGCACAATGACAAAAAAATCTATTACTTTGCAGAATCGAAAAAAACATATATCTCTATATAAACGTACAAACCTAAAACAAACAAACAAATGGACTTTAAAAATTTAGTCTCTAACCTAAAGGATTTAGCCGACAAAATCAAGGTGGCAATCCCCGAGAAATGGGACAAGAAGTACACAATTTTCGTGTCGGCATTTTTCTTCTCTGTGCTACTAAAACTTGCGTTGTTTACGCTGAAAGTAAACGGCAGTTTATATTTTTCATCGGGACTGGATGACTCACCCGTACTGAATTTCCTAATGAGTTATTCAATCTATGCGGGAGTTGCGTTACTGTTTGTGGCGCTAGGAGCATTCTCTAAATATTTTTGGCCAGCATTTGCGCTAGACCTCATCCTGGACATCTGGATTTTGGCGGACTTAATCAGCCTGCGAGCCCATGGCATTATGATTACAGGATATGACTTCAGAATCGTCAGCAACATGGATGGATTCTGGGATAGCCTCTTCGCCTTTATCAAGTTCTCGGATTTGTTGTTATTCATTTCAACAGGAGCTTTCATATACATCTATATAAAGTTCTTCAAGCCTTTCCACAGAAGATGGATTACAGGTCTGATTCTATTGATCATATCCATTCCATTGCTAATCATGAAACCGATCAGGTTCAACAAACTATGGGGCATGCCTGTCAACATCTTCGACCAGATGAATATAACAGGCGAAGGTCGTGAAATTTTCTCAACGGACTACACCATATTTTTGGACCTCATATCGGAAGTGAGATTCTGTAACTCGTTAGATGATATACCAAAACATGTGGAATTAACAAACGAGGAGAAAGAAGAGATCAACGCCTTCATGATAAAACCGGAAAAGAAAGACACTTCTCTCCGAGACAATCTGATGATTCTCTTTGTGGAAAGCATGGAGGGATGGACTCTTAACAACAGCATAAACGGGCAAGAAATCACACCGAACTTCAACGCTCTCGCAAAAAGGAATGCCCTATACGGAGAGAAGATGTGCCCACAAACACAAAGGGGGTCATCCAGTGACGCACAACTATTGGTTAACACGGGCCTCATGCCTCTAATATACGAGGCGACTTGCTTCGCCTACGAAAACAACTTCTACTATTCAATTGGTGACGCCATGATGAGACAGGGGTCAAAGAACGTAATGATGATCCCAACAAAACCTTCAGCATGGAACCAATCCCGTATATCCAAGCCATGGGGATTCCCTACATTACATGGGCAAGACTACTCCGACAAAGAGTTGTTCGAAGACTTGGCTAGAACATTCGACTCCCTGCCAGAACCATTCTGCTTAGAGGCTGTAACAATGGCTTCGCACGCACCATTCTGGAAATATGCAGGATTCTCCGAACTAGACATTCCAGCAGGGCTTCCACCACTCAAGGAGTACTACATCAAGAGCTTGAATTACACCGACAAATGTTTTGGTGAATTCATAGAGAAAATCAAAGACAGCCCTAAATTCGCAAACACAACCTTTGTTATCGTAGGAGACCACTGCGTATTCAGCGACAGGGAAGAATTTGATCAATCAGAAATAGGCCGCACGCTTAACGCAAACAGAGGTTTCTTTGTTCCTTTCGTCATATCTTCGCCTAACAACATCGCAAAATCGAAGGAAATAACAGACACCACCTACCAATGCGACATCTATCCAACGCTCTTAAGCTTATTCAAGCTGGACAACTATCCATGGAGAGGTTTCGGCTGCGACATGACGAAAAAAATCGAAAGGAATAATGTAATTGAAAGTGGACGTGCGAACGGAATCTCCGAGAGAATCATCAAAAACGACTACTTCAGAACGCTGGAGGAAAGCGAGACTCAAAAGTAACACGACACAACACTGTTCTTAACAAAAAACGCAGGCGGTTCCCTTATTGAGGACCGCCTGTTCTTTGTACAACAAAAAAAACAAAATATATACGGAACAAAAAAGGCGCAGCCAACATCAAAATTTGACCGCGCCCATACTTTTAGAAAACCTTCCCTTCTTTGCCTATAAATATGTGTTAAAGGTTCCTTTTTCACAGAACAGATCGGCCGTCAAACTATTGCCTGGCGGCCTCCCCGTCATGTTTCATAATAGTGTATGTATATATAGGTTGCTTTTAATGTCCTACCTTTTATTTGTATGTAGCAAAGCCGTCATACCTGCAAGTAATCAAACATTACAGAATTGTATGTATAGAGATGTCACCCTGATTAAATACCCTCACAAAACATCATCAAAGAACCACTTCAAACGTCAGAAAAACTATCACTATATTCCGTCATTGCTTACACTTGCAAATATATAGCCTTTTGATATTTCGGCATTATAAATTCATTTCAAAAACATATAGTTTTGCGTCAGGACGGGCGTTTGAGATGAATAAAAGTTAAGAGATAAAAATTAAGCGTTAAAAAATATGAAAGGAGTGCCCTATGCGATAATCGTGGATTTTTGGGGGACGAGAAAACCCCTCGAAAAAATTCCGCCATTTTTTCGCCAAAAAATTTGCTGGATTCATTTTTTATCATTTACTTTGCAGCACAAAGTTCTTTTTAAACTTACAAGAATGGAAAACAAAGAGGTGATAAACACATTGTCAGAGATTCGGGACATGATGGCCAAGTCGTCAAAGGTCTTGTCCTTGAGCGGACTATCATGCGCATTGGTCGGGGTACTCGCCCTGCTGGCATGCGCCGCGGCCCAATATGTTCTGAACAACACATCCTGGATGCACTACCAGAAGGTATCCATCCTAACGACGCTAGCGCTGATATTACTGGCCATCTGCGTCGCGACGGTTTTCCTTTTCGCAAGGCACAAGGCGAAGAAAAACAACTATAGGTTCACGTTCGACCAAACGAGCCGCCGGATGTTATGGAACTTCGCCATACCGCTCATCACAGGAGGCATCCTCTGCATAGGACTGATCCATCAGGCCCACTACGGACTGACATCCTCCATGATGCTGATCTTCTACGGACTGGCGCTCATCAACCTCTCAGGCTATACCTTCTCCTCCACGAAATACCTTGGATACGCGCAGGTGATCCTCGGTCTGATCGACTTCATGGCGGTCAACCATTCCCTGATTTTCTGGGCTCTCGGCTTCGGCGTGTGCCACGTCATATACGGTATTCTCTTTTACTTTTTGAAAGAAAGGAAGGGCAAGAGATGAATCTGAGTTTGGAACATATCAACAAGGCTTTCGAAAGCAAGGTCAGGTTAGGCATCATGTCCGCCCTGATGGTGAACGAGGAGATCGATTTCACTACCCTGAAATCACTGCTCGACCTCACGGACGGCAACCTGGCCAGCCACACAAGGAGCCTGGAGGAGTTGGGTTACATCCAGTCCAAGAAGCAATTCATCGGACGAAAGCCTAACACTACCTTCCAGATGACCGAAAACGGGAGAGCCGCCTTCTCGGAGCACCTGAAGGCACTAGAAGACTTTTTGAAAATTTCATTAGGCAATTAACTTATTTTTTTAACTATAAACTTTGAAATTCAAAGTACTTTAAAAACATTACAGATATGGAAAACGAGAAATTCAATGTTGCGAACCAACAAGTTCCAACCGAGGGAAAAGCAAAGTCTAAAGCCCTCAAATTCAAGATTGCGGCGATAGTGGTCATCATACTACTGCTATTGATACCGAAGTTCATGATCCAAGACCTAATCAAGGAGAGAGAGAAGACATCCAGGGACGCGATGTACGAAGTGTACGACAAATGGGGAGGCGAACAGGTTTTGGTAGGTCCATCGCTCAGTATCCAATGCAAGGAAATCCGACAGGAAATAATAGACAACAAGCAAAAAAGCATAATGAAGAACGTCACCTACCACCTGCTACCCAACACCTTGTCCTTCAACGGAGAAGTAAACACGGAGAGCAAGCACCGGGGCATCTACAAAATCGTGACATTCAAAGGTCCGATAGAGGTGAAAGGAAAATTCACCTTCACGGAGGAAGAGTGGGACAAAATGAGTAAAAGCGCCATCAACGGGAAGGTTAAAATCAACTTCGGGTTGTCTGACCTGAAAGGCATCTGCGAAGAGACGAAGATCACCCTCGGAGGGAAGGTCTACACATTGGAGCCTGACGGTAACGGTATCTGCTCAGGAACCAGCCAGCTATCCGCTGTCGTCGACACGCAGGAATGGACGGAGCTGCAAGAGGTTCCTTTCTCAATGAACATCACCCTAAGGGGAAGCCAATCGCTTCAGTTCACGCCTGTGGGCAAGAGCACTACGGTACACTTATCCTCTGATTGCCAAACACCTAGCTTCTGCGGCAACTTCCTGCCTGTCGACTCCTCAGACTCCACAAAAGCGGAGAAAGGATTCTCAAGGAAGTGGGAAGTATCCTACTTGAACCGCAACTACCCTCAGTTCTACGACGACAGCAGGGAATCGTTCAACCACGAGATCAGCAAATCGGCCTTCGGCGTGAACCTTCTCGTGCCAGTGGGACATTACCAGAAGTCCCTGCGCTGCGTGAAGTACGCGATACTCTTCATCGTCCTCACCTTGGCGGTATTCTTCTTCATCGAAATGATCCACAAGAAGAACATTCACCCAGTGCAATACGCATTGGTCGGTCTAGCGCTCACGCTCTTCTACTCGCTGTTGCTCTCCTTCTCCGAGCACATCGGCTTCACACCGGCCTACCTCGTCTCCACCGGCATGACCGTCGCCCTGCTGACCGTCTACACTTCGGCCGTGCTGAAGATCAGGAAGACTGCCTTCTACATCGGTGGCGCGCTGTTACTGCTTTACTTCTACATCTTCGTGCTGATCCAGATGGAGAGCTACGCATTGTTGGCAGGCAGCCTCGGATTGTTCGCCATCCTGGCCTTCTTCATGTATCTCTCACAAAAGATAGAATGGAACAAAGAGCAATAGGATAAACTACAGGTTTTATTATTAAACGATTGAACAACAAGGGCGGGGATGCGTAAGTCACATCCTCGCCCTTATGATATTTATTTACTATTTAGCTATTTACGATTTACTATTTAATCATTTTTGATTTAGTCATTTACTTTTTAGCCGAAGTCGAAATCGTCCGTCACGTCAAAGCCTACGACGGGTCCTTGGTAGTCCATCTCGGGGTTCAGGCGAGCGGTGCGGGTCACCTCTTTCTCCACCAGTTCGTCTGGCAGTTCGTTGAAGAAGTATAGGCTTTCCGTCGGGTCTTCGGACTGCGGGTCCACATGGATGGAATGGACGTTGCGGTAGATATGCAACTCATCCTTGGCGCGTGTAAGGGCCACGTAGAGGCAACGGCGCTCCTCCTCCACCGCATCGGGTCCCGACTCAATGGAGCGCGGAGTTGGAAAAGAGGCGGGCGAAGCCTTCAGCAGATAGCAGATGTTGGCCTCCAATCCCTTGGCGGAGTGGATGGTCGTGAGGATGCAAGCGTCCTCCGGTCCGTTCTCGCCTTGCTTGACCGTCGTCTCCAGCTTAGGGTCCAGCACATATTCCGAAACGAACTCCTGAATGCCTGCGGTGCCGAGCGCCACTTCCTGCAGCACTTCAAAGTCTTGCTTGCGCCATTTCCACTCGTCCTTATAGAGTTCCTTCAACCGATCCTCCATCGTCTCCAACGTCTTGGCGATGGCTTGGGAAGGCGAGAACTGCAAGGTGCTGATATTGCGCAAGGTTAGTGTGATCTCCTCCTGCAGACCATTCCCCGCCAGCTTGTCGAGGCACTTGTCCAGCGTCTCCTCCTCGATGACGTTGTTGATGATCCTAGAGGCGCTGACCTCACCGATGCCCCGCCAAAGCAGCAGGTAACGCATCCAGGCCAATTCATCCTTGTAGTTCGCCACGATGCGCATCGGTGACACCACGTCACGCACATGCTTGGACTGCATCAACCCCACCCCACCGAAGATGATGTAAGGAATCTTTTTCGAAATGCACTGCGACTCCACGGTACGAAGGCCATACAAAGAGCGGGAAAGGACCATGTTGTCCTCGTACTTCGCACCTTTGTCCACAATGCTCCGGCGGATCTTCTCCGTCACGTCGTTCGCCTCGTCCCACTCGTTCTCGCACGTCACCACCACAGGTCTCTTCCCCTTGCCACGGGCGGCGGTCAGTTCCTTGTCATAGTGCAATGGAGACTTCGCCAACACCCAATTGGAGAGGTCCAGGATCTCCTGCGTAGAGCGGTAGTTGAGGGTGAGTTTCATCATTTCGGACTGAGGCACCACAGAGGTGAAGTTGTGCATGGTCTTGAAGTCCGCCCCACGGAAGGCATAGATACTCTGCGCATCGTCGCCCACACAGAAGAGGTGGCATCGCTCGTAGAAGGAGCTAAGCAGCTCATATTGAAGCGGATTGGTATCCTGCATCTCGTCCACCAAGATATGGTCATAGCGGGAAGAGACAAACCGTCTCGCCTCCGCATTCTTTTTGAGTCCCTTGGATACGACGTTCAGTATATCATCGTAATCCATGTATTTATGCACCGTCTTGTAGGCCATGTAGCGTTTGATGATCTCCTCGTAGACGGGTTTATTGAGTTCTATGCTCTTCAGCGTTGCGGGGTCTTCCCTCGAAGCGTTGTCGTAAAGCTTCATGCGCATCGCGTCCGACAGGCTGCAACAAGCATTGATGGCGAAAGAGTAGACATCCAATATCGAGGAGGGTTTCACCACATGTTTCTCCTTGTCCCTTAGGCCTTTGCCGCAAAGCAGTTTCACACAACTCTCCCGATCCTCCTCGTCGAGCAACGTGTATTCGTGGTGCATGAAGACCTTCGGGTTGTTCATGATGACATCCATGCACCAAGAGTGGAAGGTTTGCCCACGCAGTCCATCGACGGAGATTCCACCGATTTCAGACTTGATGCGCTCGACGATTTCACGCGCCGACTTGCGGGTGAAGCTGAGGATCAAGATCCTATTCGCCGGCACGCCCTGCTGAAGAAGATATTTCGCACGGGCAATGATGGTCCGTGTCTTACCCGTACCAGCCCCTGCGACCACCAATAGGTGCTTCCCGTCATATTCCACAGCCTTCCGCTGTTGTTCGTTCAATTCTTCCATTGTAAATTATTTGCGGCATATCCCCAAACGACGGGGAAGGAAGAACCTTTTCCTCTAAAGTCCAACCCTTTGCCTAACGCGAAATTAAGGATTTGAAGATATCCGCCGAAATAAAAAAGAGGAATTCCACAAGAGAGTTTTCAACCATCCATCACATCGCTCACACGGAGGCCTTGCGCAGCATCTCCACGACGGAAGGCACATCCGAGCCCCGCAGGTATTGCGCACCCAGTTCCACCAAACGCTTGTTCCCCTCGCAGACCGACGACCGACGGACAGACTCATCCTTGTAATAGACCGAATACAACGGTTTACCCAGTGACAAGGCTTTGTTCGCCACATACATAGCGCCTCCGTCCACACCCGTCTGAAGGACGATCACCGCATGCGAGAGAGCGGAGACCAAGCGGTCACGCGCGATGAAATTATACTTACAAACCTGCGTGCCGACAGGATATTCGGAAAGGAGCAGGCCACCCCCCTCAACGATTTCATGCGCCATAGCGGAGTGTTCCGCAGGATAGACCCGATCCAGGCCATGCGCAAGAACCGCGATGGTCTTCCCTTTCGCCAGCAAAGCGCCCCGATGCGCCGAGGCATCACATCCACTCGCCAAACCCGAGACGACACTGAACCCCTCCTTCGCGAACTCCCTCGCCAAGTAGACACCAGCCTCAACGCCCTCCTTCGTCGGATAGCGCGTACCGATAAGCGAGACGCACGGACGTTTCAGCAGAGAGATATCCCCCTTATAATAAAGCAAATAAGGAAGGGCAGGCAACCCTTTCCCATCAACGGTCTGCTCCAATCTAACCGGGTAGGCGTCGCCCTGCCGGGTAAGTATACCGACACCCTGCGCCTCCGAGGCATGAAGGAGAGAATCCGCCATGCGCTCCGCCTCCTCGACATGGAGGGAGGTCAAAGGAACCACACGTCCCGACTCACGCACCTTCGCGCCACAAGCCGACAACCGGGCGAAGAGTTCCCCGTCCCGCATAGCATCCGCCATAGGAACATATTTGGAACCCACCCCAAACAAAATCTGAATCGTTACAATCTGCTTAACCGTCAACATAAGCGCAAACAAATACTTCTTCGTACAAAATTAGCGAAAAACCCGCACACCAGACCGAGCCCTATAACGGGCGAAACCGGGGAAGAGTCACCTCAACATTCTCTAGAGACAAGCATTTCCCCGTTCATTCCCAACATCTTCCCCTGCAGCCACAAGACTATTTCCGTCCGAAGTCAGAATCGAACTTCAAGAACTTGACAATCAGCATACCCGGCAAAGTGCAGAGGCAGACCCACATGAAGAAGTGAGGGTATCCGACCGTCTCCTGGATCCATCCAGCGAACATACCCGGGATCATCATGCCAAGCGCCATGAAACCTGTACAGATCGCATAGTGGGAAGTGGAATACTCCCCTTTCGAGACGTAGATCAGGTAAAGCATGAAGGCGGTGAATCCAAAGCCGTAACCGAATTGCTCAAGGGCCACCAAACCGCATACCAGCACATAGTTTTCCGGCTGAGCGACCGACATGTATACATAAAGCAAGTTAGGTGCGTTCATGCTCAGCACCATAGGCCAGAGCCATTTGGACAAACCATCTTTCGAGACGAGTATTCCGCCCAATATTCCGCCCACGGTCAGTGCCAGCACACCCACCGTTCCGTAGGCGAAACCGATCTCCGTAGTGGAGAGGCCGAGTCCTCCTTCAGAGACCGCATCCATCAAGAACGGAGAAGCGATTTTCGTAAGCTGCGCCTCCCCTAGTCTGAACAGGAGGATAAAGAGCACAGAGACATAGATGCCTGGTTTCTGGAAGAATGAGCCGAAAGAAGAAAAGAATGATTTCACAGGATTTCCCACACTAACCTTCCTATCCTTGTCCGGCTTAGGCAACACATAAAAATGGTACAATGCGAAAGCGAGGAAAAGACCGGCGCAAATATAGAGCGTCGTGCCCCAGGCGAAAGGGACGTCATTATCCGACATGCGTTCCAGATAGCCCGCTAGAATAACGAGTGCACCTTGTCCCACAACCATAGAGATTCGATAGAATGTGCTTCGGATACCCACAAACAGAGACTGGTTCTTCTCGCTCAAAGCCAACATATAGAAGCCGTCCGCCGAGATGTCGTGCGTAGCCGAGCTAAAGGCCACCAGCCACAACAAAGCAAGCGTGCTCTGCAGGAAGAACGAAAGCGGAATGCAGAAAGCGACGCCCGCCAAGCCCATCGCGATGAAGCTTTGCATGGCGAGGACCCACCATCTTTTGGTTTTTATGATGTCCACGAACGGGCTCCAAAACGGTTTGATAACCCATGGCAAGTAAAGCCAACTGGTGTACAGGGCTGCGTCCGCATTGGAGAGTCCTAGCCGTTTGTACATAATCAACGCGAATGTGTTCACGATAGCGTAAGGGATTCCTTCCGCAAAATAAAGGGTCGGCACCCAAGCCCATGGTGATATTTTATGATCTTTCATGCGAACTAAGTATTAGTCAATCCTCAAAGGCATTAGTGTCCATTGGTAATCTGTTTATCAATCAAGCTCTTGAATGTAAAAGGGTCGGCGACATATTCCAATTCCGTGACAGTTCCACCCGTTGCCACAATGACAGTACCATACCCGAATATTTTACCAAGTATGCTTTGGTCCAAAGAAATACTGTCACACTTCACATAGAATATTTCTGTCAGATCTCTAGACTTCATAACAAGCCGAGTCTCCGTCAATATATATCGGGTACGAATTCTTGCCATTATTGCCTTTATAAAGGACTTTATAAAGGAAAAGAGGAATACGAAAAGGGCTATGGATAACCATAAACAATTATATATCAAGAACTTGTAGACATCAAAAAATTGGGAGGGGTATAATCCCACTAGGCAAATGGGAATTATGAGAGATAACGACATTAAAAAAAATATTATCGCTTTAAGATAAACTCCCCAATGCATTTCCGCATTGTAGATGATCGGCTCGTTTATAAAATCTTTTTTCATATGTTTGGCATTTCTCTTTTGTTTTGCGGAATGAATACTGTTTTTGCAAATATAATCAAAAAAAAAGAGAATGGCTCAAAAGAACCATTCTCAATCCGCTTTTCTTTGGGTGGGAAATGGGGATCGAACCCACGACCCTCAGGACCACAATCTGATACTCTAACCAACTGAGCTATTCCCACCATCAAATTTGCGGTGCAAAGATACGGCTTATTATCCATTTTTGCAAGCCGGCCCACGGGATTTTTTCAAAAAAAGGAAGGAATATATCCGATTTTATTGCAAATCAAACGATTACAAGCGACCGCATAGGACAGAAGGGAAGATCAAGGAGCCTAGGAATGCGGGGGAAGGGAGGAAAAGGAAGCACCCATTGCTTAAAAAAAAGCATCAGGTATATGTATTTTGGCATTGAAAGGTTACCTTTGTGAGAAAAGAGATGTGACATGAAAGAATATAAAAATTATCAACTGAAAGGAAACAACACATTCGGCATCCCCGCCCTATGTGACAAGTTCATCGGATACGCAGGCGTCAACGACCTGAAGGAACTATACGAGCAGCACGTGTTCGACAAGCAATGGATGTCGGTCGGATGCGGAGCGAACCTGCTTTTCTGCGGAGACTACCACGGCACGATCATCCACTCCACCGCAAAGGAAATCCACATTCTGGAGGAGAACGAAAAGAATCTATTGGTGAGAGCGGACGCCGGAATCATCTTAGACGACTTTATCGCCCAAGCGGTCTCGAACGGTTGGGGCGGCATGGAGAATCTCTCCGCAATCCCCAGCAGTGTCGGAGCGGCACCCGTCCAAAACGTCGGAGCATACGGAGTGGAGGCGAAGGATGTGGTGGAACGCGTCCACGTGTTCGACACAAGGGATGGATCGACCCGTACATTATCCAACGAAGAATGCAAATTCGGATATCGAGACAGTCTGTTCAAGGCGAATCCACAGTACGTGGTCATATCGGTGGAGTTACGCTTGACGAAGGCGAAGAACCACCAGCTGCATTTGGACTACGGCAACCTGAGGTCTTCGCTGCCAGCTGACATATCATTGGAAGGAGAAGATGTTCTAAAGGAAATCCGCGACGCGGTTCTCCGCATTCGGCACGACAAACTACCCGACCCTGCCGACATCGGTAGCGCAGGCAGCTTTTTCAAAAACCCGGTCGTGGATCGATCCGTGGTGGATCGGTTGTTGATCGACTACCCTAAAATGCCTTTCTACGAAATGGAGAACGGTTATAAGATCCCCGCAGGATGGCTGATCGAACAAGCAGGATGGAAAGGGATGAAGAGGGAGACTGTAGGCGTATATGAGAAGCAATCACTCGTGCTGGTCAACTTGGGTGGCGCCACTGGATACGACGTGTGGGATTTGGCGCAAAGCATCGTAGCATCGATCCAAGAGAAATTCGGGATAGGGATTTCGCCCGAAGTGATAAAAGTTCCCAACTAAACTCGATATCACAAGCCTACTCCTCCAAGCGGAAAGTTTTGTTTGCGCCAGTTCAAATTCTCACATCAAGCACCCGGACATGGACCGTATATAAACGACAAGAGCTTAATCGTTGATTAAGCTCTTGTCGCAAACTGGTTTTTTCATATTTCTCTAAGGTTAGACGGATATAGTATATTTATATAATAGGGTCAATTTTTTTAGGAAACTTACGGAACACTTTCCTTATCGTTTCTGTTGCAATTTTACGAAAGAAAGGCCTTTTACATTGTGGACGATTTGTGATTTTTTGTGGAGGAACTGAAAAATCCACACGATTTTTAATTTTGTCCACACACGCATCCACTTCACAGTCCCTTTGTCAACACATGCCATTCGTACAATCATCCAATCCTTTTTCCCCGGCAAGAGAGAACCCCACTCCCCCTAAAGCCAAGAAAAGCCGTGAATTACTCCACGGCTTATTCTTATTGTGCTTCAAAATGGTACTAAATTAAGGTTTGCATATAGTGTTTATGTTTACAAATAAGGGTCTTTGTTATTTTTCGATGCAATATTATCCCTTTAGGACGGATTCGATGTGTACAATTTGAAGGAATATGTGGACAAAAACGAGTATTTCTAGGAAAAACAGGTAAAAAAAAGCGGTTAACCGCACAAATGAGCCCCAGACAGAGCACAAAAAATTTTTTAGCAAAGAATAGTTTATCTCTCCATAATAAAACACGAACTAATTCGTTTCAATAATAGAAAATGAATTTTACAACATTAAAAACAATGTGCGTATGATAAAACTCTCTACTCCAAACTTTCCTATTTATGATTACGAATGGGGCACACCCGAAGAGGAAAACAACTCAGAAGAATCAATCCTCAGCACTGAGTATTTGTCCCCATCAGACGAAACGATCGCGAAGCTAAAGAGTTTTGCGAGATCAGTTGTCGTGGATTTGAGCAAAGACCCAAATTACACGTTCCCTACCGCATGAAATAAAATTAATTGTTTACTCGGAAGAAAACGAAAGGGAGGCATCAACCTCCCTACGTTTTTTTTTGCTGTTCAACCTCCTCAAGAGAGTTCCAGATTCAGTTCCCTGGTAAGTTTCGACAGACTCGGATTATGCTCCAACATTTTCACGAATAATTCCTTGCTGGTATATGATTTCACGTTATCGCCAGCCTCACATATCCTTATCTCCAATTCGATGGCACCATTGTGAAGCTCTTTCCGAAGATAATTCACGAGCCGAACCCTTTCGGCCATCACGATTTCCTCTTGGGATGAATTATAGACCGCGAGCATAACACGGAAATCCGTTCCGAGAACCGGTTTACATTGTTGAATCGTCTGTTGGAGCACAGGTTTATCACTGGTGAACTGGACGTAGTTATTCCACACCCTAACAAGGGAGTCTTGGGAAAAGGCTTCCCTTTCCGCACTAACATTCACCGTCTCTTCCGCCTTTTTCACCTCCACTTCCACCTTTTTCTGCATCGTATCCTTGATGGAAAAGCTCATGACCTTATTCGTGCTCGGAGCGGCAGCCCGACGAGCGTCATTTTGCGCCGCAGCTTGCGCATTCCGTGCGGATTGCGGCATAGGAGCCCCGTTCGTCTGGGCGGCAGGTTTTGCCCCTTGACGAAGAGAAACGGTACTTGGCAAGAAAATTTGGAGAGGAATCTCCTCGGTAAACCAATCGTCTACCCAGTTATTTTTTTTTTTCATCCGACAATTGGCAAAGTCGGATAAGCATCAACTCAACAAGTAGCCTTTTGTTTTTGCTGACTTTGTAATTTAGGTCGCATTGGTTGCAGACCATTAAGGCTTTGTAGAGGAAATCGTTCGTACAGGACTCGTTTTGCGCCTGTTTCAAGTACATTTCCTTCACATTAGCCCCCACATCCAGCAATTGGATCGTCTGCGCATCCTTGCAAACCATCAAGTCCCTCAAATGAGAACTCAGACCGTTCACGAAGTTTTGGGCTTCAAACCCCTTATTGAGGATCTCATTAAACGTCAGCAAGCATTCGGAAACCTTTCCTGCGAAGAAATAGTCAACCAATTTAAAATAATAATCATAGTCCAGCACGTTCAAGTTCTCCAAGACGCCCTGGTAAGTGATGTTTCCATCCGTGCTGGCCGCGATTTGGTCGAAGATGGAGAGCGCATCACGCATACCTCCATCCGCCTTTTGGGCAATGATACCCAAGGCCTCCACCTCAGCCTTGACACCCTCCTTCTCCGCCACCATCTGCAAATGCTTGACGGTGTCTTCGATACCCATTCGGTTGAAATCGTAGATTTGGCAACGGGAAAGGATCGTAGGCAATATCTTATGCTTCTCCGTCGTCGCCAGGATGAAAATCGCATGAGCGGGCGGCTCCTCCAACGTCTTAAGGAAAGCATTGAAGGCAGCTTGGGAGAGCATATGGACCTCATCTATGATATAGACGCTAAACTGCCCGATTTGAGGAGGGACGCGCACCTGATCAATCAGAGAGCGGATATCGTCCACCGAGTTATTAGAGGCAGCATCAAGTTCGTGGATATTATACGAGCGCTGTTCGTTGAATGCCTTACAAGACTCGCATTCATTGCAGGCGTCACCGTCCGCCGTAGGATTCAAACAGTTGATCGTCTTGGCGAAGATTCTCGCGCACGTAGTCTTTCCCACGCCTCGCGGTCCGCAGAACAAATAAGCGTGCGCCAGATGCTTGCTGGCGATGGAACGCTTCAACGTATTCGTCAACGCACTCTGTCCAACGACGGACAAGAATGTGGTCGGGCGATATTTCCTTGCTGATACGATGAAATCTTCCATGTTCTCTTTGCACTCAGTTTTACTACGCGAAGATAAAAAATTAATTGAGGTGAGTTCTAAAATTTCAATGTTTTTACACCACAAACATAACTACGCGGAGAGGAATCTCCCCGAGGAACAAGGCGACGGGCACGGCATGGCGAAGAGAAGGGAGTCCGGGAAACCCGTCATCAAGAGAACATAACCTATTGATTACGAACCATTACCGACCAAAAAAGAGGAAGAGACCACCCGAGCATTAGGAGGTCCCTTCCAACACAATTGTACGAACAGGTGAAAATTAAATGCTGTCAAATGCGCGGCTCAAGTCTTCGATGATATCATCGACATGCTCCACACCGATTGAAAGGCGGATTGTGGTAGGTGTGATATGTTGTTGAGCGAGTTCTTCCTCAGACAACTGCGAGTGTGTCGTAGTGTAAGGGTGGATCACGAGGCTCTTCACATCCGCAACATTCGCCAACAAGGAGAAAATCTTCAGGTTGTCGATGAACTTCCAAGCATCGTTTTGCGTTCCTTTTATTTCGAACGTAAAGATTGATGCGGCGCCCTTAGGGAAGTACTTCTTGTAAAGGGCGTTATCCCTGTGGGTAGGCAACGATGGGTGGTTGACCACCTTAACTTTCGGGTGGTTCTTAAGGAAATCCACCACTTTCAGCGTATTCTCCACATGGCGTTCGATTCTAAGCGGCAGTGTTTCAACTCCTTGCAGCAAAATCCAAGCATTGAATGGGCTGATGGAAGCACCGGTATCACGCAAGATGACCGCACGGATTCTAGTGACGAAAGCCGCAGCGCCAGCGACGTCAGCGAACACAGCGCCATGGTAGGAAGGATCTGGCTTAGCCAAGGTCGGGTATTTGTCCGCGTTCGCCTTCCAATCGAACTTACCACCATCAACGATCACACCTCCCAAAGAAGAGCCATGGCCGCCGATGAACTTCGTCGCGGAGTGCACCACGATATCCGCGCCATGTTTCAAAGGTTGAATCAAGATAGGTGCGAACGTGTTGTCCACGATGAAGACGATATTGTGGCGATGGGCGATCTCGGAGAGGCCCTCCAAGTTCAGCACATCAGAGTTCGGGTTACCGAGCGTCTCGCCATAGATCACCTTCGTGTTAGGCTTGATAGCCTTCTCAACGGCCTGGAGATCAGAGAAATCGACGATCGTGTACTGTATTCCCTGAGTGGAAAGGGTATGCGTGATCAAGTTATAGGAACCGCCGTAAAGGTTGTCAGCGGCGATGATGTGGTCTCCGTTCTGGAGCACATTCTGGAGCGCATATGTTATCGCAGCCGCACCAGAAGCGACCGCCAAACCTGCCACTCCACCCTCCAGAGCCGCCACGCGCTCCTCGAAGATGCTTTGGGTCGTGTTAGTCAAACGACCATAGATGTTACCTGCGTCCCTCAGTCCGAAACGGTCCGCCGCGTGTTGCGCATTCCTAAACACATACGAAGCGGTTTGATAAATAGGTACTGCCCTTGAATCGGTTGTAGGGTCTGCTGTTTCTTGTCCGACATGTAATGCCAATGTCTCTACGTGTAATTTCTTTTCTGTACTCATATTCTTATCCGTTTTTTAGTTAATATTTCATTTACCATTCATCTCAATTGTCTTTGCAAAGATACGTACGATAGAAACACATTCCAAGCATATCAGAAATTATGGATATATTAACTATAAACAATATATTAGATAGACATTTTATCCACAAACAAACGCAAAGCGTTCGGCGGAGCAGAAAAAATGCGCACATGGATTCCGAAACACGGGGAAGGAGACTAGGATGCGGGACATGACCACACAGGGATCCACACCTATATATAATAATAACCGCTTATAATTATAGTACTTTCGCATCCTTTTCATCAAAGACCATCAATAAATCGAACACAAAACTTAACGATTCGGAAGGAAGTGCAAGAAAAAAGGAACAATTCTTAGCATAATTTTTTGTACATTAACAAAAAATGATTACATTTGTAAAGGAATGGTTAATGTGTAATACATTATGAGAAGTGTTGAAAGCAGCGTGTTTGACGAATTCGTCAAGAAGACATTCGGTGAAGGATTTGACTGTGGCTTATCCCCCGAATCGAGAGAGAAGATGATGAAACGAGGACAAATCGTTAAGTTGGACAAAGGAGAATTCCTGCAAGTGAAAGGAGACATATGCAAATCGTGGGGATATGTGTGCAAGGGACTTGTCCGAGTGTATTTCGAGCGTAATAACGAAGAGATTACGGAGCAATTGTCAGAAGATGGGGATGGTTTTTTTGACTGCGAGAGCTTTTTCAAGCAGACGCCAAGCGACCGATACGTTCAGATGTTAGAGCCGACGACCCTATACCTATTCAGACGACTGGAGAACGAGGAGATTTCGTCCGACAACTACGAGATCAGACGATTTCTGAGGTATTTGATTGAAAAGACACTTATCAATAAGAAGGAAAGGATTTTGGATTCCATATTCAAACCAGCGAAAGTGCGTTACAACAAGTTGTTAGAGGAGAGGCCGGGACTCGTGCTACGCACCCCGTCTAACATAATCGCTTCATATTTGGGGGTTACCCCTGAGACTTTAAGTAGGATAAAAGCAAAAAACAATTAAACGTCTACGGATATGAAAAGGATAATCATAAACAAGAATCTGGTGACGAGCGAGATTCAACGCTACGTGGGGCCGATCGACCTCAGCGAAGAATCATTCTCCAAGCTGCTGAAGATCTCGACCATCGAGAAAATCAAGAAGCACGATCTGTTTTTGAAGCCTGGAGACTTCAACGACTACATGGGAGTTGTGCTGAAGGGCATGGTCCAAATTTACCACTACGACAAGAACAAGCTGGTGTCCGACTTCTTCGCCGGCGAAGGATGCGGGTTCTTCGACACCCACAGCTTCCTGCTCGGCAAGCCTTCGGAAGCCTACTTCGAAGCCTTGGAACCAACCGTGATCGCAAAGTTCAACAGGAAGAAATTCCTCGAGGAAGGAGAAAAGGACCCGGAGATCGACCTAATATACAGAAGGGTACTTCAATACGCCATCACGATGTCCAACGACCGTTTGAACTCCATCCTGCACGACTCGGCAGAAGAGAAATACGTGAATCTGGAGAGCAGAATACCAGGACTCACCTCGCGCGTGAGCTCCATCAACATCGCCTCCTACATTGGCGTGACGCAGGAAACCCTATGCCGCATCAAATCCAAACAGGAAGGCATATTCTAACAACAACAAAACAAGCGCGGCACGACACATTGCGTGCGTGCCACGCTTTTTTACCGTTAATGAACGTCAAAGAACTAGACGTTCCGCCGTACATTAACAATAAATATGAAACTTATTGTCAAATTATTGCACAAGATGTTATTTATCATATCAATATATAAATTTGACAAAAAATAATATTTTTTATGCAAATATCATAGTAGACATTTTTCATTAAAACAAACAATACCTCGCCATTTGGATTCAAACTTGTAAAAAACATTCTCATTTTGTGCATATTATTGCTCAAATGACTGAACAAGGTATTTGTGAAATCAAATATTATGTTTTATTTTTGCAATGAAAATGAAAACTTATAATGGTATGGATGGTATTGAAAAAAGTTCTTTCCGAGACTTTCTCAAAAAAATTTATGGAGATGGTTCGGACGCAGAGTTGTCTGCAGAAGCAAGAGAGATGTTAAAATCGAAGACTCGAATTGTACGTCTCAACAAAGGTGAGTATTTACAGATAGAAGGAGATGTCTGCAAATACTGGGGTTATGTGGTTGACGGATTGGTAAGGGTATATTATCTGCGCCAGGACGAAGAGATTACAGAACAATTGGCTTGCAACGAAGAATGGTTCCTCGATTATGAGAGTTTCTTCAATCAGTCGCCTAGTCGGCATTTTATCCAAATGCTAGAACCAACGACCCTCTTTTTATTCCCTCAATTGGAGTGCGAGGACTTGTGCGAAAACAACCAAGAAATCAAGTTGTTTTTTAGAAAATTAACGGAAGATGTGCTTCTCTCCGAGAAGAAGAGAATCAAGGAGACAATCTTCAAATCAGCGAAGGAACGTTATGAGACATTGCTTTCCGAAAAGCCGAATCTAGTGCTGCGGGTTCCTTCCATCTACATCGCCTCCTATTTAGGCATCACGCCGGAGACGCTGAGTAGAATCAAAACGAAAATGAAGTAAAAAAAGGAAAAAAACAAAGGATTATGAAAAGGATTATTATTAACAAGAAGTTGGTCGCGGATGAGATCCGTCGATTCTTAGGCCCTGTGGACCTAAGCGACGAGGTGTTGTCCAAACTCTTCAAAATAGCGACCATCGACAAGGTCAAGAAACACAGCATCATTCTTTCTCCTGGTGCTAAAAACGACTATCTTGGTCTTGTATTAAAGGGCATGATTCAGATTTATCACTACGTTGACAATAAATTGGTTTCTGACTTCTTCGCGGGAGAAGGATGCGGCTTCTTCGACGTGGACAGCTTCCTGACGGGAGCTCCTTCCGAAGTGACCATTGAAACATTGGAGCCTTCTGTTATCGCGAAATTCGACAAGGAGCAGTTCATGAAACTATGCGACGAGGACACAAGAATCGATTTGATTTACCGTAAGATCCTCCAATATGGCATCACCATGACCAACGAGAGACTGGATTCGCTCTTGCACGACTCCGCGGAAGAGAAATATATCAGCTTAGAGAACAGAATGCCAGGATTGACCTCCCGCATCAGTTCCATCAACATCTCTTCCTATATTGGTGTAACTCAAGAAACCTTGTGCCGCATCAAATCCAAGCAAGGAATACTATTTTAATACAAAATGTCAATAGCGAAGTGCGCCCGAGTTTTCGTGGCGCACTTTTTTTTATCCGTTTCACATCTTTTTCCCCGCATTTTTCCTTGGTCAACATCCCATTCCTATCCGTTTTTATTTGTACATTTGCATATAACGAAACGATAAACGTTACAATAGGGGATAACACTTGCTCGGCGACAGAAAAACACAGCGATCGTCTTGCAGGAAACAACTACTATTCAAATGAAGAAGAGCAAGGATTTAATAAGGAGATACAGCGGCGGAATTTCATGGATGAGGAAGATTCTCCTCTCCGCACTTTCTGTCCTAGCCCTTCTTTGTGCGAACACCCCACCCTCCCATGCGACGGACTGCTCCAACGGATCCATCATTTACCGTGAGGATTTCGGAGGGAACAACACGGAGGACCCAGACGTCAAGGGAAGCGGCATACCAGCATGCGACGGACTGACCTACAGGGATGACCCCAACTCCCCGCAACACGAGGACAGATACTCCATCCGCAAAACATCCGTGTCAGGATATTATGATTGGTACGACAACATCACCGACCACACCCACCCGAGCGACAAAAACAGAGGATATTTCATGCAAGTGGACGCGTGGAGAAATCCCTGCGAGTTCTTCCACGTCCAAGTGGACAAGGTGTGTGAAGGAAGCGAGTTGTACCTGTCCCTTTTCGGAACCAGCGTCTCCAGAGGCAGGAACAACGCCCCCGGGTCCATCCGAATCGTCGCGGAAGATGCGAAAACGGGCAACGAAATCGATCACTACGACATAGAGATAGAGAACGCCAAACAAGGGAAATGGGAAGAGTACGGCTTCTCCTTCATCGTCCCTACAGGATGTGAGTCCATCAATTACAGAATCATCAACAACGCAGACCAAACCATCGACGGAGGCAACGACTTCTGTCTGGACGACATAGAGATACGGGCATGCTTGCCTTTACCGACCATCACGCCAAAAAAGGGAACCTCCATTTGCTTGGGGGAAAGCGAGACACTGACAGGAGACATGGACAACACCATCAACCTAACCCTACCCCTCACATTCACATGGTACAAAAGCGACACCCCCAGCTACAACATGGCGGACTGGGAGGAAGTGTACACGGGAAAAACCTTGGGATTGTATAACGTGACGGCCGACGATGCGGGCTTTTACAAAGTGATGGTTTCCGGCGCAGGGCAAACGCCTAACCTAAGCGCATGCAACTGCCTCTCAGAGTTCTACGAAATTGTCGTGACGGATTGCGGTGCCCACAAGCCTCAACCATGTCCCGACGGGACAATCCTCTTCAAGGAGGATTTCGGAGGCAACAGTGTGAGTGACCCTAGCGTAAAAAAAGAAGCGATTCCACAATGCACATATGAGTTCGGGGAAGACCCGAGGGATTCCGACGGCATCGGCAAATACAGCATCAGGAAGGTCGGCATCGAACACAACCAATGGTACAAAAACATCTACGACCACACCTATCCGGATGACAGCGACAGAGGCTATTTCATGCAAGTGGACGCCTCCTCCGTCAGCGGAATATTCTATCAGACAGAGATAACAGGGCTTTGCGAAAACTCGGAACTCTACATGTCCATGTGGGGCATGAGCTCCACCACAACAGGATTTTGGGCGAACGCGTTCCTCAAATTGATCGTGGAGGACCAAAATGGCAACGTCCTGCAAAGCTCCAACATCGAAATAGAGAACGCGAAGGGCTTTTGGGAACAATTCGGACTGACCTACGTCGTTCCTAGCGGACAGAACTCCGTCATCTTCAAAATCGTCAACAACAGCAACACAAACAGAGGAAATGACTTCTGCCTAGACGACATAGAGGTACGCCTCTGCAACCCTCCGATCTCGCTCACATCCCCCGATAGTCTTTGTCCAGGGTCAGACGTCACATTGTCCACCGATTTCGTCAATGACGGCACCTATACGGAGCCTGTTAACCTGACATGGTACAAATGCGACACGATCTCCTACGAGACCTCCGACTGGACCATGGTGGGCAGCGGCACCTCACTAGACTTGCACAACATCACGGAAGCGGATGAGGGGTACTATCGCGTATGGGCAAGCAGTAACGGAGCCTCCCAATTGATCAGCAAATGCAACTCCGCCTCCGACTTCGCTAAAATCAGTCTTAAGGTTTGCGAATCGTGTGAAGATACATCCGTCAAACTGCTCGACACAATAGCCTTGGGGAACAGCTATTCGAAGAATGGATTCAACATTCCGAGCCCAATCCTCGGAGAAAACGTCGACACGCTAAAACTACAGACCAGCAAAGGATGTGACAGCATCGTTTCCTTGAGACTCTACGTTTACAGGAACACAAGCGTCACCATCCACACCGACATCTGCCAAGGAAAGACCTACCAAGAGAACGGATTTAACGTGACCACGGCGGGCACCTACACGCAACAGTTGAAGAACTCGACAGGAGGAGATAGCCTCATAACACTCGTGTTGGACGTCCTCCCGACCTACGACGACACCATCTCCCGCACCATCATCGAGGGGGAATCGTTCGCCTTCGCAGGCAACACGTATAGTCAGGCTGGCACCTTCACCGCCAACCTACAGACCACGGAGGGGTGCGACAGCATCGTCACCCTTGTGCTCAGCGTGATCAGCGGATCGTCCGACACCATCCACGCATCCATCTGCCAAGGCACAGCCTACCAACAAAACGGGTTTGACGAAAACGCCGCAGGCACATTCACGCAACAGCTGAAGAACATTTCGGGAGCCGACAGCCTCGTGACGCTCGTGCTAGAA
>JAFXPK010000043.1 GCA_017527905.1 Paludibacteraceae bacterium
AAGACTGAAGTTCTTGAAAGGCATAACTTACCAATATTTTTTCGGGACTGAATTATCCATTTCTAAACTACATAGAATATGAACGTCACATTGTCTGAATTCGAATACATGAAAGAGGGAATTGTCGCAGACGTAATAAGCATCTTAATGAGCGAGAAAAAATATTCTCTGGCAGAAGCGATGAATTACGTTTACAACTCAAACACCTTCTCATTGCTCAGTGACCCGGAAACTGACCTGTACATTCATAGCAGCAGATACATATACAACATGCTTGTCCATGAAATGGAACTTACTCATGCCTAAAAAAACCACGACACAACTTACTTAACTCATAAACACACGCACTCATCCACATCAACAAAAAGCTTTTCCGACAACATATCCACATTTCGGGAAAAATATTATCTTTGCGATTGTGTGTAACCGACAAAGGCAATGGCCAAAAAATAGCGTCACACAATCTGTATCAGGGAAACGCAAACAATTAACTTTTAATACATTCGGTATATGGGATTATTAAACGACGTATTTTCCACCATCTCCAAGGTGGCTAAAAGTGATGCCGCGAAGGAGATCATCAACTCAATCAACGGTGGCGGGCAGATGGACATCGCCGCAGGACTGAAGGCCGCACTGAAGGTCGGCATCGAGACCGCAGCCGCCAACCTAGGAAAGAAAGACGGATTCCTCGCGGACGCGGCCGTGCGCATCGGCATACCAGAGGAGGCGCTCTCCGTGTTCAACGCGGTGCAGTCCCTCGCGCAGAACCCAACATTCAACTCCTTGTTGAACTCCGCAGGCGCATCCATTCCTTCCTCCGACACCGTGATCACACTGTTCAACCGTGCGGCGGAAGACGCAGCCCCTAAGTCAGTGGACATCTTCGCCAACGCCATCACCGGCATGGGCATCGCCGACGCCAAGAACATCCTCTTCGGCGCGGACAACGCAGCCACCACTTACCTGAAGGAGAACACCTTCACGCAGCTGCAGGACGCCTTCATGCCAGCCATCAACAACTCGCTCGGATCCGTGCAGATAGCCAACACCACCCCACTCGCGGCGTGGAACACCTTCGCCACCTACAACAACAAACTGGTGGAGATGATGGACAGCAAGACCGTGAAGGCAGGACTTGAGATGGCCAGGATGACCGGTCTATTGAAGGACGAATACTTCGAGAAACTCTCCTCCATCAAGATCGTCAACACGGACTTGTCCGACTACATCACGGGGAAGGCCCTCACCGGACTCTTCACGAAGGTCTCCGAGAAGGAGTACGACATCCGTCACAACGCCAGCGCACGTGTCAGCGATGTGCTGAAGAACGTCTTCGGACAATTGGACGTAGCCTAAAACAGAGATCCATCATAAACAAAGAGGAGGCAACCATGTCTCCTCTTTTTCTTTTATGCCCACCCGTAGGATTCGTGAAATCACAAACAATTTTTATATTTTTGCAAAAAACAATTTTGCCACGCATTAAGATTTTATGAGAAAAGCAATATTTTCCATACTGATGACGCTGAGCTCCCTGGCATGGGCTTCGGCGCAGAACTATTTGTGTTTCACCGCCAACGAGGCGAAATCAACCATAAGCATAGAAAACAAGGAGGGGAACCAACCCGACATCGAATACTCCACCGACAAGGCTAAGTGGAAGAAGCTGGACCCTGCGAAGGGCTACACCTTCAAGAGCGCCCACGAGAAGATATACCTCAGGGGCAATAACAGAGAAGGATTCTCGAAGGAGAACGGCAGGAGCCGCACCCAGTTCGTCATGACAGGCTCCATCGCCGCCAGCGGAAGCGTCATGAGTCTTGTCGACGGAACGGGCGACGAGCAAACCATTCCAAGCGACAACTGTTTCATCCGCCTCTTCGCCAAATGCACGAGCCTAACCCATGCGCCTGAGCTGCCCGCCACCCGCCTCACGAAGGGGTGCTACGAGGAGATGTTCCAAGGCTGCGAGCAACTGGCCCAAGCGCCACAACTGCCCGCCACGGAATTGGCGGAGAACTGCTACAAAGGCATGTTCCAGGGTTGCGTCAACCTCGGCCAAGCGCCAGCATTGCCTGCGAAAAAGCTGGCGAAAGGATGCTACGAGAGCATGTTCTACGGATGTTCCTCCATCACCAAAGCCCCTGCGTTGCCTGCCACGGAATTGGCGGAGAGCTGCTATGCGCTTATGTTCAGGAACTGTGTCAACCTCAGTCAAGCGCCTGAATTGCCTGCTAAGGAACTGGCCGCAAAGTGCTACTCCAGGATGTTCGACCAATGCAAGAAGATCAACCACCTCAAGGTGCACTTCACCGAGTGGGGAGACGATGGCGTGGAGGGCAGACGCACCACCGTATGGCTCCAAGACGTAGCCGAGTCGGGCACGTTCGTCAGTCCAGGCAGACTCGCCGCCCAGTTCGGTTCGAGCGCCATACCGGAAGGCTGGGAGGTGATCCACGAGGACGGAAAGAAATCCGCCCACGACTACCTCTGCTTCACCACCACCAAGGCGGACGCCTTCATCGGCATGATCAGCTACGGGGAGTCCACCCCTAACGTGCTCTACTCGACCGACGGAGGAGAGAATTGGAAAGAGGTCGCATTCGGCGACACCCTTCCGTTGCCATTCAAGGGAGATAAGATATACTTCAAAGGCATCAATCCTAAGGGATTCAACCAGACGAAGAACGGTCAGGACGTACGCTTCTTCATGCAGGGAAGCATCGCCGCCAGCGGCAACGTCATGAGCCTCGTCGACGGGCTCGGCAACGCGTCACACACCCCTGGCGTGGGCTGTTTCGCCTCACTCTTCAAGAACTGCGACGCCCTGACGAAGGCGCCCGAACTGCCAGCCACCTCCTTAGGGGAGGCATGCTACCAAGAGATGTTCTACGGTTGCGGAGGCCTCACCAGCGCCCCTCAACTGCCGGCGCAGAAGATGGCGGCAGATTGCTACGACGGCATGTTCGCCAACTGCAAAAACCTCACGGAGGCACCTGCACTCATCTCCACACAATTGGCAAAGAACTGCTACAACAAGATGTTCTCCACCTGCAAGGCGCTCAAGCAAGCCCCTAAACTGCCTGCCACGAAGTTGGCGGAGGGATGCTACCAATACATGTTCTGCAATTGCGACAACGTCAACTTCCAGGCGCCTGAGCTACCTGCGAAACAGGCCGCCCCGACGTGCTATCAATACATGTTCGCCGGATGCACCAACCTGAAGCAAGCCCCTGCCCTGCCTGCCGACTCCTTGGCGAAAGGTTGCTACGAAGGCATGTTCCAGAACTGCGAGAAGCTGGCGAAAGCGCCGGAACTGCCCGCCACCCGCTTGGAGAAGGAGTGCTACTACGCCATGTTCAACAACTGCAAAGCGCTCACCAGCGTACCAGTGTTGCCCGCCACCGTGATGGACAAACGTTGCTACGGCTCCATGTTCGAGGACTGCGTCAACCTCACCCAAGCAGGCGCATTGCCTTCCACCCGTTTGGCGGAGGCCTGCTACGAGTTCATGTTCAAGGGGTGCAAAAAACTGACGCAAGCGCCGGAACTGCCGGCCGACACGCTCGCCACGGGATGTTACCAATCGATGTTCCTTGGCTGTACAAGCCTATCCAAGGCACCACAACTGAACTCCACCCACTTGGCTAACTTCTGCTACAAGAGCATGTTCAAGGAATGCGCGGCGCTCACCCAAGTCGGCGACCTGCCTGCCACCTCGCTCGCCACCAGTTGCTACGAATCCATGTTCGCCAACTGTACGAAGCTGGTCAAAGCCCCAGCGATGTCCGGCACCACCCTCAAGGAGAATTGCTACAAGGAGATGTTCTACCACTGCGGTAGCCTCAACTACATCAAGATCAGCTCCACCACCTGGGGAGACAAGAAGGGTAATAGAACTTTCTCGGAGGGATGGGTCGACGGCGTGGCCAAGGAGGGCACCTTCGCATGTCCTGTCCGCACCATCAAGGAATACTCCGTGAATAAGATCCCGAAGGGATGGAAGGTCGTGGCGAAAAACTAAAGAATTAATCCAACCCATTTCCTCTATGGGAAGAGATGCCGCATGTCTCTTCCCAAGATAACATGTGTTGGAAAAAATGAGCCATACCAGCCACTTATTTTTTTCAAATAATACGATTTATTTAACTGAAAATCTATAATTTCGCGACGAAATTCGGATGAATGAAGGGAAATAATCCACAAGATAATACATCCCTCAGTGTAGTGTGTCTTTTTATTGAAAAAAATAAACGAAAATTTAAACAATGCGATTTAAGATTCTCCTATTATGGGCTATTTTGTTCTCCGCCATGGGAATGGTCAAGGCCCAGAATTACCTATGCTTCACTGCCATAACAGACAATTCGTCCGTTGGGATAAGGGAAAAGGCAAGAGACGTGCCTGACATGGAATATTCTCTTGACGAAGGAGCGTCTTGGACCCCTATCACCTCCGGTGCTGTCGATTTGCCCCGTGCCAATGACAAGGTCTATTTCCGGGGGAATAACGCCGCAGGTATTTTTAACACCGTGGATGTCTACACGAACTTTTTCGTGAGCGGTAAAGTGTCCGCCAGCGGAAGCGTCATGAGCCTGATCGATGGGGAAGGCACCTCCACGGAGATCCCTTACAAGGCGTGTTTCTACGGCTTGTTCAAGGATTGTGAGGGGCTCGTCCAAGCGCCAGAGCTGCCCGCCACCACATTAACGGAAGATTGCTACAAGGAGATGTTTTCCGGAAGTGGGCTCAAGGAGGCGCCCGAACTGCCCGCCACTGAATTGGAAGAGGGTTGTTACGAGGCCATGTTCGCTAACTGTGCCGACCTCACGAAAGCGCCGGTACTGCCGTCCCGAACGATGAAGCAACGGTGTTACTCTAATATGTTCTCTAATTGCACCAGCCTCGTCCAAGCCCCTGAGCTCCCCTCCACCACATTGGCGATAGACTGTTACTTGGCCATGTTCGAGCAGACCGCCATCGTTCAGGCGCCGAGTCTGCCAAGTACGGTTTTGGCTGAACGTTGCTACTCCAACATGTTCTATAAGTGCGCATCCCTGACGGTGGCTCCGGAACTGCCTGCCACTGACCTGACGTATAGGTGTTACTGCGGTATGTTCTCCAACTGCGCAAGTCTCACGCAAGCCCCAGAATTGCCGGCGACGCGGGTGCGTGTGGAGAGCTGCTATGTCATGTTCGCCAATTGCACCAGCCTTGTTGAGGCCCCTGCACTTCCCTCCATGGAGTTGGATAGCGCCTGCTACTACGAGATGTTCCAGGGATGCACACAACTCACCAAGGCGCCAGAACTACCCGCCACCACATTGGATGATTTTTGCTACTTTGGCATGTTCAGAGATTGTAAATCATTGGAGAAAGCGCCTTACCTTCCTGCGTCCGAACTCGTAGTGTCATGTTACGCGAACATGTTCTCCGGATGTGAGAAACTCACCTATATCAAGGTGGGATGCGAATCATTGGATAACGACGGCATCAAACCCACCTATAATTGGGTGAAGAACATAAACAAAAAGGGCACGTTTGTTTTCCCTTGCGGTTCCACCTATGACACGAAGGGCAGTTCGTCCGTACCTGTTAACTTCGACATTGTCGCCAACCCTATCGCCATCTTCATGACTACAGACAGCGTAGTGCTCACACGGGACACCATCCCTTGCGGCAGCACTCCCAAGTTCAAAGGCATCACCCCTAAAAAACCAGGCAACGACAGGTATGTCTACCAATTCAAGGGGTGGGATCCTCCACTGAAGCCCCTGACGGTCAGCGACACCTTCGTCTACGTCGCCACGTATGACTCCCTCGCCTTGTGCGACACGACCATCCACTCCTGCTACTCCTACTCGATAAACGGCAAGAACATCATGAAGAGCTCGGAATGGACCGACACCACCCAACACAGGAACGGGAGCGACTCCATCATCCACTATCAAGTATTCATCCACTACGGCGCCTCCGGGAACGACACGGTATCCTCCTGCGAGCCAATCACATGGGAGGGGAAAATATTCACGGAAAGCACCGTATGCACGGATACGCTCCAAACCATCTTCGGGTGCGACAGCATCGTACGCCACCACCTCATCGTCGGGGAGAAGGAATTGACGGATACCCTGCTGGAAGGTTGCGAAAAAGTGACGATCGGGGGAATAGTCTACCTGCAAGACACCACATGGAATGACACCTTGGCGACGGATGAGGGCTGCGGGAAAATCCTCCGCTACACGATCAAGGTCCACCACAAAGAGCTTATCGATTCCACCGTCACAGCCTGCGACTCCTTCCTATGGAAGGGTGTGACCATCAAGGAGAACACCTCATGGAACGATACGCTCCAGAATATCTTCGGTTG
Source organism: Paludibacteraceae bacterium (assembly GCA_017527905.1). Classification (GTDB taxonomy): domain Bacteria; phylum Bacteroidota; class Bacteroidia; order Bacteroidales; family Paludibacteraceae; genus UBA1181. Next base: position 6,374 of record JAFXPK010000043.1, read on the forward strand.
CGATAGCATCATCCAATACAACCTCACCCTCCACCATACTATCTTGCGGGATAGCGCGGTGGAAGCCTGCGACTCCTTCCCGCGGGGAGGATTGATCCTCAGGGAAGATAGCGAGTGGAACGACACCTTATCGTCTGTCGCGGGTTGCGACAGCATCATCCGTTATCACCTCACCCTCCATCAGCGGACGGAGAGGGACAGCCAGATATTCGCCTGCGATTCCATCGTGTGGGGAAAGACCACCTTCAAGGAGAGCACCGACTGGGACGACAGCCTGCACTCCGTCCATGGCTGCGACAGCATTATCCACTACCACCTCACCATAGGTGACAAGATGGTGCGGGACAGTGTCATCTCCGTCTGCGACTCCTTCCTCCTGAACGGTAAGATCATCAAGGAGAGCATGGCTTGGAGCGACACACTGCTCGCGGAGCAAGGGTGCGACAGCATCGTCCGTTACCACCTCAACATCCTTCACAAGACATGGAAGGATTCCACCGTCTACGCCTGCGAACTTTTCCCATGGAAGAAGATTGTTATAGAAGAGAACACAGAATTGTATGACACGCTGGTCAATGCGCAAGGCTGCGACAGCATTGTCCATTACACCGTCATCATAGGGCATGAATCGGTTAGGGATACCTTCATCACCACATGTGAAGTGGCCACAGATGGAGAGGAAGCGATCGATTATCTTGAGTATGATGATGTATACCCGTCCGCACATGGTTGCGACAGTATTATCCGCTACCACTATACCCTCCAACGTGTTGCGATAATGGACACCTTCGTCAACTCCTGCGATCCATTCACTTGGCGTGGCAAAACGGTCTACGATGACGCTATATTGTACGACACGCTACAGACCGTCCATGGCTGCGACAGTATTACCCGTTGCATCGTATCCTTCCTGAATGGTGCCCGCGCTGAAGACGAGAACGTCGCCTGCGACTCCATCGTATGGGAGGGGATTCTGATCACCCAAGACACTCTCTTGTGCGACACCACATATCTGGAAAGAGGTTGTACAAGCCTGTTCTGCCACCACTTCACCATCCATCACAGTGTCGTGAAGGATTCCTCCCTCTTCGCCTGCGATTCGTTGCTTTGGCAAGGGGAACTGTTGACGGAGAGTTGTCAGAGGAGCGACACCTTCTCCACCGTCCACGGATGCGACAGTATCATCCGCTATGACATCACCATCGGGGAAACGGTTGTCACAGACACGCTTCTCGCCGCCTGCGAATCATTCACCTATCAAGGCATCACCTTCCACGAAGATACGGTTTGGAGCGAAACGCTGCAGACCACGCAAGGGTGCGATAGCATCATCCGCTACCACCTCACCATCCTCCACGGAACGATGACAGACTCGTCCGTCACCGCCCTCGACACCTTCTTCTGGAAGGGCAAAGCCATTACGGAGGATGCGCAATGGAACGATACGCTACAGACGGTGCAGGGGTGCGACAGCATCATCCGCTACCAACTCACCATGCAGTATTCGCCTCGAATAGGAGACCTCTCCATCACGGATTCACTGATGCTAGGGAAGCCGAACGAAACGATTGAGGTATTCTATAGCTTGGAGGATGGAGAAGTCTCCCACTACGATTTCACCAGGGGAGGTGTCCGTATCAGCGCCGACACGCTCAAAGAGACAGGTGTGGCATACCTTACCATACCAGGCAATCTGTCGCCTGGGGAATACACCACCACATTGAACGTCCACGACAGGTTCGGGGCATCAGCCAACCAAACCTTCACCTTCCACGTGGTGAGGGAGGACAATGGGGCGGAAAGCTTCTACCAGAAACGATGGAACGACCTGCTCATCTGTCTGAATGAGGGGAAGCAATTCGCCTCATTCCAATGGTACAAAAACGGGAAGAAGATAGAGGGCGCCACCCTCCAGTATTACTGCGACCTCAATGGATTGGGCGGTGAATACATGGTTCAGGTCACCGAAAAGCAAGGCGCTAAATATTTCATCGAACCTAAATTCTTCAGCCGAGAGACCATGGATGTCTCCGTCACCGCCACACCGAACCCTGCCCGAAGGTACGAGAAGGTCACCATGACCATCAACGGACTCGACAACTCGCAGTTGGAGAATGCACGACTGGTAGTATACCATACGAACGGTACGGTGGAATGGATGAAGAAGTCGGTAAGCAAAGAGACCATGCTGACGCTCCCTGCAGGGGAATACGTGGTGGTGCTCACCGTGAATGACGGAAAGAACATCAATTGTAAGATATTGGTTAAATAACAAAGGAAATGAACAAAACTATAGCAACCATCGTGTTGATAGCTGCGCTGTTCGGTTGGACAGGCGGTTTGTACGCAGAGAATACGCAGATCAATATCTCCTTGGGCGGAGGCTTACACCCTATCCAATACGAGACGAAAGTGGGTTCCTCCTCGCCTGGTGGTGGTGTGATGTTCCAATGCCAATACCAATATTTTTTCAAAGGAATCATAGGCCTTGGCACAGGCGTGGGCATTGATTACTATAACGCTTCTACGGAGATCGACGAGACATTCGAATCGGAGATCAACGATCCTATCGTAGGCGGTCCTTACACGCTCCGCACCATCTTCGAGGATTGGAAGGAAAAGCAGACCCTATTGATGGCAGAAATACCTGTGGGCATCTACGGCAAGGTGAAGATGGGCAGAACGGTGAGCCTCATCCTCGGCGCGGGTGTTAAGGTGGGCATCCCGGTCATCAAGAACTACGAGATGACGGACGGAACGATCGAGACCAGAGCCTATTTCGGAGGCAATATGGACACGGAGGTGCGTGACTTACCTCACCACGGACTTTATGTGGATAAGCAACAAAAGAGAGGGGACATCGTCACCAATACGATCTGCACCTCCATCTATGCGGATATGATGTTTTGTTTTAGGATGAACAAAGGCACCTGGTTCCACTGCGGATTCTACTTCTCGAAGGGTATGACGGACATCGCGGAGCACCACGAATCCATGGAGGGCAACAATTACCACGGCATCCTCAACAGTGATTTGACCGACAAATGCGTGCCGATGAGCGTAGGTGCGAAACTAGGCGTTTCCCTCTTCCCGTCGAAAGGCTCCGACAGAGGCACTTCCGGCAAATGGTAAGAGAGGGATTCCTTGCGGATATTCACCACTTAGGGGCGCCATGCCCGTAGCAGACGTCCATCTCCTTGGTCAGCATAGCCTCCAGCTGTAGGCGTTCCTTCTTCGCCAGTTCGGAGTCCATGTTCACGCTCGTCATCAAGTAAGGCGCCAAACGGTTGAACTCCTTCTGCTCCTCCGTGTAACCTGCGGGATTCACGAGGATATCGCCTGTGAAGAGAACATTGTCCAAAAGGATCACCATCTCCCCCTTGCTATGTCCCCCATTGCCATTGTAGAACTTAAAATCCATGCCGTGGATGGTCTGGCTACCTGCCAATATGCCTGCCGCATGTTCTTCCTCCTCCACAACCGCCAACCGGGACATCTCCGGCGGAGAGTAGTGGGACAGTATCTTGCTGATTCTCACATAAGGTTCATGTTGTTTGTATTGCTCCCTGAAGTTAGGCAGTGAAGCGTTTTCCAGGCGGAAATTCTCATACATGGAACGGTTCACGTAGATCGTGTCGAAGAGGGAGACCATACCCAGATGGTCGATGTCGGGATGTGTGACAATCAGGCTCTTAGGTTTGGAACAGAAATCCTCGAACAGGACGCTAAGCAGTTTAACCATCTCCTCCCGGTAGATGGCGAACCCGCTATCCACGCACACATACCCCTTCCCGTTCGAGATCACGTAGACGTTCGACCCGCACTCCGGCTCGATGCAGTGGATGGTGTAATCCTTGTAGGTCTTGCAGGAGACGCGCGGATAGAAGTTCATTCCACGGTACTTGCTCAGCAGATCGGCAAACTTGGCGATGTATTCGAAGGTCTTGTGCGGGCTCTGGTTCTTATCGTCCAGGAGTTGCATCACCAAGTTGGAGTTGGCTATCAGCTCGTTGATATCCTTCCGCTCCAAGTCCAGTTTCTTGGCGGCTCCGTTGGCGAAGGAGATGTAGAATACCGTATTGTCCAGGTTCTTCTCCGTCTTGTCGTACGTGATGATGCGCACCTCGCACAGGTCCGTCACGCTCTTCAGGAACTCGTCGACCTTGAACGGATCGTCGATGTAGAGCGCCATGCGGAAGTATTGGTAAGGCGTGCTGTTCTCCTGCGAACTGATGTAGGAGATATTAAAATTATACTGGTTGATGAGCTCCAAGACCGGCAACAAAACCCCAGGACGGTCCTGCATCTTGAACTCCATCAGGATCACGTTCGCATTATCGTCCTTGAAGAGGAAACCGTCCGTCTTCAGCTCGTCGTAAGCCTGCGCCACCAGTTTCTCCTCACCGGAGACCTCCACGAAAAGGGTATGGGTATCGATCGCGTTGTTGTAGCTGACGCGGGTGATGTTAAGGCCCAGCTCCGATATGATCCTCACCATTTTCAGGAAGGATCCGGGGCGGTCGGGAATATTCGTTATGAATGTTTTCTTCATTGGTCTTACTTGTGGCGTTTATAGGTGTATTCCCCGAAATTGTACCATAGCACGCAGGTGTCTCCTAACGAGTAGCTGCCGCAATAGTAGGGGCTCACCTCGCTACTGACAATCTCCTTCGATCCTACCAACTCACAATCGATGAATGGAATATCATGGGGGTTAGCTTCCAATCCATGTTTCGACAAGCAGGTGGTCCTCTTGTTGTAGATTCGTATAATCACCCCCAATTCCTCATGAGGCTCGGCGACCGGCATCGTCAGGAAATAATACAATCCTCCAAAAACGACGACGGAGAGGACCAAAATGGTGGCTACGACCAACACCCGGGGTGAAACAATAGGTTCTTTTTCCCTCATAAATCCAATTGTTTAAGCGAATTAAAAAACAAAAAGGTCTCGAGCCAAACAACCCGAGACCTTTTCTTTTCGTTATTAGAAGGTTAAATACCTACTAGAGGTTCAAAGACTTCTTGATAGCCTCCACCTTCGTGTTAGCTACGTCGCAAGCCTTCTTGTATTCAGAAGCATCCTTCATGTCACCTTTCACCTCGATGTAGAACTTAATCTTAGGCTCAGTACCGGAAGGACGGACGCTCACCTTCGTACCATCCTCGGTAAACCATTGGAGGACGTTAGCGGTCTCAGGCATCACGATATCCTCAACCTTTCCGCACTTGATGCAAGTCTGCTTCAAAGATTTGAAGTCCTTCACCAACTTAACCGGAGAACCAGCCAACTCCTTCGGAGGGTTCTGGCGGAAGTTCTCCATCATCGCCTTGATCTCGTCAGCACCGCTCTTGCCTGGCTTCACCACGCTGATGGCGCTTTCTCTTTGGAATCCGTACTCCTTGTAGATGTTCATGAGCAACTCGTAGAGCGTCATGCCGTTATCCTTCGCCCAAGCAGCGATCTCGCAGATGAGGCAGATGGAAGCCGGTGAATCCTTGTCGCGTACCTTGTCGTAAGGCAAGAAGCCGAATGACTCCTCTCCACCTCCGATGTACTTCTCCTTTCCTTCGTTCATGCGGATTCTGTAGGCGATCCACTTGAAGCCCGTGTATTCGTCGTAGAGCTTCACGTTGTTCTTGTCGGCGATCTCACGGATCAGCTCGGAAGTCACGATGGTCTTCACCAAGAACTCGTTGCCCTTCAGTTTGCCCAACTTCTTCATGTTAGTGATGATGTAGTAGCAGAACATCATGCAAGTCTGGTTACCGTTGATGATCACCCACTCGCCCTTGTCATCGCGGCACACGATAGCCAAGCGGTCTGCGTCAGGGTCGGAAGCGATCACGAGGTCAGCGCCAAGCTTCGTACCCAGGTTCATACCCATCGTCATCGCCTCGGCGTTCTCCGGGTTCGGAGACTTCACCGTAGGGAAGTTGCCGTCGATCACCATTTGCTCAGGCACGACGTTGATATTCTGGAAACCCCAAGAGCGCAGGCACAATGGGATGATCACGCGTCCCGTACCATGCAATGGGGAATAAACGATATTCAAATTCTTTTGACGGTTGATGACATCCTGATCCACCATGGCCTCTTTCACAGCCATCATGTAGTCATAGTCCATCTCTCCACCGATGATTGTGATGAGGTCCTTGTTAGGCGTGAACTTCACGTCAGAGATCTGCACCTTGTTCACCTCATCGATGATGCCCTTGTCGTGAGGGGCAAGCACCTGTGCGCCATCGTCCCAATAAGCCTTGTAACCATTGTACTCCTTCGGGTTATGGGAAGCTGTGATGTTCACACCGCTCTGGCAACCCAGCTGACGGATAGCGAAAGAGATTTCAGGAGTCGGACGGAGACTCTCGAACAAGTAGGCGTGAATACCGTTGGCGGAGAAGATATCAGCCACGATCTCCGCGAAGAGTCGGGAATTGTTGCGGCAGTCATGACCTACCACCACGCTGATCTCCTTCTTGCCGGCGAATGCCTTCTTCAAGTAGTTGGCGAGACCTTGGGTAGCCATACCCACCACGTATTTGTTCATGCGGTTGGTGCCGACACCCATGATGCCACGAAGACCTCCTGTACCGAATTCGAGGTTTTGGTAAAAAGCGTCAATCAAATCCGTTTTGTCGGGATTGTCCAGTAAGCGTTGAACCTCACTTTTCGTCTCTGCGTCGAAATCACCCTTCAACCAGGCGTTAGCTCTGGCGGTAACCTCCTGCAATAATGCGTTATCCATTCTGTTTTATATTAGGTTATACGAAAAAAAATGGTCGGGCTGGCAATGCGGCCCTCCATGTCAGTTGAAGACGAGGAGGCTCCCCTCTAAGAGGAGAACCTGCCCCGGCTATATTTACAATAAGTTTTCCTTCTCGATATCCTTGAAGTAACGGTAAGTGGAGACCTTCAACTCGAAGGTAGCCAACTCGTCACATACGATGATACCCTTCTGGTGCAATTGCAATGCGCTCAAAGTGCACATTTGGCAAACACCACCCTCGATGGCCTGTTGCAAAGCGCGTGCCTTGTTGTAGCCGCTCACGAGGATCATCACCTCCTTGGCGTCCATGATGGTGCCCACACCTACGGTCAATGCTGAGGTAGGAACCTTGCTCATGTCGTTGTCGAAGAAACGTGAGTTGGCGATGATGGTGTCAGTCGTCAAGTGTTTCAGACGAGTGCGGGAAGTCAAGGAAGATCCTGGCTCGTTGAAGGCGATGTGACCGTCAGGACCGATACCGCCGACGAAGAGTTGGATGCCACCAGCCTTCTGGATGCGTGCCTCATAGTCCGCACACTCCTTCGCGAGGTCCGGAGCGTTTCCATTCAATATGTTCACCTGGTTCTCAGGAATATCTATATGCTTGAAGAAGTTGTTCCACATGAAAGAGTAGTAGCTCTCAGGATGTTCCTTAGGCAAGTTGACATACTCGTCCATGTTGAATGTGATCACATTCTTGAAAGAAACAACGCCCGCCTTGTTCAAATTGATAAGTTCACGGTACATGCCGAGAGGTGAGGAACCCGTAGGCAAACCCAAAACGAACTTACGGTCTGGTGTTGGCTTAAAAGCGTTGATGGTATCCGCCACGTGTTGTGCGGCCCACTTTGAAACGGAATCATAATCCGATTGAATAAGAACTCTCATATATAAATTTTATAAAGTTAAGAAGCATGTTTATTCATGGGTGATCTTCAGTCCTCCCTCTTTCCTCATCTGCCCGATGGACTTGTAAAGCATGTATATGCCCCACAGAATCAACGGCACACTCAACCACTGTCCCATATTGAGCGTCATGTCCTCCTCAAAATCCTCCTGATTGTTCTTAATGAACTCCAACAAGAAGCGGGTCAAGAAGACACCGATCAGGAAGACGCCGAATATAAAGCCTTCGAACTTACGGGCATTGGTTTTCCAGTAAAGGAACATCAGGATGCTGAATGTCACCAGGCAATAGAGCGCCTCGTATATCTGTGTCGGATGACTCGGTGCAGAGAAGACCGGATCCGCGCCAGCCTGCCAATGGTGGATGTTCTTGATAAACTCGAAAGCCCACGGCACATCCGTCGCATGACCATATATCTCATGGTTCATCAAATTGCCGAGTCGAATGCACGCTCCACCAATGGCGACCGCGATGACAATTCGATCCATAACCCAAATATAAGTTTTTTTCGCGACATATTTGTTGAATAGCCACAAAGAAATTACGATACCGCACGCACCTCCATGACTTGACAAACCTCCCTTCCACACACAAAGCACATCAGCGAGATTCGAGAAATAGTATTTCGGATCATAGAAGAAGCAATGCCCGACACGTGCGCCGACCACCGTTCCGACCAACATATAAAGGAAGAGCTTGTCCAACTGGTCTTGCTTCATCCCTTCCCGCTCGTAGATTTTCGATTCCACCCAATAGCCCAGAAAGAAAGCCAAAGCCCACATCAAACCGTACCAACGGATGGTCAACGGACCGATGGAAACGATATCGGGATCAACAGTCCAAGTGACATACGACAACATACTTCAACCGTGATTATTAAAGATCCTTACCATGACAATTCTTGAACTTCTTGCCAGAGCCACAAGGACACGGATCGTTTCTGCCCACACGAGGCTCCGCGCGAACTGGTTCGATGCGTCTCGGAGGCTGAGGTCCGCGCTCCACAGAATCAGAGCGGTTCTCCACATATTGGGACTTGTCCTCGGTCTTCTCAGGGGCAGCCTCCCTCACTTCCTCAGGGGAACGTTGCTGAACAGGGATCTGCGCACGCATCAGGATGGAAACCGTGCTGAAGTTCGTGTCCGTCTGCATTCTTTCATACAAGCCGAAAGACTCCAACTTGTATATCGTCAACGGATCCTTCTGCTCATAGCTTGCGTTCTGTACGGAGTGACGCAACTCATCCATCTCACGAAGATGACGCTTCCAATACTCGTCGATGTTATGCAACATGATCGCGCGCTCAAGCGACTTGATGATCGCCTTTCCTTCCGTCTCATATGCCTCCTTCAGGTTGACAGGGATGTTGTATCCTATCGTGCTACCATCCGTGATAGGGATAATGATATTCTGGAAATGCTCGCCCTGCTCCTCGTACACACGTTTGATGACAGGATTAGCGATGCTGGCGATGTTATCCATCTTACGTTTGAAGCTCTCCATCGCAGCGCTGAAAAGCCTATCCGCAACCTCTTCCATCTTCAGGTTCCTAAACTCACCTTCCGATATAGGAGGCTCTATCGCGAACACACGAAGAGATTCTTCCAAGAAATAATCGTATTGATAGAGCGGCTTCGAGTTCTTCACGATCGTCATCACCGCACCATAGATCATGTTCATCGTGTTCACACCCAGACGCTCGCCCAACAAAGTCTGACGTCTCCTGCGGTAAACCACCTCACGTTGTTTGTTCATCACATCGTCATACTCCAGCAAGCGCTTACGGACACCGAAATGGTTCTCCTCCACCTTCTTCTGCGCACGCTCGATGGACTTCGATATCATGTTGTGCTCGATCATCTCGCCCTCCTTGAATCCCAACTTGTCCATGACGCCAGAGATTCTCTCTGAACCGAACAGACGCATCAGGTTGTCTTCGAGGGATACGAAGAATACGGATGAACCCGGGTCTCCTTGACGTCCCGAACGACCACGCAACTGTCGGTCCACACGACGGGACTCGTGACGCTCCGTACCGATGATGGCCAAACCACCAGCCGCCTTCACCTCGTCGGAGAGTTTGATATCGGTACCACGACCGGCCATGTTCGTGGCGATGGTCACGATACTGCGCTGTCCAGCCTTGGCGACAATCTCCGCCTCCTTCTGGTGCAATTTAGCGTTCAATACGTTATGCTCTATCTTCCTCATCGTCAGCATTTTGCTCAACAACTCGGAAATCTCGACGGATGTCGTACCCACAAGAACAGGGCGACCCGACTCTACCAATTTCACAATCTCCTCGATGACCGCATTGTACTTCTCCCTCTTGGTGCGGTATACGCGGTCCTCCATATCAATTCTGGCGATTGGCCTATTCGTAGGAATGACGACGACATCCAACTTGTAGATGTTCCAGAACTCACCAGCCTCCGTCTCAGCGGTACCGGTCATACCGGCCAACTTGCTGTACATTCTGAAATAGTTCTGCAACGTGATGGTGGCGAAGGTTTGCGTAGCAGCCTCCACCTTCACCCGCTCTTTCGCCTCGATGGCTTGGTGCAATCCGTCCGAATAACGACGGCCCTCCATGATACGTCCCGTTTGCTCGTCGACGATCTTCACCTGTCCGTCAATCACCACATACTCCTGATCTTTGTCGAAGAGCGTATAAGCCTTCAACAGCTGGTCCACCGTATGCACACGTTCCGTCTTAATGGAATAGTTACGCAATATCTCGTCCTTTTTCGCCTGGAGTTCATTCTCTGGAAGACCCATCATCTCCGCATCAGCCAATTCGGCGCCGACATCCGGCAAGACGAAGAACTGAGGGTCCTCGGAAACGCCCGTCAACGCATCGATACCCTTGTCGGTCAGATCGATGGTACGGTTCTTCTCGTCGATGACGAAATAGAGAGGATCCGTCGCGATGTGCATGTTCTTATTCTGCTCCGCGATGTAGAATTCCTCCGTCTTCTGCAATATGGTTCTGTTACCCTGCTCGCTCAAGAATTTGATGAGAGGTTGGTTCTTAGGCAATGCCTTATAGGAACGGAAGAGTGCCAACGCACCATCTTCCTGATCTTTCTTATCCTCGGACTTCAGCAAGCGTTTCGCCTCCGTCAGGTAGTTGGTGGCCAACACCTTCTGTTTTGCGACCAATTGCTCGACACGAGGGCAGAGTTGCTCGAATTGTTGGTCATCTCCCTTAGGCACAGGACCAGAGATGATCAAAGGGGTACGGGCGTCATCGATCAGGACGGAGTCGACCTCATCGACAATCGCATAATTGTGTTGACGCTGCACCAACTCGGCAGGATTGTTCGCCATGTTGTCACGGAGGTAATCGAAACCGAACTCATTGTTCGTTCCGAATGTGATGTCCGCCGCATATGCTTTACGACGCTCAGCGGAGTTCGGACGATGCTTGTCGATACAATCCACCGTCAAGCCGTGGAACTCGTACAAAGGCCCCATCCACTCGGAGTCACGTTTAGAGAGGTAATCGTTCACGGTGATGACATGCACGCCACGTCCCGTCAAAGCGTTCAAGAATACAGGCAAGGTGGCAACCAACGTTTTTCCCTCACCCGTGGCCATCTCGGCGATCTTACCTTTGTGCAACACGACACCACCGATCAGCTGCACATCGTAGTGAACCATCGTCCATGTCACCTCGTTTCCGCCAGCAATCCAATGGTTGTGGTAAATAGCCTTGTCTCCGTCAATCTCAACGAAATCCTTCGTGGTGGCCAATTCACGGTCCATATCAGTCGCCGTCACGACAATGCTCTCGTTCTGCGAGAAACGGCGGGCCGTATCTTTCACGATGGCGAACACCTCAGGTAGCACATCGTCCAGCACTCTCTTGTATTTTTCGATGATCTGTTTGTCCAACTCATCTATCTTCGCATAGGTAACCTCCCTTTGCTCGACCTCTTGATTTTCAACCTCAGCACGCAAATTGGCCACCTGTGCCTCCTCGTCAGCCACATATTGTTTAATCTTTTCGCGAATTGTCTGCGTACGCGCACGCAACTCATCATTCGTCAAATTCACCAAAGAGGAATAAACCTCATTTATTTTATCCACATAAGGTCGTATCTCCCGCATATCGCGATCCGCCTTATTTCCAAAAATTTTAGATAAAAGATCACCGAATCCCATAAAAAAATCATTTTGTATATCAAAGCACAAAAATAGAAAAAAAAAGAGTCTCAATCACTTTTTGATGATAAAGTTTTTAAACTTTTATTGTACTTTCGCGAATGGAATAGAAAGGAACAGTTCCACATAATTCATCGGTTTCACAATTTGTGAATGAAAATGAAGAACAAAAAGCTACAGCAGCAGCACGCAAGTGCCATCAGAATCCTTGTGGGGATAGGCGATTTCTTCTTACTCAATCTCGCCTTCTTCGCCGTCATATACCTATTCCGCACACACTACTTCGGGCTACTCAACTACGCCGAGTTGAAGTACAGGATCGTCTTGGTGAACATGTCGTACGCCATCAGCCTATTCAGCACAGGCATCATCCTCGATAGACGTATCGTCTACTCGGAGAACATCGTCGCCCTGGTGTTCCGTACGACCATCTTATTCGCCGGCATATTGTTCGCCGCTTCCAGCATCCTCAACAACAGCTTCATCTTCACGAACTGGTACTGGATCCTCTATGTCGTGGCGGTATTCATATGCGTGTCGTGTTGGCGTATCCTTTCGCGGTCAATCCTGAAGAGCTACCGCGTCCATGGAGGAAACCACCGCCAACTGATCATCCTAGGTGCGGGAAGTGTGGCCCAAAAAGTATACAACGCCACCGTGAAAAATCTGGAGTACGGATACAGATTCATAGGTTTCTTCGACGATAGGGCGAAGGAGGATTACAAGGTGGATCCGAGCCTCGTGAAGGGGTCATTGGCTGACGTGGAGAAATTCGCGGAGGAATATGGCGCGGACGAAATCATTTGCGCGCTGCCCGCCGGAGATGACCGTAAGGCTCTGCCTATCCTAAGGTTCGCGGAGAACAATTTGATACGTTTCTACATCGTGCCGGACTTCATGCGGTTTATCCGCAAATCGGTGTCCCTGACCACTTTGGCCGATTCGATTCCTATCATCTCCTTGAGGGAAGAGCCGCTAAAGGGTGGCATGAACCGTATCATCAAACGCACATTCGACATCTTGGTCTCCCTGACCTTCACCATATTCATCTTCCCGATATTGTTCATCGTATTGGGCACCATCATCAAGTCGACCTCCAAAGGTCCTATATTCTTCCTGCAAAAAAGGACAGGCAAGGAGGGTAAGGAGTTCACCTGCATCAAGTTCAGGACCATGACGGTCAACAAGGATGCCGACGAGAAACAGGCCACGAAGGGGGATGCGCGCGTGACTAAAATCGGCGCCTTCATGAGGAAGACGAACTTGGACGAGATGCCTCAATTCCTTAACGTGTTGGTCGGCGACATGTCTATCGTCGGTCCTCGTCCGCATATGCTCAAGCATACGGAGATATACTCCCACCTGATCGATAAATACATGGTCCGCCACTTCGCGAAACCAGGCATCACGGGATGGGCTCAAGTGACAGGCTTCAGGGGTGAGACAAAGGATCTCTCCGACATGGAAGGCCGTATCAAACAAGACGTGTGGTACATTGAGAATTGGACGTTCTGGCTGGACCTCAAAATCATTTTCAAAACGGTGGCCAACATGATCAAGGGCGAAGAAAAAGCCTACTAAAACAGCCACAAATCCTACGGTAAACAGTGAAACACGAGATAGGGTTCTCTTCGGAGAGCCCTCTTTTTTTGTCCGAACACAAAACCGGCAATGATTGGAAGCGAAAAAAAAAGGTCCGCGGATCACTCCGGAGACCTTCCACTGCAAATCAAAAAAACATATTAATTATGAAACAAAGTATTTTATAAAAAACAAACACTATCACTTATCAGCCTCCGCACTTCGAATAGCCGCAATTAGTGCAGACGAGGCATCCCTCCTGATAACGGATCGCCTTCTGTCCGCACTTCTCGCAGACCACTTCCTTGGCTTCCGCCCCATTCGGTATATATTTCTTCAGCGCGCGCTCCACGCCATTCTTCCAGTTGTTGATCGTCTCGCTGTTCAACTGCAATCCGCCCACCAGTTTGATAACTTGGTCGATAGGCATTCCATAACGCAGCACGCCTGAAATCAGCTTGGCATAGTTCCAATACTCAGGATTGAACTTGTAGGAAAGGCCCTCGATGGTGGTCTTGTAGCCACGACGATTCGAGTACTGGAAATCGTAACGGCTCATACCCGTGTCCTCATCGATATTACGGATAATCTTGCCCGAATTGACCGTCTTAGGGATCAACAATCCATCCTCGTCATCCGCCAATCCCGTGAATATCTCGTACGGACGTCCCTCGATCAAGCCGACGAACGCAATCCATTTTTCCTTGTTGTTCTGGAAACGGACCACATCCGCCTCCAATTCCCTCGGACGAGCCTCGCCCGCCTTCAGGAAAGCGTTCTGTGCGCCACCTCGCTTCTCCGCATCCTTCTTCTTGGAAGAGGAGGAAGAGCAGGAGCCTTCCCGATAGACCGTCACGCCCTTGCACCCAGACCGCCAAGCCTCTTCATAGAGCGTGGCGAAAAGAGCCTCGTTCGCCGTCTCCGGCACATTGATCGTCACGCTGACCGCATGATCCACCCAACGTTGGATGCGGCTCTGCATACGCACCTTATCCGCCCAATCCACTTCCTGCATGGTCGCCTTGTGGTAAGGAGACTCTGCCACCAGTTTGTCTATCTCAGCCTGCGTATACTGTTTCTCCGTATCGTAGCCATTCACCCTCATCCACACCAAAAACTTAGGATGGAAGACAGTGAACTCCTCAAAGGATTCTCCCAATTCATCCACATAGTTCACTTGCGCCTCAGGATCATTCGGATCCGCCTTACGTCTCCGCTTATGTACGGGCAAGAATACCGGCTCCATACCCGAAGAGGTCTGCGTCAACAAACTTGTGGTACCCATTGGCGCGACTGTCAAGCAGGAGATATTACGTCTGCCATACTTCGTCATATCAGCATAGAGGGAAGCGTCCGTATCCTTCAGCCTTGCGATGAACGGATTGTTAGCCTCCGCCCCGGCGTCATAAAGCTCAAACGCCCCGCGTTCCCTCGCCAACGTGACGGATGAGCGATAAGCCTCCACCGCCAACGTCTTATGCACTTGCTCCGAAAAATAGATGGCCTCCGGCGTACCGTAGGTGAGGCCCATCGCCGCCAGCATATCCGCCTCCGCGGTTATTCCGACGCCCGTACGCCTACCCAAGGCGGTCTTCCGATGGATTTTTCCCCAAAGCTCCAATTCCGTACGTTTCACCGCCTCAGAACCAGGGGCATTCTCTATCTCCGCAATAATATCCTCTATCTTCTCCAATTCCAAGTCAACCACATCGTCCACAATGCGTTGCGCCTTGCGCACATGCTCCTTGAACAACCCGTAATCGAACTGAGCGTCACGCTGGAACGGATTCTTCACATAGGAATATAGGTTGACCGCCAACAATCGGCAGCCGTCATATGTACCCAGGGGAACATCACCGCACGGATTCGTGGAAACCGACTTGAACCCATGGGAGGCATAGCAATCCGATACGGACTCGCGCACCACCGTGTCCCAGAAAAGGACACCTGGCTCCGCAGACTCCCACGCATCGTGCACGATCTTATTCCACAAGTCCTTGGCGGGCACCTCCTTCCGAATCAACGGATTCTCCGCATCGACAGGATACCTCTGCTCGTAGAGACCGCCCTCGATGACCGCCCGCATGAAAGCGTCGTCCACCTTCACGAAAAGATTCGCGGACGATCCCTTCCCTTCCGCAGATTTCGCATCCACAAACGATTCCACATCCGGATGCTTGGAGGAAACGCTAAGGATCAAAGACCCCGGACGCATATCCCGAGACACCTCCCGCGCGGAGCTTGAATACCGCTCCATGGAAGGAACCAGGCCTGCAGGAACCGCCAATGTCTCATTTTTGAAAGAACTCTTCGGACGTATATGGGACAAATCTAACCCCACCCCGCCCTTGCGCTTCATCAATTGGACCAGCTCCTCATCTAACTTCATGACCACACCGTACGAATCGAAGGATTCCTCTTCGCCAATCACGAAACTATTAGAGAGGGAAGCCACCCAATGCTTGTTTCCGATGCCAGACATCGAACTTCCCTGAAGCAAAATATATTTGAAATGACTCAACAAATCGAACAACTCCTGAGACTCCATCGGATTCGGGTACTTGGCCTCAACTCGGGCCAACTCCTCCGACATACGACGATGCATATCATCAGGATTCTTCTCATAGATATTCCCCGACGAGTCCTTCATCGCATACTTGTCCACCCATACACGCGCCGCAGACTCGTCGCCCTCGAAATATGCCAAAGACGATTGGTATGCCTCTTCGTATGAATAAACTATAGTATCCATGCCCTCATGAAAGATTATCTAATAGCGTTTATGATTTGCACTCCGCACATTCAATCTCACCCCATCATAGTCAATTAATCCACAAACGTTTTGCAATATTAATGTACTTTATGGAATTCGCAAAGAAGATGCAAGTTTAGTTATCAACAAACCGGCAAAGTTTCCCGTTTTTACATGTTAAATATTTATATATCAAACGAATAAAGTTTTCAACAATTCAAAAAGTTGTCCGTTTCGGAAAACTTCCAACACGAAAAAGTATCCCGAAATTCTCCGTCACGGACAACATCGGTCAGGTCAAACATCAAAAAAAATCCCACACCTAGGGACTATGAAGAAGAGGATGCGTTGTTAGAAAGTGGGCAAAAAGATTAAAATAAGTCAACGGGACAATATCTTCTTTTCCAAGAGGTGCCACGAAAGGAAAGCCACAAACAAAACAAGGAGGAGGGTCGTCGCAAATGCGCCCAGGTTCACCCCCCACCCCATGCAAATCGTAAGGTTGATGATGGGTGCATGGAAGATGTATATGCCATAGGAGAGGTCTCCAATCCTACCGAATTTGTTCAGGAAAGGCAACGTGAACGCAGCGAAATAGACAAGAGCGCCTATCGCGAAAGGGCGGAAGGCTTCGGCCACATAACCATCCATGACCGAAAAGACCAGAGCGGGGAGCAACAGGAAACACTTCATCCTACCCACCTCTTCCCTATAGAGAAAGAGCGAGACACCCACCATGAAATAGGCGGCAAGAGATATCCACTTCCCCACTAAGTCATAGGACGCGACACCTGTCACATCCGCCGCACGGGAAAGACAGACGGCGGTCAGGGAACATAACGCAACGATGACAAGGGAGAACCATCTATGTTTCTCCAGGAAAAAGAAGGAGAGGACTGGCACCATCAAGTAGAGAAACAGCTCCACCTTGATCGTCCACAGGGAAGGATTCACCGCCTCCCCGTCCAACACGCCAGGCAATGAGGGGTGAAGGAAATTCATCGTCGAAAGATTGGCCAACAGATACTTAAACAGTTCCGGCGAGGTGTAATACTCCCGCACGTTCAACGAACTGAACACGGAGAAAAGGATGGATGAAAGGAGCACTATCAGGAGATAGGCTGGGAAAATACGCCTCGCCCTTTTCTCGAAATAACGTTTCAGGGTATTGCTTCGGCAATAACTCCGATAGATCAGGAGTCCGCTGATGACAAAAAAGGCGCCCACCGACCGCGGCGAAGGAATCGGGTAATTCAACAGAGAAGATCCATGAAGCACATCATAATGGGAGAAGAAAACGGAGAGCGCCAAGAAAAAGCGGAGGAAGTCGAAACAATTGTCCGTCTCTATATCCCTGTCTATTTGCGGTTTACGAATCTCCATACCCATCTTCATTGAATTCTTTCGCACAAAGATAGCCTTTTTTGAAGATTTCAGGAGAAATAATCCCAAGAAACAGGATGGCCTAAGGGAAGCTTCACTTGTGCATATTTGCGGAATCCGCCAACCTGCGTTTCAACTTCTCCCACCACCTACAGACAACCGGTTTATCCACGTTTCCTTCCGACTCAGGGCGTTGTGATTCCCTTTTATGCGTTTCCCAATTATAGGCATCAAATTCATCTATCATTCTAAGGACACCAGCTTTACTTTCCCTGTTTACAATGATCGAAGGGCTTTCCTTCGTGTTTAAAAACTCCTCATCCACATATAGAATAAAAAGGAACGAAATCGCAGGGTATTTATCGTGGATATCCAAAGCATAATCGAGCATAGACATCATAGACTCCGGCGCCAATCCCCCCAAATTCACTTCTAAAAACCGATCACCCTTGAGCCTTCTGTACAGAACATATATCAATCGTCTTGCCCCATATTCTATACAATCCAAATCCTTTTTCTTGATTCTTTTCTCCTCCACACAGGAATATCCTTCCATCACTTTATAATGGCTGATTTCATCAAGATGTTCATTGATCAGGTCTAGATCATGACGCAGTCCCTTTTCCAGCAAACCACATTCTATCCAATGAGGGGCAGAATATATTTCGAACTTATCTTTATTCATCTCCACATATCTCACCTGCTTGCCCTGCGGATGAGGGGCGAAGTGCATTAAAACATCCCCTTCCCTCACTTCCGGCAATGAAGAGGAGAACTCGCTTCGTGGCTTTAATATTATTTCATCCATAACAATCTATTATTTGAGACGCACTCGGTTTCCTATCGCCTTTCTGAAACGTCAACAAAGATAATCGTTTTCCACCTCAACAAACGAATTATTTTTTTGACTTAACGCACATAGTTATTTGTTAATATCGTGTAGATAACTTGGAGAAAACAATAGGTTGGAACCGGAAGGGACTACACCCGAAAAATCGTACATTTGCGAACCTAAAATGAATATGAGATGGCAGAAGCAGCAGAGAACACAAAAAGACGTTACAACAAACCGGGCGAAGGCACGATGAAGATGCCTTCCGAATATGCGAAACTCCCCCCTCAGGCCATAGAACTGGAGGAGGCCATATTGGGAGCCCTCATGATAGAGAAGGATGCGTTCAGCGTGGTTTGCGACGTGCTGAAGGAGAATTGTTTCTACAAAGAGGCGAACAAAACCATCTTCAAAGCCATCAACACCTTGGCGCAGCTCCAACTGCCCATCGATATGCTCACGGTCTGCGAGCAACTCAAGAAGGAGAAGAAACTGAAGGAGGTGGGTGGCGAATACTACATCGCGCAACTGACCTCGAAGGTCAACTCGTCCGTCCACATAGAATACCACGCGCGTATCCTAGCGCAGAAGGCGTTGGCCAGGGAATTGATCTCCTTCGCCACAGAGATCGAGAAGGACGCCTACAACGAGAACTCTGATGTAGACGACTTGGTACAACGGGCGGAAGGCATGCTGTTCGAAATCGCCACCGGAAGTGCGAAACGTGACTTCACGGAGATCCAACCGATCATCAAAGAGGCGATCAAGCGTGTGGAGGATGCATCCAAACGCTCGGACGGTATGAGCGGTATCCCTAGCGGCTTCACCGAACTGGACAAGATGACCTCCGGCTGGCAACGTTCCGACCTCGTCATCATCGCGGCCCGTCCGGCCATGGGTAAGACGGCCTTCGTGCTCTCCATGGCAAGGAACATGGCGGAAGCGGGCAACCCTATCGCGGTGTTCTCCCTTGAAATGGCGAACGTGCAGCTGGTCAACCGTCTGCTCGTGAACGTCTGCGAAATACCCGGAGAGAAAATCAAAAACGGTAAATTGAGTTCGGAGGATTGGAACAACCTGATGCAACGGTCCAGGAAACTGGAGGAGATGCCTATCTACCTGGACGACTCCGCCGGACTGTCCGTCATGGAGCTGAACACAAAAGCGCGCCGTCTCGTCAAGGAACATGGTGTGAAATGCATCATCATCGACTACCTCCAATTGATGAACGCCAGCGGCATGAAGTTCGGCAGCCGTGAGCAGGAGGTGAGTATGATTTCCCGTTCCCTGAAACAGCTGGCCAAGGAGTTGGATATTCCAATCATCGCCCTCTCCCAGTTGAACCGTTCCGTGGAGAAGAAAGAGGGCGGCGACAAACGTCCGCAACTCTCCGACCTGCGTGAGTCCGGTGCCATCGAGCAGGACGCCGACATGGTGCTCTTCATCCACCGACCCGAATACTATAAGATCACACAGGACGAAACCGGTGCTTCCTTGAAGGGTATCGCGGAAATCATCATAGCCAAGCACCGTAACGGTGCCACGGGTGACGTGCGCCTACGATTCAGGAACGAATTGGCGAGATTCCAGAACCTGGAGGAAGGATTCGAAGCCTATGCGGCGGAAAGTTTCGAGAGCGCCCCAAGGCATACGCTTCAATCAAGAATCAACTCGGACGAGCCTGCCGCCGCCCTTGTCGATTCGTCCAACCCGTTCGGAGCCATGCCTCCTCTCGGAGGAGAAGCTCCATTCTAAGACACCCCTACTTCCGAATGACGAGTTTACGGCTAAACGTACCGTCCAAGGTGCGAATCTGCAGCAAGTAACACCCGTCATTCAACTCGGGGAGAATCATTTGACTATCCGCCGACTCCTGCAACAACGCACCATTAAGGTCATACAGTTCCAAGCCCGTCAGATTATCGCAGCCCGACACTTGCACATAACGTGCCGTAGGGTTCGGCGCGACCATCAGGGAACCATTCCATACCACATCCACATCCGTCTCGGACTTCTCCCGCACAGTGACCTGCACACTCTTCGCCCATATGGTCTCCTCGGTGCGGCGTTCACCACGCTCAATGTAGATGGGTTCGTCCACGTTCTTTCCTATCCTGAAATAGTCGAAGTCGGCATATCCGCCCGTCGCCTTTGTGCTGAAATGGAACAAACCATAACGGTAGCCCATGAAGTGCGTCAGCTTATATTCCATCTTGATGACATCCCCGAACTTCGTCCACGACTTGCCATCCAAGCTATAATAGAACGTCGCCTTGTCCGTCTGGTTACGATAGTCCATATCCACCCTGAGCCACACATCATCCTGGCTCAGCGGAACAGAGGCCACCTCCTTCCCCGAATTGGACATCACGATCTGCTTGCCCCCATTGGAGCATTTCACGCCGGCGAAACCATAGATCTCCTGCAAGGCCACTAACCCGGCATAGTCTCCGTCCTTCATGCCCTGCGTATTCACCTTAGTCCATCCCGAGCACAGCGGACCGAACGTACGTTGGGTAAGCGTGTTCTTCGTCGACACCACGTCCGCATCCGTCCGGCTGTTGGTCAGGCGGAGCTTACCGTCCAGAAGTTTCCAGTTGCGGCTATCCGGATTATGGTTCCACTGCCATTCCAAAGGCAACTCCGTCTCCTCGAATTCATCGGAAGTGACGATGCCGAATCCATCCTCCTGCGCCGCCGCCATCTCGAACGAAGAAGGCACCTTACCGTTGTTCCCCAACACCGGCCAATCATTTTGCCATGACACATTCACCAAATAAGGGATACGCCCCACCGAACCGTTGTCACGGAAGAACATTCCGTACCAATCGCCTTCCGGTGTGTCAAAGATTCCGCCTTGGGCGACACCATTGTCCTGCAGCAATATTTTCCCCTCGAAAGGCCCGTTCAACGATTTGGAACGATAGCACAAGACGGAGCGGCAGGAATTGGAAGGCCAGGAAATCAGGAAGATATAGTAATAATCACCCTTCTTCATGGCCTGCGAGCCCTCACACTCCACATAGAAGTTGGAATTACAGATGGAAGCCGGTTTCTGCAACAAGGTACGGGACATTCCCTTGACGGACATGGCATCCGAAGAGAGCTCCACAATGCTAATGTTGCCAGAGCCATAGATCACATAAATTCGTCCATCATCGTCCAACAAAAGGGAGGGATCATGATAGAACGGCAAGGTGGCGACCTCCCATTCTCCACTGGTGATGTCCTTGGTCTTGTAGATATGCGTGTTGTTCGTCGAATAGGAAGGAGTCAGTACGTACCACGTGCCATCCTTGTACTTGATATTGCTGGCCCAGGACCCTTTACCGTAAGCGTTTTTACCATTGTCCATGTTCAACTCGTTATTGTTGCCAAGCGCCTGATGGGCATAGTTGATGGTCCGCCAACGCACCATGTCCTTGGAGGCCATGACAGGCACACCCGGATTCATGTGCATCGTGGTGCTCACCATATAGTAGGTGTCCTCCACACGGATGACCGACACATCAGGCACGTCCGCCCAAATCAGAGGATTGGTCACCGTATGCCTTCCCCCATCGAAATCCTCAGGGATCAGTCCGCCTATGCTCTTCACCTGCGAGAGGGTGTAATAGCCCGTTTGGTTAACGAAATCCTCAGGAATGACCGACGTATGGCTCCCTTGGGCACCCACATTCGCCTCTATCAATGTACTCACCCCGGCTTCGTCCACCCAATTAAGGTTATAGCGATCCGTGATCAATTCATTGGCGCTCCATGCAATAGTGAAGGGACTTCCCGCCACCACAGCCGACCCCTCGGTAGGCGCAAGGAAGGAGAAGCGCACCTCCTCGTCGGCGGGGCGGAACAATATCTTGTCCAGGTTGCAATAATCCGACTCAATCGTGACACGCAACACATGCTTACCCGCCGTGATGACGGAGGTTTCACCCTTCACCGAACGATAATTCGTCCAGCTACCCGTGTTAGGCACCACGATGGCAGGCGCAATGGATTTGCCGTCGATGGAGAGGGAAAAGGACGATCCGTCCAAGCCTGAAGCGACAAGGGCGGAATAGCTGTAGGCGGTCGACTCCTTCACGTCGATTGTATAGTCCATCCACTCCCCTTTGTGCGTCCAGCCGACCACATAATTCCCCTCCCCGCAGGTGTCGATATCCACACCCACATTGAGGCGATACACATTTCCCTGGTTCTCCTCCTCTTCGTCGTGGTAAGTCACCTCCGCCTCGCCCTCATCGAAATCCTCAAACTCGACGATGCCAGGGATAGCAAAATTCTCCTTCGCCAAAATAGATGTACAAGGAAGTAGGCACATACATAATGTGACAATTCCCCTAAAGATGTAATGGTTTTCCATATGCTTACGTTTTTCATGTTAATCCGACAGAACGGAGGAGGGAGACTCGCCTCACAACAAAAGGCGATGTCCTCCGTCCGTCATCATAGGTTGCTCATTAATTTCAGTAATACAATAATCTTTAATCCTACGCAAAGATAGACACACGGCTACTCCCACTACGTGAAATAAAAACCAAATGATTGGATTTTTGAGCCATATTCAGATGCCACAGGGACGTTCCAACCCTTTCGTGGAAGGCATTCCTTCAAGCAAGGGCATAAAAAAACATCACCATCGGCATAAACCGATGATGATGTCCTACAGTTCACACGACAGGGAAGCGTCCAAAGTGCGCCCGAACACCCGTCGTTCTATAAATTCATTACTTCTTCAAATACTCGTCCATTGACTTGGCAGCGGCACGTCCGTCGCCCATCGCCAAAATAACGGTCGCACCACCACGAACGATATCGCCGCCCGCGAAGATCGTAGGGATGGAAGACTGCATACCCTCATTGACGACGATGGTACCTTTAGGGCTAACGTCCAAGCCAGACACGCTCTGAGGAACAATCGGGTTAGGCGACACACCGATACTTACAATCACCACATCAACATCCACCTCGACGATCTTGCCTTCGACTGGCACTGGGCTGCGACGTCCGGATGCATCCGGCTCACCCAGTTCCATAACTTGCAAGCGCATGGTTTTCACCCTACCCTTTTCGTCACCAATATATTCGATAGGATTATGGAGCGTCATGAACTCGACACCCTCCTCCTTGGCATGTTTCACTTCCTCCAAACGGGCAGGCATCTCCTCCTCCGAACGACGGTAAACGATAATGGCACGGTCAGCGCCCAAACGCAAGGCCGTACGGACAGAATCCATGGCCGTATTACCGCCACCGACTACAGCAACGTTCATTCCCTTCAAGACCGGAGTATCGCTCTCCTCATTAGAAGCATCCATCAGATTGACACGGGTAAGGTACTCGTTGGAAGACATCACGCCGATCAGGTTCTCTCCCGGGATATTCATGAAGCGAGGAAGACCCGCACCACTAGCGACAAACACACCCTTGAAGCCTTCCGCCTTCAAGTCCTCCATCGAAACCGTTTTCCCGACGATGCAATCCTTAACGAACTCGACACCCATGCCACGGAGGCTATCGATCTCGACATCCACAATATGGTTAGGCAAACGGAACTCCGGAATACCATACTTCAACACACCACCGATCTCATGCAAAGCCTCGAAGACCGTCACGGAATAGCCCTTCTTCGCCATATCGCCCGCGAACGAAAGACCAGCAGGGCCAGAACCAACGACTGCCACCTTGATACCGTTCTTAGCGGCAACCTCAGGCACGGAGACATGTCCGCTCTCACGCTCATAATCCGCGGCGAAACGCTCCAGATAACCGATTGCGACTGGTTCCTTTTTCAGCTTCAACTTATATGTACACTGAGACTCGCATTGTTTCTCCTGTGGGCAGACACGTCCACACACAGCCGGCAAAGCGCTCGTCTGCTTCAGGACCTTAGCCGCCTCTAGAATCTCCCCACGCTCAATATTCTTGATAAACCCTGGGATGTTAATGGAAACGGGACAGCCCGACATACAAGTCGGATTAGGGCAATCCAAACAACGCTTAGACTCCTGAAGAGCCTGTTCCATCGTGAGACCCTGGTTCACCTCTTCGCGCGTACGCGCCCTGTAGTGAGCGTTCAGTTCATTCATGTGGATGCGAGGGATCTGCACCCTTTCGCTATTCTTAGTGGCTTTGCGCAAATCCTCGCGCCAAGCCTCATTCCTATCTTCAGCCATAATAATCTATTTATCTTCTTACTTCTTTCCAAATTTATTCGCAAGGTCCGCCTGCTCCATCTCACGATATGCGCCCATACGCATCAGCATCTCATCGAAATCGACCTGATGGGCATCGAACTCCGGGCCATCCACACAGACGAATTTAGTCTTTCCTCCAACGGTAAGACGGCAAGCACCACACATACCTGTACCATCCACCATGATCGTATTCAAGGATGCCACTGTAGGCAGATTATATTTCTTCGTAAGCAAAGAGACAAATTTCATCATGATGGCAGGACCGATGGTGACGCACAAATCAACCTTCTCACGGTTGATGACATCCTCCACACCCTGCGTGACAAGGCCCTTCTTCCCAGCAGAGCCATCATCCGTCATGATAATCACCTCATCGGAGGACTCGCGCATCTCCTTCTCCAATATGATCAAATCCTTATTCCGCGCAGCCAACACAGTAACGACACGGTTACCCGCCGCCTTCAGAGACTTGACAATCGGCAAGAGCGGAGCAACACCAACGCCACCTCCCGCACATACCACCGTGCCAAACTTCTCAATATGGGTTGCCTTACCCAAAGGACCTACCACATCCGTAATCTCATCCCCAACATTCAAGGCACATAGTCTTGTCGTTGACACACCTATTTTTTGCACCACAAGCGTAATCGTACCTTTCTCAACATTCGCATCCGCTATGGTCAGTGGGATACGCTCCCCTTTCTCTCCTACGCGGACAATCACAAAATGACCTGCTTTACGAGACTTCGCGATCAATGGGGCCTCCACCTCCAACTTGACAACGTTCTCCGAAAAGTGTTCTTTACCGACTATCTTATTCATTTATCCAAAAATTAGTTCTCGCAAATTTACGTTAATTATCCATTAATAAACAATTTTATAACACTTGTTTTTCTCCAAAAATAGCAAGTTTACTCCGTCGTGGCTTCTCTGACTGTAAAGTCGAACGAATTCACCGTGTATTTTTTCTTGGCCACAAAGACATCGAACGGAGGTATCGAATAAGCACCAGGCTGCTCCGCGATCAAGCGGAACGTGTAGGTATAACTGCTTCCGCTCTGGTCCATGGTCATGCCCACCCTAGGACGGACCATCAACGCATTGAACTGGCCCAAATCCACCTCCGGGTTCACGTCGAAGCGGAAACGCGAAGTGATAACCAACTCGAACGGTTTTCCGGCGACAGGTTTGGCGGGAACCACCTTCACCGAGCAATCGCGCAACTCTTCGTAGAGGGGCAAGACGTAGATCGTGTCGGCGGGTGAATCCATCACTTTGCCACCCACCTTGGCGCGGGCGGATGGAATCACACAAAGCCCAGTATCCACCGGTGTGATGAAAAAACTATAGCCCTTCAGATCCAACTCCACACGTTTGCCTCCCACCCATGGGCGATCCTTGGCCGCATAAGGGAGAGACTCAGCCCCCACCTTAAACTTAGTGTTGTCGAAATGAGGAGACTTAAAGTCACGCAGGCCTGATTCCGACGCATAGAAGATACGGAACTCCTGACCGATGCGAACAGTGTCTTTCGCATACCGAACCAAATAGAAGCCTCTATTTTCAACCGCATTCTGGGCGGATAATGGTGCCGTAGCAAAGAGAGAGAACAGCACGAATACAGATAGGAAAATACTTCTCATAAGCCTTAAGATTTAAGTTATACAAGATATATAAATATAAGAAAAAAAGGAGAGATATCCAAACCGGAAGGGACAAAAAAAGTGGGCCTGCACAACGGCAAGCCCACTCTTCGCTATTTTAAGGCTCGATTATTTGCCAATAATGAACTTCACAACCGCACGTCTGTTCAACTCACGACCCGTCTCAGAGACGTTAGAAGCGACAGGCTCATGGTATGACTTAGAAGTAGTGACGATGTTCTCCTTCGGACAACCCGCCTTGATCAACGGAGCGATCAAACTGTTCGCACGGGCAACACCCAGCTTCTCGTTGCGCGCCTCCGTACCCAATGTACAAGTATGACCGTCAACCTCCAACTTAACGTTAGGATACTTCTTCATGAACTCTGCGACACCTTGGATACCATTGTACAACGTCTTGGACCTGATCAAGCGGGCAGAACCCAACTTAAAGTGTACCGTGTTGTTGATATCGGCCAAAGCATTCTTAGCCTTTCTGTAGTCCTCAGGATCGATTTGGATATTAGCCGCCTTCGTGCTATCCAAGATAGCGGAAGAGTCGGCTGGTTCAACCAATGGAGTCATAGGCTGAGGCTCCTCCAACAAAGTGGAGTCGAGTTCGATATCCTTCTTCTTTCCGAATGGCAAGGTGATACCGATCTTCAGACCTGCAGCCAGGAAATTAGCCTTATCAACCGCAGAAGAGTTCAAGACACCCTTATATCCCTCACGGAAATCATCGCGGATGGCGCCCAAGTCGGAGACATGATCCTTTGCCATATCCGTAATGCCATAGTTGAAATAAACACCGGCATATCCCCAAAGGCGTTCAGTGAACTTGATGTTAAGCCCATACTCGGCATACACGCCCAAAACCGGCCTCGTATCGATACCGTCCTTGAAACGAGGAGCGTTATCATAGAAACCATGGTGAGGCAACTGAGTAAACGTGACATTATCTTCCGGATAGTAGCCAGTGATCTCGTATGAACCTTCCTGGATCTCGAATCGGGAGCGCAAAGGCATAATCAACTTAGCACCCAATCCGGCCACCATACCCAGACGGTATGAGAAATCGGTACGGAAGTAGACTCCCAAAGGAATCTCCAACGCCAGAACGCGCTGACGTTCCTCCCAACCCATGTAAGAGAAACTGCATTCGAATTTTTCCTTGTTGTACTGGTCGTACTCGTTTGAAGTCTCCACACCATCCAAGCAAGAGGTTGCGGTGTAATAAGAGACATCCGCACCCGTTCCGATACCCCAATTCCCATCACGGAAGAAATGCATGTACCGTGCACTGAACGTCGCACCCACAGAGAGTTTTCCCTCTCCGAAGCACTTACCCAATTCATTCTTGGTAGGCAGTTTAGGCTCATGTTTCAAGGAGTGCAGGCCACCGCCCACACTCAACGTAACAAGTTCGCTCTGTCCGAAAGCCAGGGACGAGAGTAAAAGCCCCACCAGAACTAAACCAACTCTTTTCATATCTATTTCTTTTTATAATCTACGTTAATAAGCTATAGTAATCTCCGATTAGGGTTTAACCAAAATCTTGCAGTTAGCGCTAAGACCATTCTCGACAGTCACCACAGCAACATAGTCGCCGATCGGCAATGAGAGTTTGTTCTTCTCGTCTATACCATCCAGATCCTTGTACATAACCACACCATCGACTGAGTAAACAACCAGCTTAGCCTTCTTCAACTGATCTTTGTCGAGACCATAGACTTGGATAGTGAACTCCTGATTTGCGACAGCAGGCACAGGATATGCGGAGATAGAGAACTCTGGCAAAAGCATTTCGAAGTCCTTACCACAGATATGGAACGTATCACCATAGAGAGTGACAACATCCAAAGAGTAATTGCCTTCAACGCCTGTGAGCACGGAGATGTACTGAGAAGTCTCACCCTCCAACTTCACATTGTTGTGGTACCATTGGTATTCAACGAAGAAGCTGTCCGGGTTACTGCATACAAGCACATCGTTCCACTTACGCTTGATAACGCTAGAACCGATGCTGACATAGAACCTAACCTTGATCATCTGGCTCGACATGCCCTCACCGAAGAGTTGTACGTAAGCGTGGTATACGCCTGGTTGGATGTCCTCAGGGATATCGAAGCTAACGAGTCCGTCATCTTCCAACGTACCACGTGTCTCCTTGAAGCCTGACGCAGCGGTCAAGGAATCAAACTTAACAACGAATGTTTCAGGTTCGCCCGAAGTGAAGAACTTCACGTTAGCCACATCGCCTTGGCAGAACCAGAGACCACCCTTCACGATCACCTTCACGCTATCCTTCACAGATGGAACAACCACAGACGTGTCCGAAATAGACGTTGAATCAACCACCGTCACAACGCCAGGGATGCTATCCCCGCCATGGCCGTTCTCACCACCGGAAACCTCCACGCTGTCGATCACAATCGGTTTGCCGGCAACATTGATGGTGACATGGTAAACAATCTCACAACCGTAGATTGAAACACCAGCGGTATCATACGTATAAACAACTCCGTATTCCGCATCTTTAACTTTCAGGCCTTGGAATGAAATCGACTGGCCCACAGAAATGGTCGTATCGACACTAACCGTATCCGGACGACCAAGTTTCAGGTCGAGCGCAATGATCGAGTCACAACCGATAGAGGAAGGAATCGTATCGAAGTACATACCAGTGCGTGTATATGTCTTACCTGCCCATTCGTAAGACTCACACTCGTAAGCCACAAGCGTATCTCCGAATATAGGCAAGTTAGAAATCGTCAAATCAAGGATGGCGACTGAATCGCAACCCGAGAGGACAGAAGAGATCGTATCCCTATAGATACCTGATTCCGTAAGCGTCCTGCCGTTCCATGAATATGAATGGCAAGCGAACACCGAAGCGGTATCACCAGAGAAGGCTGGAGTGACATGCAACTTGATTGAGTAGTAAACATCACACTTGTTCTCATTAGGGATAACCAAAACCGTATCACCCTCAATCTCGTGGCCCATGAATACGCCAGGCATACCCTCGCAAGTATTCAAAGCGACATTGACCGTCGTAGGCACATAATCCAGAACCAAAGTCTTGATAGTGACATCGCCATTCGCTACTGTCGTATCGGAATAAACACCAGCCTCGACAATAGGGTTACCGTTCCATACATATGGAGGACAGCTGAACGAATCCCTCAATGTATCACGGTAAGTGATGCGGAGATCGATCGAAACGATTGAGTCACAACCAGCGATATTCTCAAGGTTGAGGGTCGTATCCTTGTCTATGGAAGAACCTCCCAACGTGATTGGCAAATCCACAGATTCCACAGACAATACCGTATCCAACTTAGATGGCTCCAAGATGGTCAAGTTCAACGTGTAGATAGAATCGCAAGAAGACTCATTGCCCTTCTGGAACGTTGACGTAGCGCTTTGCGTGTAGGTCTGACCATCACGCCATACATAGCTGCCGCAAGCAACGACCGTATCCGTCAAGAAGAACGACTTGTCCACATGGACTCTCAACAATGTGCTTCCGACATGGGCAGTGTCACCGTCATTCTTGAACTCGGCGCCATACCAGGAGAGAGGCATTGAGCCAGAGCATACAAGCGTATCACGGATAATAGAATAGAAGGATGAATCTCCGCCATCCTTGTCACGATCGATCACGTAAACCTTATCGCAGACATCGCTCACATTACCAGCCTCGTCAACCACCTTCCAAGAGATGGTGATGGAGTCTCCCTTGTATGCATTCAAAGTGAACGTTGTATCACCCACGAATGAAGAGAAGCCCGCACCATTCACGTTCCACTGAACGTCAAGGTTGGAAGTCTCCGTACAATTATCAGACATCTTCGTGCGGACGGAATCAGCAGCAAGAGAGAATGTCACATTACCGGAAATCGTATCGAACACGCTGTAGACGCTTGTCCAAGACTCACAAGACTCGACGAACTCAGGAGCCGTCTTGTCCGCAACTGAAACGACTTGAGAAGCGGTAACAGTAGCAACTTCACCGACCTCATCAAGGAAACGCACGCTCCAATAAATCGTATCGCCGTTAGCGACATTCACAGTAGCGGAGCCATCCACATTGGTCCAAGTAATGGAGTCTGTGCTGAACCTATATTCAACCACAGCCGCACTATCACAGTATTGGAATCCCGGCTTATAGTCATCCAACTTAAGCTCACCCTTGCAATCCGCCGCAGCAGAGAGCTCGATCACGCCCAACGAATCGACAGAAGGAGTCTCAACGACGAGGTTGACAACCACGATGGAGTCGCAACCAGCGGCAGAAGTAAGCGTATCAGAGAAGTTCGTTGACTCCGTATAGCTTATGCCATTCCAAACGAAGCGACCGCAAACCGTCGTGTCAACAGTAACTACCGGCATCTGGTTCAGCGTGAGGTCTAGTTTATAGACAGAGTCGCAACCGCAAGAAACAGTCGTCAACGAATCAACATAGACACCTGACGTTTGGTATACATTGCCGCGCCATGTGTAAACTGAGTCACAAACCGTCACGACATCCGTATACTCGTAAACAGGATTAATAACAACCTTCACATTGACAAGAGAGTCACAACCCTCCGCACTCGTCACTGAGAATGAAGTGTCTCCCTTCAATTCCAGATTACCGAACACAACCGGTTGATTCTCGCAAACCGACAAGACGGTATCGAACGTAACGGAACGAAGAATCGTCAAATTGATTGTAGCGACAGAGTCACAGTTGGATCTCATAGAAGCACATCTTGCGGAATAAACGCCCGATGTTCTATAGATACCATCAGGATGATCCTCGTTCACCAACCAAGTGAATGAATCGCAGCTTTGTCTATCGATCGGATCACCGTAAACCGTCTTCGTGATGCGCAAAGAGAGGATCACGACAGAATCGCAGCCGGCAGCATTATTCTCCCTTTCAATGTAGTAAGGGAGCAACATTGAAGAATCAGCAACACCAGCCTGGCCATTCTTTTCCGACAAGGCATACTTGAACGTATAATCAGCCATGCCTTGACCTGCCAAGCGGGTCGCATCATATACCGTACCATTCCATTCGAAAGAGTCGCAAGCGGCAATCTCCTCCAAAGAATAAGTAGGTTTGTTGAGTTTTAGATCCAAATACACGATGGAGTCACAACCGAAGCGGTTCTTCGTAAGGAACGTATCCGTAGTGCTCTCCGTGTAAGTCTCACCATTCCAATCATATGACAAACCGCAAACCTCAACTTTCTCCGTCACTGGAGTGGAAGCTGAATTGATTTGGAGGACAACCGCAACTGTACTATCTCCGCCAAGGACGTTCTTCAGAGTAATAGCCGTGTCGTTATACAATGCATAATCGACGGAACCGATTGTCACGTTGTAAGGCAAATCAGCCAAACATACAGCATCACGGATAACGGTCTTTTCCGAAGAAGCTACCAAAGAGATGTCGAACTTCAGGATAGAATCACACTGATGAACGTTCTTCACGCCAGAGACAATGGATGGATAGTTGTCAGCTCTTGCGTCATATCGAGGATTAGGGTAAGACAAGCCATCCGCCTTAATCGTATCCATCACATCAGGGTGGAATCCTTCGACGCGATAGTTCTCATACTCGGAAACCGACAAGATCTTGCGGATGATGTTCTCCGACTTAGGCAGGATGGTCAAATCCAGCACGACAATAGAGGAGTCACATGAAGCATCCGAGAAGCGAGTCGTATCAGAGTAGAATCCGGAGGTGGTATAAGTCTGCCCATTCACACCCCATTCATAGCTCTCGCAAGCCATTGCCTGAACCGTATCACGGGTCACATCATAAACGAAATATCTGATGGTAGTGGTTGAATCACAACCCGTCACCGTGGAAGGAATCGTATACTCATAGAAACCGGTCCTAACCACATCCATTCCGTTCCATGTAGTAGGTCCACATGAAACAGCTGGAGCAAGATTTACTCTCTGCGTAGGGTTCACCTTAACATGGATTGTGAGGATGGAATCACCCATCACAGTCGTATCAACGGCACTGGCATTCACCGTGTGAGTCATTACCGTATCATACTCAAGTTTAATCGTCCACGTGGTGTCTTTTGCCGTCGCATAGAGAACACCACCACTTAGATACTCATAATTACCACAAGAAGTCACATTTAACTCCTCATACTTCGTAGGGATAATGTGAAGCGTCAGTTTTCCTGCGAACTTACATCCGCTAGAGGCAACCTCTTGGTGGGTATATTCTCCAGACGTCTTATACACAGCGCCGTTCCACAAGAATGAGTCGCGGGCAAAAGCCTCCTCCTCGTAGTTATGGTCTTCGTCGACAATGACGCGAACATCCACATAAGAGTTACATGTCTCCGTAGTTTTCTCAATAACAGTCGTGTCAAATACAGACCACGGCTCGGAAGGATTCCTATAGAGATTGATATTATGATCAAGTTTAAGCGACCAACCGCTCGCCGCGACAAAGGTATCCGGGCACAAACGATACGTCTCATTCGAATAAACTGAATGGTTGATTATCACATTCAACGTAACGATGGAATCGCAACCCGTCACAGTAGAAGTTGTCTTGAACGTGTCGATATTATTGCTAGCATAATACTTTTTGCCATGCCATTCAATCGAGTCGCAAACCGAGCCCAAATTCTCCACAACACGTATTGCGTGGTTGACCTTCAAGTTCAACGTGACGGACGAATCGCAACCTACAGCATTCGAGAATGTCTTCGTAAGGACAGTGTCGCCCGTAAAGGTTTCACCCCATATATGGAACGAGTCACAAGCAACCTTATCTAGAATCGTGGTGTCGGATGGCTCCAACACATTCAGGTTCAATGTAATGACGCTATCACAACCCATCCTGTTGCTGAGGACGAATGTCGTGTCGCTCTGCGGTGTGTAAACAACCAAACCATTACGGTTATCAAACTCGTAAGGGAACTTGTTCCTACATACAGTCCTATCGAACGTAGAGGATGATGACTCAAGGATAGTCACATTGAATGTGATGATCGTATCACCCTGGTTATATCTTTGGAATGTGAATACAGTATCCGAAACGATAAGTTTAGATGCGGTATCTCCCTTGTGGGTGAATCCAGGGGCATAACGATAAGGCAAATCCTTCCTACAGATTCTCACATCTTCGCTACCATAAGAAGGAGCATAGATGGTCAAGTTCAAAACATGGATGGAGTCACAACCATGGACACTCTTCAAATCGCTCACATATTGTCCAGACCTAGTGTAGAGTGCGCCATTGACATCCCACGTATAAGAATTAGCAACTTTCGCATCCGTCGTGTCATAGAAAGAATGTCCGATCGTCAAATCCAACGTAGCGATGGAATCACAGCCCGTCACAGCCTTCATCGTATCGACATAAATACCGGATGCGTCATAGATCTTGCCATTCCATGTGTAAGAATCGCAGGCAGTAACCTTCTTGGTAGTATTTGCAATCTCATTGATGGTGAGATTCAAAGTGATAATGCTGTCACAACCCGACTCGTTATGGATAACATCCGTATATACACCTGTAGAGAAATATGATTTGCCATTGAAATCGTACTTGTCACATACCGTCTCAGTGATGGTGCGGAAATAAGAAGAATCAGCGAACACCTTCAAAAGGGCATAACCGACATGTGCGGTATCTCCATCCTTCGAGAAGGTACGTCCGTACCAATTGAGAGGGAAGCTACCTGCGCAGATGACAGTATCACGGATAACCGAATAAGGGTCACCCTCATCATCCAAGGTGTCTTTCTTAATCTCGTATTTCACATAGCAAGGATCACTCTCAAGACCTGCCTCGTCCTTCACCTTCCAAGTATATTCCTCGAATGGATTCGTATACGCATTCAAGGTAATCGTAAAGTCGGATCCGAACGCACCGAAATTATTTCCTGAACCAGCATTCCACAAAACCTCCAGGTTAGCCGGTGCGGTACAATTATCTTCCGAAGCATTTTGAACCACAGATGGTGAAAGCGTCACCATGACATCACCTGAAACCTTATCCTTTGATGCAAGTGCGTAGAGATTCTCCATATCGCCACAACGTACGATGACCGGAGCAGTCGAGTCGGACACATGTACAGGTTGGCTATAGAACACTGTATCAACCGGAGCAGATGTGGTTTGCAGGAAGAGCACACCCATCCAAGAGATTTTGTCATTGTCCACGACTGTCACCTCCGCATTGTCGGAGTATGCCTTCCATGCGCCAGATTCATTCACCCTGTAGTAGTAATCCACATGGTCGATATCCGTCGCACAATAGCTATAGCTTGGCTTTTCTCCATTCAACGAGATAGTCGCTTGACAGTTCGCATCCGCAGCCACATAGATCTCCGGCACTTCGTTGAACGCCAAATTACGGTTGACATGCGCCTCGAACGTGATGGTATCAGGGCAGACACCACCCTCACCGGCTATCACATAATGGAATACGTCGATCTCCTTCTTAGACTTGGTGAACGAATATGAGGAACCGGTCCCCAAAACATTGTTATCAGCGTCCAACCATGTCCTTTCGACCCAGACATCTCCCGGATCATATGAGAAGGAAAGCGGTTCGTTCGGGCAAGCCACCTTCACCTTGTCAGCTGAGATAACACCCAAGTCTGGGTAATAACTGATAGAGAATCCGTATGCAACACCATAAACACCCTCCGCACACTCTACAGCAGGATAACGATCCTCCTCGTTCGTGATGGAAGCATTGTCGTATGATGAATTGTAATAGGTAACAATCTGTTGGATACGGGTCTTAGACCTCGCCAAGATCGCACGACATTCCGCACCTGAAGGGAAGGTCGTCAGATCCACCTTGTATGCGAAAGTGTCAAGGTAAGGGTCGCCTTCCTGGATGAAGTTCTTCCAGATTTTTTCACCCTTCTCACGATACTGATACAGATAGAAATATGGGGAAACGAAGTAGTCATCCGCCACCGTACCATCCCTCATGATGGCATAAATGGTGAAGTCGGAAGAATCCGTACCGCAGACCTCCACATTCTGTTTCTCGTTCACGAATGAAGGATTATCAGAAATCGCCATATCAGGGCAGCAAGAGGTGATGGTGATATCATCGAACATCATATCGTTACCAGCACCACCATTACTGTTATTCACCAAAACCACACGATAAGTCTTGCCAGCGTCCGCCAAGAACTTCGCGGAGAGGTTTGACCAATATGTATCCACATTCGGGTCGCTGTCATAGTCATGCAGACGGCTCAACATCTCACCGGAGTAGGCGCTTTGGAGCCACTTCTCACCACCAGTCTCATTCACCTCGTAGATATCAAGACGGACATTGGCGTTGATCAAAGTAAGATTGGCCTGCCATGTCGCCTTATCCCACATGTTCAAGTTGGCGATATAAGAAGAGAAAATCACCAAAGAAGAGTCGCACTGCACGCTGAAGTCACGTTGGTATATTCTCGTGTCTTTGGAATTCTCCCTACAATTCACAACCAACATACCGCCAGTTCCGTCACCCTTCGTGTGATCCTTCTGCTCACCGAACTGATCTTGTCCCCACCATGAATGTTTGGAGTTAGGAACAATAGAATAGAACCCGTCATCAGTGTGCCAAGCACCTTGAGCCGAGAAATATCTATGGCCTTGCAACGCATCGTTAAAGTCAGGCACGGCAAACGCCTTGTTCCTACCATATTTCACATCATGTTCGGTTCCGTTGACAATATATTTACCGATAGTAGCCAATCCACCTTCAGCTTTATTATACGTATAGGTTGAATTGATTGTATCGAAGGATCCGAAATCATCATGCCAGATCAACTCGCTCTTCTTTCCCGTACACTTATAGATTGGACGAAGAATGAAGGAAGTATCCTTCTTAACGGAAGAACCCGTGCCGATTTGGTAGGTATAGCTCAACTCGAACTCGAACGATTCATTGACATCACAAGTGTATTTATAGTTTTCCAACTCGGCCGCCGTATATGTGGCGACACCACCGGAACGTTGCAAAAGCTTACGGGTCAATGTGATATCCGTTATTCTCGCATCATTCACAACTTCCAAACCGCAAGTGAAGGTAGAACCGTACACCGCCTCGAACGCATAATGGGTCACGATCCTGTCATAACCGGAAGCGACGAATTTCACGGAAGGCGCAGCGAACTGAAGCACCGGCGCATTAACCGTACAAAGCACTTCGGACGAACCTTTCTTGAGGATATTCAAACGATAATAAGGAGTTTCCTTCGAAACGGACTCGATCACGTATCGGTTAGCA
The DNA here is from genome assembly GCA_017527905.1 of Paludibacteraceae bacterium. Taxonomy (GTDB): domain Bacteria; phylum Bacteroidota; class Bacteroidia; order Bacteroidales; family Paludibacteraceae; genus UBA1181. The sequence goes on from JAFXPK010000043.1 coordinate 42,881, forward strand.
TTCGCATCCTTTCCGATCGTGCTCCAATCCCTTCCATTACTACTACTTTGCCATTGGTAAGAAATGGATATATCGTCATACGCCGAGTTGATATTATCCACTTCCAAAATGATCTTTTCTCCATAGACTACATCGACAGACTTGCTAGCCTTGATCGTCGCGCACTCCTGATACTCATAGGCGCCCATATCAACACCACCGCCAGAGATACGATCGTTGCCAGCCAAATCCTTAGGCTCCCTGATATAAGGGGAATTTCCCGCATTCACATAAGCGGAAGTAGACAGAAGTGTGTAAACTCCTCCCGACACATTCGTGAATCCAGGGTCGTTTTTTCCCACATAACAACTTTGCATCTGGGAAGTGGCCAAATTGGTATCGTACTCCACATTGACGTCTGACGTAACATTACTGTTCGTATGCGTATTCATACACACCAATGTATTCTGAACCAACGTCTTATTACTTGCCGACGTCAACGCATAAGCATACGGAGCATATTGCCTTCTACCCGAGTCGCCAGTCAGCCTATTGTTCGCGATCGTACAGTTGATGACTTTACCGCCGTCGGAAAGAACAATATAACTTTTGTTGTTATTATTTCCCTCAGCTCTGTTTCCGTATATCAGAGCATTGATAATTGTTCCGTTTGATCTCACATAGACAATACCCATATTCCTGACTTGTCGAATGGCATTACCGGTAATGACACCGCCAACCAACGTACCGTCTACAATAAGGACTGGTCCATTAGCACTGTTTTTCACTACCGTCTTTTCATCCATCCATACCTTTTTCCCTTCAGCGATGAGGAGGAAGGACGTTTGGGACGAACTGATGTTGTTTGCGTCAAACGTCAGATTCGACACATTAACATCCGCGTTAAAGGTAACACGAGCGGAATCAGCACCCTTCTTGACGGAATACCCGTTACCCAAAATAGTCACCGCTTTGTTCACAACGACATTTTTGGTTAACGTGGAATTGCCCGTCACAGAGATGGTATCTCCGTTCCTACAATTACCAAGCACACTAGCAATATTATTAAAACCAGACATCGAGACCGTCGCGGGGAAAGCCTCAAACATCCAGCCAAACAACATCGCCACAACCAGAAAGATTGTTTTCGACATTCGATTTTTTGTAGTCATGAATATAAAATATTAATTATAATTTAGTTAATTCAACGTTTCAGATTAAATTTTCATACCTCAATCAACATCACAGACCCTCTTATTGTAAAATTTAACGAAAAATTCGGCGCAAATTTACATTAATTAACGGAAAAGACAACAGACAAAGCCGTAAAAAATTTGTGAGAAAGGAAATTTTTTAAATAAGTCAAATGAATTGAGGGAATAAAGAACAATGCACAAAAAAAGCGGGACGATTATCAACCGCCCCGCTTACAATATCAAAAAGTCACTTATTACTTCTTAATGAACTTTCCGGAGATTGTCTTGTTAACCACGATGACATATTCACCAGCGGCCAACTTAGCGACATTCACCTTGCCATCGACAATAGGGAATGCCTCTACCGCGCCATTCAAGGAAACAATCTCAACAGTCTTGACATCCTCGATACCAGAGAATGCGATCTCATTTTGAACTGGGTTAGGGTAAACACTCAAAGTCTTGTCCTCTCCATTCACATCAGCCACGCTGGTAGTCCAATTAACAGCCAATGTCAAGTTGTCCACATAATAACCAGCCTTAGGATTCTGCTTGAAGATGATGGAAATAGACTTTGCGCCAGAAGGGATCGTAAGCGTGTTCACCTCACGAGTATATAGCATCTGCAAGAGTGAATCGCCGAACAATTTAAGCGTATCCTCCTGGTTGTCGAACTTGTAGTAGATAGGGAGATCATTATCAGCCAAAGGATAGTTGTAATATTTTGGCACAGCCTTCGCGATACATGCGACTTGAAGTTGGTCTCCTTCATAGTTCTCAGGGAGCTCAATGTTTTCAAGTGCGACATAAGCATTCTTAGGAATAGCATTCGTCTTAGCCGCTTTTTCGATCAAAAGGCCATGGAACAACTCTGAAGTCAAAATACCAGAGCCGTCACTACCCGTCCAGTTTGTCTCAAGATTCTCATACAACATCATGGTTTTCAATGAGAATACGTTTCTCTCATCGAATTCATTGAGACCCGTATCGTCATAATTATACACCTTGAAGTATTGATTACCTGATTGGTAACACTTCGGCGCATCATTGAATACTGGAGTCAAGTCAGTCATATCGTCCTCCGTCTCAATGTTAGAAGTGAACACTGATGGAGCCTCATCCCAAATGTTCGGATAATCGAAAGACTCTCCATAGAATGGTTGGAAATCACTCGGAGCATAGAAGTAAAGATTCTTAATCTTTGCAGGCTCGATGTTATCATTCAAGTTACGAGCAAGCTCACGCATATAAGTGATATAAATCGAGTTCACCTTCTCGTCAGTCTTCGGGAATGTATAGCCCTCATATTTCACGAATCCCTTCTCCGCATCCGGATTGAATTTTCCATCAACTGGGATACGACAGATATGGACGCTTTGTGCGGCACTTCCATTAGCCTTTGCATCGACAAAATATCTGAACTTAAAGTCATTACCCACTTCAGACGCACAAACGATAGTGAAGACAGGCTTATCCTTGAGTTCTGTTGAAACGCCCTCGTTACCTGCCAATTCCTCGGAATAAATCATGGCGGAATGAGGCAACTCGTACTCGAACACAATATTCAAACCCGTCAAATGGAGATTGAATACAGATGGATCCAAGTCCAAACGACAACCCACAGCATTATCTGCGCGGTTATAAGTCATATAACCACCCGCATTCTCCGTCAAAGTCGAAGCAGTGACCAAGTCCTTTCCGTCCTTCCAATCCTGTGTTCCACATACAACACCATTCTGGAGCTTACCATCCTTAATGATGTATGTCGCTGAAAATGCGGACATACCTAAGGACAACGCAGCAAAAAGTAAAATTACTTTTTTCATAAACTATAGAATTTAATTTAACATAAAATTCGACATTGTAAAATTTCCGCTAAGATAGGAAAACACAGCAAAACATTAAAGCATTTTCTAAAATTTATTTAACGGGAATTCACCCTATCTCAGAAAACATTATATTTGTACAAAGGAATGATATATACCTTGTAACAAACTAAAGCTAAAAAGCAGAATGTCTAAAGTACTTATTATCGGAATCGGTGGTGTAGGCACCGTGGTGGCGCACAAAGTGGCGCAGAACAGAGATGTCTTCACCGACATCGTCATCACCAGTAGAACAAAATCGAAATGCGACAAATTGGCGGAGGAGTTGAAAAACCGCTACAACGTGAACGTGACGACGGATAGAGTCGACGCTGACGTCACTGAGCAAATCATTGAATTATTCAAGAAACACAAGCCTGAACTGGTCATCAACGTCGCCCTCCCCTACCAAGACCTGAACATCATGGACGCTTGTCTGGCATGCGGGGTGAACTACCTTGACACTGCCAACTACGAGCCTAAGGACGTGGCGCACTTCGAATACAGCTGGCAATGGGCCTACAAAAAAAGATTCGAGGACGCTGGTCTGACCGCCATACTGGGCTGCGGATTCGACCCGGGCGTTTCGGGTGTTTACACAGCATACGCCGCAAAACACCACTTCGACGAGATCCAATATCTGGACATCGTGGACTGCAACGCCGGTAACCACCACAAAGCGTTCGCCACCAATTTCAACCCGGAAATCAACATACGTGAGATCACCCAAAAGGGTCGTTTCTACGAGAATGGCAAATGGATCGAAACGGGAGCGCTGGAAATACACCAACCACTGACCTACCCTAACATCGGACCTAGGGAGTCTTACCTCATGTTCCACGAAGAACTGGAATCTCTAGTGAAGAATTATCCAACCATCAAAAGAGCGAGGTTCTGGATGACCTTCGGACAGGAATACCTGACCCACCTGCGCGTGATCCAGGACATCGGAATGGCTAGAATAGACGAAGTGGAATATAACGGCACGAAAATCGTCCCATTACAGTTCCTGAAAGCCGTACTTCCAAACCCAAAAGATCTGGGGGAGAACTATGAAGGCGAAACCAGCATCGGATGCAGAATCAGGGGAATCAAAGATGGCAAAGAGAGAACATACTATGTGTATAACAACTGCAGCCACCAAGAAGCATACAAAGAGACTGGAATGCAAGGTGTAAGTTACACGACGGGAGTGCCAGCCATGATTGGTGCGATGATGTTCTGCAAAGGATTGTGGAAACGTCCAGGCGTGTGGAACGTGGAAGAGTTCGACCCAGACCCATTTATGGAACAGCTCAACAAACAAGGATTACCTTGGCACGAGATATTCGACGAAGACCTCGAACTAAGCAAATGATTGTAACATAAAGAAGCAGGGAGAGGGGATGTTCCGAAAGAACATCCCCTCATTTTTTTCAGGAAGTGAGCACCAACCCCGGGATGAATACAACAAAACAATGGAACAAAAAAGGGTTGGTCAATCGACCAACCCCTTATACTAGCAATAAGATAAATGTTATCTACAGAAGTGCTTCGTCACACACCAAGTGTAACCCAACATGACTTCGAACGATCCGTCGTTCTTGCGCTGGAATGTTGTCAAACCCAACTGGTAAGCAACGCCTGCGTGGAATCCCTTGTAGCGGATACCACCCATCGCATAAAATGCCAATGGAGCCGGGTTGTTTTCACTTTTATCCAATGTATGACGATATGATGCCTGCAACCAATAAGAGAAATCCTTATTGTCCGGAATCGTCTGCATATACTTGAAGTTGATATCCAACTGTCTG